>NZ_JBVILX010000011.1:263671-267128 GCF_055580145.1 Kitasatospora sp. NPDC032121 | reverse complement strand
TTCCGGGGCTTGACGCCCTGTCCGACGTTTCAAACTCTAGCCGATCTCCGCCCCGAAAAGCGAATCCGGCCGCAACCCGATAAAACGAGCACGCCGAATAAGCACCGAGCCGTCACGCGAAAAAGCGAAACGACCGGCACGAACCGGAAGTGGTGTTTCAGAGGATTGGCCGCCCCGGGACCGTCCGCGCAGTGCGTGTCCGGTGCTCCCTGCCGAGCGACTAGAAAACACTACCCCTGCCCGAGACCGAAGGCAAACCCGTCCCGGAGACGGTCCGGGTGCAGAGCGCCCGGCCGGGCTTCACGTACTCGCCGTTCGGATGGTCGTTGCCGATGACCCAGTGGCGGGCGGCGGCTTCGTCGCGTCCGCCGTCGCGGTGCCGCCGGAGCAGGCGCTCCTCACGTTCCTCGTCGTCGGTGTGCACGTACCAGAGCTCGTGGAGCAGTCGACGGGCGTCGGGCCAGGGGGTGTCTGCGGAGGCGAGGTAGTTGCCTTCGGTGATGACGAGTCGGGTGTGCGGGCGGACCACGTGGCGGGCGGCGACCGGTTCGTCCAGGGTGCGGTCGAAGTCCGGGACGTAGATGTCCTGGAAGCGGTCGCCGGCGATGCGGCGCAGCAGGGCGACGTAACCGTGGGCGTCGAAGGTGGCCGGGGCCCCCTTGCGGTGGGTCAGGCCGAGGCGGTCGAGCTGGGCGCCGGAGAGGTGGAAGCCGTCGAGCGGGACGTAGGCGGCGCTGCCGGGGCCTTCGGCGCGCTCGACCTCGGCGACCAGACGGCGGGCCAGGGTGGACTTGCCGGCGCCGGGCGGGCCGGCAAGTCCGAGGATCGTGCGGGCGTTGCTGCCCGGGCCGCGCAGGAAGCCGAGGGCAAGGGCGGTGAGGCGGTCCTCGTTCATGGCGGCACCTTACTCAGGGCGCACCTCTTTCAGCGTGCCCCTTGCTCGGTGCCCCCGGACGGGCCGGACTCACCGAGTCGAGTCGGGTCGGGTCGGGTCCGGTCGGTCGCGAGCTCAGCGGCCGACGAGGGCGGGCTGGTCCAGTGTCAGGGTGCCGGCGTCGGCGTCGAGCAGAGCGGGAACGCCGAGCGGGACGGTGAGGGTGGAGGGGCAGTGGCCGAAGCCCAGTTCCCAGAGCACGGGAACGCCGAGCCCGCCGAGCCGGTCGAGCATCACGTCCCGGATCCGCTCGGGCCGTCCGCAACCCTCCCAGGAGCCCAGGGCCACGCCGGCCACGCCGTCGAGCGCGCCGGAGCGCAGGAGCTGGGTGAGCAGCCGGTCGAGCTGGTAGGGGTGCTCGTTCACGTCTTCGAGCAGCAGGATGCCGCCCTCGTAGGAGGGCCGCGCGGCGGGTGTGCCGCGCTCGGCGGTGAGGACGTGGAGGCAGCCGCCGGCCGTGACGCCGCGGGCCCGGCCGGGGACGAGCGGGGCGGCGGTGGGTGAGGTGAGGACGGTGACGGCGGCCGGGTCGAAGAGGGTGCGGCGCAGGTGCTCGGCGGTCGGGCCGTCGGCGACGAAGGAGGCCCCGGCGGCCAGCGGGCCGTACAGGGTGGCGAGGCCGAGGCGCTGGGCGAAGGCCTCGTGCAGGGAGCTGACGTCGCTGAAGCCGATGAAGGGCTTGGGCGCGGCGGCGCGCATCGCGGTCCAGTCGAGCAGGTCGACCAGTCGGTGCACGCCGTACCCGCCGCGGGCGCAGATGACGGCGTCGACGGTGGGGTCGAGCCAGGCGGACTGGAGGTCGGCGGCGCGGTCGGCGTCGGCGCCGGCGAGGTAGCGGAGGGTGGGGTGGGTGTCGAGGACGTGCGGGGCGACGGTGACGCGCAACCCCCAGGAGCGGAGGATCGCGCAGCCGGCGGCGAGGCGTTCGGCGTCGATGGGGCCGCTGGGGGCGACGACGGCGATGTGGTCGCCGGGGCGCAGGTGCGGCGGGCGGGTCAGCCCCTGGCCGGGTGTGGTCGGGTGCTGGTCCATGGGCCGGGCCACCTTTCGGGCGCGGGATCGGGGTGCGGGCGGTCGCGTCGTGGCCGCGACCGCCCGGTGACGATATGCCCCGTGTCAAGCGGCCGATGTCCCCCGCCCTGCCGGTGCCCGGCGGTGAGCGCTCTTCAGATCGCCGCCCCCATCACCTCCCGGACCTCGGCGAGGGTGGCGTCGGCGACGGCGTTGGCCCGCTCGGCGCCGTCGCGCAGGACCTGCCTCAGGTGGCCCCGGTCGGTGGCGAGTGCGGCGCGGCGGGCGCGCATCGGGCGGAGGAACTCGTTGACGGACTCCGTGACGGTGCGCTTGAGCACCGCGGCTCCGCCGTCGCCGATCTCCTCGGCGACGGCTTCGGGGGTGCGGTCCTGGCAGAGGGCGGCGACCAGGACGAGGCTGGAGACCTCGGGCCGGTTGACCGGGTCGTAGCCGATCCGGCGGTCGGCGTCGGTCCGGGCGCCGCGGATGATCCGGGCGGTCTCGTCCTCGGTGGCGCCGAGGGCGACGGCGTTGCCCCGGCTCTTGCTCATCTTGCCGCCGTCGGTGCCGAGCAGCATCGGGGCGTCGGAGAGCAGGGCCTGGGGGCGGGGGAAGACGGCGCTGCCGTCGGCGTGCGGGTAGCGCTCGTTGAAGCGGCGGGCGACGGTGCGGGCGACTTCGAGGTGGGGCAGCTGGTCCTGGCCGACCGGGACCAGGTCGGCCTTGCAGAAGAGGATGTCGGCGGCCTGGTGGACGGGGTAGGTGAACATCAGCCCGCTGACGGCGGACTGCCGGGAGTGGGTGATCTCGTCCTTGACGGTGGGGTTGCGGCGCAGTTCGGCGACGCTGACCAGGCTGAGGAAGGGGAGCAGCAGTTGGTTGAGGGCGGGGACGGCGCTGTGCGGGAAGATCGTCGCCCGCTCGGGGTCGAGGCCGGCGGCGAGGTAGTCGAGGACGAGGTTCTCGGTGTGCTCGGCGAGCCGGTCGGCGAGGTCGCGGTCGGTGATGACCTGGTAGTCGGCGACCACGACGAACATCTCGACGCCCTGGTCCTGGAGCCGGACGCGGTTGCGCAGGGTGCCGAAGTAGTGGCCGAGGTGGAGCGGTCCGGTGGGGCGGTCCCCGGTGAGGACGCGGTGGGCGCTCGGGTCGTCGTCGTACGGAACGGACGGGACGGACGTGCTGGTCGTACCGGACGGAACGGTCGTGCCGGTCGTACCGGTCGTGCCGGACGGAACGGTCGTGGCGACGGCGGCGGCGGACGCGGGCGTGGTGGTCAAGGTCTCTCCTCGGTGCGGCGGTGGTGGTCTGCCGTCCGGGGCGAGGGGCCCGTTCTGCGGGGAGCGCGGGGCGCGGAAAACGCAGCAGGGCCGTCCATCCCGGACGGCCCTGCTCAGGCGAGTGTGGTGGGGAGGGCGAGAAAGAAACCACAAAAAAAAACCGAGAAAAATCCCCCCGCCCAACAAGACGCGGTTCCCCCCTCCCCACCCAACACCTGGAGGTCCTCGG
>NZ_JBVILX010000011.1:146968-263661 GCF_055580145.1 Kitasatospora sp. NPDC032121 | reverse complement strand
TGCGGGGGGCCTTTTCTGGGGGGAGCGAGGGGCGAGAAAAACGCAGCGGGGCCGTCCATCCCGGACGGCCTTGCTCGGGAGGGTGGGGGGGCCGTCCGAGGACGGCCACCAGCACAGGCCCGTGAAACGCTTCATGCGCTCAACAGTACTGGTGTCAGTCCTCCACGACCAGTGCCTGGGTGTCCTTGGTCAGCGTCTCGCCGCGGAAGAACTCCGGCCGGATGAAGCCGTACCAGGTCATCAGGCCGGCGCCGAGCAGCAGGATGCCGACGCCGATCACGAAGACCGAGCCGATGCCGAAGACCGAACCGCTGCCGTAGTCCGGGTCCCAGGCATCGGTGAGGGTCTGCAGGAAGACCGCGGTGAGCAGCACTCCGCCGAGGAGCGGGGCGGCGCCCTTGAGCAGCAGGTCGCGGACGCCGGTGCGCAGCGAGCGGCGGAAGTACCAGACGCAGGCGAAGGCGGTCAGCGCGTAGTAGAAGCAGATCATCAGACCGAGCGCCAGGATGGTGTCCTGGACGACGTTCTCGCTGATCAGGCTCATGCCCACGTAGAAGACCGCGGTGGCGATGCCCGCCGCGACGGTGGCGTAGCCCGGGGTGCGGAAGCGCGGGTGGACGGCGCCGAAGCGCGGTGGCACGGCGCGGTAGGCGCTCATCGCGAGCAGGGTGCGGGCCACCGGGATGAAGGTGGTCTGCAGGCTGGCGGCGGCGCTGGCGACGACTGCCAGGAAGAGCAGGATGCTCCACGGCGAGCCGAGCACAGGACGGGCCAGCGCGGCGAACACGTTGTCGGCGGTGGCCGGGTTGCCGAGGCCGTTGCCGGTGCTGCCGACGCCCGCGAACATCTGGGAGGCGATCGCGACCAGCAGGTACGAGCCGACCAGGGTGACCATGGAGATCATCGCGGCGCGGCCCGGGGTCTTGGCGCTGCCCTGGGTCTCCTCGTTCATGGTCAGGCAGGTGTCCCAGCCCCAGTACATGAAGATCGACAGCGACAGTCCGGCGGTGAACGCGCTGAACGAGCTGACCTCGAGCGGGTTGAGCCAGGAGAAGGAGAAGCCGATCGAGTCGGGCAGGTCGCCGGAGGCGGCCTTGCCGATGGCGATGGCGGAGAAGAGCAGCAGCACGGCCAGCTGGAGGCCGACCAGGCTGTACTGGAACCACTTGGTGGCGGTCATCCCCCGGTAGCTCATCGCGGTGGCGCCGGCGATCAGCAGGACCACGGTGAGCAGGTGGACGGCCTTGTTCTGGTCGAGCTCGGTGACCCAGCTGCTGCCGGTCATCTCCCCGAGCATCAGGTACAGGAAGTCGGTCGCGACCCCGGCCAGGTTGGAGAGCACGATGATGGTCGCCACCGTCAGACCCCAGCCGGCCATCCAGCCGACCCGGGGGCCGAAGGCCCGCACGCCCCAGGTGAAGGACGTTCCGCAGTCCGGGAAGTCCTTGTTCAGCTCCTTGTACGCGAACGCGACGAGCAGCATCGGCAGGAAGCCCGCGAGGAACACCGCGGGCATCTGGACGCCGACCGCGGTGACGGTCGGTCCGAGCGTGGCGGTCAGGCAGTAGACCGGGGCGACCGTCGAGACGCCCAGCACCACGCTGCTCAGCAGGCCGACGGAACCACCCCGTAGACCCTTGTCCCCCGCTCCCCCAGCCGTCCCCTGACCCGCGGGGACTCCACCACTGATGCCACTGACCGGGGCACCCTGCGGAGCGCCGGGCGCCATTGCCCGGCCGCTGCTCGTGTGCTCTGAGAGCTGCTGATCAAACACCAGCGCACCCTAGATGCGGGCGTGGAAGGTTGAGTAGACCAACCCTTGGTGATCTAAACCACTCACTTCGATTCGTTCCCGCACGGGCCGTTGGAGCTGATGTATTTACGGCTTGCTAACCCATGTACCTTTGTTTCAAAGGAGTTGACCCAAGGAATTTTCTTCCTTTTGCCAAGGTTCGGCATGGTTTGCCCCCCTGGTACGAGCGGCCCGCGACCCCGTCACCCCGAGTCGGATAGGTTTGCCTAACCTAATTTCGATCGTGAATGGAGCGCCGCGTGTCCCCCACCCCCGACGACCTGGCCCTCGTCGCCCGCACCGCCCCCCGCACCGCCGGCCGCCGCAGGTTCCTCACCGCGACATTCGCCGGCGGAGCGGTCCTCGGCCTCGGTGGGCTGCTCACCGCCTGCGGCAGCTCGGGCGGATCCGGTGGATCGGGCGGGTCGGGAGGCAGCGGCGGCTCGACCCCGGCCGGCGGCGGCTCCTCCCCGAACCAGAAGTCGGTCAAGCAGGGCGGTGACGACTACGCCACCGTGATCGAGAAGATGAAGGGCTTCGGCACCGACGCCGCCCCCGGCGTCTACCCGCGCACCCTCAGGCACGCGATGGGCGAGACCGTCATCCCGGCCAGGCCCACCCGGGTCGTGGTGCTGGACACCGGCGAGCTCGACAACGTCGTCGCCCTCGGCATCCAGCCGGTCGGCGTCGTCCACACCGACGGGTCGAAGTCCCTGCCGTCCTACCTCAGGGACAAGGCCGGCAGCCCCGCTGCCGTCGGCACCATCAACAGCCTCAACCTGGAGGCCATCGCCGCGCTCAAGCCGGACCTGATCCTCGGCAGCCAGCTGCGCGCCCAGGACCAGTACGCGCAGCTGTCCAAGATCGCGCCGACCGTCTTCTCGCTGCGCCCCGGCTACCCCTGGAAGCAGAACTTCCTGCTCAACGCGAGCGCGTTCGGCCTGGAGACCGAGGCCAAGGCCCAGCTCGACGCGTACCAGGCGGCCGCCGCCGCGATCGGCGCGAAGCTCGGCGACAAGCGACCCACCATCACCCCGCTGCGCTTCATGCCGGGCCGGACCCGGCTCTACGCCGAGCTCTCGTTCATCGGCACCATCCTCACCGACGTGCCGCTGCCGCAGCCCGAGATCGAGCGGGTCCAGGAGCTCGCGGTGGAGGTCAGCCCGGAACAGATCGACAAGGCCGACGCCGACTGGATCTTCTACGGCGTGTACGGCAGCCCCAGCTCGACCAATCAGGACGCGGTGCTGGGCGGTGCGCTCTGGAAGACGCTCGGTGCGGTCAAGTCCGGTCAGGCCCGGCCGGTTTCGGACGAGACCTGGTTCCTCGGGCTCGGAGTCATGGCGGCCAACGCGGTGCTCGCCGACCTCAAGGGCTTTGTCGCGCCCGGAAGTTGATCACACCCGGTGGGGCGGGGTCGGGGGCGGCGAACAGCACGGGACGCCACGCCGGTCGCGTGGCAACAGTGTTCGCCCTGCGCTGTCTTGGACGATCCCTGGGCGGCCCCGCGACCATCCCACGGTGGTATGGCGCACACCATCGGGTTCGACGCTTGGAGCTGATCGCGCCGTGCGGGAGGATCGTCGGAACCGTTCCCCGAAGGGCCAGCCGATGACCTCGCTCCGCACCACCGCAACCGACCCGTCCCTGCCCGGCCCGCCCGGGGACAGCGCCGGGTCCTCGCCTCCACCCGCCGAGACCGGCCGGCCCGCCATGGCCGTTCCGATGTGCTCGATCGCGACCGCCGCCGAGCCCGGTGCGGCCGCGGCCGGCGTCCCGGCGGGTGCGGTGGGTGCGGTGGGTACGCCGCGCCAGGGCGGCACGGCTCGGCAGGACACGGTGCGCCACGACACGGTGCCGCGGCCGCGCAGCCGGAACGACGTCGAGGCGCCGCCCGTCCCGCGCGCGGTCGGCCCGGAGGACCACGACGGTCCGACCGGCGGCGACCCGACCACGGCACGGCTGCGGGCGGCGTTCGCCGACCGGCTGCGGGCCGCGCACGCCCGGGGCCGTTCCGCCGCCGAGCTGGCGGACGCGTGCCGCCGACCGGTCGCCGAGATCTGGGCCCTGCTCGGTGCGGACGTCGGCGCGGACGCCGACCCGCAGGGCGACCCGCAGGGCAACGCCGGCACTCAGGCCGGGAACGCTCAGGCCGGGCGCGGCCCGGCCGGGCGCGACGCCTCCGCGGGCATCGCTGCCACGGCACCCGACACCCTCGACGGGCCGGACCGGGGCGGGCCCGAGGGCGGGTTCGTCCGGTATCTGCCCGCCGCCGCACCGTCGGAGGTCGGCCGCTCCGGAGCGGCGCCGCGCCCGGTGCGCGAAGAGCCGCGGATCCTGGGCTACCGACGGCCCTCTCCCTCACGGCGACTGCGCCGGATGCATCCGCAGGCCGCCCAGAACGGGCAGGGGGCGACCGCACGGGAGACGGCCGCGTCCGGCCCGACCGGGGCGGGCCTGCCGGACGCCGCCGGCCAAGCGGGCGAACGTGCCGGTGCGCGGGAACTCGCGGCGCAGGGGCCGTCGTTCGGGGCCGACCAGGACGCCCTCGGCTTCGCTGCAGTCGATGCCGTCACCGCCGCCGGCCCTGCCGCCGGGACCTCGTGGAGCGACCCTCCGCTCGGCATCCTGATCGGCGGCAGCCCCGGACCGGCCGAGGCCCTCGGCCGACCGGAGGAGCGCGCGCCGGTGCGGGTGGCGGCACGGCCGATCCGGGTCGGCCGCGGCACCTGTCTGGTGGTGCTGCCCTCCTGGCGGCCCGCCATCGCCGTCTCGGTGCCGACCGAGCAGTTGCTGTCCGCGACCGGGCTCGGCTCCGAGCAACTGGTCGGCGCCCGGCTGACGGTGCTGATGAACCCCGCCGCGCTGCACGACCGGGAGCTGGAACTGCACGGGTGGGAGCCCGCTCCGGCCGGCCCGGCCGGGCGGACCCGACGCGGCAGGCGCGCGTAGCCGCTCCGCCGGGAGCCGTTCGACGCCGCGGCCGGCGGACCGGTGGGCCCAGCGGTTCAGCGGGCCGGCGGGCCGGCGGTTCAGCGGGCTGGCGGTTCAGCAGGCCGGCGGTTCAGCGGTCTAGCGGGCCTGACGGGTGGCCGGAGCGTTCGGGACGTACCCGAGGTCGACGGGCACCGGCGGCCGCCCGTCCACGACCCAGCCCGTACGGACAGCGTCCAGCAGTTCCGGCAGCGCGGGCGGCCAGAGCGCGTCGGCGTTCTCGTCGGCGAGGTCCGCCGGGGTCCACCAGCGCCAGTCCAGGATCCGGTCGACGGCGTGCACCTCGCTGACGTCGCCGACCGGGCCGCGGTGCGGTCCGCCGGTGAGGTAGATGTGCTCGTGCTGGCGGACCGGGGTGCCGTGCCAGGTGAAGTCGTGCTCCCAGGTGCAGAGCAGCGGGCCGGGTTCGAGATCGCTCCAGCCCGTCTCCTCCCACAGCTCGCGCCGGGCGCCCTCCCACGGCGTCTCGCCCGGCTCCAGTCCGCCGCCCGGCATGGTCCAGTGCACGCCGACCTCGTCGTTGTCCGAACGGAGCAGGAAGACCGAGCCGTTCCCGTCCAGGACCACGGTGCGGGCGGCCTGCCTCGGCCTGCGTCTGCGGGATCGCAGCAGATTTCGCATCGGGTCACTCTCGCAGCGGCCGACCGGGGCGTCGAGGGGATTCGACACTCCGGTCGGAGTGCTCGGGCCGGCCGGTCCGTCGTGGCGGGCGCGGGATCAGCCCGCCGGCCGTACCCTGACGGCCATGCCCGAACCCGCGATCATCTTCCCCGCCGATCCGCTCAACCCGCGCCGACCCGACCCGCACTTCGCCTGGGAGGCCAGGATGCTGCGGGAGTTGGGCGGCGAGCACCACCTGGTCGACCACGACAGGCTGCTCGCCGGACGGGCCGACGAGGCCGTCCGGCGGGTGCCGCGGGACAGCGGACCGCTCTGGTACCGGGGTTGGATGCTGCCCTCCGCCCGGTACGCCGACTTCGCCGCCGCGCTCACCGCCCGCGGCGGCAACCTGCTGACCAGCGCGCCCGGGTACGCGGCCGCCCACGAACTGCCCGGCTGGTACGACGTGTTCGAGGGTGCGACGCCGGCCAGTGCGTGGATCCCGTCCGACGGGGCGGTGCCGCCCGGGCCGGCGGAGCTGGCGGAGGCCGCGGCCCGGCTCGGCGGGCACGGACCGGCGATCGTCAAGGACTACGTGAAGTCGCGCAAGCACGAGTGGCTCGAGGCCTGCTACGTACCGGAACTGGCCGACCTGACGGCGGTCGGCCGGGTGGTGGAGCGGTTCGTCGAGCTGCAGGGCGAGTTCCTGGCGGGCGGCGTGGTGCTGCGACGGTACGAGGAGTTCGAGGGCGCGGGCGTACCGGCGGAGGGACCGGCCGGTACGAGTGACGCGGCCGCGAGGCGCGGGGTGGCCGGTGGGGCCGACACCGTCGGCCCCACCGGGCCGGAGCACGCGGACCGCGGCGCGCCGGAAAGCGGCGGGCGCGCCGTGGAGGCCCGGGTGTGGTGGCTGGACGGCCGGCCCGTCCTGGTCGGGCCGCACCCGGACGCCCCGCGCCGGGCCGTCGAGCCCGATCTCACCGACGTCCCGGCGCTGGTCCGCAGACTCGGCTGCCGCTTCGTCACCACCGACCTCGCCAGCCGGGCGGACGGCTCCGGCTGGCGCGTGGTCGAGGTCGGGGACGGGCAGGTGAGCGAACTGCCGCGCGGGATCGATGCCTCGGGGCTGCTGGCCTCGCTGATCGCCGCCTGACGGACCTCGCGTGAAGGCCCGTCAGACGACGTGCGGGTAGGGCGCGGCCCCGGTGCGGGGCGGCCCTGGGTGCGGAACGGCCCCGGGCCGCAGCGGTCCCGGGGCGCAGCGGCCCTAGATGGCGGCGACGGTCTCGACCGCCGGGTGGCCGTCGGCGATGAACGCCTGCCAGAGCCGGGAGTAGGTTCCGCCCCGGGCGAGCAGTTCGGTGTGCGTGCCGTCCTCGACCACCCGGCCGTGGTCCAGCACGACCACCCGGTCCGCGCGCTCGGCGGTGGTCAGACGGTGGGCGATGACCAGGGTGGTCCGGCCGCCACTGAGCCGGTCGGCGGCCTGGTTGACCGCCGCCTCGGTGGCCAGGTCGAGCGCCGCGGTGGCCTCGTCGAGCAGCAGGATGTCCGGGTCGACCAGCTCGGCCCTGGCCAGCGCGATCAGCTGGCGCTGGCCCGCCGAGAGGTTCCGCCCGCGACCGGCCACCTCGTGGTCGTAGCCGCCCGAGAGTCGGACGATCATGTCGTGGGCGCCGACCGCCCGGGCCGCCGCCTCCACCTCGGCCGCCGAGGCGTCCGGCCGACCGTAGGCGATCGCCTCGCGGACCGTGCCCGCGAACAGGTACGCCTCCTGCGGCACCACGCCCAGGCGGTGCCGGTACTGCGCCAGGTCGTAGCGGGTGAGGTCGACCCCGTCCACCCGGACGGTGCCCTCCGTCGCGTCGTAGAACCGGGCGACCAGCTTCACCAGCGTCGACTTGCCGGCGCCGGTCTCGCCGACCAGCGCCACCGTCTGCCCGGCCGGGATGTGCAGGTCCACTCCGCTCAGCACGGTCGGGGCGCCGTCCGCGCCGCCGTTGTAGGCGAAACCGACGCCCTCGAAGGAGATCTCACCGCGCAGGCCCTCGGCCACCTGGACCGGGTCGGCCGCCTCGGCGGTGGTGGTCGGGGTGCGCAGCAGCTCGCGGATCCGGCCGAGGCCCACCGAGGCCTGCTGGTACCCGTCGAACACCTGGGACAGCTGGTTGACCGGCGCGAAGAACAGGTCGATGTAGAGCAGGTACGCGACCAGCGCACCGACCGTCAGGGTCCCCGCGTCGACCCGGGCCGCGCCGACGATCAGCACCAGCGCGGCGGCCACGCTGGAGAGGAACTGGACGAACGGGAAGTACAGCGAGATGTAGAGCTGGGCCCGGACCCGGGCCTCGCGGTAGGCGATGCCGCGGGCCACGAAGCGGTCGGTGTTGGTGTCCAGACGGCGGAAGGCCTGGACGATCCGCATCCCGGCCACGTTCTCCTGGAGGTCGGCGTTGACCGTGCTGATCAGGTCGCGGGAGCGCTCGTACTGGTCCTTGGACTTCTTGCGGAACACCAGGGTGGCGATCACCAGCAGCGGCAGGACGGCGAAGACCACCAGGGCCAGGCCGGCATCGATGATCAGCAGGGCGGCGAAGATCCCGGCGAAGGTCAGCAGGCTGACCACGGCGGTGACCATGCCGGTCTGGAGGAAGGAGGTCAGCGAGTCCAGGTCGGTGGTCATCCGGGTCATGATCCGGCCGGTCAGCTCGCGCTCGTAGTAGTCCAGGCCCAGCCGGTTGAGGTGGGCGAAGATCTTGAGCCGGAGCGTGTAGAGGACGCGCTCACCGGTGCGGCCGCTGACCCGGTTCTCGGCACCCTGCACCACCCAGTCCAGGAGGACCACGACGAGCGCGGCGAGCGCGGCCACCGCGACGCCGGACATCAGGCCCTTGCGGACGCCCTCGTCGATGCCGTGCCGGATCAGCACCGGCAGCACCAGTCCGGCCGCCGCGTCCAGGGCGACCAGCAGCAGGGCGATGAGCAGCGGGACACGGAAGGGACGCAGCAGGCGGCGCAGGGTGAAGTCGGGATCCCCGGCCTCGGCCTCGGCGCGGGGGACGGCCGGGGTGTCAGAGGCGGGCGGCAGGGCGGCGACCTTCTCCAGCAGGTCGGGGTCGGCGGTGCGGGCGGCCTTGGCCAGGGCCGGGGTGGGGAGCACTGGGGTGTCGCCGGTGGTGGCGCCGCCGGTGGCCGGCTGCCCCGGGACTTCGTCGGGTGCCTGATCGAGGGTGGACTCGGGGGTGGACTCAGGAGTGGAGTCGGGCGTGGACCGCCGGGTGTCGCGACCGGCCTCGGGGTCGGTGATCAGGGCCCGGTACTGGGGACATCGGGCCTCGAGCTCCTCATGCGTTCCGAGGTCCAGCAGCCGGCCGCGTTCCAGCACGGCGATCCGGTCCGCGAGCTGGAGGCTCGAACGGCGGTGGGCGATCAGCAGCGTGGTGCGGCCGGTCATCACCGAGCGCAGCGCGTCGTGGATCTCCGCCTCGATCTGCGGGTCCACTGCGGAAGTGGCGTCGTCCAGCAGCAGGATCCGGGGGTCGGTGAGGATCGCCCGGGCCAGTGCGATGCGCTGGCGCTGGCCGCCGGAGAGGGTCAGCCCCTGCTCGCCGACCCTGGTGTCGTAGCCGTCCGGCAGCGCGCGGACGAACTCGTCGGCCTGGGCGGCGCGGGCGGCGGCGACCACCTGCTCGTCCGTGGCGTCCGGGCGGCCGTAGGCGATGTTGGTGCGGACCGACTCGGAGAAGAGAAAGCTCTCCTCGGGGACGATGCCGACCGTCGCGCGGACCGAGTCCAGGGTGAGGTCGCGCAGGTCGTGGCCGTACAGGCGAACGGTGCCGGCGGCCGGGTCGTAGAAACGGGGCACCAGCTGGGCCACCGTCGACTTGCCGGAACCGGAGGCGCCGACCAGCGCGAGGGTCTCGCCGGGGGCCAGCTTCAGGCTGAGGCCGTGCAGGACGGGGGAGGGGTGCTCGGGGTCGTAGCGGAACTCGACCTGGTCGAACTCCAGGGCGACGTCGGGGGTCCGCGCACCGACGGTGGAGGTGCCGGAGGTGGTTCCGGCGGCCGTTCCGGAGGTGGTTCCGGCAGCGGCGCCGTGCGGGATCTCGCCGTGCGCGAGGTCCAGGGTGCGGGCGTCCGGGCGCTCCTGGACCAGCGGGCGCTCGTCGATCAGCTGCAGGACGCGCTCGACGCCGGCCCGGGCCTGCTGGCCGACGGTGATGACCATGGTCAGCATCCGCACCGGACCGGTCATCTGGGCGACGTAGGTGGAGAAGGCGACGAAGGTGCCGAGCGTGACGCTCCCGTCCACGGCCAGCCAGCCGCCGAAGGCCAGGACGCCGACCTGGGCGAGCGCCGGGATCGCCTGCATCGCCGGGTTGTAGCGGGCGTTCAACCGGATCGAACGGAGCCGGGCCGCGAAGAGGTTGCGGGAGGCCGCCTCCAGCTTGTCGAGCTCCTGTGCCTCCTGGCCGAAGCCCTTGACCACGCGGACGCCGCCGATCGCACCGTCCACCACGCCGGCGACGGCGGCCGCCTCCTGCTGGGCGGCCCAGGTGGAGGGGAAGAGGCGCTTGCGGCTGAGCACCGAGACCCACCACAGCGCCGGGCCCATGACCAGGGCGATCAGGGTGAGCGGCGGGGACAGCCAGAGCATCACGGCCAGCGACATGACGAACATCAGCAGATAGCCGGTCATCATCGGCAACATCGAGAGCAGGCCGTTGACCAGTTGGAGGTCCGAGGTCGCGCGCCCGACCACCTGGCCGGTGTCCAACCGGTCCTGGCGGTGGCCGTCGAGCCGGCCGAGCGAGCGGAACAGGTCACTGCGCAGGTCGTGCTGGACGTCGACCGCGAGCTGGCCGCCGTAGTAGCGGCGGACCTGGGTGCAGCCGAAGACCACGAGGGCGGCGAGCAGCAGCACCACCGCCCACGGGGCCAGCGATCTGGTGTGGGCGACTATGACGTCGTCGATGATCAGCTTGGTGACCAGCGGCACCAGCGCGGTGACGGCCATGCCGAGGAGCGAGGCGCCGAAGGCGAGCAGCAGGCTGCGGCGGGAGCGCCAGCTGTAGCCGACCAGACGGCGCAGCCAGCCGGCCGGCTCGGCGCCCTCGGCGGGCCCGGTGCTCCCGGCGGGCTCGGTCTTTTCGGTGCGCTCGGTCTTTTCGGTGCGCTCGGTCTTTTCGGTGCGCTCGGGGTTCTCAGTGGGCCCGGTGTTCCCGGCGCCGGCCTGCGGGCCGTCGACGGGGACCGCCTGGGTCGAGCCGGGGGCTGGGGGGCCGCTCGGGGATTGCTCCGCCGTGGATCCGTGAGTCTCAGGCATATTTAGAGATGCTAACCATTTCGTCGGGTGGCCGCCATGACGTTTCCGGCCCGGGTGGGTTCGGGGCGGGCCGGGGCAGCCCGGATCGTCCGGTCCGGCGGACTGGCCAACAGCCCGCGGCCTGCGGTGATTCCCGATCGAACACCCGCCCGGCCCGCTCTCTCCCGGCCGCCTCCAGCATCGCCGACGGCCTGCGCGACGCCCAGCGGCCAGGGGTGGGTGGACGCCGTCCTTTGGGACTAGGCCTCGGGACGGGCAGCCGTCGAGGCCTTCACCGGCGAAACCTTTACTCCCCGACCATTCTCCGCCAAACCCTTCACCGCCCGGCCGTCCCCCACCTGGCCGCCCCCCGAAGGGCGCGGAGGCCTTGGCGCGACCGGGCGAGGCGCAGCCGGACAGGGGACGCCCCGGGCGAGGAGCAGCCGGGCAGGGGGGGCGACCCGGGCGGGGGCGTTCCCTGGGGCGCGGGGCTCAGGCTCCCGCGGGCCCCGCGGCGGCCGTGGTCGCCGTGGTCGCCGTGGCTGTCGCGGCGGCGGCCGACCTGTCGGCGGTGGCGGCGGCCGACTCCGCCGCCGCCGCGAACGCGCCGTGGGCGAGGGTGTGGAGCAGGGCCGCCATGCCGTCGCGCTGGAGGGCGGTGCGCTCGCCGTGGTCGGGGCTCGAGCCGAGGCTGTGCGGGGTCGAGTTGATCAGGCCGAAGACGGCGTGCACGGCGGCCCGCGCCACCGGCTCGGCGGCAGGGTCGGCCAGCGGCGGGTAGGCCTGCCGGACCACCTCCACCCACAGCTCGACGTAGCCGCGCTGGAGCCGGCGGACGGTGCGCCGGTCCTCCTCCTTGAGGTTCAGCAGCTCGCGGTCGTGGAGGGTGATCAGGTCGCGGTCGTCCAGGGCGAAGTCGACGTGGCCGCCGATCAGCGCGTCCAGCGTGGCAGCCGGGCCTTCGCCGCCGCCGGCCCGCCTGCGCCCCTCGTCCAGCAGGCGCTCACTGATGCCGATCAGCAGGTCCGCGAGCATCGCGTCCTTGCCGGCGAAGTGGCGGTAGAGCCCGGGGCCGCTGATTCCGACCGCCTTGCCGATCTCGTCCACGCCCACGCCGAGGAAGCCCCGCGCGGCGAACAGCCTCGCGGCCTCCCGGCGGATCTGGTCACGGCGGCTGAGCGCGGAGGCGGCGGGGACGTTCGGCATACCGCCCATCGTAGACAGTCGGGTTATCGGCCGTTAACCTGGCTGCGTAAGTTAACGTTAATTAACGTGGATCACGGGCGGACCGCACCCGGCTGCCCACCTGGTGCCGAGGGCAAGGGAGCTCTTGGGAATGGTCATCTCAACCGCCGGCACAACCGCCGGCGTCCGGCTCAGCGCAGCGACCGGCACGGCGGCGGCACCCGGTGCCGCGCCGTCCGCAGCCGCCGCACCGGCGCCCCGGCTCGGCAGCTCCGCCGACCCGGGTTCCGAGGCCTACCGCGCCAACACCGAGGCGCACCGGGCCCTGGTCGCCGAGCTGCGCGCGAAGCTCGACGCGGCCGCCCTGGGCGGCGGTGCCAAGGCCCGCGCCCGGCACACCGCCCGCGGCAAGCTGCTGCCCCGCGACCGGGTGGACACCCTGCTCGACCCGGCCTCCCCCTTCCTGGAGCTGGCCCCGCTGGCCGCCGACGGGATGTACGACGGTGCGGCGCCCGCGGCCGGCGTGATCGCCGGCATCGGCCGGGTGGCCGGGCGCGAGGTGGTGGTGGTCGCCAACGACGCCACCGTCAAGGGCGGCACCTACTACCCGATGACGGTGAAGAAGCACCTGCGCGCCCAGGAGGTCGCGCTGGAGAACCGGCTGCCCTGCGTCTACCTGGTGGACTCCGGCGGCGCCTTCCTCCCGATGCAGGACGAGGTCTTCCCGGACCGCGACCACTTCGGCCGGATCTTCTACAACCAGGCCAGGCTCTCCGCCGCGGGCATCCCGCAGATCGCCGCCGTGCTCGGCTCGTGCACGGCCGGCGGCGCGTACGTCCCGGCGATGAGCGACCAGGCCGTGATCGTCCGCAACCAGGGCACGATCTTCCTGGGCGGCCCGCCGCTGGTGAAGGCCGCCACCGGCGAGGTGGTCACCGCCGAGGAACTGGGCGGTGGCGAGCTGCACTCCCGCACCTCGGGCGTGACGGACCACCTGGCCGAGGACGACGCCCATGCCCTCTCCATCGTCCGCACGATCGTCGCCGGGCTCGGCCCGCGCGAGGCCAAACCGTGGCCGCTGGCCCCGGTCGAGCCGCCGGCCGTCGACCCGGCGGGCCTGTACGGGGCCGTGCCGGTCGACCCGCGCACGCCCTACGACGTGCGCGAGGTGATCGCCCGCCTGGTGGACGGCAGCCGGTTCGCCGAGTTCAAGGCCGAGTACGGCTCGACCCTGGTCACCGGCTTCGCCCGGATCCACGGCCACCCGGTCGGCATCGTCGCCAACAACGGCGTGCTGTTCTCCGAGTCGGCCCTCAAGGGCGCCCACTTCATCGAGTTGTGCGACCAGCGCGGCATCCCCCTCCTCTTCCTCCAGAACATCACCGGGTTCATGGTCGGCCGGCAGTACGAGGCGGGTGGCATCGCCAAGCACGGCGCCAAGATGGTCAACGCCGTCGCCTGCACCCGTGTCCCGAAGCTGACCGTGGTGATCGGCGGCTCGTACGGAGCCGGCAACTACTCGATGTGCGGCCGGGCCTACTCGCCTCGCTTCCTGTGGATGTGGCCGGGCGCCAAGATCTCCGTGATGGGCGGCGAGCAGGCGGCCTCCGTCCTCGCCACCGTCCGCCGCGACCAGCTGGAGGCGCACGGCGAGCAGTGGCCGACCGAGGCGGAGGAGGAGTTCAAGCGCCCCGTCCGCGAGCAGTACGAGCGCCAGGGCAACGCCTACTACGCCACCGCCCGGCTCTGGGACGACGGTGTGATCGACCCGATGGACACCCGCACCGTCGTCGGACTCGCGCTCACCGCCTGTGCCAACGCCCCGCTGGCGCCGCCCGCTCCCTACGGCGTCTTCCGCATGTGATCCGTCCTCGTGTCACCCCTGCGTCCGTGACCCCTCCCTTCCGGGTGTGACTCCCCGCGGCGCCGGCCCACCCGGGCCGGCGCCCCGATCGCCCACCGCCACCTCCTTCATACGGCTCCCCTCGACCCGGAGGAACGCCTCCCATGTTCGACACAGTTCTGGTCGCCAACCGCGGCGAGATCGCCCTCCGGGTGATCCGCACCCTGCGGCGGCTCGGTGTCCGCTCGGTCGCCGTGTTCAGCGACGCGGACGCCGACGCGCCGCACGTCCGCGAGGCCGACGTCGCGGTCCGGCTCGGCCCGGCCGACCGCAGCGACAGCTCGGCGACCGAGACCTACCTGCGGACCGACCAGATCCTCGCCGCCGCCCGCCGCACCGGCGCCCAGGCCGTCCACCCCGGCTACGGCTTCCTCGCCGAGAACCCCGGCTTCGCCCGCGCCTGCGCCGACGCGGGCCTCGTCTTCATCGGACCACCTCCCGGTGCGGTCGAGTTGATGGGCGACAAGATCAACGCCAAGGAGGCCGTCCGGGCCGCCGGCGTGCCGGTGGTCCCCGGCAGCCAGGCCACCGCGCCCACCGACGAGGAACTCGTCGCCGCCGCCGACGAGATCGGCTACCCGGTGCTGCTCAAGCCGTCCGCCGGCGGTGGCGGCAAGGGCATGCGCCTCGTGCGGGACAGCGCCGACCTGCCCACCGAGATCGCCGCGGCCCGCCGGGTCGCCCGCACCGCGTTCGGCGACGACACCCTGCTGCTGGAGCGCTGGGTCGACCGGCCGCGCCACATCGAGGTGCAGGTGCTCGCCGACGCCCACGGCACCACCGTCCACCTCGGCGAGCGCGAGTGCAGCCTCCAGCGCCGCCACCAGAAGCTGATCGAAGAGGCTCCCTCCGTTCTCCTCAATGCCGAGACCCGTGCCGCGATGGGCGCCGCGGCCGTCCGCGCCGCGGAGTCCTGCGGCTACACCGGCGCCGGCACCGTGGAGTTCATCGTCCCCGGCATCGACCCGGACGCCCCCGCCTCCGCCGCCGAGGGGGTGCGGGACTTCTTCTTCATGGAGATGAACACCCGTCTCCAGGTGGAACACCCCGTCACCGAGCTCGCCGTCGCGGTCGGCGCGGACGCCGACCGGCTCGACCTGGTCGAGTGGCAGGTGCGCGTCGCCGCCGGCGAAGCACTCACCTTCACCCAGTCCGACATCTCCTTCCTGGGCCACGCCATCGAGGCCCGCATCTGCGCCGAGGACCCGGAACGGGACTTCCTGCCCACCGGCGGCCGCATCCTCACCCTGGACGAGCCCCGGGGCGAGGGCATCCGCGTCGACTCCGGAGTGGCCCCCGGAACCGTCGTCACCAGCGCCTACGACCCCATGCTCGCCAAGGTCATCGCGTACGGGCCCGACCGCCCGACCGCGCTGCGCCGGCTCCGCGCGGCACTGGCCGACACCCGCATCCTGGGCGTCACCACCAACACCGGCTTCCTGCGCCGACTGCTCGCACACCCCGAGGTCGCCGCCGGTCGGCTGGACACCGGCCTGGTGGAGCGGACGGCCCAGGAGCAGCCGGCCCTGCTCACCGCGCCGTACTCCCCCGCGAACGCGACCACCTCTGACGCGCCCGCGGCGGACGAACCGCCGTCGCCCGCTCACCTCCTCTACTACGCGGCCGCGCTGGCACGGCACCTGGAACTCACTCCGCCCGTCGATCCCGACGGCTGGACCGACCCGTTCTCCCTTCCCTCCGGCTGGCGCCTGGGCGGCACCCCCGCCTGGACCACCCACCGACTCCGTACCCCCGGCCAGGATCCGGTGTCGGTGCGCATCCGTTCGATCACTGCGGGCAACGTAGCCGATGCCACTGACAATTCCGGTGGGCCCGCCCGCGACCTGGAGCTCCGGCTCGACGAGGGCCCCGCGCACCGCGCCCGCGCGGCCCTGGCCGGCGACCGGCTGCACCTGACCGTCGACGGCCTCAGGACCACGTTCTCGCTGGCCACCGACACCACCCCCGGCCTCGCCGCCGGACCGGTGACCTGGCTCGGCGTCGAGGGCGACGCCTGGCCGCTGCACGCCTACGACCCGGTCGTCGAGAGCGCCGCCGGGGCCGGCGCGCACCACGGCGCCCTGACCGCCCCGATGCCCGGCACCGTCACCGTCGTCAAGACCACGGCGGGCGAGACGGTCCGCAAGGGACAGCCCCTGCTCGTGCTGGAGGCCATGAAGATGGAACACGTGATCGCCGCGCCGCACGACGGCGTGGTGGCCGAACTGCGGGCTTCCGCCGGCGCCACCGTCGCGATGGAGGACCTGCTGGTCGTGGTCACCCCGGTCGAGGACGTGGCCGGCGAGGACGGCCCCACCGTGCCGACCGCCGTACCCGCCGCACCCGCCGAGCCCGCGGAGGTCCGGTCGTGACGGCCTCCGTCCCCGCCCGCGAGCCCGACGCCCTCGACCTGGGCCTGCCCGACCCGGTCCGTGCCCCCGGCCTGCCCGAGGAGGTCCGGATCCACGAGGTCGGGCCGCGCGACGGCCTGCAGAACGAGAAGTCCCTGGTGCCGGTCGAGATCAAGGCCGAGTTCATCGCCCGGCTCGCGGCCGCCGGTCTGCGAACCGTCGAGGCCACCAGCTTCGTTCACCCGAAATGGGTACCGCAGCTGGCCGACGCCGAGGAGCTGGTCCCCCGGCTCGCCGGCCTGCCGGAGCGTCACCCCGGCCTGCGGCTGCCGGTGCTGGTGCCCAACGAACGCGGTCTGGACCGTGCGCTCGCCCACCACACCACCGACGTCGCGGTGTTCGCCAGCGCCACCGAGACCTTCGCCCGCCGCAACCTCAACCGCTCGGCGGACGAGGCCATGGAGATGTTCCGCCCGGTCGTGGCCCGGGCCACCGAGGCCGGGGTCGCGGTCCGCGGCTACCTCTCGATGTGCTTCGGCGACCCGTGGGAGGGCCCCGTCCCGGTCGAGCAGGTGGTCCGGTACGGCGTGCAGCTGCTGGAACTGGGCTGCGCGGAGCTGAGCCTCGGCGACACCATCGGGGTGGCCACCCCGGGCCAGGTCACCGCCGTGCTGGCGGGTTTCGCGCGGGCCGGCGTCCCGGTCGAGCGGCTCGCCGTGCACTTCCACGACACCTACGGCCAGGCGCTCAGCAACACCCTGGCGGCGCTGCGCGAGGGCGTCACCACGGTGGACGCCTCGGCGGGCGGCCTGGGCGGCTGCCCGTACGCGAAGAGCGCCACCGGCAACCTGGCCACCGAGGACCTGGTCTGGATGCTGCACGGGCTCGGCGTCCGGACCGGCGTCGACCTGCGCTCCCTCGTCGCGACCAGCGGCTGGATGGCGGAGCGCCTCGGCCGCCCGAGCCCGTCCCGCACCGTCCAGGCGCTGCTCGGCTCCTCCGGGGGCTGACCCGCCCGCTCCCTCCCCGGCGCCGGCCGGCCGGCCGCCCGCACCGTCCGGCCGGCGCCGCGCACCACCCCGCACCGCTCGACACCAATCCCTCAGTCACACCGTGCGTCCGTCATACCGTCCGACGGACGCCGGTCATCCCGCTCACGTCCGCGGCCGACCCGGCCGGGCGCCAGGAGGATCACCATGCTCGACCACAGGCTCAGCAGCGAGTACGAGGAACTGCGGCGCACCGTCGCGGAGTTCGCCCAGGACGTGGTGGCGCCGAAGATCGGCGGGTTCTACGAGCGGGAGGAGTTCCCGTACGAGATCGTCCGCGAGATGGGGCGGATGGGGCTCTTCGGCCTGCCCTTCCCGGAGGAGTACGGCGGCATGGGCGGCGACTACTTCGCCCTCGGCCTCGCCCTGGAGGAACTCGCCCGCGTCGACTCCTCGGTGGCGATCACCCTGGAGGCCGCCGTCTCGCTCGGCGCGATGCCGATCTACCGGTTCGGCACCGAGGAGCAGAAGCGCGAGTGGCTGCCCCGGCTGACCTCGGGCGAACTCCTCGGCGCCTTCGGCCTCACCGAGCCGGAGGGCGGTTCGGACGCGGGGGCCACCCGGACCACGGCGCGGTACGACGAGGCCACCGACGAGTGGGTCATCAACGGGACCAAGTGCTTCATCACCAACTCCGGCACCGACATCACCGGCCTCGTCACCGTCACCGCGCTCACCGAACCGATCGCTCGTTCGAGTGAAGAGGGCGAATTCCGCTCGCCTGTACGGGAGATCTCCTCCATCATCGTGCCCACCGGGACCCCCGGCTTCCAGGTCTCGAAGAAGTACTCGAAGGTCGGGTGGAACGCATCCGACACCCGCGAACTGTCCTTTACCGACTGCCGCGTTCCCGCGGCCAACCTGCTGGGCGAGCGTGGCCGAGGCTACGCCCAGTTCCTGCGGATCCTCGACGAGGGCCGCATCGCGATCGCGGCCCTGGCCACCGGCCTGGCCCAGGGCTGCGTCGACGAGTCCGTGAAGTACGCCGGCGAGCGCCGGGCCTTCGGCCGGCCGATCGGCGCCAACCAGGCCATCCAGTTCAAGCTTGCCGACATGGAGCTGCGCGCCCACACCTCCCGCCTGGCCTGGCGGGACGCCGCTTCCCGGCTGCTGCACGGCGAACCGTTCAAGAAGGAGGCCGCGATCGCGAAGCTGTACTCGTCCGAGGCCGCCGTCGACAACGCCCGCGAGGCGACCCAGATCCACGGCGGGTACGGCTTCATGAACGAATTCCCGGTCGCCCGGTTCTGGCGCGACTGCAAGATCCTGGAGATCGGGGAGGGCACGTCCGAAGTCCAGCGCATGCTCATCGCCCGGGAGCTCGGCATCGGTTCGTGACGACCACGTCCTGATGGTCGCCTCCTGAGCCGCGCCACGTCACGCCCACCGGGCCGGCCCACCAGTCAACGTGCTGCTCCCCGACGAGAGTTGGGGAGCAGCACGGCGGAGGAGGCATCAGGAGGAGACCTCACGGAGGCTTCGGGAGAAGCCACAGGCACAAGGCCTCAGGGGATCACGATCACCGGGCGGTTGGCCCGCCGCGCCAGCCGCCCGGAGACCGAGCCGAAGATCTTGCCGAGCAGGCCGTGCGTCGTGCCGACGACGATCGCGTCGGCAGCGTACTCGCGGCCGACCTCCTCGATCTCGTGGCAGATGTCCCCTCCGCGCTCGACCAGGATCCACGGCACGCCGGTGAGGAAGTCCGCGCAGGCGAGCTCCAGACCCAGGACCTCCGTCCGGTGGTCGGGGAGGTCGACGAAGACGGGCGGCTCACAGCCTGCCCAGACCGTGGCGGGCAGGCGGTTGGCGACGTGCACGATCACCAGGCCGCACTGCGAGCGGCGCGCCATGCCGCAAGCGTAGGCGAGGGCGCGCTCGCTCGACAGCGAGCCGTCGAAGCCGACCACCACGCCGTGCTGGAACACCGGGTCGAGAGACGGCGCCGGGGCGTCCTGCCCGGTCGGCTCGGCATGCCCGCCCAGCGGGCCGGCCGCGCCGGAGGCCGCTTCCGGGCGCTCGGCGCCCGGACCCATGCGGCCGCCCGTCACCGGAGCCCCCGCGGGGTCGGCCGGGGGCTCGCCACGCCGCTGGCGGGGCCCTGGGCGGTCGCGCCGGGCCAGGCTGCCCCGACGGGCGAGGCCGCGCAGAGCGCGAGCGAAGCCCGAAGTGCCGTCGCGGCCGTCGTGCCCGGGGCCGTGGCCTGGCTCTCCTGGCTCCGTCGACTGTGCCGCGTCGGCCGACCGGGCCACACGGGCCGTTCCGGCCGCCTCGGCGCCTTCGGCGGCGTCGGGCCGCTCGCGTGCCGTCCGTACGCCCGAAGCGCCCTCCGGAGCCTCGGCGCGGGCCTCGGCTCGTCCGTCGGCTTCGCTGTCGGCGCCGTCGGTGTGGTCGCTGCGCTCGCTGCCATCACCGCAGTCGCCGCGGTCGCCGCCGAGGCGTTCACCGCGGTGCTCGCGCTGGTGTTCACGGTGGTCGTCACTGCGCCGGCCGGCAGGAACCCCCGCCCGCCCGTCGGAACGATCGGAGCGATCGGAGGCAGGACCGCCTTCCGGGCCCGCACTGCGGGACGTGTCCGGTTCAACCGGTCGGGGAGGCTCAAAACCAGCCATGGCTCACGGCTCTTCGATGGAGAGGGGCCGACAGGAGAGGAGAACAACGCTGCCCGGGCAGCAGGCCCGCCCACGGGATGACGTCGGTCTGCGCCACGCAGCACCGTATGTGACCTGTTCCTTTCAGAGTACGACGGGCCTGGGGCCCCGCCCAGCGAGGAAGCCACCGAGCGACGTTGTTCCCGCGAAAGAGGGATGCGCCCGCCCTGGCGGTGCGCCCCGTCCACGGGCGATCGCGCCCCCTCCGGAAAGGAGGTTCCCAGGAGCTTGACGGACCGGACCGGACGGCGCAACAGCCCCACAGGACACCGTGACCGGACTGTCATGGATCGGCGACGATCCGTTGCCACCGGTCGCGAACCGTGACGTCCGACCTGCCCCAACAGGCCCAACCGCCGCGTGCGCCGCCGCCCGCCACGGAGGCACGGAGGCCGTTTCAGCCACTCCGTACGGCTTCGGGACGCCGACTGGCATTTGCCACGTGCATAGGCACGGCCGCTGGCACCATGCTTGGCATGCCCCTGCTCCTGTTCGACCTCGACAACACCCTGCTGCCCCGGGACGCCGCCTACCGGGCCTGGGCAGAGGACTTCCTGTCCGAACACGGCCTCCCCCCGGGCGACCTCGACTGGTTCGTCACCCTCGACGGGGGCGGTTACGTTCCGCGCAGCACCGTACTGTCGGCGGTTCGGCGCCGCTACGGGCTGGACGTCACCGCCGACTTCCTGATTGCCCACTATCGACGCGGCATCAACTCCCACATCCACTGCCCGCCCCGGCACATCGAGGCGCTGCGGGCCGCCCGGGCGGCCGGGTGGACGCTCGGGATCGTCAGCAACGGCGGCACCCGGCCGCAGTTGGAGAAGATCCGACGGACCGGGCTGGGCCCGCTGGTCGACGGCTGGGTCATCTCGGAGGAGGCCGACTGCGTCAAACCGGACCCGCTGATCTTCGAGATGGCCGCCCAGCGGTGCGGCATCGCCCCCACCGGGGACTGGGCCGAGCACACCTGGATGATCGGGGACCACGCGCCCGCCGACATCGCCGGCGCCGAACTGACCGGGCTGCGCAGCGTCTGGCTGCACCACGGTCGTCCGTGGGCGGAGAGCGGCTACCGGCCGACGCTGAAGGCGGCCGGCCTGCCGGAGGCCGTCGGCCAGGTCCTCGCCGCACGGAACTCGCCCTCGCCCCGGCCGGACGTCCACTCCGACCGGCGGCTCCGGAAGGTCGCGGCGGGAGTGCCGGTACGCGCGACGGCGCCGGTCGGCGCGCGGTCCGGCGCACGTTCCCCGCTGACCGCCCCGGAGGGCCCGAGCACATCCGTTCCCGCAACAACCGGAACGCTCGGCGAACCCGTCTCCGCAGGCCGGCCCGGTGTCCGAAACCGATCCGGCGGGTTTGCCGTGATCGCCGGGGCCGGCCCCGGTTCCGGGGCGAACTCCGGAACGAGGGCAGGCGGCGGGCCCGGTCCGGCCCCGGACGGCCTCCGCCCCGCACCCACAACAGCGCCGACACCCGCAGCCGCACCCGCAGCCGCAGCCGCGCCGGCCACCGCCCCGGCCGTCGTGGCGTCCACGGCCGCGTCCACGACCGCTCCCCCTGCCGCCGTGGCGGCCGGCCAGTAGCGCCCCTGCCCCACCCCCTCAACACCCCTACGGCGCCTACCGCCTACCACCTACCACCCATCGCGGTCCGGCTCCGGGCACCCCTACTGCAGCGCGACTGCTGCGCCCCGCCCCCGTGCCGCCGCCACCCCACGCGGCCACCACCCGCCAGCCGCCACCCACCACGCGCCGGCAGTCAGCCGTCCGCCCGCCCCACCGGCCCCGACTACCCACCGACCTCAGCTCCCCGCCAGCCCCGGCTACCCCGCCCGCCCCGGCTACCCCACTGGCCCCCGCTACTCAGCCACCCCCACCGACGTACGGGTCCACCAGCAGGTACGGGCCACCTCGACGAAGCCGAGCTTGCGGTAGAGCGGTTCGCCGAGCGAGGTGGCGACCAGGGTGGCCGGACGGTCCGGGTGCGCGTGGGCCAGAGCGGTCTGGAGAACGGCGCGGGCCGCTCCCCGGCCGCGTCGGTCGGGCAGCGTGGCGACCCAGTACACGCCGGTGGCCCGGCCGTCGTCGTAGGTGAGGCAGGTGCCCGCCACCGCGCCGTCGACGCGGCCCAGCCAGCCCCGCCAGCCGGGCACGTCCAGCAGCCGTTCCGGGAGAGCTTCGCCCCGGACCCAGGGCTGTCGGGCGGGCAGCGGGAAGCCTTCCACTATCGTTCGCTCGACCATGGCGAAGCTGTCGCCATCCCGTGCCTCATCGACCGTCAGGACGCCGCCCCCGTGCGCCTCCGAGACCGCAGGCCGAGCGGTGGTCGCGCCCTCGACCGGCCCCGGGTCCCGGACCATCACCGGCATGATCGGCATCCTCGTGGCCCCGAGGCCGGAGAGGTCGAGCCCGCCGTACGGGTCCTCCACGGTGCAGCGTATGGTCGACCACTCGGCCATCAGGTCCGACAACTCCTGCTCCAGGGCGGCCGGTTCCTCGTAGGGGCGGGTCACCACGATGCGGTGCGCGTCGTCGGGGGTCCGGGCGCACCGGACGGCGGCCAGCCCCGGGCGGGTGCGGGACCGCCAGCCGTGGACGCGGGCTTGGGCGAGCCAGAAGGCGGCGGCATTGTCGTTGGCCCGTTCGAGCCGGCTGCTGGTGTTCACGGCAGGACCGTAACGCGGCGGTCCGGTTCCCGGTTCTGCCGTGCCGGGCTTGGCCGGATGAAGCCTGGGAGGCGCACGACTTCCCCCCGTGCGCCCCCTCGTGCACCGCCGATTTTCGGTCAATTTCGCGTCGATCCCTCCCGCTTGGGCAAATCCGCAGTCCAGACCTGCCGGCCGGGCGCACCGGAGCCGGACGCCCCAGGAAGCGCCCCGCGACAACCAGCCACCGTTGCCCCGGCCCTCTTCCCAGAAAGGTCGACGGGTGCCACGCTTCGTGATCGAATGCATCACGCCAAATTGCCATGTCGACATAGCGTCGGATGGTGAACTTGTCACAACGGCAATGGTCCACCCGATAGATTTCGATCTTGGCCAGCAGTGCCGCACCACCCACACCACACCACCGAGGGGGCTTGAGCGCCTTGAGCAGGGTGAGCAGGAGCGACGCGGGTCCTGACAGCGGCCAGGCGGCAGCCGGCGGCGCGGGTCGGTCCGCGAGAAGCACCGGCACCGCCGCGATCGCCACCACCCGCACCTCCGGCACCCCGGGCGCCGCCTCACACTCCTCGTACTCCGCGGTGCCCTCCCCCGGGGCGGGCGCGGGCGTCGGCCCCGGTGCGCCCCCGGCCGCCTCCGACCACGGCACGGCGACGCCCTACGGCGGCCAGTCCCCCTACGGAGGCCAGCCGGCCTACGGCGGGCACCCGACCTTCGGCGGACAGCCCTTCGGAGGACAGTCCGTCAGTCGAGGCCCCGTCAACCCCGGTCAGCCCTACGGCGGCGAGCACCCGGGCCATTCCGGCCACCCCGGGCACCCCGGGCACACCACCCATCCCGGCCACCCCGGTCATTCCGGCCACCCGGGCTACGGCGGACACCTCGCCCACCCCGGTCATTCCGGCCACCCCGGCTACGGCGGCGCCCCGGGCCCGAACGGCTCCCCCGTCGCCGCCCCCGGCCCGGGCGGCGGCCCGCTCGGCGGCCCCGCGCTCGGCTCCGGCACGGGCCACGGCCACGGTCCGCTGGGCCACGGCGGGCCCGGAGCGAACGGCTCCCCGACCCCGGTGACGTCCTCCGCCCCGCGCAAGCTGTCCGGCCGGCGCCGCCGGGAGACCGTCGCGGTGCTGATCTTCGGCGGGGCCCCGATCTTCGAGAGCTCCATCCCGCTCTCCGTGTTCGGCGTGGACCGCCAGGACGCCGGGGTGCCCCGCTACCGCCTGCTGGTCTGCGCCGGGGAGGACGGCCCGCTGGCCACCACCGGCGGCCTGACCCTCTCCGCGCCGTACGGCCTGGAGGCGCTCGCCCGGGCCGGCACGATCGTCGTACCGGCCTGGCGCTCGATCTCCCAGCCCCCGCCGGTCGAGGCGATCACCGCCCTGCGCAAGGCCCACCACGAGGGCGCCCGGATCATCGGGCTCTGCACCGGCGCCTTCGTCCTGGCCGCCGCCGGCCTGCTCGACGGCCGCCCGGCGACCACCCACTGGATGTACGCGCCGACGCTGGCCAAGCGCTACCCGCGGGTCCACGTCGACCCGCGCGAACTGTTCGTCGACGACGGCGACGTGCTCACCTCGGCCGGCACCGCCGCCGGCATCGACCTGTGCCTGCACGTGGTGCGCAGCGACCACGGCGCCGAGGCGGCCAACGCGCTGGCCCGCCGCCTGGTGGTGCCGAGCCGCCGCGGCGGCGGAGGACAGGCCCAGTACATCGATCAGTCTTTACCGGAGGAGATCGGCAACGACCCGCTGGCCGAGGTGGTCACCTGGGCGCTGGAGAACCTCAACCAGCAGTTCGACGTCGAGGTGCTGGCGGCTCGCGCGTACATGAGCCGGCGCACCTTCGACCGGCGGTTCCGCACGCTCACCGGCAGCGCGCCGCTGCAGTGGCTGATCACCCAGCGGGTGCTCCAGGCCCAGCGGCTGCTGGAGACCTCGGAACTGTCGGTGGACGACGTCGCGCGCCGTTGCGGGTTCCGTTCGCCGGTGGCGCTGCGCGGGCACTTCCGCCGCCAGCTCGGGGTCTCCCCGGCCGCGTACCGGACCAGCTACCGGGCCCGCCGTCCCGGCCAGCAGCCGCCCGCGCCGAACGGTGCGCTCGGCGACCTGCGGCTGTCAGGAGCGCTGCCGCACCCTGCGGGCGCGGTCGCGCCGGCGGGCGGGCCGCTGTTCGGCGGGGCGCACGGTGTGCCGTCGGCGCAGCCGTTCCCGACCGGTCCGGGGGTGCCGGCAACGGTCGGCCCGCACGGGCAGCCGGTGCCGCACGGTCAGCACGGACAACACGGTCAGCAGGTCGGACACGGTCAGCAGGGAGGACACGGCCAGCCCGGCGGGTTCGGTCCGGGCCAGGTCGGGACGCCGACCGGCCAGGCCTTCCACGCCCGCGCCGGTCAGCCGTACCCGCACCAGCAGGCCGCGCAGCAGCCGCACCCCGGGCAGCAGGGTGCGGCCGGGCGCGGTCCGCTGCGGCCGCCGGTGGTTCCGCCGCAGGCCGGACCGGGGTCGGGGACGGGACGTCCGCCGCGCACCGCCGAACACGCGGCGGCGGAGGACGGCCTCCCGCAGCCGGGGGTGCGCGGCCAGGGCCAGGGGCACCGGAGCGCGGCCGAGCGGCCCTCGGACGAGCCGGGTGCGGCCGGGCGCGGTCACGGCGCGGCCGGCGGACGGATGCCGGCCCCGACCGGGCAGCCGGGTGCCGGCCAGGGTGACCTCCGCGGTCGCCAGTCCCGGGCTCCGCAGGTCCGCGGTCAGGTCGGCCGGCCCGCGGCCGAGGGCGCCCGGGCGGCGCGCGAGGTTCGGACCGGGCGGGACGGCCACGCCGTCCGGCCCGGCCGGGAGGGCGAGCACCCGGACGGGCTCGGCGCGCACGACGGGCCGGAGGAGCACCAGACCGAGGCACCCCGCTCGGCTCCACCGGTCCCCGCGGCGCGTGATCGCGCCGTAGGGTGAGTTGTGTGAATGACCGTTTGGTATGGATCGACTGTGAAATGACCGGCCTCGACCTCGCCCAGGACGCCCTGGTCGAGGTCGCGGTGCTGGTGACGGACTCCGAGCTGAACATCCTCGGCGAGGGCGTGGACGTCATCATCCGGCCGCCGGCGGAGGCGCTGGCGAACATGCCCGAGGTGGTGCGCGAGATGCACACCGCGTCCGGGCTGCTGGAGGAGCTGGAGCAGGGCGTGACCCTGGCCGAGGCCGAAGCGCTGGTGCTCGCCTACGTGCGCGAGCACGTGCCGGAGGCCGGGAAGACCCCGCTGTGCGGCAACTCGGTGGCCACCGACCGCGGCTTCCTGGCCCGGGACATGCCCGCCCTGGAGAAGCACCTGCACTACCGGATCGTGGACGTCTCCTCGATCAAGGAGCTGGCCCGCCGCTGGTACCCGAAGGCGTACTACAACAGCCCGCAGAAGGGCGGGAACCACCGGGCGCTCGCCGACATCCGGGAGAGCATCGACGAACTGCGGTACTACCGCGAGGCGGTGTTCGTCCCGCAGCCCGGTCCGGACGCCGACACCGCGCGGGCGATCGCCGGGAAGTACCAGGCCCCGGCGAGCTGAGCCCCGGGCCGCCCGCCGGGCCGTCGGCGGCAGCGCCCCGCACCTGCCCGGCGGCAGCGCCCGGACGCGCCCGCCGAACCCCCGTCGGAACCCCCGCCGGAGGACCGGAGAGGGTGCCCGCGTTCGCCGGGACGGAACCCTGGCGCGAGCACCCTCTCGGATCCTGTAGAGTTCTTCCTGTCGGAACGGGAACGCGAGAGCGGGAACGGACCGGACAGATGGTGGGTGTAGCTCAGTTGGTAGAGCACCTGGTTGTGGTCCAGGTGGCCGCGGGTTCGAGTCCCGTCACTCACCCCAGAGCCTGAGGGGCCGATCTCTTCAAGAGATCGGCCCCTCAGGCGTTTTCGCACTCCCTCAGCTGTGCACGGCCTCAGTTGCCCACCCTCCCAGTCGGATGTGCGCTCCCTCACACGTGCCCGACCGGTCGGCTTCAGGTCGACCCCTGCCACCGGAAGCTACTGACTAGTAACATCAACACCATGACCACACCCATGATCGGCAAGCTGCTCGACGACACCGTGCCGATGGCGCACACCCTCAAGCTGGAGTACCTGGAGACCACCCCGGAGCGCGCGGTCCTCCGGCTCCCGGACCAGCCCGCGTACCACAACCACGTCGGCGGCCCGCACGCCGGCGCGATGTTCACGCTCGCCGAGTCCGCCAGCGGCTGCATCGTGCTCGCCGCCTTCGGCGACCAGCTGTCCCGGGCCGTGCCGCTCGCCGTCAACGCCGAGATCGCGTACAAGAAGCTCGCCATGGGCGACGTCACCGCCACCGCCGTGCTCGGCCGCCCGGCCGCCGAGGTCGTCGCCGAGCTGGACGCCGGCGAGCGCCCCGAGTTCCCGGTCACCGTCGAGATCACCCGCGCCGACGGCGCCGTCACCGGCGTGATGACGGTCACCTGGACCCTGCGCCCCAACTCCTGACCGCCGCGCGGTCGGTGGCCCCGGGAACGCCGGCCCCGGGGCCACCCGTGCGATGACTGTCCGTGACGGCGGGCGTGACCTCACCGCCCACCGGCTCGTTCTCGATTCACGTGCGAGCCAATCACGCGACCGAGCCCCAGGAACCCGCCCCCGGCGGCGTCGCCGGTGCCCGCCGCGGGATCGCCCGATGGCTGCCCCGCCCCCGCGTCGTCGCGACCGCCGGGGCCCTGCTCGCGCAACTCTGGGGCTTCGGCGCCCCCGCGTACGCGGCCACCGTCGACCCGCTGCCGGACCCGGCCCGACCCACCGTCCGCCGCGCACCGCACGCCGCACCGGAACTCGACCGGCCGGTACTCGACCGGCCGGCGCTCGACGGTCCCGCCCTCGACGGGCAGTCAGCCGAACGCCCCGTCGGGTCCGGCCCCTCGACGGGCGTGCCGCCGAACCACTCCCCCGGGCCCACCGGGAGGCCGACCGGCGACGGCCCGGTCGAGGACCTCCCCGGGATCACCGGAGTCACCGGAGTCACCGGGGCGGTCGGCGGCACCCTCCAGGAACGCATCCGGGCCGGCGGCCTGCCCCTGCCCGGCCAGCGGGCGGCCGTCCCCGACGCCTTCGCGCTCGCCTCCGGTCTGCTCGGCACCGACCCCGCCCGGGCCCGGCCCGACGGCCCCCGCGTCTTCCGCGAGGGCGGGGCCGCCGACCTGTCCGACCCGGCCCGACGCCGCACCGACGCGGCCCTTCCCGCCCTTTCCCGGCAGCGCGGGGCCGCGGCCGAACCGCTGGTCCAGGAGGCGGTGGTCATCGCCGCCGACCGGACCGGCCCCATCGCCGAGCCGGACAGGGCGGCGGACCCCACGGCGCCCACCGCACCGGGCCGCGGCGGCCCACCCGAGACGCCGGCCGTCGTCGACACCGCCACGGCCGCCATCTCCGGCCACGGCTCCGCCACCGCGACCGCCGTCCTCGCCCCCATCGCCGCCGGACTGCTGCTCACCGGAGCGGCCATGTGCAAGCACCGCGGACTGCCCAGCGGACACTGAGCGCTCCCGGGCCCGCCGAGCGGCGGCGTCACGGCCCCGGGAACGATCGGGTGGGTGATCGGTGATGCGATGCGGGACCGGATCGAGCCGTTGATGCCGGCCGATCCGGTCCGCGGGCGGCGATGGGCGGAGCATCGCCGCCCGCAGGAAGCGATCGGGTGGCAGTACGGCACGTGCTCGCCATGGCGGGGCCTGCCGGAGGAGTCGGGGTCGTTCCGGACCGCACACAAGCGGCTGCTGCGGTGGGCGGCCGACGGCACGGGGCGTCGGGTCCTCGCGGCCGTACCGGCCGAGGCGGACGCCGACGACGACATCGGCTGGACCGCCTCGGTGGACTCCAACGCTGCCGGGCCCACCAGCACCCCTCCGGCGCCCACGCAGGGCGACGGCGGACGGGGCGATTCCGGCATCGGTCACAGAGACAGGCCTTGGGCCCCTAGGACGCTTCCAGGTCCAGGGCCAGCAGCGGGAGTTCACGGCCCGGGATCGAGCCGGACGGGATGCTGCCGATCCGGGTGGCGCCCATCGCCAGGTAGAACGGCTCGGCGTTCGGGTCGGAGTCGATGGTGAGCCGGCGCAGGCCGAGCGCCACGGCCAGGCCCCGAGCCCGCTCGAACAGCGCGCGGCCGACGCCACGGCCGATCCACTCGGGCTCGACGAAGAGCTGGTCCAACGACCCGGTCGGCGGCGCGCCGGACAGCGAGACGAACCCCAGCACCTGCCCGTCGGCCTCGGCCACCACCGTGACCGACCGCTCGATCACGTCCGCGTCCACGGTCAGCTCCGACCGGCAGGCCGCCATGAACGCCTCGTCGTAGCCCCAGTACGCCTTGGCCCGCAGCGCGATGCCGGTGAGCAGCGCGGCCTCCTCCGGCCTGGCCGGTCTGATCTCCATGACGCCCCCTCGGGTCGGCGGCCGGACGGCAGCGTCATTGTCGGCCGCGATCCCGTCGTCCGCCAACGGTTTTTCGGCGGGCCGCCCGACCGGCGGACAAGGGCGGACGAGGGACCTCGCGAACCCCCGAGAGGCATGACGGCAGACGGCTCGCCCGGTGGACCGATGGGTGAGAAGGGCCGGATCGGCGCTTCCGGCCTGGGCGCCCCGGCGACCGCGGCCGGAGCGACGCCGGCACCCGCCCGTACCGGACCCCGCCCCCGGGCCACGCAGGGCGAGGACGGAGCCCGGCACGACCCCGGGCGGGCCGTCAGCGGAACACGCCCGGCGGCGGTTCCGGGGACGGGGCCGCCGTGGCGTCCGTCGCCGGGGTGGCGCCGGTCGCGAAGTCGGTGAGGGCGCGGCCGTGTTCGACCCGGGCGTGGGCGGAGTCGGAGGCGGCGCGGCGGGTGAGGTCGGCGATCGGCAGCGGGGTATGGGCGGCGGCCAGGATCAGGTTGCCGAAGCGCTTGCCGCGCAGCACGGCGGGGTCGGCGATCAGGCAGAGCTCGGGGAAGACCGCGGCGAGGGTGGCGACCTGGGAGCGGGCGAAGGGCAGGGCGCCGCCGTCGGCGATGTTGGCGGTGTACCAGCCGCCGGGGGCGAGGGCCCGGGCGGCGAGGGTGGTGAACTCGACGGTGGTGCAGTGGGCGGGGGTGCGGGCGCCGGAGAAGACGTCGGTGATCACCAGGTCGACGCTGCCCTCGGGGGTGCGTTCCAGGACGCTGCGGGCGTCCGCGCCGCGCACCTTGATCTGCCAGCCGCGCTCCAGGGGGAGTTCGGTGCGGACGAGTTCGGTGAGCGCGGTGTCGATCTCGGCGACCTGCTGGCGGGAGCGAGGCCGGGTCGCGGCGGTGTAGCGGGCGAGGGTGAGGGCGCCGCCGCCGAGGTGCAGCACGGTGAGCGGGCGGCCGGGCGGGGCGACCAGGTCGATCAGGTGGCCGAGCCGGCGCTGGTACTCGAAGCCGAGGTGGGTGGGGTCGGCGAGGTCGACCAGGGACTGCGGGGCGCCGTCGATCAGCAGCGACCAGGCGGCGGGGCGGTCGCGGTCGGGGCGCAGCTCGGCGAGGCCGGAGCCGACGGGGCGGCTGAGCGGGCCCTGGGCGTGGGTGCGTCCGCCCGGTCCGGTGATGGCCGCCGGTTCACTGCCGCGGGCGGCTCTGCTGCTTCGTCCCATGCCGGCCATTATCGCCGCCGGAGTGGAACACCCACAGGTCAGGGGCGTGCCGCGGGGATCCGGACGGAGGTCGGCGGGCCCGGCGGTCTCCACGCGGCACATCCGCTGGAACGGCCGGGACCACCGGAACGGGCCGAGGCCGCTAGAACGGGCCGAGGCCGCCCGCGGTGAGTGTGCAGGCGGCCTCGCAGAGGGCGGAGCGCAGTACCCAGGCGTCGGTGGGGCGCGCGGTGCGGACGGCGCCGGAGGGCGGGATCACCCAGCGCGGGTCGGTGGCGGCGGGCACCAGCGCGCCCGCGGTACAGGAGCTGCCGGGCAGGTGCCAGGTCTCCCAGGTGCCGGCCGGGACGAGGAAGGAGACGGTGCTGCCGTTGCGACTCTGCAGGACGGCTCCGCAGGCGCGGCGCAGTCTCAGGATGTCGACGGCCTCCAGGCCGTGCCGCAGGGCGACGGTCACGGTGTCGCAGGAGGTGACGAGGATGCCCTCGTCCGGGGTGGTGCGCTCGCGCCGGTGGCCACCGCGGGGGATGCGGCCGCCCTCGACCGGTGCCCGGCCGGGCATCCGGTCGTCGGCGGGTTCGGGGAGGAGGGCGGGGGACGCGCCGGCCAGTACTCCCCCGCGGACGGGGCGGCACTGCGGCAGTCCGGTGGCCATCATGGGCTCTCCTGTACCTCGTCGGGTCCTGAAGCACAGCCGTTGGGAGGACCGCCGGCCTGGGACGGGCCGGGCGACGGCATGGGCTTCTTCCTCGTACCAGGACAACGCGGCGGGCGCACCGCGGGCCACGGGGCGCATTACAGCAAGCCATGGCATTTCATGGCGGATATCCCGCAACATCGCCCGCTTCGCCCGGGTTTGACGGCAGATGTCCTGCAAACCGAATGTGGCCGCTCGGTAACTCCGAGTACTCTCGGCGCCATGGCAGCCACCCCACCGGCCGAGCCGAACCGACCGACCCCCAACACCGTGATGCGCGCGCTGCGCGGCGACCGTTCACCCGGCGAGTTCGCCACGGCCGTCCGCAGGGCCGCCCGCGAGATCGGCGAGCACGTGTCCTGCGACGCCCGCTACGTCGGTCGGGTCGAGTCCGGTGAGATCCGCTGCCCCAACTACGCCTACGAGCGGGTGTTCCGGCACATGTGGCCGGACCGCACGCTCGCCGACCTCGGCTTCGCCTCCCGGACCTCCGTCCGCCGCCGCTTGGCGGACCGACCCGGCGGGCGGAGCGAACCCCCTCCGCTCCACCCGACGTTCCCGCCCCTGCCCGCCCCGCGCTCACCACTCTCCACTCAACTCCCGTACGCTGCCTCGCCGTACGCGGATCCAGCCGCTCCGGAAGGACCCTCGTGGCCGCTCCCCGGGACGGCGCCCCGGGGGCCCGATGGATCGCCCAATCTCGACGAGGAGAACGACGACGTGCGTCGCCGTACGTTCCTGGCCGGCGGCACCACCGCGCTGGCCACCGTGATCGGCATCGACCGACCGGTCGCGGCCGCCGGCCTGCCGGCCCGTGCCGACGGCTCCGCCGGTGCGCTCACCGGTCAAGGCGCCCTTCCTGGTGCGGAGTTCGCCGCACCGTCACTGCTCGGCGGCGAACCGCTGGTGCCCGGCCGGCCCGGGCCGGTGGCGACGATGCGCCGGGTCGGCGCCGCCGAGGTGCTCGGCGTCGAACAGGCCGTCCGGGAGATCCGGCTGGCCGACGACGCGCACGGCGCCGACGCCCTGTACGAGCTCGCCGGGCAGTCGCTGCGCAACGCGTACGTGCTGCTCAACGAGTGCGAGTACACCGAGGAGACGGAGCGCCGGCTGCAGGCCGGGGCGGGTGAACTCGCCATCTCCGTCGGCTGGTTGGCCCATGACTCGAACCGGCTCGCGGACGCCCGCTCGTTCTACTCCGAGGCGCTCGCCACCGCCCGGATGGCCGGGGACTCCGCCCTGGAGGCGCACGTCTTCTGCAACAGCGCCTTCCTGGCCCGGGACGCCGGCCGGCCGCGCGAGGCGCTGCGCGCCGCCCAGGCCGGGCAGGCCGCCGCCCGGGATCTGGGCTCCGAGCGGCTGCTCGCCCTGTTGACCATGCGCGAGGCCGGCGCCTGGGCGCTGCTCCAGGACCGCGGCTCCTGCGAGCGCGCGCTCGGCCGGGCGTACGCGCTGTTCGACCGGGGCCCCGCCGAGCAGGACCCGGAGTGGATGTCCTTCTTCGGCGAGGCCGAGATCGCCGGCCTCCAGTCGCAGTGCTGGTCGGCGCTCGGCGACTGGGACCGGGCCAGCGAGCAGGCGGGGCTGGCGATAACGCTCCAGAAGCCGCACTTCGTCCGCAACCGGGTGCTGTACACCGCCGAGCTGGCCCACGACCGGCTCGGCCGCGGGGACCTGGTGGGCGCGGCGCACCACGGCTCGGCCGCCGTCGCGCTGTTCGGCGCCGTCCGCTCGGCCCGGATCCGGAGCATGCTCGCGGACACCGCCGGACGGCTGCGCCCGCACGTCGCGGTGCCCGAGGTGCGCAGCTTCCTGACCGACTACGACAGGGCGGCGGCCGCCTAGGGCACGGCCCGCAGGCCCGGTGCGGGGCGCCGGGGTCACGGACGGCCCGGAGCCGCCCGAGGTGCGGGGCGCCGGGGTCAGTGCGCGGCGGTCAGGCCGTCCAGGTGGGACAGGTCGTTCCAGACCTCCACCGCCGGAGCGCCGTACTCCCAGGACAGCACGCAGAGCGCGGCCGTACCGAGCTTGAACCGCTGGGCGTACTCGGGCGGCAGGCCCAGCCAGCGGGCGGCCAGGATGCGCAGCAGGTGGCCGTGCGCGAACAGGACGACGTCCCGGTCGGCGCAGTGCATCACGGTGGTGTCCGGGTCCGGGACGCCGTGCTCCTCGTTGAGTCCGGCCAGGAAGGAGTCCACCCGGGCCGCCACCTCGGAGAGCTTCTCGCCGCCGGGCACCCCGTCGCGCCAGATCAGCCAGCCGGGCCGGTCGGTGGCCCGGATGTCCGCTCCGGTGCGGCCCTCGTACGCGCCGTAGTCCCACTCCATCAGCTCCGGGCGCTCCACCGCGCGGTCGCCGAAGCCGGCCAGCTCGCAGGTCTCCTTGGCCCGGCCGAGCGGGCTGGTGTAGACGAGCGCGTCCGGCAGGCCGTTCCAGGGGGCCTTGGCGAGGCGGGCGCCGAGGGCCCGGGCCATCGCGCGGCCCGCCTCGGTCAGCGGGATGTCGGTGCGGCCGGTGTGGCGACCGGTGGCGGACCACTCGGTCTCGCCGTGGCGGACCAGCACGATGCGGCAGGGCATGGGGGCTCCTAGCGAAAGAGCGGTGGCAACAACGGTCGGTCTCACCATTGAGCACCGGGCTCCATGATCCCCCACCCGGGCGGCGGCCACGATCGCGGGGCCCGTCCCGCCGCCCCGGGCCGCACGCCCTCGAACGGGGCTCCGGCCGTCCGGCATGTCGTCCAACGGCCGGTCCGCACCGCATTGTCGGACCCGGATGCGACACTGGGCCGCACCATGAACGTCTCGACGAACGTCCCGCCCCGCGGGCCCGCTGAGCCGCTCGCCCGGCGGCTCGCGCAGCTGCGCGGACCGGCCCCGCAGCGCAGTCTGAACGCCCGCTCCCTCGCCGCGCTCGCCGCCAATCCGGGCTGCCACCGCCGGGCCGTGCTCGACGCGGCCGGGGTGGACAAGTCGGCGTTGGCGGCCCGGCTCGGCCGCCCCGCCCCCTTCGGCCAGTCGCCCTTCGCCATCGCCCGCGGCGTGATCTTCGAGTCCCGGCTGAAGGCGGACGGCTACGCCCCGCTGCTGGAGCCGCTCCGCCACCACCTGGGCGTCCCGGTGGACGGCCACGCCCCGCTCCTGGTGCCGGACCTGCTGCACCGCTCCGGCCCGGCCGTACGCGCCGACCGGACGGCCGAGGCCCTGGCCCGGGCCGCCGCCGACCCGGAGGCCTGGACGCTGCTGGACCACCCGATGCTGCGGCTGGACGTGGCCGGCAGCACCGCCTACCTGGAGCCGGACGCGCTGGTGGTGCACGGCGGGCGGTGCACCGTGGTCGAGATCAAGTCCTTCCCGGTGCTGGACGGCAGCGCGGACCCGGCCAAGGTCGGCGCCGCCGCCCGGCAGGCCGCCGTGTACGTGCTGGCGCTCCAGCACGCCGCCGCCGCGGCAGCCGGGCAGCCGCTCGCCGAGGACCCGTACACCGAGCAGCGGCTGCCGGGCAGCCCGCGCACCAGCGTGCTGCTGGTCTGCCCGAAGGACTTCGGCAACCGGCCGACCGCGGTGGCCGTGGACGTCCGCCGTGAACTGGCCACCACCCGGCGCCAGCTGAGCCGGATGACCGGCATCGGCCGGCTGCTGGAGGCGCTGCCGCCGGACGCCGACTTCGACCTGGCCGCCGACGAGGCCGGCGCGCCGGCGCGGAGCACCGGCCGACTGGCCGCCTCGGTCGAGGCGGTGCCCGCCGCGTACAGCCCGGACTGCCTCTCCACCTGCGAGCTCGGCTTCCACTGCCGCGCCCAGGCCCGCTGCGGCGACCGGGTCGAGCAGCTCGGCCGGGGCGTGCGCGGCGAGCTGGGCAGCATCCGTACGGTCGCCGACGCGCTGGCCGCCGCCGGCACCAAGAGCGGGGACCTGGACGGCGCGGACGACGCCGCCGAGCGCCTCGCCTACGCGGCCGCCCTGCGCGCCGAGGCGCTGGAAACGGCGGCGCTGAGGACGGCGGCGCCCGCAGCCGCGGAGGCGGGCGCATGAGCGAGCGAATCACCAAGAGGCGCGCACAGGCTAATGCCCCTGCCGAGCGAAGCGAGGCGGGCGCATGAGCTTGCTCACCACCCTCGCCCGGCTGGAAGCCGTCCGCAGCGGCCGGGCCGAGCCGCTGGCCACCGTCCGGCACCGGCACCTGTCCGACCGCCCGATGGTGCTGATCCCGCTGACCGCCGCCGGCGAGTCCGGCGCGCCGCTCGCGGTGATGCTCGGCACCGACCGGGACGCGCCCCGGCTGCACCTGGTGCCGCAGCCGCTCAACCGCACCCTTCGCTTCGACTTCCTGGCCGAGCTGGCCGCGGACCTGCTGCCCTACCTGGAGTCCTTCGCCGAGGACGTCGAGCAGATCGAGGGCTCCGAGAAGGACCCGGAGACCGGCGAGAAGACCCAGGTGTTCCGCGAGCTGTGCGCGGACGCCCCGCAGCTGATCGTGCCGAACGGCGCGGGGGTGCGCCACCTCGCCCTGATCGGCCGCTCGACCCGCTTCCGCCGCACCGCCGAGGACGCGGAGCCCGGCCCGTACCCGGCCCCGGTCCGGGTGCCGCTGCTCGGCCGCTGGCTGACCCACCTCACCGACCGTGCCCAGGTGCCGGGCTCCTCCCTGCTGCTACCGATGACGGGGCTGCTGGCCCGGCACTGGGCGACCGGCCAGAGTCACCTGGAGGACCAGCACCTGGCGGCCCTGCTCGCCTGGCACCGCCCGCCGCCGGGGCTGACTGGCGCGCAGGCGGCCGAGTTGGCCGAGTCCGCCCGGGACGACCGGGGGCAGCTGCTGCACCCGCCGGCCGGCCCGGCCACCGACCCCCGCTTCGACGAGTTCGTGCTGGCCCCGGCGATCGCCCGCTACGACTCCGCCGTGGCCGCCCTGCAGCACAGCGCAGAGCAGCGCGACGAGGCCGCCGCCGCCCGCGCCCGGTCGGCCGTCCGGGGCGCGGTGACGGCGCTGGAGGAGGCGCTGGCGACGATCCTGCTGCCCACCTGGCGGGACGTCTGGCAGGGCCTGGACCTGCTGCGTGCCCTGCCGCCGGCCGGGCACCTGGCGGAGCGCTGGACGGGCGACCGCTGGTCCTACACCGGCCACCGGGACCGGCTGGCGGCCGGCGAGCCGCCGCAGCCCCGGCAGGACGACGCCGTCACCGCAGCCCGCAAGCTCGCCCAGCGCGAGCGCGAGCAGGCCAGGCTCGACGTCCAGGAGGCTCTGGACGACCCGCTGGCGATGGCCGAGCACCGGCTGGCGGGCGAGGCGTTCAGCGGCGTGGTGACGGAGGTAGTGCCGGACTGGGACACCACCGGCCGCTCGCCCAAGCCGCGCCCGCTGGTCACCCTGCGCACCGCCGACCGTCCGCACGCGGACCTGGGCCGGGAGGTGCACCGGGTGTGGGGGTCCCCCCGGCCGGAGGCCGGCGCGGGCCCGTCCCCGCAGAAGGCGGAGATCGTCGCGGTGGACGCCGCCGAGGGCACCCTCACCCTGCGGGTGCTCTCCGGCATGGGCCGCCGGAAGGACCCCGAGCCGGGCAGCCTGCCCGAGTCCGGCGAGTCGGTCACCTTCACCCTGTTCGAGCTGACGGTACGCCAGTCCGCGCCGCTGCCCGAGCCGGACGACACCCCGTGGACGCACGGCGGTCCGCCCGGTGCCGCGCCCGTACCCGCCCCGTCCGTCTCCGAGGAGTGGGAGTGAGCAGTCCGATGATCCCCGAGCAGGCCCCGGGTGCGGCCGCCGACGCCGCGGTGGCGCGGATCCTGGCCGCCACCGTCCATCCGCCGGCCGGTGCCCCGCGCGGCGTGGTGGTGGACTCCCCGCCCGGCGCGGGGAAGTCGACGCTCGTGGTGCGCGCCGCGCGCGAGCTGGTCGGGGCCGGCGAGCGGCTGATGATCGTCGCCCAGACCAACGGCCAGGTGGACGACCTGGTCGGCCGACTGGCCGAGAAGGCGCCGGAGCTGACGATCGGCCGGCTGCACGCCGCGGACTCGCGGCCCGGCCCGGAGGTGCTGAAGCACGCCAACGTCACGCCCTCCGACAAGGTCGCCGAGCTGGTCGAGCACGACGTGGTGATCTCCACCGCGGCCAAGTGGCAGTGGGTGCGCGCCGAGGCCCCGTGGCGGCACGCGATCGTCGACGAGGCGTACCAGATGCGCTCGGACGCCCTGCTCGCGGTGGCCCGGCTGTTCGAGCGGGCGCTGTTCGTCGGCGACCCGGGCCAACTGGACCCGTTCACCGTGGTCGGCACCGAGCAGTGGGCCGGGCTGTCGTACGACCCGTCCGGCAGCGCGGTGGTCACCATGCTGGCGCACAACCCGGAGATCGAGCCGCACCGGCTGCCGGTGTCCTGGCGGCTGCCCGCCAGCGCCGCGCCGCTGATCTCGCGGGCCTTCTACCCGTACACGCCGTTCCGCTCCGGCACCGGCCCGGGCGACCGCCGGCTGACCGCCGCCGTGCGCCCGGACGGCTCGGCGCTGGACGCGGTGATCGACCGGGCCGCCGAGCACGGCTGGGCGCTGCTGGAGCTGCCCGCCCGGCACACCGTACGGACCGACCCGCAGGCCGTGGCGGCCGTCGCGGCCACCGTCCGCCGGCTGCTGGAGCGCGGGCTGACCGCCCACTCGGAGCAGGGCGAGGGCCCCCTCACCGCGGACCGGATCGCCGTCGGCACCGCCCACCGGGACCAGGCGGCGGCCGTGCGCGCGGCGCTGCTCAAGGCGGGTGTACCGGTGGACGGCGCGGACGGGCCGGCCGTCACGGTGGACACCGCCAACCGCCTCCAGGGCCGCGAGTACGACGTGACCGTGGTGCTGCACCCGCTCTCCGGGCGCCCCGACGCGACCGCCTTCCACCTGGAGACCGGCCGGCTCTGCGTGCTCGCCTCCCGGCACCGGCACGCCTGCATCGTGGTGGCCCGGGCCGGGATCGCCGAGCTGTTGGACGAGCACCCCGCGACGGAGCCGGTGCAGCTGGGCGTCCCGGTGGCCTTCCCGGACGGCTGGGAGGCCAACCACCAGGTGCTGCACCACCTGAGCGGCCACCGGGTGCACCTGGGGTAGACCGGGTGCACCCGCGGTGGGGGGGTCAGTCCTCGGTCTCGCAGATGGCGAAGGCCTTGACGGCCGAGTGGTCGGTCCGCGCGATCCACCCGGTCGCGTCCTGGGACGGACCGTTGTGGGTCACGGTGTCGTCGGTCCCGGCCGGGAGCACGTAGCCGCCGCCGGTCAGGTGGGTACCGCTCGGGCAGGTCGCCTGCGACGGGGCGCCCGGGGCGCTCGTCGGGCCCTGCACCACCACCGCCGTCTCGGCGGCGACGGCGGGCGCCGCGGCGGCCAGGCCGAGGGCGGGAGCGGCCAGGAGGACGACGGTGGAGAGGATCGCTCGGCTGCGCATGGGGGCTCCCGGTGGTGCGGATGGCGGTGACACCGGGACAACCGGTTCGCCCGCTGCTCGGATGCGCGGCGCCCAGGGCACGCGCCCGGCGCGTGCCAAGGAATAGCGCTCCCGTGCGCACCGTTCCGCTACCGGCCGTCGCCGCGAGACAATGGACGGCGGCCACGACCGGGCGGCGCGGCCCGGAGCAGATTCCCACCACCCCCACCCGAGACCCGGAGGTGTCCGTCCATGCCCGACTCCCCAGAGTCGACCGAGCCCACCAGGCGCCTGCGTCCGGTGCAGCTGCTGTTCGAGCCGCAGTCCGCCGAACCCGAGCCGGAACGATTCTTCGATCTGGAGTCGATCGAGGACCCGGCGGAGCTGCTGCGCCGTTCCACGGAACTGGCCCTGGCCTTCCGGGCGGCCGCCGAGCGGGCCACGGACTTCCAGGCGGTCGCCGCCGCGCAGCTCGCCGACCCGCGCCGTTTCGACGCGCTCTCCGACGTCGAGGTCGCCCAGCGGGCGGACTGGACCCCGGACTACGCCGCCAAGATGATCGAGTACGGCCGCACCCTGCTTCAGCCGCGCCGGCACGAGGACTGAGCCCCGCGCCCGACGGCGGGACGGACGGACGCCGCTCGGGCACAGGCCTCTGGCATATGCACGGCGGGGAAGGGTACGCCGTCCCCCGCCGCGCTGTCCGGCGAACCGTGCTTTCCGCCCCGCCGGGGGCGTGCGCCCCGCAGGCTGCTCTCCGTGGAGATCTGGACACAGCAGTCGGTGACGCAGCAGTCGGTGACACGGCACTCGGTGACGCAGCAGTCGGCGGTGTACCCGTCGGTGATGCACCCGTCGATGGAGTGCGTCGGCGCGGCCGGGGAGGCCTGGCTGGCCTCCGCCAGCGAGTACCCGCGCAGCATGCGCGCCCTGTGGGAGAGCCGCCCCTGGGCGCCCTCGGTGCTGCCCTGCGGGCGCGCCTTCGACGTGATCAGCATGCCGGCGCTGTTCGGCCGCCGGGTGCTGGACGAGCTGTGGGCCTCCGGGCCGGGCTGCGGGCCGGTGGCCGTCCACCGGGGGCGGCTGCTGCTGTTCGTCCAGCCGGGCGCGGCGCCCCGGCTGCGCCGGCTGCTGGCCTGGGAGGAGTGGGCCCGGGACGTGCCGCCGCTGCTGTGCCACGGCAGGGGCGACGCGGTGACCGTGCCGCCGCTGCAGCGGATGGTGAACAGCCCGGACTCCCCCGGGCAGGGCGCAGGCCGGTGGATCGTCGCACCGGAGCGGCGCGATCCCCGGCTGCCCGGCGCCGCGGTGGTGCTCTGGGCCTGCGTCCGGGCGGCGCGCGAGCCGGGCGCGGCGGTTCCCGCAGGGTCGGCCGTCGTGACCGGGGGGTGAACGCGGGGCGACCGGTATTCGATTTTGGCTCGGCCGCACGGCGCTGCTAGAGTCTTCTCTGTCAGCAGGCGCCGCTAGCTCAGTTGGTTAGAGCAGCTGACTCTTAATCAGCGGGTCCGGGGTTCGAGTCCCTGGCGGCGCACAGACAGCCGGAAGGCCCTTCGCGAGAGCGAAGGGCCTTCCGGCATTTCCGGTGTTTCCGGCGCCTCCCCGGGTCGAGAAGCCCGGACCGAGAGACCCCGGTCGGGGCCCCGACCGAGAGACCCGACCGAGAGACCCGACCGGGCCGCCCGCCGGAGCGGACGGCCCGACCCGGGCTCAGCGGCCGCGCAGCGCCCGGTAGCGGGCGACCAGCTCGGCGGTGGAGCTGTCCAGCTGGTCGGCACCCTCGCCGGTGAGCAGCACCGGCTCGATCCGCTTGGCGAGCACCTTGCCCAGCTCGACGCCCCACTGGTCGAAGGAGTCGATGTTCCAGACCGCGCCCTGGACGAACACCTTGTGCTCGTAGAGCGCGACCAGCTGGCCGAGCACCGACGGGGTCAGCTCGCCGGCCAGGATGGTGGTGGTCGGGTGGTTGCCCTTGAAGGTCTTGTGCGGGACGAGCTCGGCGGGCACGCCCTCGGCGACGACCTCCTCCGGGGTCTTGCCGAAGGCCAGCGCCTGGGTCTGGGCGAAGAAGTTGGCCAGCAGCAGGTCGTGCTGGGCGACCAGGCCGGGGAGCAGGTCGGCGACCGGCTTGGCGAAGCCGATGAAGTCGGCCGGGATGACCTTGGTGCCCTGGTGCAGCAGCTGGTAGTAGGCGTGCTGGCCGTTGGTGCCGGGGGTGCCCCAGACCACCGGGCCGGTCTGCCAGTCCACCGGGGTGCCGTCGCGGGTCACCGACTTGCCGTTGGACTCCATGTCCAGCTGCTGCAGGTAGGCGGTGAACTTGGACAGGTAGTGCGAGTAGGGCAGCACCGCGTGCGCCTGGGCGTCGAAGAACGCGCCGTACCAGACGCCGAGCAGGCCGAGCAGCAGCGGGACGTTCTGCTCCGGCGGGGCGGTGCGGAAGTGCTCGTCGACCAGGTGGAAGCCGTCCAGCATCTCGCGGAAGGCGTCCGGGCCGATGGCGATCATCAGCGAGAGGCCGATGGCCGAGTCGTAGGAGTAGCGGCCGCCCACCCAGTCCCAGAACTCGAACATGTTGGCGGTGTCGATGCCGAAGTCCTGCACGCCCTGGGCGTTGGTGGACAGCGCGACGAAGTGCTTGGCCACCGCGTCGGTGTCGGCGCGCAGGCCGGTGAGCAGCCAGTCGCGGGCGGAGACCGCGTTGGTGATGGTCTCGATGGTGGTGAAGGTCTTCGAGGCGACGATGAACAGCGTCTCGGCCGGGTCGAGGTCACGGACCGCCTCGTGCAGGTCGGCGCCGTCCACGTTGGAGACGAAGCGGACGTCGAGGTCGCGCTTGGCGTACGAGCGGAGCACCTCGTAGGCCATCGCGGGGCCGAGGTCGGAGCCGCCGATGCCGATGTTGACGACGGTGCGGATCGGCTTGCCGGTGTGGCCCTTCCACTCGCCGCTGCGGACCCGGTCGGCGAAGGCGGCCATCTTGTCGAGGACCGCGTGCACCGCGGGCACCACGTTCTCGCCGTCGACCTCGATCACGGCGCCGCGCGGGGCGCGCAGCGCGGTGTGCAGGACCGCGCGGTGCTCGGTGTTGTTGATCTTCTCGCCGCGGAACATGGCGTCCCGCAGCTCGGCGACGCCGGTGGCGGCGGCAAGCTCGCGCAGCAGCTCCAGCGTCTCGTCGGTGACCAGCTGCTTGGCGTAGTCCACGTGCAGGTCGCCGACCTGGAGGGTGTAGCGGCGGCCGCGCTCGGGGTCGGCGGCGAACAGCTGACGCAGGTGGGTGTCGCCCAGTTCGGCCCGGTGCTTGGCCAGGGCGGCCCACTGCGGGGTGCGGTCCAGCGGGGTGCGGGCGTCGGCGCGGGTCTCCGACATCGGTGGGTCCTCGATTCATCTGGGTGCAGAAACCGGCAGGGCCAGGCGTGAGGGTTCGCCGAGGTCGTGCGGGTACTGGTGGTGCGCCGACTCCGTTGACGGCCTGCCCGGGTTCAGCCTATGCAACCCCGGGGCCGGTCGCGCACATTCCGCCCCGCGGGCGCGGACGGTGCGCTGCGGGGCGTGGACGGTACGCCGCGGGGCGTGGACGGTGCGCCCGCGGGACGCGGACGGTGCGCCGCGGGGCGAGTGGACGCCCCGTCACTTCCGTTCGGAGCGCAGGTCGAGTCCGCGCAGCACCTCGTCGACCAGCTCAGGGTCGGCGCCGGGCTCGCTGCGGGCGGCGAGCATCTCGCGGCGGGAGGCGGCGATCATCTCCTGCTCGACGTCCCGGGCGGCCCGCCACTGGGCCATCCGCAGCCTGGCCTCGGCGGCCTCCTCCTCGGCGTAGTTCTCCGGGCAGAGCCGGGCCAGCCGGTCGTGCTGACGGTCCCGCAGGCGGTCGGCGACCTCGGCGGGCAGCCGGTCCTGCTCCTCCATCTCGCCGAGCCGCCTGAGCCCGGCCTTGGCGGCCCGCCACCAGAGCTGGCGCACGGCCTGCTCGTGCTTGTCCTGGTCGATGTCCAGCTCGAACCGCTTGGCCAGCCAGGGCAGGGTCAGGCCCTGCACCAGCAGGGTGAAGAGCACCACGCTGAAGGCGATGAAGACCAGTCGGCCGCGCTCGGGGAAGTCCTCGCCGGAGTGCAGGGTGAGCGGGATGGCGAGCGCCAGGGCGACGGTGGCCACGCCGCGCATGCCGGACCACCAGAGGATCACGCTCTCCTTCCAGCTGAACGGCGTGTCCTCGTCGTCGCCGGAGCGCAGCTTCTTCGACAGCCAGCCGGCCGGCAGCAGCCAGAGCAGTCGGACCAGGACGACCACGGCGATGACCACGGCCGCGTCGCCGATGAAACCGGTCCAGCCGCGGCCGGCCTCCTTGAGCACGGTGGCCAGCTCCAGGCCGATCAGGCCGAAGGCGACGCCGGTGATCAGGATCTCGACCACCTCCCAGAAGGCGTTGCCGACCAGCCGGTAGGAGACGGCGTCCGCGTCGGAGGCCCGCTCGGCGAGGTAGAGCGCGCAGACCACGACCGCGAGCACGCCGGAGCCGTGGATCTCCTCGGCCAGGGCGTACGCGGCGAAGGGCACCAGCAGGTTGAGCGCGACCTGCTGGGTCGGGTCGTCCAGCCGTTCGGCGAGCTTGGTGTTGACCCAGCCGAGCGCGACGCCGACCACCACGGCCAGCACCGCGGACAGCACGAAGCGCAGCACCGCGTCGCCGGCCGAGAAGTCGCCGCTGACCATGGCCTCGATGGACAGCGAGTAGATGACGATCGCGGTGACGTCGTTGAACAGCCCCTCGCTCTCCAGGATCGCCACCAGGCGGCGGGGCAGCCCGACGCTGCCGGCCACCGCGACGGCGGCGACCGGGTCGGGCGGGGAGACCAGCGCGCCGACCGCGATCGCGGCGGCCAGCGGCAGGGTGGGCAGCAGCCAGTGCACGGTGCCGGCCACGGCGACCGTGGTGACCACCACCAGGGCGACCGCCAGCAGCAGGATCGAGCGGGCGTTGGCCTTGAAGTAACGCACCGAGGAGCGCCGGGCCACCGCGAAGATCAGCGGCGGCAGGACCAGCGGCAGGATCAGCTCGGGCTCGATGGTGACGTCCGGGATCTGCGGGACGAGCGCCATGACGATGCCGAGGAGGGTCATCAGTACCGGTTGTGGCACTCCGGTCTTCCGTCCGAGCGGCATGGTCACCACGGAGGCGAGCAGCACCAGGAAGAACAGGGGCAGCTGGCCCACAGGGAGGTTCCTCTCGACGACGGACGGCTGAGCGCCGTCCAGGATAAATCTGACAATGCGCCCATTGCTGTCGACACGCTGAACAAGGGTTTGACCTCAAGTGCACTTCAGGTCGGAGGATCGTCGGCATCGGAACGATCGAAGAGGGGTGGGCACAGGATGAAGGCGGTCACCGTGACGCGGAGCGGCGGTCCGGAGGTTCTGCGGGTCGCCGAGGTGCCCGACCCGGAACCCGGGCCGGGCGAGGTGCGGGTGCGGGTGTACGCGGCCGGGGTGCAGCCGGTGGACCTCGCGATCCGCGAGGGGTTCCGCCCGCCGGGGACGGCGGTCGAGCCGCCGTTCGTCCTCGGCAACGAGTTCGCCGGAGTGGTGGACGCCCTCGGCCAGGACGCCGGCGACTGGCGGATCGGGGACGAGGTGCTGGGCTTCCGGGTGCTGGGCTGCCAGGCCGACCGGGTCACGGTCGACGCCGGCCGGCTGGTGGCCAAGCCCGCCGGGATGCCCTGGGAGCAGGCCGGCTCGCTCTCCGCCTCCGGCCAGACCGCGCACGTGGCGCTCACCGGGCTGGGCGTCGGCCCGGGCGACACCGTGCTGGTGCACGGCGCCGCGGGCGGGGTCGGCACGGTCGCCGTCCAGCTGGCCCGGGCCTGGGGCGCCACGGTGGTCGGCACCGCGAGCGAGCGCAACCACGCGTACCTGCGGGAGCTGGGCGCGGTGCCGGTCGCGTACGGCGAGGGGCTGGTCGAGCGGGTCCGGGCGGTGGCGCCGCAGGGGGTGACCGCGGCGTTCGACGCCGCCGGGCGGGGCGCCCTGGAGGCCTCCGTGGAACTGGTCGCCGACCGGAGCCGGATCGGCACCGTGGTCGACTACCCGGGCGCCGAGCGGCTGGGCGTCCGGGGGCTGCGGGGCGAGCGGACGGCCGGGCGGCTGGCCGAGCTGGTGAAGCTGTGGGAGGCCGGCGCGCTGCGGCTGGAGGTCGAGGAGTCGTTCCCGATCGAGCGGGTCGCCCAGGCCCACCGGCTGGTCGGCGCCGGGCACGTCCGGGGCAAGGTGGTGCTGACCATGTGAGCGGGCCGGGCCCCGCTCCGGCCCGATTGTGAGTTTCGGCTGCTGACCAGGTAATGTTCTCCACGTCAGCAGGCGCCGCTAGCTCAGTTGGTTAGAGCAGCTGACTCTTAATCAGCGGGTCCGGGGTTCGAGTCCCTGGCGGCGCACAGACAGCCGGAAGGCCCTTCGCGAGAGCGAGGGGCCTTCCGGCGTTTCCGCGTCCGCCTGCTTCTTCCCGAGGCCGCCCGCCGTTTCCGCGTCCGCCCGCGCGGCGGATGGCAGGAAAGGTGGGAAACAGGTCATTGCTGCCACCGTCACCCGTTGGGAGGCTGGTCGCATGAGAGCGCGCAACGTGGTCATCGTCCTCTTCGAGGGCGTGCAGAGCCTCGACGTGACCGGCCCGCTGGAGGTGTTCGCGGGTGCGGGCAAGGCCTCCGGGCAACCGGACGCGTACCGGGTGACCACGGCCTCCCCCGGCGGCGGTCCGGTGCGCAGCCACAGCGGACTGCGGCTGCTGCCGGACGCGGACCTGGCCGAGGACGGGCCGGTGCACACCCTGCTGGTTCCCGGCGGGGAGGGCACCAAGCTCGCCGACCCGGCACTGGTGGCCCGGATCCGGGAGCTGGCCGGCCGGGCCGAGCGGGTGGTGTCGGTGTGCACCGGCGCCTTCCTGCTCGCCGAGGCCGGGCTGCTGGCCGGGCGCCGGGCGACCACCCACTGGGCCTACGGCGAGGAGCTGGCCCGGCGGTTCCCTGACGTCGAGGTGGACCCGGACCCGATCCACGTCCGGGACGGGAACGTCGCCACCTCGGCCGGGGTCACCGCCGGGATCGACCTGGCGCTGGCCCTGGTCGAGGAGGACCTGGGACGGGAGACGGCCCTGCTGGTCGCCCGCCACCTGGTGGTCTTCCTGCGCCGACCGGGCAACCAGGCCCAGTTCAGCACCCAGCTGGCCGCCCAGGTGGCGGCCAGGCAGCCGCTGCGCGAGGTGCAGCGGTGGATCGCCGAGCACCCGGAGGGCGACCTCTCGGTGGAGGCCCTGGCCTGCCGCTCGGCGCTGTCGCCGCGGCACTTCGCCCGGGCCTTCGCCGCCGAGGTGGGGGTGACCCCGGGCCGGTACGTGGACGGGGTCCGGCTGGAGGCCGCCCGGCGGCTGCTGGAGGACACCGACGACGGCGTCGAGGAGATCGCGCGCTCCTGCGGCTACGGCACCCCGGAGGCGATGCGGCGCGCCTTCGTCCGGGCCCTGGCCGCCCCGCCCGCCGAGTACCGACGCCGCTTCCGACCCGAACCGACCGGAGGTCACTGATGCGCATCGCCATCCTGCTCTACCCCGACTTCACCACCCTGGACGCGGTCGGCCCGTACGAGGTGCTGTCCCGGATCCCCGGCGCCGAGGTGGTGTTCACCGCCGCCGAACGGGGGCCGGTGCGCAACGACGTCGGCAGCCTGTCGATCACCGCGGAGGCCACCCTGGACGAGGTGGACTCGGCCGACCTGCTGCTGGTGCCCGGCGGGCCCGGCACGCAGGCGCAGCTCGCGAACGAGGAACTGCTCGACTGGCTGCGCCGGGTGGACGCGACCACCACCTGGACCACCTCGGTCTGCTCGGGCTCGCTGCTGCTGGGCGCCGCCGGGCTGCTCAAGGGCCGTCGGGCCACCTCTCACTGGGGCGTCCTGGACCGGCTGCCCGCGTACGGGGCGGAGCCGACCGGGACCGAGCGGGTCGTCATCGACGGCAAGTACGCCATCGCCGCCGGCGTCTCGGCCGGGATCGACCTCGCGCTGACGCTGGCCGGCCTGATCAGCGGGGACACCACCGCGCAGGCGATCCAGCTGCTGATCGAGTACGACCCCCAGCCGCCGTACGCGTCGGGTTCCATGGCGAAGGCCTCCCCCGAGGTGGTCGAGGCGGTGCACCGGCTGATGGAGCGCTAACGCCGGGGCGGGAAGGCGTGGCGGCGGGCGGCGGTGACCACGGCGAGGACGGGGAGCATCAGCGCGAGCACCGTCCAGGGCAGGGCGCCGGTGCCCAGGCCGCTCAGGACCAGCCCGCCGACCACGCCGCCGCCCGCCATCGCGGCGTTCCACAGGGTCACCAGGACGGCCTGGGCGGCGTCCGCCCGCTCCCCGCCCGCGTCGGCCAGCGCGGTCTGCAGCAGGGTCGGGGCGCCGCCCCAGCCCAGGCCCCAGCACAGTGCGGCGACGTACACCGGCGGCGCGTCGGCGGACCACCCGGCGAGGCCGGCCGCCGCCAGCGCGACCAGCAGCGTGCCGAGGATCGTCAGCCGCCGCAGCCGGCGGTGGATGTGGGCGCCGGTCAGCCAGACGCTCGCCAGCGAGCCCAGCCCGAAGACCAGCAGCACGGTGCCGGTGGCGCCGCCGAGGCCGGCCCGGTCCAGGAAGGGCGCGACGTAGGTGTACAGGATGGTGTGGGCGAGCACGTAGAGCACCGTCACGGTGAGCACCGGCCGTACGCCGGGCACGGTGAGCGCCTGCCGGACCGGCGCCCGCCCGCCGGCCGGCTGCCCGGGCTGCTCCGGCAGCAGCGCCGCGATCCAGCCGATCACGCCGACCGCCAGTGCCGTCATGGCCAGGAAGGGCACCCACCAGGCGAGCGCCTGCCCGAGGAAAGTGCCGACCGGCACTCCCAGCGACAGCGCCACCGGCACGCCCGCCATCGCGACCGCCATGGCCCGGCCCTGCTGTTCGACCGGTACCAGCCGGCGCGCGTACCCCGCCAGCAGGGCCCAGGCCAGGCCGGCCGCGACGCCCGCGAGGAAGCGGGCGGCCAGCGTGAGCGGGTAGCTGGTGGAGACCGCGGTGACGGTGTTGGCCACCGCGAAGCCCGCCATCGCGGTGAGCAGCAGCCGCTTGCGGCCCCAGCCGGCGGTGGCCGCGCTGAGCGGGATCGCGGTGGCGGCGGAGCCGATCGCGTAGACGGTGACGGTCTGCCCGGCCGCGGACTCGCTGACTCCGAGCGCCGCGCTCATCCCGGGCAGCACGCCGGCCGGCAGGTTCTCGGTGAGGCCGGTGACGAAGACCGCGGTGGCCAGTGCGAGCAGGGCGGGGAGTGGAAAGGGCTTGTGGGGTACCGGGGTTGTGAGCTGTGTGGTCGCCATGGGGACCATGCTTGGACCTCACACCGGTGTCAGGTTCAAGCACGGCCCCGCGGGCGGTCGGGCCGGCGGCCCGTCGGATCGGCCGCTCAACGGCTCAGTGACCCAACGACTCAGCGACTCAGCGACTCAACGGCTCAACGGCTCAACGGCTCAACGGCTCAACGGCTCAGCGACCCAACGGCTCAACGGCTCAGCGGCCGAAGTAGCCGTTGAAGTTCCTGGAGAACTCCTGGCCGCCGAACCGGTCCCAGTTGATCGACCAGGTCATCAGTCCGCGCAGGTTCGGCTGGGCACCCGAACGTGGCACGTACGTACCGCAGTTGGCCAGCCTGGTGAGGCAGTCGAGCGCCTTGTTCACCTCGGCCGGGGCGACGTAGCCGTTGCCCGCGTTGGTGGTGGCCGGCATGCCGATGGCCACCTTGGAGGCGGGCAGCGGCGGGAACACGTTGTTCGCGTTGCCGGCCACCGGGAAGCCCTTGAGCAGCATGTCGGTCATCGCGACGTGGAAGTCGGCGCCGCCCATCGAGTGGTACTGGTTGTCCAGGCCCATGATGGAGCCGGAGTTGTAGTCCTGGACGTGCAGCAGGGTGAGGTCGTCGCGCAGCGCGTGGATGACCGGCAGGTACGCCCCGGCGCGCGGGTCCTGGCCGCCCCAGGGTCCGGATCCGTAGTACTGGTAGCCGAGTTGGACGAAGAAGGTCTCCGGCGCCATGGTCAGCACGAAGCCCGGGCCGTACTTGGCCTTGAGGGTCTTCAGCGCGGAGATCAGGTTGACGATGACCGGGGTGGTCGGGTTCCTGAAGTCGGTGTCACCGGTGTTGAGGGAGAGCGAGTGCCCCTCGAAGTCGATGTCCAGGCCGTCCAGGCCCCACTTGTCGATGATCGCCGAGACCGAGCTGACGAAGGCGTCCCGGGCGGCGGCGGTGGTCAGCTGGACCTGGCCGTTCTGGCCGCCGATGGAGATCAGCACCTTCTTGCCCTGGGCCCGCTTGGCGGCGATGGCGGCCTTGAACTCGTCGTCCGACTCGACGGTCGGGCACTCGGTGGCCGGGCAGCGGTTGAAGCGGATGTCGCCGGAGGTGACGGAGGTGGGCTCGCCGAAGGACAGGTCGATGAAGTCCCAGGAGTTCGGGACGTCGGCCATCCGGGTGTAGCCGGCGCCGTTGGCGAAGCTCGCGTGCAGGTAGCCGACCAGGGCGTGGCTGCCGGCGGGCGGGCTGGTGGGCGTGCCGGTCGGGGTGCCCGTCGGAGTCCCGGTCGGCGAGGGGGTGCCGGTGGGCGTCGCGGTCGGCGAGGCGGTGGCGGTCGGGGAGGCGGTGGCGGTCGGCGTGGGCGTCGGGCTGGGCGCGCCCGGGCCGTCCAGCGAGATGTCGTCCGCGTAGTAGGTGCCCTGCCCGTACCAGCCGTGGGTGTACACGGTGGCGCTGGTCTGGTTGGCGCCGGTGGTGAAGCTGACGCTGAGCTTCTGGTACGAGCCGCCGGTGCCCGGCGTCCAGGTGCTCGGGCCGCCGCCGTCCACGCCCAGGTAGACGTACGAGCCGTTGACGAAGGCGCTGAGCGTGTAGGTGGTGTTCGGGGCGACGGTGACGGTCTGGGCGCACTGGGCGGTGTCGCCGGCCGTGGCGGCCGCGGCGAGCGCGCGACCTCCCCCGTGCACGGGGGCGGTGACGACGCTGCCGGAGTTGCCGGTGCAGCTCCAGGGGCCGAGCGAGCCGGACTCGAAGCCGCCGTTGACCAGGAACTCGCCGGCCGAGGCGGCGGGCGCCAGGCCCAGCGTGACGCCGACCAGGGCGGCCGCGGCGACGGCGGAGGCGGTACCGGCGGCGAGGGCCGCGCGGCGGCCCCTGACCGGGGTCTTGGGCATGGGTGTTCTGCGCATGCGGGTGCTCCTGCGATGGCGCGGTCGTGGGGGACGTCCGAGGGCACGCCGGAGCACGCGCCAGTGGGGGGAACGGCCCGGCCTGGCACCCAAGTTGGACTAGACCACTGAAGTGGATTCGACAGGGCGGTGTCAATGGTCCAGACCGGTTCCCGACTTCTCCGGTTGCCGGGGGTGACACCCCGTCGAAGGATGGAGGGGTGACCCCGCCCGGCTACCTCCGCTACCCCCACCTCCACGGCGGCCTGCTCACCTTCACCGCCGAGGACGACGTCTGGATCGCCCCGCTGGACGCCGACGGCGCCGGCACCGGCCGGGCCTGGCGGGTCGGCTGCGACCGCACCCGGGTCAGCCACCCCCGCTTCTCCCCCGACGGCACCACCCTCGCCTGGACCAGCTGGTTCGGCCTGACCCCCGAGGTGTGGACCGCCCCGGTCGAGGGCGGCCAGGCGAGCCGGCTCAGCTTCTGGGGCAGCCACGACACCCGGGTGCGCGGCTGGCTGCCGGACGGCGAGGTGCTGGCCGTCACCTCCTACCACGAGCCCTTCGGCCACTACACCTGGGCGCACGCCCTGCCGCCGGACGGCTCCCCCGGGCGCCGGATGCCCTGGGGGCCGGTCGGCGACGCCCAGATGAGCCGCGAGCGGACCGTGCTGCTCACCGGCGCCGCCCCGCACGAGCCCGCCGCCTGGAAGCGCTACCGCGGCGGCGCCACCGGCCGGCTCTGGGTGGACGGCGAGCGGATCCTGCCCGAGCACACCGGGCACCTCGCCGCACCGATGCCGGTCACCGGAGCGCTCGGCAGCCGGATCGCCTTCCTCTCCGACCACGAGGGCATCGGCAACGTCTACTCCTGCCGCCCGGATGGGACCGACCTGCGCCGGCACACCGACCACGCCTCCTACTACGCCCGCGAGGCCGCCACCGACGGCACCCGGATCGTCTACCAGCACGCCGGCGACCTCTGGCTGCTGGACGGCCTGGACGCCCCCGCCCCGCACCGGCTGCACGTCCCGCTCGGCGGCGCCCGGGCCGGCCGCCGCCCGTACCAGGTCAACACCGCCGGCCAGGTCAAGGACCTCGCCTGCGACCAGACCGGCCGGGCCGGGGTGATCACCGTGCGCGGCAGCCAGTACTGGCTCACCCACAAGGACGGTCCGGCCCGCGCCCTCGCCGACACCCCCGGGGTGCGCACCCGGCTGCCGGTGGTGCTCGGGCACACCGGCGAGGCGGCCTGGATCACCGACGCCGAGGGAGCCGACGCGATCGAGGTGGTGCCGCTGCCCGGCCACGCCGGGCCGCCGGGCCACCAGGGCTCGGACCGGCACCGCCACCGGCTGCTCGCCGCCGGACGGATCGGCCGCGTCCTGGAGCTCACCGCCTCCCCCGACGGCAGCCGGCTCGCCGTCGCCACCTCGGACGGGCGGCTGCTGCTGCTCTCCGCCGCCGACGGCGAGGTCCGCGAGGTGGCCGCCTCCGGCTACGGACCGGTCTCCAGCGCCCGCTTCTCCCCCGACTCGCACTGGATCGCCTGGTCCGAGCCGGTCGCCGGGCGCTCGCTGCGCCGCATCCGGCTCACCCGCGCCGACACGCCCGCGGGGACCACCGACGTCACCGACGGCCGGTTCGAGGACGAGCAGCCGGTGTTCACCCGGGACGGCCGCTACCTGGCCTTCCTGTCCTGGCGCGGCTTCGACCCGGTCCACGACGTGCACACCGGCGACCTCTCCTTCCCGGTCGGCTGCCGCCCGTACCTCGTGTCGCTCGCCGCCGACACCCCCTCACCGTTCGCCGCCCCGGCCGAGGACGGCGCCCCGCACGGCGACGGCGGCGGCGACGGCACCGTCCGGGTCGACCCGGAGGGCATCGGCGAGCGGCTGCTCCAGTTCCCGGTGATCACCTCCAAGTACTCGGCCACCGACGCGGTGCGCGGCGGCCTGGTCTGGCTGCGCTGGCCGATCTCCGGCACCCTCGGACAGACCTTCGCCAGCCCGGAGGACACCTCGGGGCGCCCCTCGCTGGAGCACTTCGACCTCGCCCGGGGCACCCGCAGCACCCTGGTCGACAAGCTGGACGGCTACGCCGTCTCCGGGGACGGCGGTTCGATCGCGGTCTACTCGGCCGGGGCGCTGCGGGTGATCCCGGTCGCCGCCCCCGCCGCCGGCACCACCGTCGACCTGCGCCGGATCACCCACACCGTGCACCCGGCCGCCGAGTGGCGCCAGGCGTACCACGAGGCGGCCCGGATCGTCCGGGACCAGTTCTGGGACGAACGGATGTCCAGCCTGGACTGGCCCGCGCTGGTCGCCCAGTACGAGCCGCTGCTGGACCGGGTCTGCACCCCCGACGACTTCGCCGACCTGCTGCGCGAACTCCTCGGCGAACTCGGCACCTCGCACGCCTACGTCACCCCGTCCCGGCGCGCCGAGGGCCCCGTCCTCGCCCAGCAGCCGCTCGGCCTGCTCGGCGCCAACACCCGCCAGTCCCCCGACGGCCGCTGGCTGGTCCACCGGGTGCTGCCCGGCGAGACCTCCGACCCGCGCGCCCGCGCCCCGCTGGCCGCCCAGGGCGTCCGGGACGGCGACGAGGTCCTGGAGGTCGGCGGCCGCCCGGTGGACCCGGTGCGCGGACCGCTGCCGCTGCTGGCCGGCACCGGCGGCAGCACCCTGGAACTGGCCCTGCGCAGCGGCCCGGACGGCCCGGTGCGGCGGATCGTGGTCACCCCGCTGACTGACGAGCGGCCCGTCCGCTACCAGAGCTGGGTGGCCAGACGGCGCTCCCTGGTCCGGGAGTACAGCGACGGGCGGTGCGGCTACCTGCACATCCCGGACCTCGGCGGCTCCGGCTGGGCGCAGTTCAACCGGGACCTGCGGCGCGAGCTGGACAAGCCCGCACTGGTCCTGGACGTGCGCGGCAACGCCGGCGGCAACGTCTCCGAACTGGTGCTGGAGAAGCTCTCCCGGCACGTCCTGGCCTGGGACTTCAGCCGGGGCCGCCACCCGGTGCGCTGGCCCCGGCACGCGCCGCGCGGACCGCTGGTGGCGCTGGCCGACGAGGCCACCAGCTCGGACGGCGACGTGATCATCGCGGCGATCAAGCTGCTCGGGCTCGGCCCGGTGATCGGCACCCGCACCTGGGGCGGGGTGGTCGGGATGAGCGGGCGGCACACCCTCGGCGACGGCACCCAGATCTCGGTGCCGAAGAACGCCTCCTGGTTCGGCGGCGGCCTCGGCTGGTCGGTGGAGAACCAGGGCGTCGAGCCGGACGTGCACGTGCTGCGCACCCCGCGCGACTGGGCGCGGGGGCGCCACCCGGAACTGGTCACCGCCGTCCAGCTGGCCCTGGAGCTGCTGGAGGACGTGCCCGCCGCGGCGCCCCCGCCGGAGTCCACGCCCCGGCCGGACCTGCGGCGCCCGCCGCTGCCGCCCCGTACGGGCTGAGTCCGGGGCTCAGTCCCAGGGGTCGCCCTCGGCGGTCATGTTCTCGGCGGCGCGCCGGTCGGCCTCCTCCTGGGCGAGCTTCTCCTGGGCGAGCTTCTCCTGCTGGTCCCGGGTGCGCTCGACGTCGTTGGTGTACGCGTCGGCGGCCTCGTCGTGGGCGAGGGCGGCGCGCTGGGCGGCCTCCTGCCCGGCGGACTCGTGCTGCGACCGGTGGAACAACCTCTCGAAGATGCCCATGACTCCTCCAAAGGGAATGGACGGAAAGTCTGATGACCGGGCTGCCCCCACTCTCACACCGGGTGCCCACGGGCGCACCTTGAGCCTTTGGTCCCTGGTGGACGCGCCCAAGGGCCGTAGCCGGGGGCCGCCGGCCGGGCGCAGATTGGGGCCGTCGGCGAAAATCGACGCCACCCTCTGGAGCCCGCTGTGACCGTCGTACACCCCGGAAGCCACGCCCGGCGCACCGCCGAGGACCCGCACGACGGACCGCGCCGGCGGGTCGGTCCGCTGGCCGCCCTGGACGGCCGGCTGCCCGGCACCCACGACCTGCTGCTGATGCAGTGCCCCAGCTCGCTGCGGCCCCTCGCCGGCGGCGAGCTGCCGGACTGGGCGCGGGCGGTGCTGCGGGCGCACCCCTGGGTCACGGTCGGCCGGGCGCCCGCCGTGGTCGGCAACCCGGCCGACCTGCCGCACCCCCAGCGCTGCACCCGGGACCCGGAGGCGGCGCCCGAGCTGTGGTTCCCGGTGACCGTGCGCGGCCCGCGCCCCGGACAGCGGATGGACGCACTGGCCCCCTGGGCGGCGGTGGCCAGGACACTGCGGCCCGAGCAGCTCGCCGGACGGCGCGAGCGGCTGGCCCCCGAGCGGCTGGCCGGCATCCCGGCGCTGGCCCTGCTGCCGGAGGTCGGCCGGCTGGTGGCGGACCACCGGCTCCCCTGGGGGCCGATCGGCGCGGTCGGCTACGAGCTGGGCAGCGGGGTGCCGGTGGCGGGGCCGCTCAGCCCGCTGCGGCTGGTGCTGCGCTCCCCGCAGCCGATCAGCCGGCGCGACGCCCTGCAGCTGCGGCGGGCGCTGACCAAGCTGCCGGTGCCCGTGCAGGCCGAGCTGGAGACCCGGCACGGCGCGGTCCAGCTGGCCGAGTACGCCTCCGGCGCCCACAGCCTGACCCTGCTGACCTCCGACGGGCCCCGGGAGGTCCACGACCCCTGGTTCCCCCGGGGGCCGTTCGCCTGAGCGCCCGGACCGGCGGGGCCGGCAGGGCGTGCAGAGCCGGCCGGTCGCTCCCGTCCGGTCAGGGCAATCTCGGAGTTGGCGGCCCGGCCCGGCACTCGTGAGGATGGAGCGCCGTCCGTCCTGCCCAGCCGAAGGAGCGCACCGTGCCGCACATCGCCATCGACAACGGACTGCCGGGGATCAGCGGACTGCTGACGCTGCGTCCGGACACCGCCGCCCCACTGGGCATGCTGGCCGACGCGCTGCTGCGGGCCCCGGCCCCGATGAGCCGGGGCGAGCGCGAGCTGGTCGCCGCGTACGTCTCCCACCTCAACGGCACCCGCTTCTGCGAGGGGGCCCACAGCGCCTTCGCCGCGGCGCAGTTGGACGGCGGCGAGGACCTGGTGAAGGCGGCCCTGGCCGACCTCTCGTCCGCGCCGCTCCCGGAGCGGATGCGGGCCCTGCTGCGGATCGCGGCGCAGGTGCAGGCGCAGGCCGCGCCGGTCTCGCCGGAGGCGGTGGCGGCCGCCCGCGCGGCCGGCGCCGGTGACACCGAGATCCACGACACCGTGCTGATCGCCGCCGCGTTCTGCATGTACAACCGGTACGTCGACTGCCTGGCCACCGACCTCCCCGCGGACCCGGGCTACTACGCCGAGGGAGCGAAGCGGATCGTCGACTCCGGCTACGGCCACGGGAACTGAGCCGCGCCGGCCCGGCTGCCTCCGGTTCCCGCCCTCCCCCCGGTCCTGGGGCCGGCGGCCGAACCGCCGCGGGCCCCGACCACCGGTGAGCGGTCGGGGCCCGCGGCGCCGGGAGCGGTCAGCCGGTGACGCTCGGCGCGCCCGTCTCCAGGTGGCCGGTGAACCGCTGGGACCAGCTGCTGTCGGCGTCCACCGTGACGGTGAAGTCGTACCAGCCGTTGGTGTGGGCCACCGCGTTGAAGAAGTCGTCGACGCTGCCGCCGGCCGGGACCTGGTACGTCCAGGGGCCGTCCGTCCGGTAGTTGTTCGAGGCGATGGTGAAGGTCATCGGCGTGCTGCCCGAGTTGGCGAGCTTGAACCAGAGCGCGAGCTTGCCCGTCCCCGGCTCGACCGCGTACGAGGCGGTGACGGCCGCGCTCTTGCCCGCCTTGGTGAGGTCGCCGGTGAAGCGGCGCAGGAAGCGGTTCGGGCCGACGACGGTCAGGTCGTACTTGCCGTTGCCGAAGCCGTTGGTGCCGCAGTTGAAGAAGTCGGTGGCGGGGCTGCCGGAGTCGACGGTGTACTGCCAGGGGCCGCCGCCGCGGTAGGCGTTGGCGTAGGCCGCGAAGTGCGCGGCGCGGGCGGCGCCTTCGTTGGACATCTTCACCCACACGTGCATGACACCACTGGCGTCGGCGTCCCAGTGGTCCAGGTTGGCGTTCGGCTGGTACGGCAGGGCGCGCGCCGGGCGGGTGCCGGGCTCCTGCACCGGCAGCTGGTTGTTCACCGGGGCCGGGTTGGGCAGCGGGCCGCAGGCGGACAGGCCGATGGTCTGCGAGGTGTCGGGCAGCGCGGGCAGGCCGTACACCGGGTTGGCGAAGTCGAACACGCTGGTCAGGTCGCCGCAGACCTTGCGGCGCCAGTCGCTGATGTTCGGGCAGGTGGCGGGCTTGCCGAGGGCGGCCGTCCAGACCTCCAGGAAGCGCAGCACCGAGGTGTGGTCGAAGGTCTCGGAGTTGACCCAGCCGCCGCGGGTCCAGGGCGAGACGGCGATCAGCGGGACGCGGAAGCCGAGGCCGATGTTGGTGCCGTTGTAGAACTCGCCGGGGGTGCCGGCCGGGGCGGCCGGCGGCGGGACGTGGTCGAAGAAGCCGTCGTTCTCGTCGTAGTTGAGGAACAGGACGGTCGAGTCGAAGACGTTCGGGTCCGCGTTGAGCGCGTCGATCACCATGTGGACGAAGTGCGCGCCGTCGGCCGGGGTGGCGTACGGGTGCTCGGAGGAGGCCTGGTCGGCGACGATCCAGGAGACCTGCGGGAGGGTGCCGGCCAGCACGTCGGCCTTGATCGCGGCGGCGATGTCGTCCGGGGTCCGCCCGGTGGCCTTGGGCACCGAGCCCATGCCCTTGACGGCCAGCGGGCTGCCGGCCGCGGCGCCCGTGAAGTTGCTGAAGTACGCCAGGGCGTTGTCGCCGTAGTTGTCGGCGGCGTTCTGGTAGACCTTCCAGCTGACGCCCGCGCTCTCCAGCGCCTCGGCGTAGGTCTGCCAGCGCAGGCCCTTCTCGTCGCCGCCGTCGTAGGCCGGGCCGCCGGCGGCGCCGGCCGGGTCGATCTGGCCGGACCAGTGGTAGGTGCGGTTGGGGCCGGTCGCGCTCAGTACGGAGCAGTGGTAGGCGTCGCAGATGGTCCAGTTCTCGGCCAGCGCGTAGTGGAACGGGATGTCCTGGCGGGTGAGGAAGCCGAGCGTGCGGACGTTGCCCTTGGCGGCGACCCAGGAGTCCAGCTTGCCGCCGTTCCACGCCTTGTGCTGGTCGGACCAGCCGTGGCTGAGGTCCCCGTTGCACTGGGCCAGGCGCTCGGGGTCGGCGCCGCCGGCCGGCTTGGTCTGGCTGAACTGCCACGGGTACTGCCGGCCGAACAGGCCGTTCGGCTGGTTGAAGACGCTGTAGCCGCCGGAGATCTGGATGGCGCTGCGGTCGGCGAAGCCGCGCACGCCGCGCAGCATGCCGAAGTAGTGGTCGAAGCTGCGGTTCTCCTGCATGAGGATCACCACGTGCCGGGCGTCGGTGATGGTGCCGGTCGTGCTGAGCGCGGTGGTGGCGGCGGTCGCGGCCGTGCCGCTCGGGGCGGCCCCCGCGGCGCCGGTGCCGGTGCCGGCCACGGCGAGGCCCGCCGCGGCGGCACCGGACAGCGTGACGAACTTCCTTCGACTCAACTCGGCCATCAGCCCGGCCCGTCCCTTCGCTGGCGATGTTGTGTACACAAGTCGGGGCTCACTCGATCGCGCAGCAGTCTCCACCGTGCGCGAGGCGGCCCACCAGATGCGCGCGGCAGGATTGGCGGACTGTTCCTCCGGGTGTCACCGGGCGACGCCCGGCTGAACGGGCGGAGGAGGACGGACACACCCCGGGATGTTCAGCGGTCCTTGACCTCGATCCCCAGCGCGTGGGCGAACTGCGGCGCCAGTTCCAGTAGTTGGGTGGAGCTGATGACCGCGCCCCGCAGCCCCTGGTGGCCGTCGACCAGGCCGAGCCGGACGGCCCCGCGCAGGTCGGTCCGGCTCAGCGTCGCGCCGCGCAGCCGGACCTCCTCCAGCGTGGAGCCGGGGAAGGACACGCCGGTCAGCTTCGCCTCGCCGAAGTCCACGTCGCGCAGCAGGCAGTCCTCGAAGACGACGTCCCGCAGGACGGCCGAGCGCAGGTTGACCGCCTCCAGCTTGCAGCCGCGGAACACCACCCGGCGCAGCGCCGAACCGTACCCGGCGACCCCGGCGAGCACCCCGCCGACGAAGGCGCTGTCCTGCCACTCGGAGTCGCTCAGGTCGCAGGCGACCCAGCGGCCGGCCTGCACCCAGACGTCGTTGAACCGGGCCTGGCGCAGCTTGACCCCGCTGAGCGCGACGCCGGTGAAGGCGCACTCCAGGAAGGCCGCCCCGGCGCCCGACTCGTCGGTGTGCTCGCCGCCGTCGAAGTGCGCGGTGTCGTAGCGCTCGTCGCTGCGCAGCGGCCCGCCGTGCGGGCGCAGCAGCTCGGCGTACGGGAGGTCGGCGAGCCGGTCGGGGACGGAACGGGGCATGGCGGTGGCTCCTGGCGGTCGGGGGCGGAGGGGTCTCGCCCGCATGCTCGCACGCGGCACCGACAGCCTCCGGCGGCGCACCGACGCGACGGGGCCCCGGACCGGCCGCACCGACGCGGCCGGTCCGGGTCTCACGGCCCGGGCCGTGGGAAGGCTCCGGGTCAGCCGCGCACCCAGAGCGAGTTGACCCGGGTGCGCTCGGCGCTGTTCGGGTAGGGGTTGGTGCAGGAGGTGCCGGGGCCGCCGCCCGACATCAGCTCGCTGCACGGTCCTGAGTAGTGGTCCGGCAGGCCGAGCACGTGGCCGGTCTCGTGCGCCACCACGCGCACCGAGCTGTACTGCTGGTTCTGCGCGTAGTCGAGGAAGACGTAACCGCGCCCGTGGCCGTCGGTGCTGGCGTAGGAGCCGCGACTGTCGTTGCCCTCGTAGTAACGGAAGTCGGCGGCCGAACCGGACCGCAGCTGGACGTTGGTGACCGAACTGTTCCAGATCTGCGCGGCCTGGGATATCTGGTTGCGGAAGGACGGGGCGGAGCTGGCGTCGTAGGTGACGGTGACGGTCGCCAGACCCGGGTTGGCGGCCTGCTTGGCCTTGGCGGAGGCCATCACGGCCTGGAAGAAGGCCTGGTTGTCCGCCGCCTCTGCGGCCGAACCGGCGTACGTCGTGGCCGTGTAGCCCTGCACGGCCGGGGCGGCCGGCGCCGCGGCGGCGGCGGTGGTGGGCAGGACGGCGAGGCCGGCCGCGAGGGCGAGGCCGAGGGTGGCGGACAGCACGGATCGCTTCATGTGGGGGCTCCGATTCCTGGGGTGACGTGGCCGGTTGGGGGCCGGCCACGGGGAACACCTGGTCAACGGGTGGTGTCCCCAGAGCTTCGGGCAACCCGGTGCGTGCGCGGATGATGCCAACCCGCGATAGCACGATCCAATACCCCTGCCGCGGAACGGAATTGAGTCGTCTTTTCCTCGGCTTGACTCATTCGTGCCCCTGGCATTCCGTTCCGGCGGCGACTAGGCTCCCGTGCGGGGAAGTACCCGGAGCGGCGGGCCGCCCGATTCCGGCCGGGCGGCCCGCCGCACCGAACCCGCCTGCCGGGCGTGTCAGTCGCGCGCCGCCAGGCCGTTCGACCAGAGGTAGTCGACCTGGCCGCGCTCGTTGCCGTCGGGGTACGGATTGGTGCAGGACGGGCCGGGGCCGCCGCCCGACATCAGCTCGCTGCACGGGCCTGAGTAGTCGTCGGGCAGGCCGAGCACGTGACCGGTCTCGTGCGCCACCACGCGCAGCGAGCTGTACTGCTGGTTCTGCTGGTAGTCGAGGAAGACGTAGCCGTGGCCGTGCCCGTCGGTGCTGGCGTACGAGCCGCGGCTGTCGCTCCCCTCGTAGTACGAGAAGTCGCCGTTGCCGCCGGTCTCCTGGAGCCGCACGTTGCGCTCCGAGCCGTTCCAGATCTGCGCGGCCCGGGATATCTGGCTCGTGAAGGAGGGCGCGTTCGCGGTGTCGTAGGTGACGGTGACGGTCAGCAGCCACGGGTCGGCGGCCTGCCGGGCCTTGGCCGAGGCCATCACGGCCCGGAAGAAGGCCTGGTTGTCCGCCGCCTCCGCGGCCGGACCGGCGGACGTCGAGGGGGTGTAGCCCTGGAGGGCCGACCTGGCCGGGGCCGCTGAGGCCGCGGTGGCGGGCAGGGTCGCGAGGCCGGCCGCGAGGGCGAGGCCCAGTGCGGCGGACAGCACGGATCGATTCATGTGGGGGCTCCGGTTTCGCGGCGCGCCGGCTCGCCGGGGTCGGTGGGGCCGGGCCCGGGACGGCGCGCGGTGGGGGCCGCCCCGACGGTGTGGCCGGGGCGGGTTGCTGCCCACCGAGCTTCGACCCGCCCGGTGCCGTCACGGATGATGCCAACCGGCGATAGCACCGCCGCATGACCGCCCGGTTCGCCGCGCGCCGGGCCGGTCGACCGGCCGGTCGGTCCGCCGACCGGCTCTTCGGCACGCCTTGAATACCTGTCATGTCCTTGGCGATACGGTGCGGCGACGTCTATGCTCCGGACGTGGAGCTCGACGTGAGACACCTCCGGGTGCTGTGCGCGATCGCCGACAGCGGCAGCCTCCGCAAGGCCGCGCTCCAGCTCGGCATGACCCAGCCCTCCCTCACCACCCAGCTGCACCGCATCGAACGGGCCATCGGCGGCACCCTGTTCACCCGCGAGCAGACCGGCAGCCGGCCCACCGCGCTCGGCCACTCGGTGCTCTCCCGGGCCCGGCCGGTGATCACCGAGATGGCCGCCCTGGTGGCCGCCGCCCGCCAGGAGGCCCGGGACTCGGCCGGGCCGGGACGGCAGCGGCGGCTGCGGATCGGCAGCGTCGGCAGCCGGGCGGTCGCGGCCTGGCTGCGCCGGGTGCACGAGCGGCTGCCGGACACCGACACCACCATCCACGTGGACGTCTCGGCCGGCGCGCTGCTGCGGATGGTCGCCGCCGACCAGCTGGACGTGGCCTTCGTGTACGAGTGCGAGGGCTTCCCGCTGCGGATGCCGCCGGACGCCGAGCACCGGGTGCTGATGGCCAGGGAACCGCAGTTCGTCGCGCTCGCCGCCGGACACCCGGCCGCCGCCCGGCCGGTCGTCCACCTTACCGACCTCGCCGAGGACACCTGGATGGTCGACCCGACCGCCGACCACGAGTACGCGGCGATGCGCCGGGTGTTCAGCGAGGCCGGGCTCAACCCCCGGGTCGTCCAGGTGCGGGACAACGCCACCGCCGCCGAGCTGGTCGCCTCCGGCGAGGCCGTCCGCCCGTGCCAGCCGACCTCGTTACCCGGCCCCGGCACGGTGGTCCGCCCGGTGCACGGGGACCCTCTGGCCGTCCGGCTGCTGTTCACCTGGCGTCCGCGGGTGCTCAGCCCGCCCGCCCTGGACGCGCTGTACGGCGAACTGCGGGCCGCCTACCTGGATCTGGCCAGGGTCAACCCGGCCTACCTGGACTGGCTGGCGGAGCACGAACCGGTGCTGCTGGAACGGGCCGGCTAGCCGGCGCCCGCCCGCCGGCCCCGCGTCCACACGCCCGCCCGCCGGCTCTCCCTGCCGTGGATCAGCACGCCCACCGCCACCGTCAGCGTGCAGACCAGGCCCGCCGCGAGCACCCCGGAGCCGCCGAACGCGGTGCAGGCCAGCACCAGCACGGCCCCCACCGGCGCGACCGCCTGGGCCGCCGCACCCCGCTTGGTGTGCCGGGAGTGCAGGAGCCAGACCGTGAGCAGGTAGAGCGCGGTGGGCACGGTGACGGTCGCGGTGGCGGCGGTGTCCGAGATGTGCGCCTGGCGCACCGCCGACTCCACCGCGACCTCCAGCCCGGTGCCGATCGCCGCCGCCGAGCCGAACACCAGGTAGTGCCCGTAGCCCCAGACCAGTGCCTGCCGGTTGGAGCGCAGGTGCTCGTGGACGGACCGGGCGAAGTAGATCCACCAGGCCGAGAAGCAGATCAGCAGCCCGCCGGCCGCCACCGGCACCAGTCGGCCCAGGTCCTCGTGCTCGTCCACCGCCGACTGCACCGCGACGGTGGCCGCGGCCACCGTCTCGCCGAGCACGATCAGGGTGAACAGCCCGTACCGCTCGGCGATGTGGTGCGGGTGCCAGGAGGTCCGCATCCGCAGCTCGGCGATCACCGGCACGGCCAGCTCGCACAGCACCCCGAGCGGGACGGCGTACGGGCGGACGTCGTGCGGCAGGAACAGCACCACCACCCAGCCGACCTGGCAGAGCGTGATCCCCGCCGCGTAGCCCAGCGCGACCCTTCGTGCCAGGCCCTGCTCGCTGGCGGCCGCGCGCAGCCACTGGGTGACCATCGCCAGCCGCATCACCACGTAGCCGGCGATCGCCAGCGTCAGGTCCTGGGTGGCGAACAGCCGCGGCACCCCGGCGGCGAGGATCAGCACCCCGGCGATCTGCACCAGCGTGGTGATCCGGTACGGCACGTCGTCGACGTCGTACGCGGAGGCGAACCAGGTGAAGTTCATCCAGGCCCACCAGATCGCGAAGAAGGCCAGCGCGTAGCCGTGCAGCCCGTCGCCGTAGTGCCCGGCCGCCAGGGCGTGGGCCAGTTCCCGCCCGGCCTGGCCGACCGCGACCACGAAGCAGAGGTCGAAGAACAGCTCCAGCGGGGTGGAGACCCGGTGCGGCTCGTGCCGGTCGCGCGGGACCATCCGGCGCACCGGCGGCGGATCGACGGGGTGGCTGTGGGGTGCCGCGGCAGCGGGGTCACTGGCCATCGGAGCTGCTCCGGAGTCGGGAAGGGGGGCGGAAGTGCCTGTCCCGCGCATCCTGGCAGCGGTCCTGGACGGGCACACGCATCGGCGCGGCAGGTGTGCACGCGCGGGCACGGCGGTGTGCGCGCACGGACCAGGGGCGGGAAGCCCCCTCACACCAGGGCCGCAATGGCAAGAATGCCCCTTTTTTCCTTGCTGTCAGCCGTAGTTGACGCTCCGGTGCGCGAACCGGGTGACAGCTCGGCGGGTTTCCGGGCGTGCCCCGCGCGCTGCCTCGCGGGCGGCCGGAGCGCCGCTAGATTCTTCCCCGGTTGGAAGAGCGCGGGCCCTGCCGGGCCCCACGACACGGGCGGTCTGCGGGCAACGCGGAAGGTCAAGGCGGGTGGTCGGGCAGCGGGGGCGGCAGAGCCGGTCCCCCCGCGCCCGCTCCACCGGCCTCGTGATCACCGCGCTGCTCGCCAGCGCCTGCCGTGCGGCGGCCGGGCCCGTTCGGGCGGCGGCTACTTCTCCCAGCCGACCTTGCTGTAGTCCTCCTGGGCGAGGCCGAAGGCACCGTAGTTGGCCAGCCCCTTGCGGGTCGCCACCACGGCGGGCCGCTGGTAGAGCTCCACGGTGTGGCCGAGCTCCCAGATCTTCGCGTCCGCCTGGTTGTAGAGCTTCGCCGCCTCCGTCGGGTCGACCGTCCCGGCCGCCTTCTTCAGCAGGGCGTCGATCTCCGGGGTGCCCAGTCGCGAGGGGTTGCTGAAGGTGTTGTCCCCCACCGGCAGACGGAAGTTGGCCAGGCTCTTGGAGTTCGGGAACGAGTCGGTGTTGCGCCAGCTCGCGATGTCGAACTTGCCCGGGGTGACGTACTTGGCGAAGTAGTCGTTGGCCGCCACCTTGTCCAGGTCGACCTTGACCCCCACGGCCTGCCACATCGCCGCCGCCGCGGTGGCGAGGTCGACCTGGGCCTGCTGGGTGCCGTCGCTGAGCACCCAGTGCAGCTCCAGCGGCTTGCCGTCCTTGGTGCGCGGCTGGCCGCTGCCGGACTCCTTCCACCCGGCCTCGTCCAGCAGTTGCTTGGCCGCGGCCAGGTCGAACTTGGCCCACTCGCCGGAGTTGTCCTGGTAGCCGGCCTGGTTGGGCATGATGATGTGGTTGCCGAGCGGCTTGAACTCCACCGGCACCCCGTTGTTGGCGATCTTGATCAGCGCCGAGCGGTCGAGCGCCCTGCCGAGCGCCTGCCGGACCTTCCGGTCGGCGAGCGCGCCGGTGCCGCCGAAGGAGATGTGCACCTCGTCCCACGGACTGGCGGCCCGGATCACGGTGTCCTTGGCGTTCTTGAGCTGCCCGTACGCGGTGGCGGTGCCGGCCGAGGCGAAGTCGATCTCGTTGTTGAGGTACGCCTGGATGCTCGCGGCCTTGTCCATCACCCGGAAGGTGATCTTGTCGAGCTTGGGCCGGGTGCCCCACCAGGCCGGGTCCGGCACCAGGCTGATGGTCTGCGCGGTCTTGTCCGCCACACCGATCTTCAGCGGACCCGCGGTGATCGGGACCTTCTCCACCCAGCCCTTGTTGAAGTCGTCCGGGGTGGCGATGCCGGCCGCCGGGATCAGCGGGCGGAACAGGTTCTGCCAGTCCGCGTACGGCTCCGAGAAGGTGACCTTGACCTCGCTCGGGTCGGCGCCCTGCTCGACCGCGGAGATCAGCTCGTAGCCGGAGGGGTCGTAGATGTTGTACGCCGGATCCTTGCCGTTGCCCGCCTGCCAGTCGGCCTTGAAGTCCAGGTAGCTCAGCGGCTTGCCGTCGGACCACTTGGCCCTGGGGTTCAGCCTGTACGTGACCACCTGCGGCGAGACCGAGGTGACCTTGGCCTCCACCAGGTAGTCCGGGTCGGCCTGGAAGGCGCCGGAGGCGTCGGTGCGGAAGAGCGAGGGCTCCACGGCCCGGATCAGGTTCACCGTGTCGGTGTAGGAGCCGCCGTCCACCTGGAGCGGGTTCCACTGGGTGATCCACTGGTCCAGCTGGAAGCGCACCTCCCCGCCGTCCCTGATCTGGTCCAGCGGCTTGACGTTGATGTCCTGGGAGTCCTGTCTCGGCGGCTCGCTCTTGGCCACGCCGTCGGCCGACCCTCCTCCGCCCGAGGTGCACGCGGTGACCGCGAGCGCGACGGCGACGGCGAGGGCGGCCGCCCGGCCGAGACGGCGGGCCGTACGGGAAGCGTCCATGAGGGTCCCCCTGGGATCGATGACGGGAGTTGGAGCGCGCGAGGTGTGACGGGGCTTGAGCGTGGGCAGCCAATTCGGCACCGAGCGAGCAGAACGTAACAGCCGATCAGATCCGCCACCAGGGGGAGGAGCGCACACCTGATCCAGAAGTCACGGGCGGCAACACGGCCGCAACACCGCCTCAGTGCGCCGGTGCTTCACTCTGACCTGCGCTTACCCAACCCGCTTGCGAGTCCAGCCAACTGACGCCCCGACCGGGGCCCGGACCGAAGGCCACACCCGATGCCCACCAGACGCGTCGGCCCCACCCGCACGGCGACGGGCGGCCGTTGATGCTCCGCTACCTGGCGAAGCGGTTGAGCTACTACGCGGTGCTGCTGATCGCCGCCGTCTTCCTGGCGTACGCGATCTCCGCGACCGCGCTGCAGCCGCGCACCTACTTCGAGGCCAAGGTCCCCCGGCCGTCCGTCGAGTCGGTGGAGCGCCAGCTCACCGCGCTCAACCTGAACGACCGCACCCCGGTGGTCGAGCGCTTCGGCCACTGGGCCGGCGGGCTGCTCGACGGCGACCTCGGCCGGACCATCCACGACACCCCGGTCACCGACGACTTCGGCCGCCGGGTCTGGGTCTCGCTGCGGCTGCTGCTGCTCGGCAGTCTGCTCGGCATGGTCCTCGGCGTCGCCGTCGGGGCGTGGAGCGCGGTGCGCCAGTACCGGATCTCCGACCGGCTGCTCACCGTGCTGTCCTTCGTGCTGCTCTCCACCCCCGTCTTCCTGGTCGCGCTGTTCCTCAAGAACGGCGCCATCGCCGCCAAGGACGCGGCCGGCCACGAGGTGATCCCGTTCACCGGCTACGAGACCCCCGGGCTCACCGGCGGCCTCGGCACCCACCTCGCCGACTGGGCGCTGCACCTGCTGCTGCCCACCGTCTCGCTGGCCCTCGGCGGCCTCGCCACCTACAGCCGCTACCAGCGCGGCACCATGCTCGACGTGCTCGGCTCCGACTACCTGCGCACCGCCGAGGCCAAGGGCCTGACCCGCGGCCGGGCGCTGCTCAGGCACGGACTGCGGACCGCGGTGATCCCCATGTCGACCATGTTCGCCTACAGCTTCCTGGGCATCTTCACCGGCGCGATCTTCACCGAGACGATCTTCGGCTGGCACGGCATGGGCGAGTGGCTGATCAAGTCCATCAACGAACAGGACGTCAACTCGGTGGTCGCGATCAACCTGTTCACCGCCGTCGTCGTGCTCGCCTCCGGCTTCCTCGCCGACACCCTGCACGCCGCCCTCGACCCGCGCGTGCGGTCCTGACCGGAGGAGAGCCGAGATGACGACCGTCACCACCGCCGAGCCGGCCGAACCGTCCGGGCCTATCGGGCCCGTCGAGGCCGGCCCACCCGCCGGACCGCCCCGGGCCGCCGGCCGCGGCCGGCTCGTCCTGTCCCGGCTGCTCGCCGCCCGCGGGGCCGTGGTCGGCGCCGTGGTGGTGCTGCTGCTGTTCGCGCTCGCCTTCGGCGGGCCGTACCTGACGCCCTGGGACTACGCCACCCCCGACTTCTCCGCGCTGCACCAACCCCCGTCCGCCGAGCACCTGTTCGGCACCAACGGGGTCGGCCAGGACGTCTTCGCGCAGACTGTCCGCGGCCTGCAGAAGTCGCTGGTCATCGGCCTGCTGGTGGCGCTGTTCTCCACCGTGCTGGCCTCGGTGGTCGGCGCCTGCGCCGGCTACTTCGGCGGCTGGACGGACCGGGCGCTGATGTTCCTGGTGGACCTGCTGCTGGTCTTCCCGGCCTTCCTGATCATCACCATCGTCTCGGCCCGGCTGAAGGGCGCCGGCTGGATCGCCTTCGTCCTGCTGCTCGCGCTGTTCAACTGGATGATCACCGCCCGGGTGGTCCGCTCGATGACCATCTCCCTGCGCGAGCGCGAGTTCGTCCGCGCCGCACGGTTCATGGGGGTGCGTCCGCTGCGGATCATCAGCCGGCACATCCTGCCCAACGTCGCCTCCTTCCTCATCATCGACGCCACCATCGCGGTCGGCGGCGCCGTGATGAGCGAGACCGCGCTCTCCTACTTCGGCTTCGGGGTCAAGCCACCGGACGTCTCGCTCGGCACCCTGCTCGCCGCCGGGACCGGCGAGGCCCCGGTGTTCCCCTGGCTGTTCTACTTCGCCGCCGCGCTGCTGGTGCTGTTCGTCCTCGCCGTCAACCTGATCGGGGACGGGCTGCGCGACGCCCTCGACCCCACCTCCGGGGCCGCGCCCCGCCGTTCACGCCGCACCGGTCGTTCCCGCCGTACCGGCCGTTCACGCCGTACCGGTCGTTCCCGCCGTACCCGTCACTCCGCCGGCCGTAGGAAGCACCCGTGACCACCACCGTCGAAACCCCGCTGCTCGCCGTCCGGGACCTGCGGGTGGACTTCGCCGGGCCCGACGGCCCGGTCCCCGCCGTCCGCGGGGTGGACCTCACCCTGCGGCGCGGCGAGACCCTCGGCATCGTCGGCGAATCCGGCTCCGGGAAGTCCGTCACCGCGCTGTCCGTGCTCGGACTGCTGCCCGGCACGGCGCGCGTCAGCGGCTCGGTGCGCCTGGACGGACGAGAACTGGTCGGACTGCCCGGCCGGGAGCTCGCCGCGATCCGCGGCCGCCGGATCGCCATGGTCTTCCAGGACCCGCTCTCCGCCTTCACCCCGGTCTACCGGATCGGCGACCAGATCGCCGAGGCGGTCCGCATCCACCAGCGGGTGGACAAGGCCGCCGCGCGCCGCCGGGCCGCCGAACTCCTCGACCTGGTCGGCATCCCGGCGCCCGACCGGGCCCTGGACAGCTTCCCCCACGAGTTCTCCGGCGGCATGCGCCAGCGCGCCATGATCGCCATGGCGGTCGCCAACGAGCCCGACATCCTGCTCGCCGACGAGCCCACCACCGCGCTCGACGTCACCATCCAGGCCCAGGTGCTGGACGTGCTGCGCACCGCCCAGCGGGAGACCGGCGCGGCACTCGTCCTGGTCAGCCACGACCTCGGGGTGATCGCCGGAACGGCCGACCGGGTCGCGGTGATGTACGCCGGACGGGTGGTCGAGACGGCCGCGGTGGACGAGCTGTTCGCGGCCCCGCGCCACCCCTACTCGCTCGGTCTGATCGGCGCGCTGCCCCGGCTGGACGGACGCGGCGGTCCGCTCGTGCCGATCCCCGGCACCCCGGCGCCGATGGCCGAACTGCCCCAGGGCTGCCCGTTCGCGGCGCGCTGCCCGCTGGCGCAGGAGCGCTGCACCACGGCCGAGCCCGCCCTGGAAGGGGCCGACGGCCACCTGTCGGCGTGCGTGCGCTCGGCGGAACTCGCCGAGCGGCGGCCCGCACCCGCCGAGGTCTACCCCGTACCGGAGGTGCCCGCCGGCGCCGCCGGCCCCGGCGACCGTTCCGCCCGTACCCCGGTGCTGTCGGTGAGCGGCCTCGGAAAAACGTTCCCTCTCCTCAAGGGCACGGTGTTCAAGCGCAAGGTCGGCGAGGTGTACGCGGTGGACGGCGTCGACCTGGACCTGCGGGAGGGCGAGACCCTCGGCCTGGTCGGGGAGTCCGGCTCCGGCAAGTCCACCACGCTGTTCGAACTGCTGCGGCTCGGCGCCCCCGAGACCGGCCGGATCGAACTGCTCGGCCGGGACACCGCCGCCCTCACCCGGGCCGAGACCCACCGGCTCCGCGCCCAGCTGCAGATCGTCTTCCAGGACCCGATGGCCAGCCTCGACCCCCGGATGCCGATCGGCGACATCGTCGCCGAACCGCTGCTGGCCCAGCGCGCCCCGCGCGAGGAGATCGCCCGCAGAGTGCCCGAGCTGCTGCGCCAGGTCGGCCTCGACCCGGAGCACGCCGTCCGCTACCCGCACCAGTTCTCCGGCGGCCAGCGCCAGCGCGTCTCGATCGCCCGGGCGCTCGCCGTACGGCCCAGGCTGCTGGTGCTGGACGAACCGGTCTCCGCGCTGGACGTCTCCATCCAGGCCGGGGTGCTCAACCTGCTGCAGAGCCTCAAGGCCGAGCTGGGCCTGTCCTACCTGTTCGTCTCGCACGACCTCTCGGTGATCCGGCACCTCGCCGACCGGGTCAGCGTGATGTACCTCGGCCGGACGGTCGAGCAGGGCGAGGTCTCCGCCGTCTTCGACCACCCCCGCCACCCGTACACCCGCGCCCTGCTCTCCGCCGTCCCGCTCCCCGACCCCGCCGCCGAGCGCGCCCGCGACCGCATCCTGCTGGCCGGCGACCCTCCCCCGCCCACCGAGCGCCGCACCGGCTGCGTCTTCCGCAGCCGGTGCCCGCGCTACGCCGCGCTCACGGCCCCGGCGGACCGGGCCCGCTGCGAGCGGGAGCGCCCCGCCCTGGTCGGCGGCACCCCGGGCGCGGACCAGCAGGCGGCCTGCCACTTCCCGGAACCCGGAAACGGCCACATGGAGTGATCGCTCGAACACGATTCGGCGGATCCGGTCGGCGCCGTGTAATGTCTTCGACGTCAGCAAGCGCCGCTAGCTCAGTTGGTTAGAGCAGCTGACTCTTAATCAGCGGGTCCGGGGTTCGAGTCCCTGGCGGCGCACATGGCAAGGTCTCAGGCCGTCCACTCCGGTGGGCGGCCTGAGGCGTTTTCCGGCCCGGGTGGGCCGGCCCCGCGCCCCCTGAGGTGACACTTCGACGGCGCTTCGACGGCGCTTCGACGGCACTTCGACGGCGCCTCAGCGGGTGTCGAGCACCGCCGAGGCGACCGCGTCCGGGCGGTCGAACATCACCAGGTGCCCGGCCGGGGCGGTGATGCGGAAGTCCGCCCCCAGCAGGGCCGCCAGCTCCCGCTGCCGGGCCAGCCAGTCCTCGGTGCGGCGGGTCCGGCAGCCGTCGTCGGCGGCCAGCACGGTGATCGGCAGGTCCTCGGCCAGCGGCCTGGTGCGCCGCAGCCCGTCCAGTTCGGCGGCCGTGTCGAGGTAGCGGACGTTCTCCCGCAGCATCGCGCGCAGGGCCCGCCCGGTGCGGTAGCAGTGCCGGACCAGCGGCGCCGGGGCGAGGTCCTCGCGGCGGACGGTGGACAGCCGGGCCGTGGCCCGTCGGACGGTCGGGCCCAGCAGGTAGGGCAGGGCGAGGGCGGTGGCGGCGCCGGCCACCGCCCGGGCCGCCAGGTCGCGCGCGCCGGGCGCCGGGTGCGGCCGGGGCCGCGCCTCCATGCTGCCGTCCACCAGCACGAGTCCCGCGGTGCGCTCGGGGTGCAGCCGGGCGAAGGCCTCGGCGTGGAGGCCCGCGAGCGAGTGCCCGACCACCGTGCAGGGCTCCCGCAGCCCGAGGCCGTCCAGCACCGCCCGTATTCGCCCGGCCTCGCCGGCCGCCGTCGGGGCGGGCCGCCCGGTGGCGGGTTCGGCGGCGCTCAGCCCGTAACCGGGCCGGTCGAAGCGGACCACGGTGCGGTAGGGCGTGAGGAAGGGGACGACCAGGTCCCAGTCGAACCAGCTGCTGCCGAGGCCGCCGGAGAGCAGGCAGACCGGGCCGCTGCCCTCGGTGCGGACGTGCAGCGGGACGCCGTCGATGCGCAGGAAGCACGCCCGGTCGCCGGTCCGCGCTTCGGGGGCGCTCATGTCGGCCTCCGATCCCGGGACGGCCCGGCAGGGTGGTGCCGCGGCATGGCGCCCTCGTGCGTCCCGTCGGAGGGGTCCGACGTATCCGACACGTCCGACGTGTCCGACGTGTCCGACGTGCCCGGGGCGTCCGACGTGCCCGGCGCATCCGGGGCGTCCGTACGGGCGGAGCGGGCGATGCCCAGGGCCAGCAGACCGAGCCAGATCGCCACCAGCAGCACCTGCAGCCGCTGCCCGGCCCCGAGCGCCCAGGTGCCGCGCCCGGCCTGGAAGGCGGCGATCGAGGCGAGGCTCCAACCGGTGGCGAGCAGCTCGGCGCCCAGCAGCCAGGGTCCGAACCGGCGCACCGGCGGCCACCAGCGGTAGCGCCGGGCGGCCACGGTGAGCGAGACGAGCGCGGTGAGCGCCCCGGCCATGGCGAGGCTACTGGTGACGGCGTGCGCGGTGTGGGTGGCGGGGACGAGCCCGGCGGTCTCCCGGGCGGTGCACATCTCGTCGCTGGTGGGGGCGCAGCTGAGCGGCAGCCGGGAGTCGGCGGCGGTCGCGGCGCCGAACAGGGCCAGCGCGGACCAGCCGGCCAGCGCCCAGCGGTGCCGTCGGGAGGCCCCGGCCTGCCCGGTGGCGAGGGCGGTGCCGGCGGCGGCGAGCAGGCAGAGCCCGGCGGCGAGGTCGGTGGCCCGGAACAGGCCGCCCAGCGGCTGGTCCTCGGCGGCGAGTTCGCTGATGTACGCCTGCACCGGGTCGAGCCCGGTGCTCAGCACGACCTCCAGCACCCAGGCGGTGTACGCCACGGCGCTGAGCAGCAGCAGGGTGGCGGCCGTCGTCCGCGCGGCGCGGTGTCCTGGCTGGAGGCTGGGCACCGTTCCACCCTAACCAGCGGTGAACTCCACCCCAACCGGAAGGAAAGGTGCGGATCGGGCGCCGATCGCCGGGGTGGTTCGAGGCACCCCTCGGAAGCGTGTATTGTTTTCCAGGTCAGCAGGCGCCGCTAGCTCAGTTGGTTAGAGCAGCTGACTCTTAATCAGCGGGTCCGGGGTTCGAGTCCCTGGCGGCGCACAGACAGTTGGGGAGCCTCTCGCAACAGCGAGGGGCTCCCCGATTTTTTGGCCTCCGACGTCCGATTTGCGTGTGATGTCGGTCTCGATTGGCGATCCGCCGGAGCCATCCGGCCCGGTCTGCTCGTCCAGGGCAGTAGAACCGGAATCGGGACAAAGGTCCCCAACCGCCGATGTCACCGTCCGTGCCGGCTGCGTCGACGCACCCGCAGGAAAGGCCGCGCTTTGTCCAGAAACGCCCAGAGCGGCCGTCGCACGCCGTCGATCAACCTCCGCCCGGTCAAGCGGTTCAAGCGTTCCACCGGCCCGGTCGGCGGGTCCGGTGGGTCCGGCGGGTCCGGCGGGTCCGGCGGCAAGAAGGCGCGCCGTCCCAGGCGCACCGGCTGGCGCCGGCTGATACCCACCTGGCGGATGACCCTGCTCGGTTTCGGCTCGGCGCTGCTGCTCGGCATCGGCCTGTTCGCGTTGGGGATCGCCCTGGTGAAGGTGCCGGACGCGCACGCGGCCGCGACCGCCCAGAGCAACACCTGGCTCTACTCGGACGGTTCGGTGCTCACCCGCACCGGCCAGACCAACCGGCAGAACGTCGGCCTGGACAAGGTCTCCCCCGCCGCCCAGCACGCGGCGCTGGCCGCCGAGGACCGGAACTTCTACGACGAGGGCGCGGTCAACGTCCAGGGCCTGGCCCGGGCCGCGATCAACACCGCCAAGGGCGAGGGCACCCAGGGCGGCTCCACCATCACCCAGCAGTACGTGAAGAACACGTACCTGAACCAGAAGCAGTCGATCACCCGCAAGGTGAAGGAACTGTTCATCGCCATCAAGGTGGACGCCACCGAGAGCAAGGACGACATCCTCTCCGGCTACCTGAACACCTCCTACTACGGCCGCGGTGCCTACGGCATCCAGGCCGCCGCCCAGGCGTACTTCGGCGTCGACGCGTCCGCCCTCAACGCCGCCCAGGGCGCCTACCTGGCCACCCTGCTGAACGCCCCGAGCGCCTACGACGTCGCCACCGCGACCGCGGCGGGCAAGCAGAACGCCGTCAACCGCTGGAACTACGTGCTCGACGGCATGGTCAAGGAGGGCTGGCTCTCCGCGGAGGAGCGTGCCGGGACCACCTTCCCGGAGGTCCGGGACCCGCAGCCCAACCCGGGTCTGTCCGGCCAGGCCGGCTACCTGGTCGACGCGGCCACCCAGTACCTCACCTCCAACGGGGTGATCAGCGAGACCGAGCTGGCCAAGGGCGGCTACACGATCAAGCTGAGCATCGACCCGGCCCGCCAGCAGGCCCTCCAGGACTCCGTCCAGGCCCAGCTGCACGACACCCTGAACCCGGACAAGCGGAAGAAGGACGCGGCCGCCCAGGCCGGCGCCGCCTCCGTCGACCCGAAGACCGGTGCGGTCGTCGCCCTGTACGGCGGCGTCGACTACGTGAAGCACTACGTGGACAACGCCACCCGGCGCGACTACCAGGCCGGCTCGACCTTCAAGGCGATCGCGCTGGCCGCCGCCCTCGAGAACGACGCCAAGACCCAGGACGGCCGCACCATCACCCCGAACACGGTCTACGACGGCACCAGCGGCCGGAAGGTCCGCGGCGGCAAGGGCACCCCGTACGCGCCGCCGAACGAGGGCGACAAGAGCTACGGCCAGATCACTCTCCAGCAGGCCACCGACTGGTCGGTCAACTCGGCCTTCGCGCAGCTCGCGCAGGACACCGGGCTGCAGAAGGTCAAGGACACCGCCGTCGCGCTGGGCCTGCCCGGCAACACCCCGGGGCTCGACCCGGTGCCGTCCATTCCGCTGGGCGCGGCCACCCCGAGCGTGCTCGACATGGCGGGCGTGTACGCCACCCTGGACAACGGCGGCAGGCAGATCACCCCGTGGCTGGTCCAGGCGGTGGACCGCGAGGGCGAGAACGTCGCGCTGCCCGCGCACAAGACCACCCAGGCGATCAGCGAGGACACCGCCAACGAGGTCACCTCGATGCTCCAGGGCGTGGTGAGCGACCCGGGCGGCACCGGCTGGCGGGCGAAGGCGCTCGGCCGACCGGTGGCGGGCAAGACCGGCACCACCGACGACCAGAAGTCGGTCTGGTTCGTGGGTTACACCCCCGAACTGGTCACCTCGGTCGCCCTGTTCGGGCAGGACCCGGGCAACGGCTCCCAGGTCAGCCTGAGCGGCGTCGGCGGCATCGACGGCGCGGCCGGCGGCCAGTACCCGGCCCAGATCTGGACCAGCTACATGAAGGCCGCGCTCAAGGGCCAGCCGGTCAGCGACTTCCCGACCCCGGCCGCCGGCGCCTCCACGGGCGCCACCGACCTGCCGAGCGCCCCGAGCACGCCGAGCAGCGCCCCGACCACGAGCGCCCCCACCGGCACTCCGAGCACCGGCCCCACCACGGCGCCGGGCGACGGCTCGACCCCGTCGGGCGGCACGGACGGCGGCGCGACCACCGCCCCGACGCCTCCCCCGACCGAGCCCACCACCCAGCCGACCAGGCCGCCCCGGCCCACCTCGCGGCCGACGCCGACCACCCAGCCGACCACGGCCCCGACCACGCAGCCGACCGCCCCGACCAGCGGCGGGACGGACGCGCTCGCGGGGACGGGGGCTGGGGCGTCGGGCGGGTCCAGGGGCTGACGGACGGGTCCGGACACATCGGAGCCCTGGGGGCCCTGGGAGCCTTGAGGCTCTCGGGGCCCCGGGGCGTTCCGGGGCCGTGGGAGCTTCGGGCCCCTCGGAGCCCCGGGTCTTTCCGGATCGGGTGATCGCGCCATGACGCACAGGCGCGGGCAGGACCGAATGACGGAATGGCGCCTTACCCGATCATCGGTATGACTGTCAGAATGCGGCCGTGCACAGATCAACGGCCTCGCCCACCCTCCCTTCGGGCAGAACCCTCGGCCTCGGCCTCGCCCTGGTCTCCGCCATCGCCTTCGGCGGATCCGGCACCGCGGCCAAGCCTCTGATAGAGGCCGGACTCTCCCCGCTGCACGTGGTGTGGCTCCGGGTCACCGGCGCGGCGGTGGCGCTCCTCCCGGTCGCCTACCGGCACCGGGACGCCGTACTGCGCCGCCCCGGCCTGCTGCTCGGCTTCGGCCTGCTCGCCGTGGCCGGCGTCCAGGCCTGCTACTTCGCGGCGATCTCCCGCATCCCGGTCGGCGTCGCCCTGCTCATCGAGTACCTCGGGCCGCCGCTGCTGATCGGCTACGTCAAGTTCGTCCAGCGCAAGCCGATCACCCGCGGCGCGGCCATCGGCGCCGGCGTCGCGGTGGCCGGGCTGGCCTGTGTGGTCGAGGTATGGAACGGTCTGAGCTTCGACGCGCTGGGCGTGCTGTTCGCCCTCGGCGCGGCCTTCTGCCAGGTCGGCTACTTCGTGCTCGCCGACGCCGGCCGGCACGGCGACCGGCCGGTCGACCCGCTCGCCGTCAGCGCGTTCGGGCTGCTCGTCGGCGCCGTGCTGCTCACCGCCCTCACCCGGCCCTGGCAGGCCGACTGGAGCAAGCTCGGCGGGTCGGTGGTGATGAACGGGCACACCCTGCCCGCGTTCCTCCCGGCCGTGTGGATGGTCCTGATCGCGACCGTGCTCGCCTACCTCACCGGGGTGATCTCGGTCGGCTACCTGTCGCCGCCGATCGCCGGGGTGGTCGCCAACCTGGAGGCGGTGGTCGCCACCGTGACGGCCTGGGTGCTGCTCGGCGAGCACCTCGGACTGCCGCAGATCGCGGGCGGCCTGCTGGTGCTGACCGGCGCCTTCGCGGCGCAGGCGAGCAAGCCCGCGGAGGCGGGGGCGGACAGTGGGGCTGACCCGGGGGCGGACTCCGGGATCGACGCCGCCGGGGCTGCCGGCCCCGGAACCGCCGGGCCCGGGGCCCGCGACCGGGTGACCGCCGAGCGCGGGGTCAGCGGCCGGTCCAGCCGAACCAGTCGAGGTGATTGAGCGGCCACACGACGGCCGACACCGGGCCGACCACGTTGTCCACCGGCACGGCGCCGCCACCCGGGCCGTGCTGGTGGAAGCGGGAGTCCGCGGAGTCGCTGCGGTGGTCGCCCTCGACCCAGACGTAGCCCGCGGGCACCTTCACCGGCCCGAAGTCCATCCCGGCGCAGGAGTCGTCCCCGGGGTGCAGGTACGGCTCGTCGAGCTTCCGCCCGTCGACGGTCAGCGTGGTGCCCTGGCACTGCACGGTCTGACCACCGGTCGCGATGACCCGCTTGACCAGGTAGTTGTCGTCCTTCGGCGGCACCAGGCCGACGAAGCTGAGCACCGAGCTCATGGTGTTGGTGAACGGGTTGGGGTCGGACGGCTGCGGCGGCAGCCAGCCCCCCGGGTCCTTGAACACCACCGGCTGCCCCGGCTCCGGCTCCCAGCCGGTCAGCGGCGCCAGCTTGTTCACTCCGACCCGGTCGCCGATCCGCAGGGTGTTCTCCATCGAGCCGGACGGGATGGTGAACACCTGGAACAGACAGGTCTTGATCAGCAGCGCGACCACCAGGCCGACCGCCGCCATCACCGGAAGCTCGATCCACCACGGCCGCGGCCGCCGGCCCGGGCGGCGGGCCGTACCGCCACGCGAACCGCGCGCCCGACGGCGGGCCTCGGCGCGGCCGACGGACGCCCCGTAGGCGTCCGACGCGGTACCGCTGGGCGCTCCGGCTCCGCTGGGCGTTTCGGGCAGGTTCACCGCCATCGTCGCTGCTCCACCTCTCCGGCTGGGGAAACCTGCACGCTACGCCAACCGTGGAGCCTGACGAAATCGGTCATTTAGCCGCCGCCGACATCTCCGGGTGTCCCGGAGCCGCTCGGGCCCGGGTTTCAGGAGCGGGCGATGGCCTCGTGGTGGCGGATGACCTCGGCGATGATGAAGTTCAGGAACTTCTCCGCGAAGACCGGGTCCAGCTTCGCACCCGCCGCCAGCTCCCGCAGCCGCTTGATCTGGTCCCGCTCGCGCGCCGGGTCGGCCGGCGGCAGCTTGTGCTCGGCCTTGAGCCGGCCGACCTTCTGGGTCGCCTTGAAGCGCTCGGCCAGCATGTGGACCACCGCGGCGTCGATGTTGTCGATGCTCTCGCGCAGGCTGGCCAGCTCGGCCCGTACGGCGTCGTCGATCCCCTCGGACGAGCCGGCGTCGGGGGTCGTGGAGTGGTCCGTCATCGGGGCGGCTCCCGGTGTCTGGAGTGGGCGCCCGGCCGTACGGCGGCCGGGCTCGGGCCCGGGCAAATCTAACAGGGCCCCCGCCCGGGCCCCGCACCGTCGGACGGAACCGTCCACGATCCGGACAGCGGGCCGGGACCGCCCGCCGGCGCCGTGCCCGACCGACTGCCCTGACCGACCACCCCGACCGACCGCTACGGCCGACTGCTGCGGCCGACTGCTGCGGCGTGACGCACCGGGACCGGGGCGGGCTCTGGCCGTAGGCTGGGGCACGCATGACCGGAAGTGACCGTTCAAACACTCCCTCAGCACTGGAGGAACCGATCGTGGCAACCACCCGCACCGCCACCACCGCGTGGGAGGGCAACCTCCTCGACGGCAAGGGGCTGGTGACCTTCGCCTCGTCCGGGATCGGCGAGTACCCCGTCTCCTGGCCGTCCCGCGCCGAGGCACCCAACGGCAAGACCAGCCCCGAGGAGCTGATCGCGGCCGCCCACTCCGCCTGCTTCTCGATGGCCCTCTCGCACGGCCTGACCGGCGCCGGCACCCCGCCCACCAAGCTGGACACCCGGGCCGACGTCACCTTCCAGCCCGGCACGGGCATCACCGGCATCCACCTGACCGTCGTCGGCGACGTCCCCGGACTGGACGAAGCCGGCTTCGCGAAGGCCGCCGAGGACGCCAAGGCCAACTGCCCGGTCAGCCAGGCCCTGACCGGCACGACCATCACCCTCTCGGCCTCCCTGGCCTGAGCCGCGCCCTCCTCTACTCTCCTCTTCTCCTCTTCTCCTCTTCTCCTCTCCCCTCCTCTCTCCCCTCCTCTCTCCCGTTCTCTTCCCTCCCGCCCCTCGGCCCCTGTCCCTCGGCTCCCGTCCCGCTCCGGACCGCTTCCGGCGCGCGACCGGCGCCCAGGGGCGCGGCTTCGGCGCACACGCCCCTGGTGCACATCATGTGATGTACACCAGGGGCGTCTGCACGTACCGCCATTCATGATCACAAAGCGGGCGAATCACCCTGGCGGCGGTCACCGCGCGTTGCCATCCCGGCCTATGATCGGCCGCAGCGCCCTGTCCCTCAGGCGGGTCCCCGCGCGCCGCCACCCCACGACGGGCGGCCCCCGCAGCGGGCCGACTCCGAGGACCACGACAGAGTGCGGAGCCGGCCGCCGGGTCCCCGACTGGCCGGCCGGACCATCGTCAAGCGTCAGCAGCGGACGGGAGCATGCCGTGCCGGGCCAGAACGAGGGGGCCGACGCACACCACCCCGGCGTGCGGCACACGGAATCACCGCGCCACCGCCACCTCGCCTCACCGGTCCTGGAACCGGCCGCCGGATCCCCTGGCGGGCCCGTCCCCGGAGCCGCGGGTGCCCCATCGGGAGCCGGCACCGTCTGCGGGACCCTCGCGGAACCCGACCTGCTGCTCTGCCCCACCTGCTCGGCCCCGCTCACCGGCGACACCCACCGGGACCGGTGGCTCACCGGCGGCACCGGCCGGGCCGACGGCCGTACGGACCGAGAGGGCGACGGCACCGGCCTGGAGGGCATCGGCGCCGACCAGCTGCTGGCCGCACTGCGGGCCAGCGAGTCCCGGTTCCGGGCCGCCTTCTGCGACGCCGTCATCGGCATGGCCCTGATCGACGCCGAGGACCGCATCATCGAGGTCAACCCCGCCTTCGCCGCCCTGATCGGACGGGGCGTCGGCGACCTGGTCCGCACCCACCTGCACGAGATCATCGACCCGGAGGGCATGCCGGACCGGCTCTTCGCCGAACTCGTCCGCGGGGAGCGGGAACGGTTCCGCGTGGAGAAGCTGCTCAAGCACCGCGAGGGCCACACCGTCTGGAGCAAGGTCACCGTCTCGCTGATCCGGGACGGCGCCGGTGATCCGCTCTACACCCTCGCGCTGGTGGAGGACATCACCGAACAGCGCCGGCTCGGCGACCGGCTGGAGTACCAGGCCCTGCACGACCCCCTGACCCGGCTGCCCAACCGGGCGTACTTCTTCGAGCGGCTCGACGCCGCCTGCCTCGCACCGACCGACCAGCCCGGCCCGGTCGCCGCAGCCGCCGCAGCCGCCGCGGACGAACGACGGGTCGGGGTCTGCTACCTGGACATCGACGGCTTCGCGGCGATCAACGAGGCGCTCGGCCACCACATCGGCGACCAGCTGCTGATCGCCGTCGCCACCCGGCTGCGGCGCGAGTTCGACGGGCGCGACACCCACCTGGTGGCCCGGATGGGCGGCGACGAGTTCGCCGTCCTGGTCACCGACAGCCTGGGCAGCGAGCAGCTGACCGAGCTGGCCGCCCGGATCCTGGAGGCGCTGGAACGTCCCTTCGACGTCGCCGGGCACCGGTTGGTGATCACCGCCAGCGTGGGCGTGGTCGAGCGGTCCGTGCACGAGACCACCCCGACCGACCTGGTCAAGGACGCCGACGCCACGCTCTACTGGTCCAAGGCCGACGGCCGCGCCCGCTGGACCCTCTACGACCCGGACCGCGGCGCCCACCAGCTCACCCGGCAACTGCTCGCCACCTCGCTGCGCCCGGCCCTGGAGCGCGGCGAGTTCACCATCGAGTACCAGCCGCTGGTCGGCCTGGCCGACGGCGCGGTGCACGGCGCCGAGGCGCTGGTCCGCTGGCGCCACCCCCGTTACGGGACGCTCTCCCCGGACCGCTTCATCCCGCTCGCCGAGGAGACCGGCGCGATCGTGCCGCTCGGGACCTGGGTGCTGGAGGAGTCCTGCCGCCAGGCCCGGCGGTGGCTCGCCGAGTTCCCCGAGACCGAAACCTTCGTGAGCGTCAACCTGGCCGCCCGCCAGATCTGGGACTCCGACATCGTCGCCGACGTCGCCCGGGCCCTCGAACGCACCGGCCTGCCGGCCCGGCTCCTCCAGCTGGAGATCACCGAGAGCGCCCTGCTCGGCCCCGGCGGCCGCCCGCTCCAGGCCCTCCAGGCGCTCGCCGACATGGGCGTGCGGATCGCGATCGACGATTTCGGCACCGGCTACTCCAACCTGGCCTACCTCTCCCGGCTGCCGGTGCACGTGCTCAAGCTCGACGGCAGCTTCATCGAGGGCTTCCGCGAGCCCGCCCCGACGGACCGCCCCGGCCGCCCGGAACTCGGCGCCCGCCGCAGCGACGCGGACGAGCAGATCGTCGGCGCGATGGTGCAGCTCGCCCACACCCTCGGCCTGACCGTCACCGCCGAGGGCATCGAGAGTGCCGCCCAGGCCGAGCGCCTGCGGCTGACCGGCTGCGACACCGCCCAGGGCTGGTACTTCGCCCGTCCCGGCGAGGCCGAACTGGTCGCGGCCATACTCCGCGAGGGCCGCCCCGCCCTGGGCCGCCGGTAGCCCGCCGGGTAGCTGCGGGGGCCCGGCGGCCCAGGGACTGGGAGCCGGGAGCCGGGGGGCTGAGGGCTGGGGCTGGACGGACCGAGTGGCGCGGACCGCCACCGTGTGGACCGTGCCCCGCCGGCCGATCAGGCCGTCGCCGTCACTCGGTACGCCTCGGCGATCAGGCCGTCGCCGTCAGGCCGTACGCCTCGGCGATCAGGCCGTAGGAGCGCAGGCGGGCCTCGTGGCCGTGGATGTGCGAGGTGACCATCAGCTCGTTCACGCCGGTCCGCTTGCGCAGTGCCTCCAGTCCGTCGGCGACCCGGCCCGGGTCACCGAGCACGACGTTGTCGAGCCAACTGTCGATGAAGTCCGCCTCGACCGGGCTGTACGGGTACTCCTCGGCCTCCTCCGGGGTGGGGATCGGGCCGGGGTTGCCGCGCCGCAGGCGGAGCATGCCGAGGGCCGCGGAGCGGGCGAGGCGCCGGGCCGAGGGTTCGTCGTCGGCGGCCACCGCGCTCACGCCGATCAGCGCGTACGGCTCGGCGAGCACGGCGGAGGGGCGGAAGGACGACCGGTAGAGGTCCAGCGCCGGGATGGTGTTGGCGCTGCTGAAGTGGTGGGCGAAGGCGAACGGGAGGCCCAGACGGCCCGCCAGCTGGGCGCTGAAGCCGGAGGAACCGAGCAGCCAGACCGGCGGGCGGCCCTCGCCCTTGGGGACGGCGGTCAGCCGGGCGTACGGGTGGCCGTCCGGGAAGTCGCCGTCGAGGAAGTGGGTCAGCTCGGCGAGCTGCTGGGGGAAGTCGTCCGCGCCTTCGGTGAGGCCTCGGCGCAGCGCCCGGGCGGTGGCCGGATCGGTGCCCGGGGCGCGGCCGAGTCCGAGGTCGATCCGCCCGGGGTGCAGGGCCTCCAGCAGTCCGAACTGCTCGGCGATGGCCAGCGGGGCGTGGTTGGGGAGCATGACGCCGCCGGAGCCGAGCCGCAGCGTCGTGGTGTTGGCCCCGAGGTGGGCGAGCAGGACGGCCGGGGTGGAACTGGCCACCCCGGGCATGCCGTGGTGCTCGGCCACCCAGAAGCGGTGGTAGCCCCACTGCTCGGCCCGGCGGGCCAGTTCGGTGGTGGCGGCGAGGGCCTCGGCGGGCGTGTGGCCGACGCCGACGGTGGCCAGGTCGAGGATCGAGAGCGGAGCGGGTGCCGTTCCGCGGGCGGTGCCCCGGATCGCAGCACCGGCCGCCGGCCCGGTCCCGTGCTCCTGCTGGTCCTCGGTGGTCATCCCGTCCGCCCTCCTGGCTGCCGTCCTTGAGCCGGCCGTCCTTGAGCCGGCCGTCGTGGTGACCGCGCGGCCCGGGTGGGCCCGCCGGTCGCTGTCGCCGACCGGGGTCAACCACGGCAGGCGGCCCGCTGTTCCCGCCCCCGGGGTGCCGTCCGGCCAGGGTCCAGGTGGATTTCGGCCATTTCGCGCGAAGTCCGACCGACCCTTCGACTGACGCAGAGCCAGCGGGCGAACACGGCTGGCGACTTCCCGCCAGCGCCGGAAGTCGCCAGTGCCGGCGCTCGCGGCGGGGGCCGATGTCCGGCAGGCTGGGGACCAGGAGCGGATCGCCGGAGCGGGATCCGCACTCCACCAGCAAGATCGTCGGGCTGGACCAGCACCGGACGATCACTGCGAGCCCTCGGCGCGGCACCCCGCCCCGGGGGCTCGTTCGGGTTCCGGCCCCTTCCGCCGCCCGGGTGCCGCACGCCCCGGACGGCTCGGACGGACGGTTCGCCACCTCGCGGCGCGGCCGGAATCAACAGCCGTGATCCATCCCATACCGGGGTGCTTCATGCCATGAAAGGTCGAGGCGCTAGCGTTGACCCCTGCAGCCACCTGCTCCTCCGGGAGGCGTGGAGGGAGTAAAGGGCCTTGAACTTCGTGGCGGCGATCGGATCCTCGTGGATCTGCGCGCTGGCGCTCGTCGCCGTGCTCGGCGACGCCCTCCTTCCGTTCATCCCCAGCGGGACGCTGGTCATCCTGGCCGTGCTCAAGACCTCCCAGGTCAACGGCGCGCCCCTGATGCTCGGACTGGGCGTGGCGCTGGCCTCCTTCCTGGGCGACCTCCTGCTGCTCAACCTGGCCCGGCGCGGCGCCCCGGTGCTGAACCGTCGGCTCGCCCGGCGCCCGAAACTGGCGGCCAGCGTGACCCGGGTCCAAGAGGCCCTGGTCGAACGCCCCCACGGAGCGGCCGCCGCGATGGTGGTGATCGCGCGGTTCGTCCCGGCCGGGCGGACCGTCCTCGACCTGGCCATCGGCCACTCCCCCGCCCATCCGCACCGGTTCCTGCACTGGTCGGCGCTGGCGGCGATGGTCTGGGCCGCCTACATCGTGACGCTGGGCTGGCTGAACAGCCACTGGTTCAACACCGCCTGGCTGAGCCTCGTGGTCTCCTGCGCGGCGGCCACCGCCATCAGCACCGCGATCGCGCGCATGGTGCGCCGCACCCGCCGGCTCGCCGCGCTCTGACGGTCCGCCCGGCAGCCGTCGCCGACCGACCGGCCCGTCCACGTCCGGCCGGCCGGCCCATCAACGTCCGGCCGGCCCTGCTCCTTTCCGGCCGATCCGCTCCGCCGCTCCGCCGCTCCGCCCGGTCCGTCCGGCAGTGCCCCTTGACGGGCCTCGGGCCGCCCCAGCCCAGCAAGGGGCAAAAGTTTTCCCAAAAGGGCGACCAAGCGGGCCGAACGCAGACGAACTCCACCGGAGTGCGGACCGACCGGCGGTACCGTACTGACCGGGCCGCAAGGGGTGGGAAGCGTCACAGGACGGCAACAGTCGACGCATCCCCGCAGCCCAGCCGGTCACGCCCGGCGTGTTGAGAGTCGTCAGCGCTCGGCGACCTTGGTGACCGCTGTGGCGACATGACAAGCTAACGGCGAAATAATCATCAATCGCCCGATTTGACCGGTGCGGCTGCGGGCCGCCCTCACCACCGGCGTCGGCACCCAGGGGAGACCATGACCAGCATCTCGCGCAGGACGGTGCTCAGTGCGACCGCGGCGACCGCAGCCCTCGGCGCGGTCACAGCCTGTTCCAGCGGCGGATCCGGTTCGGGCGGAAAGGGTTCCCCCGCCACCTCCCAGGATTCCGGCGGCGCGAGCACGACCCAGGGCGGCACCGCCGACCCCACCCGGGCGGTGGTGCCCAAGGGCACCCCGATCGGCGACGGCTCCAACGCGGACACCGGCCCGCAGCCGAACCAGCCCAAGCCCGAGAAGCTCAAGCCGGGCGAGCGGCCGCCGCAGTTCGTGGTCTTCTCCTGGGACGGCGCGGGCGGCACCGAGGACGGCCAGTTCCCCCGCTTCCTGAAGCTGGCGGAGCAGTACAAGGCCACGATGACCTTCTTCCTCTCGGGCATCTACGCCCTGCCCAAGGGCAAGGCCGACCTGTACCACCCGCCGAAGCACTCGGTCGGCGCCTCCGACATCCCGTACCTGTCGGACGGCGCGGTGAAGAGCACGCTCAAGCTCATCAGCCAGGCCTGGCTGGCCGGGCACGAGATAGGCACCCACTTCAACGGGCACTTCTGCTCCAGCCGTCCGGACAAGAACGGGGTCAACGTGTGGACCCCCGAGGACTGGCAGAGCGAGATCGACCAGGCGATCGGCTTCGTCACCCAGTGGCGGACCAACACCGGCTTCACCGACGTCGACCCGCTCCCCTTCGACTACAAGAAGGAGCTCATCGGCGGCCGCACCCCGTGCCTGGAGGGCCAGAAGGCGCTGCTGCCGACCATCGCCAACCTGGGCTGGAAGTACGACGCCAGCTCCTCGGGCGGCCTCCAGATATGGCCGCAGAAGGTGCAGGACGGCAAGATCTGGGACTTCCCGCTGCAGTCCATCCCGTTCCCCGGACACAACTTCCAGGTCCTGTCGATGGACTACAACATCCTGGCCAACCAGTCCAAGGGCAGCACCAAGGGCGACCCGGCCATGTACGGCGAGTGGCGCACCCAGGCCACCAACTCCTACCTGGCGGGCTTCGAGCGGGCGTACAACAGCAACCGCGCGCCGTTCTTCGTCGGCAACCACTTCGAGCAGTGGAACGGCGGCATCTACATGGACGCCGTCGAGGAGGCCCTCAAGGCCATCGCGGGCAAGCCCGACGTCCGGCTGGTCTCCTTCAAGCAGCTGGTCGAGTGGCTGGAGGTGCAGGACCAGTCCACCCTGCGCAAGCTGCGCTCGCTCAACGTCGGCCAGGCGCCGGCCGGCGGCTGGGAGAGCTTCCTCGGCACGGCGGGCTGACGCACCGCGCCGAGGGGCGGACGCCCTTGGCACCGCCGGCCGGCCGCCGGCGGCCGGCGGGGGTTCGGCCCCCGCCGGCCGTTGTCGTCCCGGCCGGTTCCCTGGGCCGGGCGGCTACCCGGCGGCGGGCGGCCAGCGCTAGCCGGCGGCGGGGGCGTCCGCGAGCAGGATGCGGACGATGCGGTCCGCCCCGGCCTCACCCCAGAGGATCGAGTAGTGGTTGGTGTCCGGCACCGGCACGGCGGACACCCGCTCCTGGTCCAGCCGGGCCAGCCCGATCCGCTCGTGGTCGTAGAGGCCCTGCGGCTCGTCGAGCAGGCCGCGCTCGGCCCAGAGCAGGTCGGCCGGGCAGGGCAGCCGGTGCACGGCGGCTGCCGCGTCCTCGTCCAGCAGGACCTGGGCGCCGTCGGTCTGCACCGCCTCCAGCACGCAGGAGGAGCGCAGTTCGGGCTCCGTGCCGACGAGGTCTCGCTGGGTGTAGGCGTCGATCCCCTCGGTCCACTCGCCGGCGAAGGCAGGGTGGCCGCGCCAGAACTCCCGGTAGGCGTCCCGGTCCGGAAAGGTCGTGGACAGCCGGGCCAGCGCGGGGCCGAGCACGGCGGCCAGGGCGTCCTCCTCGCGAACGCCCTGCGGCAGCGGGAAGGTGACCGCTCCGTCGACCAGCAGGACGCGACGGACCAGCTCGGGGTGCCGGACGGCGGCCAGCGCGGTGACCCAGGCCCCCATCGAGTGGCCGACCACCGTGACGGGCCCCGAGCCCAGGGCGCCGATCAGCGCGGCCACGTCGTCGGCGTGCCGGGCCAGCCCGTACGGTCCGGCGACCGAGCGGCTCGCGCCGCGGCCCCGCAGGTCGGGCGCGAGCAGTGTGACCCGACCGGCGAGCCGGCGGGCGACCTCGTACCAGGCGAGGCCGTTGGCGGTGATGCCGTGCACCGCCACGATCGTCGGGGCCTGCGGGTCGTCGGCGGGCCAGCGCAGGACGGCGAGGTCCCCGCCGGGCACGGGGACGGTCAACTCCTCGGGCTTCAACGGCGACTGGCTCACGCGGTGGTACCTCCGGTGGGACGGGCGGTTCCGAGGCCGGTCGGCGCCTGAGCTGAGCGCGCGGACCGGGCGGACCGGATGCGGGCAGGCAGTCTGGCCAGGCCGCCGGGCAGCAAGTAGACCACGGCGACGAACAGGGCGCCCAGCAGGAACAGGGGTTGGGAGAGCGGCACCTTCAGCACCGCCGGCAGGTCGGCCACGGTCGACGAGTTGGCGAGGTCGCCGAGCCGGTGGCTCGCCCAGGTGTACAGCACACCACCGAGCAGGGGCCCCCAGCGGGTGCCGGAGCCGCCGAGGACGACCATGACCAGGAGCGCGAGCGTGGCGTCCGAGGTGGCGGCCTGCGGGGTGGCGCCACCGGTCAGCAGCAGGTAGACCACCCCGCCCAGGCCGGCGAGTCCGCCGGACAGCACGAAGGCGACCAACTTGTAGCCGTAGGGCCGCAGTCCGAGCACCTCGACCCGGCGCTCGTTCTCCTTGATGCCCTCCCAGACCCGGCCCATGGGCGACTTGACGGCCCAGTGGACCGCGGCGACCGTCAGCACCAGGTAACCGACGGCGATCCAGTAGAGGTTGGCGGTGTTCTCGATCCCGAGCAGACCGGGGGGCAGCAGCTCGGCCGGGGCGGAGCGGCCCTCCTCGCCACCGGTGGCGCCACCGGGGTTGCGCTGGACGAGGATCGAGCCGGCCTGGGCGAAGGCGAGGGTGACCATGGAGAAGCCGATGCCGGTGACGCGCAGGCTGACCGAGCCGAGCAGCAGGGCCAGCAGAACGGAGCAGGCGACGCCGAACACCGCGGCGGCGGCGAACGGCAGTTGCAGCTCCAGCATGCCGAGGTCGGTGGCGTAGAGGCCGGTCGCGAAGTAGAGCGCGTGGCCGAAGGAGAGCAGTCCGGTCCGACCGAGCAGGAGGTCGTAACCGGTGGCGAGGCCCCCGTAGAGCAGGCACAGGGCTATCAGTTGGAGGCTTCCGGGGCTGCCGAGCGGGCCGTCGAGCAATCCCGGGACGGGAAGCGCACTATATGGGGCGACAAGGAGCGTGATCAGCAGAGCGATCGGCCACCAGCGTAGCGCTCTGTGCACTCCTGTCCAACGAATAGTGACCGAATCACCTGTTCGAGGGATGGCGCCGGACTCGGCCTTGTGTTCACAATGGGTCTCGACAAGGCCGGTGTCAGTCCCCCTTGTCACAGTGGCGGTGTCGGCGGAGCTGGTGTCAGTCCCCTCTGCTGGCATGGTGGTCACGGCAGGGCTGGTGTCAGTCCCCCCTGTCGGACGGGTGGCGCTGCGGCCGGCCGCAGGACCACCGGTGCTCGTGATCGGTGTTTCGGCGCTCACGCGAGCCTCCCGGTGAGTCCACGGGGTCGGACGAGAAGCAGCACGGCGAGCAGGACGACGACCGAGAGGTCGCCGAGCCCGGCGCCGGTGTAGTAGTTGGCGAACTGCTGGACGAGGCCGACGCCCACCGAGGCGACGGCGGCTCCGGTCACGGAGCCCATGCCGCCCATGACCACGACGACGAAGGCGAAGATGAGCAGGCCGGTCCCCTGGCCGGGGTTGACCGACCCGAAGTAGAGGCCCCCGAGGGCGCCACCGAGGGCGGCGGCAGCCCCGCCGAGGGCGAAGACGAGGGTGAACGCCTTCCGGACGTCGATGCCGAGCGCGGTGACCATCGCCCGGTCCTCGACGCCGGCTCGGACGATCAGCCCGTAGCGGGTGCGGGCGAGGAACAACCGAAGAGCGAGCAGCAGCAGGGCGGCGGCGGCCACCAGCACGAAGCGGTTGACCGGGACGGTCGCACCGAGCACGTGCCAGGTGCCGGACAGCAGCTCCGGCTGGGGGAAGGGGCGGGAGTCCGCCCCCCAGATCCCCATCAGCAGGGCGGGTACGGCGAGCCCGACCCCGACGGTGGCGAGGATCTGGTCGCGTGGGCGGCTGTAGAGGGGCCGTATCAGGAAGAGCTCCAGCAGGACGGCGGCGGCCGTTCCGACCAGGGTGCCGAACGGCACCGCGAGCCAGAAGGAGAAGCCGGCCTCGGTGCCGGCCCACCAGGTGGCATAGGCGCCGATGGAGAGCAGGGCGCCGTGCGCGAAGTTGAGCACGTCCATCAGACCGAAGATCAGCGACAGACCGGAGGCGACCAGGAAGTACAGCGCACCGAGACCGAGCCCGGTACAGAAAAGGAGGACGACGGTGTCCATCAGGGCTTCACCTCGGCGGTGACGACAGGGGCGGCTGGGGAGGAGGCGGGCCGGGGCCCGCCGGCGAGCGGGTGGCGGGAGCCGACGCCGAGCAGGCGGCGGGCGGCTTCCTCGTCAGCCAACAGCTCGGCGGTGTCACCGCGGTGGGCGGTGCGACCGTCGGCCAGGACGGCACAGGTGCCGGCCAGTCGGCGGACGAGGGCGAGGTTCTGCTCGACCAGCAGGACGGGCACGGCCTCGGCCGCACGCGCCAGCACCTCGGCCACCTCGGCGACGATCTTCGGGGCCAGGCCCTTGGTGGGCTCGTCGGCGATGATCAACCGGTTGCGGTTGAGCAGCGTCCGGCCGATCGCCACCATCTGCTGCTGGCCACCGGAGAGCGTCCCGGCCAACTGGCCGGACCGCTGCTTGAGTTCGGGGAAGAGTTCGTGGACGAGCGCGTAGTTCGGCTCACCGGCCTCGCCCCCGCTCCCGGCGGCGCGCTCGGCGAGGCGGAGGTTCTCGGCGACCGTCAGGCCGGCGAAGATCCCCCGATCCTCGGGTGCGTACCCGATGCCATGCCGAACGACCAGATGCGTCGGAAGGGAGGAGAGTTCGGCACCGGAGAGCCGGATGCTTCCGGTGCGCGGCACCAGGCCCATGACGGCCTTGACGGTGGTGGTCTTGCCGGCGCCGTTGCGGCCCAGGAGTGCGGTCACCCCGACGGGGGCCACGTCGAAGTCGACGCCGTGCAGGATGTGCAGCCCGTCGATGACCACCCGCAGATCGCGAACGGAGAGGAGGGGATCGGCAGCGGCCGACGATGAGGAGACGGAGCGCGCCGAAGGAGAGGTGCGCTGAGCGGAGAACGGAGAGGAGGTCACAACGCCTCACCCAGGTAGGCCTGTTGCACGGTCGGGTCGGCCATCACGGCCTCGGGGGTGTCCAGGGCGAGCAGGGTGCCGTGGTGCATCACCGCGAGCCGGTCGGCCAGGCCGAGCAGGACGTCCATGTGGTGCTCGACCATCAGGACGGTCCGGCCCAGGTCGCGGTGCACGGAGCGGATCAGCTCGGTGAGAGCGGGCACCTCCTCCGCGCTGACACCGGCCATCGGCTCGTCCAGCAGGATCAGCCGGGGCTCGGAGACCAGCAGGACGGCCAGCTCCAGCTTGCGCTTCTCCCCGTGCGAGAGCGCACTGGCCAGGGTGTCCGCACGGTGGGTGAGATCGGTGCGTTCCAAGGTGTCGGCCAACTGCTGCTCGTAGCGGTCGGCGCGGCGCCAGAGCCGGTACGAGGCACGCGGCCCGGCCGCCGCCTGGGCGGCCAGTCGGACATGGTCGGCGACGGTCATCCCCGGCCAGAGGGAGGAGGTCTGGAAGGTGCGGCCGAGCCCGCGGCGGGCCCGGGCGTGCACCGCCTCGGCGGTGATGTCCGCACCGTCGAGGTGGAGGCTGCCGTGGGTCGCCGGGTAGATGCCCGAGATCAGGTTGAACAGGGAGGTCTTGCCGGCGCCGTTGGGCCCGATGAAGGCGATGAACTCGCCTTCGTCGACCGAGAAGGAGACATCCTCGACGATCGGCACGCCGCGGACGGCCCAGCCGAGCCCGTCCAGTCGCAGCACCGGAGAGGAGGACGCGGAGGAACGCACGGACGAACTGGACGCGGTGGACGCGACGGAGGAGCCGGAAGGAGTGGAGGTGGTACGGGCGGACATCGGGATCAGCCCGCCATCGGGGTGACCGGGGGTGCCGCCTCGTCCGCGGTCAGGGTCTTCTCCACCGAGGGCTTGGCGGCGGCGCCATTGCCGGTCAGCCGCGCCTGGAACATCGGCTGCAGCAGGGCGTGGTCCTCGGCGCGGACCGTGGTCTTCCCCTTCACCCCGTCGAAGCTCCAGCCCTCAAGGGCCTTGACCAGGGCCGAAGTGTCGTCGGCGGAGCCGTGGTTGGACGCGACGGCGTGCACGATCATCTGGGCGGCGGTGAAGCCGTCCGGGGTGAAGATGTCCGTCTTCCCCCCGGCGGCGGTGACGGCGTCGGTCATGGCCTTCTCCACCGGGGTGCCGGCGGCGCCGTCGAAGTAGTGGTTCAGGAAGGAGATCTTCTCGCCGGCCGGGCCGAACAGCGGGTAGGAGGCGGCCAGGTCGAGGCCGGTGACGACCTTGGTGTCGGCGAACACGTCCTGCTGGTTGAGCGCCGTCCACAGGGCCGAGGCGGTGTCGCCGGCCCAGGCGACGAACAGCAGGTCGGGCTTGGCGGTCTTGGCCTGGGTGGCGAAGGGGGTGAGGTCGGTGGCGCTCGGCGGGGCGAGCACCTGGTCGACCGTCGCGCCCTCGGCGCCGAGCACCGCCTTCACGGCGGCCACGTTGGCCTGGCCGAAGGCGTTGTCCTGAGCGAGCACGGTGACCTTCTTGCCCTTGGCGTCACCGACGAACGAGGCCGCGGTCTTGATGTCCTGGTAGGACTGGCGGCCGGAACGGAAGGTGTACTTGTTGAGCCCGGTGGCCTTGTCGGCCGCGGCCGGGCCGCTGATGAAGAGCACCTTGTTCTGGGCGGCGATCGGGCCGACCTGGAGGGCCACGCCGGAGGCGGTGGAGCCGGCCAGCACCTTGTAGCCCTTGCCGATCAGGTCCTTGGCGGCGGACACCGCCTTGGCCGGGTCGCCGGCGTCGTCCTGCTCCTCGAACTCGATCTTGTGTCCGTCGACCGCGCCGGTGCCCTTGGTCGCGTAGCTCAGGCCGGCCTTGAAGCCCTCCAGGTACTGCTTGCCGTAGGCGGCCAGCGGTCCGGTCTTGGAGTACACCAGGCCGACCTTGATCGGGCCCTTCGATCCACCGTCCGCCGCGCTCGTCCCGGCCGTGCCGGCCTTGGCGCAGCCCGAGGCGAGCAGGACGCAGGCCGCGAGGGCGGCGAGCTTCCGGGTCGGGCCGCCGGTCAGGGAGTCGCCCAGGCGGGCGCCGGAGGCGGTCCTGGAGGGGGCTGTCGAGCTGCGCATGGTGACCGACTCCTGAGGTGCGGCGGGGTGGATGCGGGAACCGTAGGTGTGCGGTGAGAGCAGCGACATGTGCCTGGTCGACGCATCAGCCCACCAGGATGTGGTGGCAACCGACATACCGTCGGCCGGTCGCCGTCCCCCGGGCTCGCGGGTGTGGCCCACCAACACGGATCCGCACCCACCCATGGGGGTGGCCGCCATGGCTACGGCGGCCCCCGCCCGGTGACGGTGGAGGGGCGCGGAGCCCGTCCGGCGGCAGCCACCCCAGCGGCGCGTCCGACCCGATCCGGCCCAGGCAGGACCTCAGCCCGGCCTGGCACGGCCGTGGGCTCCGCGCGGTTCCCGAGCCCGCCGGCCCCCCTTCCCCGCCTGCCCCTCCGTCCCGCCGCCCTGCCCGTCCGTCCGCCGCCCGCCCCCGCCGCCTCCTTCCTTCCATCCCCCGCCTGCTCTCCTCCCTCCACCCCTCCGCCCTCCGTTCCTCCCCTCCTCCCACTCCCTCACGAGGTGACCCCTTGGACAAGGTCCTGGACTCCCCCGCCGACGCGGTCGGGGACATCCCCGACGGTGCGGTCCTGGCCGTCGGCGGCTTCGGCCTCTGCGGCATCCCGAGCACGCTGATCGGCGCCCTGGTGGACTCCGGTGCCACCGGGCTGCGGGTGGTCTCGAACAACTGCGGGGTGGACGACTGGGGGCTGGGCCTGCTGCTGCGGGCGGGCCGGATCGCCCGGATGACCTCCTCGTACGTCGGGGAGAACAAGGAGTTCGCCCGGCAGTACCTCTCCGGCGAGCTGGAGGTGGAGCTGACCCCGCAGGGCACGCTGGCCGAGCGGCTGCGGGCGGGCGGATCCGGCATCCCGGCGTTCTTCACCCCGGCCGGGGTCGGCACCCAGATCGAGGAGGGTGGGCTGCCCTGGCGCTACGCGGCCGACGGCTCGGTGGCCCTGGCCTCCCCGCCGAAGGAGGTCCGGGAGTTCGGCGGCCGTCGGTACCTGATGGAGGAGGCGATCACGGCGGACTTCGCGCTGGTCCGGGCCGAGGTGGCGGACCGGCACGGCAACTGCGTCTTCCACGCCGCCGCCCGGAACTTCAACCCGCTCTGCGCGATGGCGGGCCGGATCACCCTGGTCGAGGCGGACCGGATCGTCGAACCGGGCGAGCTCCCGCCGGACGCGGTGCACCTGCCCGGGGTGTACGTCGACCGGGTGGTGGCCGCCGACCCCGAGGACCGCCGCATCGAGCGCCGGACCGTCCGCCCCGCACTCCAGGAGGCCTGACCCGATGCCCATCGAGACTGCCGACCCCGCCCCCGTCACGGGCACCCCGGCCGCCCCCGCCCTCGACCCGCGCAACGCCCTGGCCGCCCGCGCCGCCCGCGAGTTGCGCGACGGCCAGTACGTGAACCTGGGCATCGGCCTGCCGACCCTGATCCCCAACCACCTCCCGCCGGGCGTCGAGGTGGTGCTGCACTCGGAGAACGGCATCCTCGGCGTCGGCCCGTTCCCGGAGGAGGGCACCGAGCACGCCGACCTGATCAACGCCGGCAAGGAGACGGTGACGGTCGCCCCCGGCGCCTCGTACTTCGACTCCGCGTTCTCCTTCGGCATGATCCGGGCCGGGCGGATCGACGTCTCGGTGCTCGGCGCGATGCAGGTGTCGGCCGCCGGGGACCTCGCCAACTGGATGATCCCCGGCAAGATGGTCAAGGGCATGGGCGGCGCGATGGACCTGGTGCACGGGGCCCGTCGGCTGATCGTGGTGATGGAGCACACCGCCCGGGACGGATCGCCGAAGATCGTCGAGGAACTGTCACTTCCGGCCACCGGTCGGGGAGTTGTGGACCGGATCGTCACCGATCTCGCCGTGATCGACGTGACCCCGGAGGGCCTGCGGTTGGTGGAGACGGCTCCGGGCGTGGACTTCGCGGAGGTCCGGTCGGCGACCGGTGCCACCCTGCTGCCCCCGCTCTGAGCAGTCCGCCCCCGTACGGACGGCCGGTTCGCCCCTGAGGGACGGTCCGGCCGTTCCGCTGCCCCGCGAACCACCAGCAGACCGCTCGCGGAGCACCCGCGAACCACCCGCTGAGCACCCACAAGCCACCCCGGAACCCGATTCCCCCGCAATAGCATCAACCCCGGCCATTGCGGCCGGGAACCGTGGCATCTTCATGCCTCGGCGGCGGCGATCTCCCGGACTGGTTGCGATCACCGTTGCGCTCAGGGAGAGTTGAGGAGACCAAGGATCCCGACGTGCCCGGAGGGGAAACGGGAAAGTGCATCGGGATCCCGAATTCGAAGCCGCCGCACCGCCGCACCGCCGCTCCACGGGACCGATCGCACACGCCGAATGCGCTGGACGGCCCAGCCGATTCGAGCTGTCGCCGACCGGTTCCGCCCCGTTCCGCCCTGTTCCACTTCCACCCGGACGGCTCCGAGTCGAGGCAAGCCCACGCAGAAGCCGAGCGAGCCTAGCGAGCCGAGCGAGGCGCGAACTCCGGGGGGGAGCAGCTATGACCACGCCGCCGTTCTCACGACGAAAGGGCGTCGGAACGGCCCACGGGCGAGGTCCCGGGCAGCTGGACGAGGCCGCCCTGAGCGCCGTTCCCGCTCCCGAAGCCCCTTACGACTACGGTCACTTCAGCCGTCTCGCCGGCCCGGCGTACGACCCGGACGAGGACGACGACCTCGGCGGCGGCGTCTACTGGCCCGAACCGGCCGCCCGCTCCGGCCCCGCCCCCGCAGCCGCCCCGTACGACCCACCTGCCGGCGCCCCGTACGACCCACCCCCCGGCGTCCCGTACGGCCCCGCCTCGACAACCTCCCCGTACGGCCCCGCCCCGACGACCGCCCCGTACGACTACGACCCGCCCCCCGCACCCCCCTACCGCGTCCGGTACCGCAGCCTGCTGCACCGCGAGCCGCACCGGATCCGCGCCGCCCTGCTGATGATGGCGGCCCCCGTGGTGGAGGCGGTGCTGCTGGTCTGGCTGCTGCTGCCGGAGCACTGGCCCGAGCGGCTGGACGAGACGAACGCCCTGGTGCTCCTGGGCGACAAGGTGATGATCGGCATCATCGCCGTCGTCGAGGTGTTCCGGCTGGTCAACGTCGTCTCCAACACCCACGCCACGCTGGTCGCCCGCGACCCGGTCCCGGTGACACCGGAGGCCGGGACCCGGGTCGCCTTCCTCACCACCTGCGTGCCGGGCAAGGAACCGCCCGAGATGGTCCGGGCCACGCTGACCGCGGCCCGGGCCGTGCGGCACAACGGACCGTACGACGTCTGGTTGTTGGACGAGGGAAACGATCCTGCAATGCAGGCGCTCTGCACCGAACTGGGCGTGCGCCACTTCAGCCGTGCCGGCAGCCCGCGCTGGAACCGGCCGAAGGGCCGGTTCCGCGCCGGGACCAAGCACGGCAACTACAACGCCTGGCTCCAGGCCCACGGCGACGACTACGAGTTCTGGGTGTCCGTGGACACCGACCACGTCCCGCTGCCGGACTTCTGCGAGCGGATGCTCGGCTACTTCCGCGACCCGGACGTGGCATTCGTGGTCGGCCCCCAGGTGTACGGGAACTACCGCACCTCGGGCTCGGCCGTCACCAGGTTCTCCGAGAGCCAGCAGTACCTCTTCCACGCCCTCATCCAGCGCGCCGGAAACCGTTACGGCGCACCGATGTTCGTGGGCACCAACAACGCCGTCAGAATCCGGGCGCTCCAGTCGATCGGCGGATTGTACGACTCCATCACCGAGGACATGGCGACCGGCCTGGAGTTCCACCGCAGCCGGAACCCGGAGACCGGGGAGCGCTGGAAGTCCGTGTACACCCCGGACGTGCTGGCGGTCGGCGAAGGGCCTTCCTCCTGGACCGACTTCTTCTCCCAGCAACTGCGCTGGAGCCGTGGCACCTACGAGACCCTGCTCACCCAGTACTGGCGGGTGCTGTGGAAGCTGTCGCCCGGCCGGCTGCTCAACTACTCGCTGATGGTGGGCTTCTACCCGATGGCGGCCCTCACCTGGCTGCTCGGTGGCCTGTCCAGCGTGCTCTACCTGGGCTTCGGCGCCTCCGGCGTGCACGTCTCCTCGGAGATCTGGATGATGCTCTACAGCGACGCCGCCGCGCTCCAACTCCTGCTCTACACCTGGAACCGCAAGCACAACGTGAGCCCGCACGAGCCGGCCGGCTCCTCCGGGGTCGCCGGCATGGTGATGTCGGCGCTCTGCGGCCCGGTCTACGCGGCCTCGCTGCTCCAGGCACTCGTCCGCCGCCGCAGCCGCTTCGTGGTGACGCCCAAGGGCCGCTCGGCCAGTACCGACCGGCTCGGCGCCTTCCGCTTCCACCTGTTCTGGACGCTGGTGTTCGGCGGCGCGATCACCGCCTCCTACTTCACCGGCTACGACCACGCCGCGATGCGCACCTGGGCCTGGATCGCCCTCCTGCTCACCCTCCTGCCGGTCCTGATCACCGTCGGCGACGCTGTCCGTCGCCGACGGAGCCGCCCCACCGCCACCCTCACCGTCACCGGCGGCCCGGCCTCGACCCCTGGCGTCCTCCTGGAGAAGCGCCGCCCGCGCCACGCCCGCGATCCCCGAACTCCCCGAGCCTCCACAGCCCCCGTAGCACCCGGAGCTCCCCCACCCCCCGTACCACCCGGAGCTCCCCCACCCCCCGGAACTGCCCCACCCCCCGGAGCTCCCGTACCGCCCGGACACCCCCTGACACCCACCCACTGACGACCTCCCGAGGGGAGCACCCACGTGAAGATCCACAAGGCCGGCCGCACCAAGCGCCTCGCCCTCGGCAGCACCGTCGCACTGACCGTGGCCGGGATGAACGCGCCGGCCGTCCTCGGCTTCGCCTCCGAGCAGTACCACCACTACGTGATCAACCGCCCCGAGTACAAGGCGCAGTACGGCCACTGGCAGACCCTGTCGCTGCCCGCCGAGTTCCGGGTCAACGCCGTGCACGCGACCCTGCTGCGCACCGGCAAGGTCCTGATCGTGGCCGGCTCCGGCAACGACGAGAAGCAGTTCAACGCCGGCACCTTCAAGAGCTTGCTCTGGGACCCGGCCGAGAACACCTACAAGCTGGTCCCCACCCCGGCCGACATGTTCTGCGGCGGCCACACCTCGCTGCCGGACGGCCGCGTCCTGGTGGCCGGCGGCACCCAGCGCTACGAGAAGCTGGCCGGCGCCGTGAAGAAGGCGGCGGGCGTCATGCGGGTGCGCAACGAGAGCCCGGAGCACGACCGGACCTTCCCCAAGGGCACCGTCTTCGTCTCCCCGAACGGCCACGAGTACGCCAGCACCGTCGCGGTGACCGTCCCGGCCGCGACCAAGACCGGCTCCGGCAAGCAGACCGTGGTGACCGCCGGCGAGCAGCACGTGTACGTGGAGGCGGTCGGCCCGGGCCCGGACTACGCCTCCGACTCCCCCGCCCAGTACCGGATCAAGGGCCTGAGCGGCACGGACGCCCACAACCTGTACGGGCAGAACGAGAAGCTGACCCTGGACAAGCAGGAGTACCAGGGCATCCGCTCCGCCTTCGAGTTCAACCCGGACACCGAGCTGTACGAGCCGGTCACCGACATGGCCCACGCCCGCTGGTACCCGACGCTGACCGGGCTGGGCGACGGCCGGGTGGTCACCGTCTCCGGGCTGGACGACACCGGGGAGATCCTCAACGGCAACGACAACGAGATCTACGACCCGAAGACCAAGTCCTGGTCCAAGGGCCCCGACCACTACTTCCCGACCTATCCGGCGATCTTCCTCACCGCCTCCGGCCGGCTCTTCTACTCCGGCTCCAACGGCGGCTACGGCCCCGGCGACAAGGGCCGCGAGCCCGGCCTGTGGGACCTCTCGAACGGGGCCTTCCAGCCCGTCCCCGGTCTGCGCGACCCCGGCCTGACCGAGACCTCCTCCTCGGTGCTGCTGCCGCCCGCGCAGGCGCAGCGGGTGATGGTGCTCGGCGGCGGTGGCGTCGGCGAGTCCCCGCTGTCCACGGCCCGCACCGACATCGCGGACCTCTCCTCCGCCAAACCGGCCTTCACCCCGGGGCCGGACCTGCCGGCCGGCGGCACCCGCTACCTCAACAGCGTGATCCTCCCGGACGACACCGTCTTCACCACCGGCGGATCCAGTGGCTACCGCGGCCGCGGTGACAGCGACCTGCTCAAGGCGCAGGTGTACCACCCGGATTCGAACAGCTTCAGCACCGCCGCCGAGCCGACCGTCGGCCGCAACTACCACTCCGAGGCGCTGCTGCTGCCGGACGGCCGGGTCGCCGTGCTCGGCTCCAACCCGCTCTTCGCGGACAAGGCCGAGACGCAGCCGGGCGGCTTCGAGCAGCGCATCGAGATCTACACCCCGCCGTACCTGTACCACGGCGACCGCCCGCAGGTCGGTGCCGTTCCGCGGACGGCCAGGCTCGGCGGGTCCGTCACGGTCGGCACCGCCCGGCCGGAGGCGGTCGCCACCGCCAAGCTGATCCGGCCGAGTTCGGTGACCCACGTGACGGACGTCGAGCAGCGCTCGGTGGCCCTGGACGTCACCGGGCGGACGGCGGACGGCGTCTCGCTCGCCCTGCCCGGCAACGCCGACCTGCTGCCGCCGGGCTGGTACATGCTGTTCCTGACGGACGCCGCCGGCACCCCGTCGGTCGCCCGCTGGATCCAGGTCACCGGCTGACGCCCGAGAAACGGCGCGGGCGGCCCGGGCGGAGCGGGCGACCCGGGCAGCCTGGGCGGAGCGGGCGGCCCGGGCGGCCCCGGCGGCCCCGGCGGAGCGAGCGCCCTCAGCGCACCGCCCGCGCCAGCCCGAGCGCGTACGGCAGCCAGAACTCGCCCGCCCTGGGCTCGCCCCGGCCGCAGTCGCCGTCCGACTCCCCCGGGTTCTTGATCCACAGGTAGGCGTCCACCCCGGGCCGGCCGGTCTCGGTGGTCGGCCGCTCGCCGAGCGCGCGCCCGGGCGGGTTGCACCAGGAGGCGCCGCCGAGCGCCCCGTTGCCGCTGCGGCTGGTGTCGATGACGAAGTTCTTCCCGCCGAGGGCCGCGGAGAGACTGGCGCCGTACGCCGCGTTCCGGTCGGTGTCGTAGAAGTTGGCGACGTTCACGGCGAAGCCGTCCGCCGCCGCGATGCCCGACTTGCGCAGGGCGGTGGCCAGTTCCGCCGGGTCCTGCGCCCAGCCCGGGTTGCCGGCGTCCAGGTAGACCCGCGCGTTCGGGTTCTTCTTCAACTCCTGGACGGCGAAGGCCAGCAGGCCGTACCGCTCGGCGGCGAGGTCGCCCTTGATCCCGCAGTCGTCCAGGGTGTGCGCGACGGCGTCCGGCTCCAGCACCACCCAGGCCCTGCGGTCCCCGAGGGCCTGCGCGACGCCGGTGATCCAGGCCCGGTAGGCGGCCGCGTCGGGGGCGCCTCCGGCCGAGTACTGGCCGCAGTCGCGGTGCGGGATGTCGTACGCGACGAAGACCGCCGTCCGGCCCGCCTCGGTGGCCTGCCGGCTCACCTGCTCGGCGATCTCCCGGGCGCCCTGTTCGCCGAGCCACTGCGAGGACGGCTGGGTGGCGATCCGCAGCAGCTCGTCGGCCTCCGCCGTCCGGCCCTGGCCGCGCAGCGCGGTCACCTGGCGGGCGGCGTTGGTCCGGTCGGAGACGTAGAAGGCCTGCCCGGGGGGCTGGGCGAGCTCCCCGACCCGCCCCGCGCCGACGCCCCCGCCCCCGCCCCCGCCCGGACCCGAACTCGCGACGGCGCCCGGCGTGCCGCCGTCCGACCCGCTACAACCGGAAACGACGGCCATCACCCCGGCCAGCAGCGCCCCCACGGCCCACCGCAACGTCCCCGTCCGCCCCAGCCCGTGCACGTGACGCCCCTCCCCGGACCGGTCCGGCGACCGGTCGGCACCAGCTAAGCACACCCGGTACCGGCCGACGGCCACCGTCGCTGAACGCCAAGTGGCCGCGGACGAACGGGACATCGAACCCGTCCGGCCCACGGCCACCGACACTCGAACCGAGGTGCTCGAACCGAGATGCTCGAACCAGGGTGTTCGAACCAGAGTGCTCACACCGAGGTGCTCGAGCCGAGGCTCACGCCTCCTTGAGGTTCGGCACCTGCCAGTCGATCGCCCCGGCGCCGAAGGAGTCCAGCGCGGTGTTGATCTGGGAGAACGGGCGGCTGCCGAAGAACAGCTTGGCCGACAGCGGCGACGGGTGCGCCCCCTGCACCACCACGTGCTTGGTGGTGTCGATCAGCGGCAGCTTCTTCTTCGCGTAGTTGCCCCACAGCACGAAGACGACCGGCTCCTCGCGGTCGCTCACCGCCTTGATCACGGCATCGGTGAACTTCTCCCAGCCCTTCGCCTTGTGCGAGTTGGCCTCGTGCGCGCGGACCGTGAGCACCGCGTTGAGCAGCAGCACGCCCTGCTGGGCCCAGTGCATCAGGTAGCCGTTGTCCGGGGCGGGGATGCCCAGGTCGGCGTCCAGCTCCTTGAAGATGTTGCGCAGCGACGGCGGCGTCTTGGTGCCCGGCAGCACCGAGAAGCTCATGCCGTGGGCCTGGCCGTTGTCGTGGTACGGGTCCTGGCCGAGCACGAGCACCCGGACCTTGTCGTACGGGGTGGCCTCCAGCGCGGCGAACTCCTGGCCGCTCGGCGGGAACACCTCGTGCTCCGCGCGCTGGGCCGCCACGAAGGCCGCCAGCTCGGCGAAGTACGGCTTCTCCGTCTCGGCGCCGAGCACCTCGCGCCAGGACTCGGGCAGCTCCAGCCCGCCGCCCGCGCCGGCCTCGACCACGCCCGCCTCGACCGTGTCCGTCACGACATCTACCTCCCACACCGCGGCTGCTGCGCCGCACGCCCTCTTTCACCCCGAACGCTACACAGCCCCACCGACAACTCGCGTCCCCGGAGCCGGTCGCGAACCCGGATGGGCGGCCGCCAGCCGCCCCTACCCGCGGGTACGAAACGGCCCCGCCCCGGCGACCGGCCGGAACGGGGCCCACGACAGAACCGCGGCGGCCGGAGGGCTGCCGGCGCGGGGACGTCCCTAGATCAGCTCGATCAGGTCGGCGATCGACTGGACCACACGGCCCGGACGGTACGGGAAGCGCTCCACGTCGGCGGCGGAGGTCAGCCCGGTGAGCACCAGGACGGTCTCCATGCCGGCCTCCATGCCCGCGACGATGTCGGTGTCCATCCGGTCGCCGATCATCACCGCCGTCTCGGAGTGGGCCCCGGCGGTGTTCAGCGCCTCGCGCATCATCAGCGGGTTGGGCTTGCCGACGAAGTACGGATCGACCCCGGTCGCCTTGGTGATCAGGGCCGCGACCGAGCCGGTGGCCGGCAGCACGCCCTCGGGGGAGGGGCCGGTCTCGTCCGGGTTGGTGCAGATGAACCGGGCGCCCTGGTTGATCAGACGGATCGCCTTGGTGAGCGCCTCGAAGGAGTAGGTGCGGGTCTCGCCGAGCACCACGTAGTCGGGGTTGTTGTCGGTGAGCACGTAACCGGCCTGGTACAGCGCGGTGGTCAGCCCCGCCTCGCCGATCACGTACGCGGTCCCGTTCGGCCGCTGGCTCTTGAGGAACTTGGCGGTGGCCAGGGCGGAGGTCCAGATGCACTCCTCGGGCACCTCCAGCCCCATTCCCGCGAGCCGGGCGCTGAGGTCGCGCGGGGTGTAGATGGAGTTGTTGGTGAGGACCAGGAAGGGCTTGCCGGACTCCCGCAGCTTGCGCAGGAACTCCTCCGCCCCGGGGATCGGAGTGCCCTCGTGGATGAGGACCCCGTCCATGTCGGTCAGCCAGGACTCGATGGGCTTGCGGTCTGCCACGTGCGTGTCTCCCGAAGTGTTGCAACGTCGTGCGTAGTACGAGGGCCCTGACGCGGCACAGCCTAATCCGCCCGGGTGTCCGGGGACAGAACGTCCCGCCCACCGGAACCTCCCCGGCACTCCCCGCCCACGCACCCCACCCGCGCACCCCGGCCCCCGTGCACCAAACCGGGAGCAAGCGGGCGCCCCGTGATTGAGTAGGCGCATGACCCCGAAGACGAGCTCCGGTCCGTTCCGCGTCGGCCTGGTCGGCTACGGCCTGGCCGGTTCCGCGTTCCACGCGCCTCTGATCGCCACCACGCCGGGCCTGCGGCTGGACGCCGTGGTCACCGCCAATCCCGAGCGGCGTGCCCAGCTGGCGCGTGAGCACCCGGGCGCCCGTGCCGTGGACACGCCTGAGCAGCTGCTCGCCGACCCGGACGCGCTCGACCTGGTCGTCATCGCCTCGCCCAACCGCACCCACGCGCCGCTCGCCCGCGCCGCCCTGCGGGCCGGCCTGGCCACCGTGGTGGACAAGCCGCTGGCGGGCACCGCCGCCGAGGCGCTGGAGCTGTGCCGGCTCGCCGAGGAGCGGGGCGTCCTGCTCTCCGTCTTCCACAACCGGCGCTGGGACGGCGACTTCCTCACCGCGAGCCGCCTGGTGCGCGGCGGCGCGCTCGGCCGGGTGCACCGCTTCGAGTCCCGGTTCGAGCGCTTCCGTCCCAAGCCCAAGCCGGGCTGGCGGGAGCTGGCCGATCCGGCCGAGGTCGGCGGCACCCTGTACGACCTGGGCAGCCACCTGGTCGACCAGGCGCTCACCCTGTTCGGGCCGGTCGAGACGGTGTACGCGGAGATCGACGTGCGGCGTGACGGCGCGGTGGTGGACGACGACGCGTTCCTGGCCCTCACCCACGCCTCCGGCACCCGCTCCCACCTGTGGACCAGCGCCATCACCCCGCTGATCGGCCCGCGGCTGCGGGTGCTCGGCGACACCGCCGGCTACGTGAAGCCCGGCATGGACCCGCAGGAGGCCGACCTGCGGGCGGGGCTGCGGCCGGACGGCACCCGCCCGTGGGGCGCCGACCAGCCCGCGCACTACGGCACCCTCGGCACCGACGAGTCCGCGATCTCGCTGCCGACCGACCCGGGCGACTACCCCGCCTTCTACCGGGGCGTCGCCGCCACCCTGGCCACCCCGGGCACCCCGCCCCCGGTCGACCCGCGCGACGCGGTGGCCGCCCTGGCCGTCCTGGAGGCCGCCCGCGCCTCCGCCGCGACCGGGACGGCGGTCCGCCTGGGCTGACGGACGGCCGCTCCTCCGGCCCGCTGCACCCTCCCTTGAACCGAGTTCCTACGATGATCGCCATGAGCACCCGGGGGGAGCGGCGGGCCGCACGCAAGGCCGCGGACGAGGAACGGATCCGCCAGGACCAGGAGCGGGACCGGTGGTTCAGGGCGCGCGAGAGCGCCGGAGCGTTGGCGCTGCAGCGGAAGGCCTGGGCCCGCGGGGACCGGACCGACTTCGGCGGGTGCGTGAAGGCGACCGGGCCGGACGGCCGACCGGTCCTGATCGTGATCGAGCGGCCGTACGGGTACCGGGAGCCCGCGCAGGGCGGCTTCGTCGAGAAGCTGCTGAACGTCCTCGCCGTCATCCCCTTCATCGAGATCGTCGTCGCTGCGGTCGTCGTGCTGTTCCTGACGTTCCGCTGGCTGTTCATCGAGCTGACCGGCCGCCCGCACTTCGTGGTCACCGCCTGCCCTGAGGGGGGCGGTGACGAGCAGGTGGTCACCAGGACCCGGCGGCGCCCTGCCGCGATCAAGGCCGCGACGGCCCTGGCGGACGAGGTGGATCGCAGCGGGACCGCCGCCCTCACACCCCGATGACCTCCACCGCCGAGCCCAGCCCCCGGAAGTCCGCCACGTTGCGGGTGTACAGCGGCAGCCCGTGGGCCGAGGCCACCGCGGCGATCATCAGGTCTATCCGGCGCGGGCGCGGCTGCCGCCCCGCGGCGATGGTGAGGGTGACCAGCGTCCCGTAGCGGGCGGCGGCGGCCGCGTCGAAGGGCAGTGGGTCGAAGTCCGCCATCGCCGCGCCCAGCACCTCCAGCCGGGCCGCCCGGCTGGCCGGGTCCCTGGCCATCGACACGCCCTGCTGCAACTCGGCGAAGGTGATCGCGGTCAGCTCCGGTACGGCCGGCAGGTCGGACGGGCTGAGCAGCGCCAGGTCGATGTACACGCAGGTGTCCAGCACCCCGGCCGGCCTTCGCCGGGGCGCCCTGCGGCGCTCAGCCACGCCGCCGCTCGAACGGGTCGTCGCCCTCGTCCCCCACCAGTTCCTCGGGCCCGAAGTACTCCTCGGCCTCCTTGCGCATCTGCTGGTAGTCCACCCGCGGCAGCTTCACGTGCCGCGCCACCAGCTCCTCCGCCGTGAGCCGCCGGCGCCCGGACACCGGCCGCAGCTCGGCGACCTCGACCCCGTTCCTGGTGATGTGGAAGGTCTCCCCCGCCTCCACCGCGTCCATCACCGCGGCGGAGTTGTTCCGGAACTCCCGCTGGGTAATCGTCTTCACCCTTCCACGGTAGCCCCGCGTAGCCCCGCCGGCTACACCTCCTGCACGTCCCGACCCCGGGCCGGGAACGACACCTTCGAGCACGAACGGAAACGGGGCGACGACGGGCGCGGGCGCGGGTGGGGACGCACCGCCGGGGAAATCCCCGACGGGCGGGAACCCTGCGGCTCGGAGGATCGTCGTGCTGGTACGTCAGGGAGCCGAGGACACCGGGAGGGGGAGGGCGCCGTGGCCGTGGTCGCGATGCTGCTGGGCCTGCTCCGGGTGTTGACCGGGGAGTCGGTGGCCGACAGCGGGACGCTGGCGTCGGTTGCCGCCGTGGCGGCCGTGGTGCTGGTGGCCGGGGCGGTCGCCGGGGCACTGGCCGGGGCACTGGCCGGGGCGCGGCTGCTGGGGGCTCGGGCACCGGCGGCGGTGCGCAGCGGGGTGCTGCGGCGTCGGGCGTTCGGTACGGCGTTCCTTCCGCAGCGTGATCCGGACGCCCGGGGCAGGCGACGCCCCAGGGCGCCGGGAGCGGCCCCGGCGGCCGCGTGAACCCTCTTCCGCCGGTCTTCCGCGAGTCTTCCGCACGACCGTAAGACCGTAAGGCAGTAGGACCGTAAGACGTTCTCTGTGGCCGTCCTCCGCCGATCACTCATGTCCTGAGACCCCGGAGGGCTCGCTTCACCATGTCCGTACTCGCCGTTCTCGACCCGGCCGTCGCCGTCGCGCACGCCGTCGTCGCCGCCGTCGCCCACCTGGTGCCGACCGCGCCGGCCATCATCCTGTTCACCGTCGCCGTCCGGCTGGCGCTGCACCCGCTGGCGCGGGCGGCGGCGCGCGGGGAGAAGGCCAGGGCGCGGCTGGCGCCGAAGGTCGCCGCGCTGCAGCGCAAGCACCGGGACCGGCCGGAGAAGCTGCGGGAGGCGATGGCCGAGATGTACCGCAAGGAGCAGGTGTCGCCGTTCGCGGGGTGCCTGCCGCTGCTGGTGCAGATCCCGTTCTTCTCGGTGATGTACCGCCTGTTCACCACCCCGAACGACCTGCTGGACCACACCCTGTTCGGCGTACCGCTGGGCCTGCACGTCACGGGTGCGCACGGCGCCGGGCAGTGGGTGGTGTTCGGGGTGCTGTTCGCCGGGCTGGCGGCGGTCGGGGTCGTCAACTTCCGCCGGGCCCGGCGCGCGGCCGCGACGGCGGCGGCAGCGGCAACGACGGCAGCGGCAACGACGGCGAAGGCTCCGGCCCAGCCGGGGGCGGCGCTGCTGCCGTACCTGTCGTTCGGGTCGGTGCTGTTCGCGGCGCTGGTGCCGGTGGCCGCCGTGCTCTACCTGCTGACGACCGGCATCTGGTCGGCCGCCGAGCGGGCGTGGCTGCACCGGGACGGGACGCCCGTCCCGGCGACCTCGCTGATGGGCTGACGGACCATCAGAAGTGGCGCAGCAGCTCGGGGAAGGTCCCGAGCTGCAGCGTCGCCTCGTCGGGGCCGAGTTCCGTGTGCTCCAGCACCCAGGTGTGCTCGTGCGGGATGAAGACGGTGCGCAGGCCGGCCCGGCGGGCGGGGGCGATGTCGGACTTGGGCGAGTTGCCGATCATCCAGGTCCGGCCCGGGTCGAGGCCGAGGTCGGTGGTGAGCTGCCGGTAGGTGTCGACCGACTTCTCGGCGACGATGTGGATGCCCCGGAAGTGGTGGTCGATGGTGGACTCGGTCACCTTGCGCCGCTGTTCGTCCTGGTCGCCCTTGGTGAGCAGGAGCAGGTGGTGGCGGTCGGCGAGGGCGGCCAGGGTGTCGGCGACGCCGGGGATCAGTTCGACGTCGCGGCTGGTCAGCGGGGTGAGCAGGTCGTCGATGCGGGCCTGCTCCTCGGCCGTGGGGGTGCGGCTGTTGAGCTGCTGCAGGCAGTCGGCGAGGCTCTGCCGGAAGACGGTGGCGCCGTAGCCGAGGGTGGCGGAGTTGGCGGCCTCGATCTCGTTCAGCAGGGCCCTGGTGCGCACGTGCTCGGCCGGGGCGGCGACCCAGTTCAGGAAGCCGTCGATGACCCGCTCGAAGAGGACGTTGTTCTCCCAGAGGGTGTCGTCGGCGTCGAAGATCAGGGTCTGGTCGGTGTGCATCCGGTGGTCTCCAGGGGACGTCGGTCGGGCGGCAGGGGGCAGTCGGGCGGGCAGCGGCGGGAGTGGGTCAGGCGGGCGGCAGCAGGCGGGCGGCGCGGTCGAGGGTCTCACGGAGGTTCTCCTCGGTGGTCCGTCGCCCGGCCTCCTCGACGGTGAGCCACTCCAGCGGGGACGCCGGGTTCTCCGGCCGGGCCGACTCCGGGGTACCGGTGGCCAGCAGGAAGCGCAGGTCTGCGTGCTGGTGCGCGGGTTCGGCGGGCGAGGCGGGGACGGGCACCACGGCGAGGTGGACGAGGGCCGGGCCGGGCCAGGGGGTGAGGTCGGTCAGGCCGGTCTCCTCCAGGCCCTCGCGCAGGGCGATGTCCAGCGGCCGGGTCTCCCCCGGGTCGCCGTGGCCGCCGACGTGCAGCCAGGCCTGCTGGCGGACGTGCCAGCGCAGCAGGACGCGGCGGGTGGGCGGGTGGACGATCAGCGCGGAGGCGGTGAAGTGGAGCGGGAAGGTGCCCCTGTTCCAGGCGTCGGCGACGTCGAGGAGCCGGCGGGCCCGCTCGTGGTCGGTGGTCTCCACCGGCCCGTGCGGGCGGTGGTCCGCCAGCAGTCGGGCCAGGTCGGGGCTCTGGGACGGACTGCCCGTGGTCACCATGGATCTGCGCTCCTCGTTCTGCTCCGGGACCGCGCGGAGCGCGTCGACCGGTGCGCGGGTGGCGTGCGGGCGTGCGGGCGCGGGCGGTCGGGGGCGAGCGGTCGGCCCCGGGGCTTCGGGTTCCGGCGAACCCGCGCAGCCTAGCCCGGCCCGCTCGGGCGGCCCACCGGTTTTCACCGCCGCACCCTCCACCGCCCACACCGCCGTACACGCCGCCGTTCAGACCGCCGCCCGCTCCGCCCCGCACACCGCCCCGCGCCCCTCCGGCAGCCGTCCGGCAGCCGTCCGCGACAGACGTTCCACCGGTGGACACCTCCCGTACCACCACCGGCGCCCCACCCGGTCGGGGCGTTCCCCCGGAGGCCGTAGCCTGTGGTGATCGTTTCAGGACAGGTGGAGGGAAGTCGTCATGGTGGCTGCTCCGGCACTCGCCGAGCTGCGCGAGGTGTGCCAGCCGCAGGCCAAGCTTCAGAGCCGCAACGGCGAGCACTGGGCGGGCCGGATGTACATGCGGGCGATCTCGCTGCGGACGACCCGGCAGCTGGTGCGCACCTCGGTGTCGCCGAACACCCTCACCTGGGTGATGGTGGTGTGCGGGGTCGGCGGCGGCGCGGCCCTGCTGATCCCGGGCCTGACCGGCGCGGTACTGGCCGCCGTACTGTTCCAGCTGTTCCTGCTGTTCGACTGCGTGGACGGCGAAGTGGCGCGCTGGAAGCGCCGGTTCAGCATGGCCGGGGTGTACGTGGACCGGCTCGGCGCCTATCTGGCGGACGCCGCGCTGATGATCGGCGCGGGCGTACGGGCGGCGCGCGGCGGGTCGGAGTTGTGGGTGTCGGCGGGGCTGGCGGCCGCGCTGGGCGTGGTGCTGCTCAAGGCCTCGACCGACCTGGTGGACGTGGCCCGGGCCCGCAGCGGGCAGCTCCCGGCGACCGAGGAGTCGACGCAGCCGCGTTCCCAGGGCATCGCGACGGCCCGCAGGCTCGCCTCGGTGTTCAAGATCCACCGGGTGACGAACGGCATCGAGGCCTCGCTGGTGCTGCTGGCGGCGGCCGCGGTGGACGCGGGGCTCGGCAACCTGGACGCGACGCGGTGGACGCTCGCGGGCATCACGGTGATCACCTGGGGCATGGTGGTCGCGCACCTGGCGTCGATCCTGTCCTCCTCCCGACTGCGCTGAGCGCGCGGGCGAACGGGCGAACGGGCGAACGGACGGACCGCCGGAATCGACAACGCGCCCTGCACGGGAGGTCTACTCGGCCGACTTCCCGTGCAGGGCGCGCCACTTCGCCGGGAGGAGGCTCAGCGGCCGGAGCGGCTCGCGGACGCGGAGGACCCGGCGGCGGGCGCAGAGGACGAGGGAGTCGAGCCGGCCCGGCCGGTGGCGGTGGTGGCGGTACGGACGGAACGCTTCAAGGCCATGTGCACGACGAACCCGCGCCGGAGACGCCCACACCGCAGACCCCCGCACCGACCGAGCCCGCACCGACCGAGCCCGCACCGACGGCGGCCTGCCCCGCCTGTGACGGACCACTCCCGGCACCCGCCCCCTCCCCCGCCTGTCGGCACCCGGGCGGCCGACCGCCCCGCTACTGCTCGCCCCGCTGCCGCTCCCGCGCCTACCGGACCCGTCGGCGGGAACAGGCGGACGGCGTCACCTGAGCAGCGAGCCGCCGGCGTCACGTAACCCGGCGACGGCGTCACGTAACCCGGGCGTGGGCGGCGGGACCGCGGGCGTCCACGGCGAGTCGGCGCGAGCGCGGGCTCACCGCCGCGGGTCGCTCCGACTCGTGGCGCCGGCAGAGCGGCCCCGAGCCACCGGGGACGCGCAGGGCCTCACCGGCGCGGGGCCTCACCGCGGCGCAGGCCCGCAGGACGTTCAGAACCGAGCGGGTGACCGGCACCGTGCGGGGGGGTGCTCGGGCGCCCGCCGCGCGACGCCCGCTGCCGGGTGCGGGATCGCGCGGCGAACGACAAACGGGCCCGCGTCAGTAGCGGACGGCCTTGACCACCACCGGGATCAGAGTCTTGTCGGCCGGCTGCCGGCTGAAGGCGACGGGCTGGGCCTTGCCGTTCGCCGGGACGTTCTCGGCTCCGACGACGGCGCTGTCCACGGCCTTGCCGCCGGCGTCGGTGAAGTCGACCTGGACCGCGTAGGAGGCCGCGTTGGGCCCCGGGTTCTGGATCGTGACGACCACGGCGTGCAGACCTCCGGTGTTCTGCCGCGGGACTCCGGTGATGGTGATGTCGCCCTGCGCGTTGCCACCGTCCGTCACCCCGCTGAGCACCGAGGCGGCCTTCTCCTGGGTCGCGGACTGCTGGGCCGACACGGACGCCCCGAAGGCGGACGCCCTCGCGGAGAGCGAGGCGGCGGCCTCGGAGGCGGCCGCCGAGGCCGAGGCGGCTGCGGCCGACGCCGAGGCCAGCAGCGACTGCGCGGCGGAGGCGACGGCGGAGGGCGGCTCGCCGGAGAAGGCGCTCGTGTTGGGCGCGGTGGCCGTCGGCGAGCCGGCCGCCGTGCCCGACGGGCTGCTGCCGCAGGCCGCGAGCACCACGGCGCCGGACGCCGCCACGATCAGCGCGACCGTGCGCTGCGGTGTCCAGCTCCGGCCCGCGCGCCCGTCACCGCCCGCGCGACGGCCGGGCGGCGGACGGTGGCCGGTTCGGCCGTGGCTGGGGGGACTGTGGAGTTCACGCACCGAGGATCCCTCTCCTGGTCGGTGTTCGGCGGCCGAGGGGCCCGTACGTCCCCATGCTTGGCAACATCCCGCTCCACAGCGACAGCTCCTGACCCGTCCGAGTGGGCCGCCCCGCGCGGAGGCGGCCCGACCGGAGCCGGACGGGACCCGCTCGGGCCCGGACGGGACCCGCTCGGGCCCGGACGGGACCCCGGGCGCGAGGCTCAGGCGGTGGCCGGCTTCCCCGCATCGGCGGCCGCCGCGTCGGCGCCCGCCGTCTCCTGGGCCGGGACGGCGCGCAGCTGCGGCCCCGGCGGCGCGGGGATGACGGCGGCGACGGCGGCCGCGATCAGCGCGACGGCGCAGCCGATCACCAGGCCGACCCGGAAGCCGCCCTCCGAGGGCAGGGTGTGCCCGCCGAGGGTGACGGTCAGCTGCGACAGCACCACGCCCATCACGGCGGCGGACACCGAGGTGCCCAGCGAGCGCATCAGGGTGTTGAAGCTGTTCGCCGAGGCCGTCGCGGTCAGCGGCACCGCGCTCATGATCAGCGCGGGCATCGCGCCGTAGGCGAGGCCCACACCGCTGTTGCAGACGATCGTGACGACCAGCACGCCCCAGGTGGAGCCCATCAGCGGCAGCGCCAGCCCGTACCCGACGGCGATCGTCAGCGCCCCGGCGACCAGGGTGAACTTGGGTCCGCGGGCGGCCGACAGCTTGCCGCCGAGCGGGGAGACGACCATCATCATCAGCCCGCCGGGCGCCATCCACAGGCCCATCGCCAGCATCGACTGCCCCAGCCCGTAGCCGGTGGCCTTCGGCAGCTGGAGCAGCTGCGGGATGATCAGCGCCTGGGCGTACATGCCGAAGCCGACCAGCACGGAGGCGGCGTTGGTCAGCAGCACCCGCGGGCGCGCGGTGACCCGCAGGTCGACGAGCGGCTCGGTCACGCGCAGCTCCCAGCGGGCCCAGAGCATCAGGATCGCGGCGGAGGCGGTGAACAGGCCGAGGGTGCGGGTGCTGCCCCAGCCCCAGTCGCCGCCCTTGGAGACGGGCAGCAGCAGGCAGACCAGACCGACGCTCAGGCCGATCGCGCCGACGAAGTCGAACCGGCGGCCGGCGGAGCGGCCACCCACGGCGGAGCGGCCACCCGCGGCGGGCGAGGCCACGGTGGACGAGGCCGTCGAGTCCGTCGAGGCCGGGATGACGGTCCAGAGCATGCCGATGATGACGACGGTCAGCACGGCGGTGCCCCAGAACAGCACGCGCCAGCTGGCGTAGTCGGCGACGCCGGCCGCGATCGGCAGGCCGAGGCCGCCGCCGATCCCCATGGAGGCGCTGACCAGCGCGATCGCCGAGCCGAGCCGCTCGGGCGGCAGGACGTCGCGCAGCAGGCTGATGCCGATCGGCACCAGGCCCATGCCCATGCCCTGCAGCGCCCGGCCGGTGATCATCGGCAGCACGGAGTCGGCCACCGCGCACAGCACCGAGCCGAGCAGCAGCGGGACGCAGGAGGCGATGAGCATCGTCCGCTTGCCCAGCAGGTCGCCGAGGCGGCCGCTGATCGGGACGAAGACGGCGGCGGAGAGCAGGGTCGCGGTGATGACCCAGGAGGCGTTGGACGCGGTGGTGTGCAGGAGTTGCGGGAGTTCGCTGATCAGCGGGGTGACCAGGGTCTGCATGATCGCGGCGACGGTGCCGGTGAAGGCGAGCGTCGCCACGATCGGACCGGTACGGGCGGTGGGGGCGGGGCCGTTGATGACGGGCCTCCTCGGGCATTCGGGGGCGCAGGCGTGTGCAGTTCGCACACCATGTGCAGATAGCACAGATTGCTCAGGCTACACATGATGTGCGCTGTGCACAGCGTGTGGGATGCGCACATCTCTGGCATACTGGACGTGATCGACGAAGAACCCGCAGGTCAACGCGGTGATGAAGGGACTTCGACATGGCCGGCCCCACGCACGAGGTAGCCCTCGAGTTCCTGGTGTTCGCCCGGCACCGCGACCTCAACCAGGTCGACGACCGCCGCCCCGAGGGCAGCCAGCTCGAACGCAGCGCCTACATCCTGCTCAGCCGCGTCGCGGCCCAGGGGCCCATGTCGATCGGGCAGCTCAGCGACGCCTTCGGGCTGGACGTCTCCACGCTCAACCGCCAGACCGCGGCGCTCACCGCCGCCGGGCTCCTCGACCGCATCCCGGATCCGGACGGCGGCATCGCCCGCAAGTTCCGCCTGACCGAGGAGGGCCGGCGCCGGCTGGACGACGAGCGCGAGGCGCACGTCCGGGCGCTCGACCTGGTGATGGCGGACTGGCCGGAGGAGGACATCGCCACCTTCGCGGCGTACCTGCGCCGTTTCAACACCGGCATCGAACGGATCGACGGCCGCCCCTGGCCCCGGGGTTGAGGGTGCCGGCTTCGGGCCCGAGGCCCACCGGGGGCTCGGACGGTGAAGCCGGACGGGTGGAGCGGGAGCGGTCAGGGGCAGTCAGGGGCGGCCAGGGTCGGTCAGGGGCGGTTCAGGAGCGCTTGAAGACCTCGACCGCGTCGTCGGCGGCCTCGACCACGATCGAGTGCAGGCTCTCGATGCGGGAGACGATCGCCTCCCGCGGGCCCTGTCGCCAGACCTCGCTGCCGTAGAAGGCGTCCTCCTGCGCGCGGTGCTGCTCGATCGAGTCGAACGCCCGGATCAGGTACGCCTCCTCGTGCCCGTCCTCGTCCACGAGCGACGCCCCGTGGTCGACGACCCGGATGCCGGCCGCCCGCAGCAGCGGGACGGCCTCCTCGCCCATCACCCGGACGAAGTCGGCACGCGTGCCCGGCTTGAGGCGGTAGGTGCGGATCTCGAGTATCACGGTTTCCCCTCCGAGTGGTTGACGCCCCGTGACACCGGAGGACCGTCCCCCGGCCGGGGCGGGCGGAAGCCTACGCGGGAGCGCGGAGCCGCGCGCGGGAGTCGGCCCTGACCGAATCCTGCACTCGAGCCGGACGCACCGTCGACGGCGGCGCGATCACCGGGGCCCGACCGTCAGCCGACCGGGGCGACTTCGGCGAGCAGGGCGGGGCCGGCCCAGCCGGGCGCCGCGCCGGGGCCGGCCGCCTCGGCCTCGCGGACGAGGGCGATCAGACGGGCGTTGGCCGGGGCGGTGAGGCCGTGACGCTCGGCGAGGGCGACGATCTCGCCCTGGAGCGAGTCGATCTCGGTGGGGCGTCCGCGCTGGAGGTCCTCCCACATCGAGGAGCGGGCGGTGGCGTCGATCTGCAGGCTGGCCCCGGCCAGCTCGTGGAACTGCGCGTCCGACAGTTCGAGCACCTGCGGCATCGCGTCCGGCGGCACCGGGCCGAGCTGGGCCGGCTCCACTCCGGCGGCCCGGAACACCGCCAGCGCCTCCAGCTGGCAGCGCGCCACGCACCGCCGGTACGCCAGCTGCCCGACCTGCTCGCGCAGTGGCAGCCCGGAGAGCGCGTTGACGGCGTTGTTCAGGTTCATCAGCAGCTTCGCCGCCTGGACGGCCGGCATGTCCGACCGCAGCTCCAGCAGCAGGCCGCTCTCCCTGGCCGCGTCGGCGAGGGCGTCCGCGCCCTCCTCTCCCGCCAGCATCAACGACCCGCCGCTGCCCTGGTGGAAGGCGGCGGGGCCGGTCCGCACCACGTTGTACGGGACCATGCCGGCCAGCACCCGGTGGGACGGCAGCGCGGCCGCGAGCACCTCGGTGTTGCGCAGCCCGTTCTGGAAGCTGACCACCACCGTGTCGGGGCCCAGGTGCGGGGCGAGTTCCCGGGCGGCGGTCCCGGTGTCGGCGGACTTCACCGTGACCAGGACGTAGTCGGCGCCGGCCACGGCCTCCGGGCCGGTGGCGGCGGTCAGCGCCCGTACCTCGCGGCGGGCCTCGCCCGGGCCGGTGAGGGTCAGCCCGTCCGCGTCGATCGCCGCCATCGCGGCGGGGCGGCCGACCAGGGTGACCTCGGCGGTCGAGGCGAGCATGCCGCCGAGGTGGCAGCCGATAGACCCGGCGCCGAACACGGCGATCCGGAGCCTGCGCTGGGCGGGGGTGGTAGGCACGGTGCGGCTCCAGAACGAGGGCGAGGACGAGGAGGAGGAACGGGGGCGTGGGGCCGGGCCGGTCAGTCGAACAGGTCGGGGTCGGAGAGGGTGATCTGGTCCCACAGCGGGCGGGCCTGGAACCAGCCGGCCAGCGGACTCCCGAGCTGGTCGCGGGTCTTCAGCGCGGTCTCCCGGTCGATCAGCTTCGGCGTGCCGGCCGCCATCGCGAGCAGCTGCGCCTGGCAGGAGCGCTCCATGGTGATGAACCACCAGACCGCCTCGGCCACCGTCCCGCCGACCGTCAGCAGGCCGTGGTTCTGCAGGATCACGGCCTTGTGGTCGGCCAGCGCGGCGGCGACCCGCTTGCCCTCCTCGGTCTCGGTCACCACGCCCCGGTAGTCGCTGTACAGCCCGTGGTCCTCGAAGAAGGCGCAGGCGTCCTGGGTGATCGGGTCGAGCGGGATGCCGAGGCTGGAGAAGGCCTTGCCGTACAGCGAGTGGGAGTGCGCGGCGGCGACGGCGTCCGGGCGGGCCGCGTGCACCTGGGAGTGGATCGCGAACGCGGCCCGGTTCACGGGCCGGGTGCCGCGCAGCAGGGCTCCGTCGTGGTCGACCAGGACCAGGTCGGAGGCCTTGATCTGGTTGAAGCTCATGCCGAACGGGTTCACCCAGAACCAGTTCGGGTTCTCCGGGTCACGGACGGTGATGTGCCCGGCGACACCCTCCGAGAAGCCGAACCGGCCGAACAGGCGGAAGCCAGCCGCCAGTTGCTCCTTCCGGTACTGGCGCTCCTCCTCGACGGTGTCGAAGACCGGCGGCAGCGGCAGGGTCACCCCTTCCGGGGCCGGGCCCACGACGCCGGTCGCCGCGTACGGGTCGGCGGGCTGCTGCGGTGCGGACATGGCGTCTCCCGGGGCTGCGACGGTGGGGCAGGGGGTGGATCAAGCCAAAGACATGTTCGAAAGATACATACCTTTGGCAATGATCTCGTGCCTATGATCAATCTGATCACCGATCATGGAGAGGGGCAATGATGCGTAGGGCATTGGCAGCGCTGGCAGTTGGGATCGCCGCCGGTACGGCCCTGCTCGGCGGCACCTCGGTCACCACCGTCGCCGGCCAGTGGAACGAGCCCAACCAGTCGGGCCAGTGACCAGCCCGCTGCTTCGCGACGCGTCAACCGCCCCGGCTCCCTTCCGGGACCCGGAGAAGACGTTCGGGCAGTTCCTGGAAGAGAAGTGGACAGCCGTCTGCCGAGGCCTGGGCACAGGCGAGTTGGAGACGGCGCGCGTCCTGCGGGAGCTGCGGGACGTGCTCAGCCCTTGGGGCGCCCGCGCCATCGGGACCAGGTGCGATCCTCCGTCCTTCGTGTCGTCCGACGGCTTCCCCGCCGAGCTCTCCGTCAGCTGGAAGGCGGGGAAGCCGGAGGTCCGCATCCTGTTCGAGTCGCTGAGCAGCGATCGCACGCCACTCGGATATCAAGAAGCGGGACGGGAGTTGACGCTCCGGCTCGCCGAACGGCCGGGGGTGAGCATCGAGCGGTACCTCGACGTCGAGGACCTGTTCGTCACGGCCGCTCCCGACCACAACCGGCCCACCATCTGGCACTCCCTGGCCTGGCAGCCCGGCGAGCGGCCGCACTACAAGGTCTACCTCAACCCCCAGGCGCACGGCCTGGACCGGACGCACGAGGTCATGGCCGAGGCCATGCACCGACTGGGCCTGGAGAAGGCCTGGGAGCCGGTGGGTCGGCGGTGCGAGGAACTCGCGCTGCGCGGGCACGAGGTGGAGTTCTTCGCGCTTGATCTGGACGGCGGAAGCGCCTCCCGGGTGAAGGTCTACTTCCGCCATCTCCCGATGGCGATGGACGAGTTGGACACGGTCGCCGCACTGTCCCACCGCCACGACTCGGCGCGGGCGGCGCGGGCGCGTGCCGTGATCTACGGGCGAGACGGTGGCACGGTGGACAACGAGCCGATGACCTGCCTGGCGTTCCGCGAGGGTGCGACGGGGCCCGAGGAGGCCAACGTCTACCTGCGGCTGCCGGGGAACGCCCGGAGCGATGCCGAGGCGGCCGCGCGGATCGCGGAGCTGATGCGGATCGAGGGGGTCGACCCGCGCCCGCACGCCGAGGTGCTGAGGCGGCTGACGGCCGGGATCGAGGAAGGCGACACCGGTGTGCAGGAGCTGTGCAGCTACCGCACCATCGCGCCGGGTGCTCCCGCGCACATCGGGCTGTACCTGCGGTTCAACACCTATGCCAGGTCGGTGAACTGAGCACGCCGTCGGGGTCCGGATCGCCCGAATTCCATGCAAGCGCCCTTCCGGGACCGGGGCCTTCCGAGGTCGCAGGCCCGGGCATAGGCGCTGGCTCTACGTAGCCTCCGCCCCGTGGTGGACGTCGCGGTTGCGCCTGAACTCGCGGATGAGCGCGAGGAGGTTGATCAGAGTGCTGGCCGGGACGTTGCCGATGTCGACCAGCGGACGGCCGTGGAGGTTGGTTCCGCCCGGGGTCGCCGAGGGCCAGAGGAGGCCGAATTCCCGACCCTCGGTACGGAGTTCGACGATGAGCTCGGTCACCTGGCGCGAGGTGAGGTGGAGGAGCGCCGGGTCGGCGGGGTGGATGGGGTGGTGGGCGCTCACAGAGCACCGTCCTGGTGGAGCTCGAACCAGACGGTTTTGCCGAGGTGTTGGGGGTCGACGCCCCAGCGGTGGGTGAGGCCGGCGACGAGCTGGAGGCCCCGACCGGTCTCGGAGAGGAGCGAGAGGGGGCCCTTCTCCGGGGGGAGCGGACTGCGGTCGGAGACCGCGACGCGGAGGGTGTTGGCGCGGTGGTGGATCAGGATGACCGGGGAGGTCGTCTCGCCGTGGCGCCAGGCGTTGACGATGAGTTCGACCATCGCGAGTTCGGCATCCGCGATGAGGGAGGGCGGCCAGCCGGCGCTGGCCATCCCGTCGCGGAGGGCGTCGCGGGAGAGGGTGAGGGAGGGGGAGTTGAGGTTGCGCACAGCGTCTCCCGGAGGGGGATGGGTGAGACCGGCGGATGCGTCGCCGTGAACGAACCCACTGGACATGGGTGTTCTGCGGTGCACGAGCGGCGTTACTGACGATCCGTTCGGTGATCGGTGCATCACAGACTGTAGGACAGACTAGGGACATGTGCCATACGGTTAGGAACATGTCCCCAAAAAGAGTGGCTGGACTCGCACCACCGCTGCGTTAGATGCTTGATCCCATGCCCCATACCCCGAGCGCCCGCAAGCAGCGGATCGGCATTGAGCTACGGAAGATGCGCGATGCTGCCGGCAAGACGACCGCTGAGGCCGCCGCCGTCCTTGGGTTGAATCGCACGAAGATCACGCTCATCGAACAGGGGATGTACGCCGTCACCCCCGCTCGGGTGATCGCCCTTGCATCCGAGTACGAGGAAGGCGACTCCGCATACGTCGACGCTCTTGCAGCGATGGCGGGAGACAAGTCCAGAGGCTGGTGGGAGGACCACCGCGGACTCGTCTCCACCGGCCTGCTTGACATCTCAGAGGTCGAACATCACGCACACGGCCTCGCGACCTATCAGATCTGTCACGTGCCTGGCTTGATGCAGACCGAAGACACAGCTCGGGAGATATTCCGCGAGGTCTATCCACCATTGAGGCCGCTGAACATCGAAGCGCGGGTGGAGAACCGCATGCGCCGAGCACAGCTCCTCACTCGCAACAACCCCATGCCCTACGAGGCGATCGTCCACGAGGCCGCGCTCCGGATGATGTTCGGCGGGGCAGCCGTGGCCCGCGCCCAGCTCGACCATCTGCTGACGCTGTCAGAACTCCCCAACGTGACTCTACGCGTGGTGGAGTTCCGGGCCGGCGGCTTCAAGGGAGCAGGTCAGGCAGTCATGTACGCCCGAGGTCCGGTCTCCCGCTTGGACACCGTGCAGCTCGACTCCATCGGCACACCGGCCTTCCTGACCGATGTGAACCAGCTCAAGAACTATCAGGACGTCATTGCGGCGATGAGAGAGCGGGCGCTCGGCCCCGACGAGTCGCGTGACCTCATCTCCCGCGTAGCGAAGACCCTGTGAGAGGAATCGGCATGGATGAGCTCGCCTGGCAAAGGCCTACCGCATGCGGAGATGGGAACAACTGCCCTGAGGTGGCGGTCACTCCCGACGCCGTCTTCGTTCGCAGCAGTCTGCTGCCCGACGCCATCGCCCAACTCACCCCTGACGAGTGGCGCGACCTCGCTGCCGCCATCCGCGCCGGCGAGTTCGACCTGTAGCACCTGGTCAACGGAGGCCCTTCAATGAAGAACCTCGCCTGGACACGCCCCGCGGCGTGTGCCAATGCGAATAACTGCCCGGAGGTGGCCATCGCCTCCGACGCCGTCTACGTCCGCAGCAGCCTCCGACCCGAGGCCATCGCCCAACTCGATGTCAGCGAGTGGCGCGACCTCGTGGCCGCCATCCGCGCCGGCGAGTTCGACGCCTGACTCCCCCGATTCGGCACACGGGCGCTGACCTGCTAATGTTCCTGACGTCGCGAAAGAGATGATCTCTCGTCAGGCGTCAGCGGTGCTACCAGAGCACGTCCTACTTTCAGTAGGAAGAGTCCGTGCAACCCGGGCCTGGCGCTCCACAGTCGGAAGGGGTCCGGCACCTACCCAGGTGCCGGACCCCTTCCGCGTTCGCTCCGAGGCCGGCGGCCGGTCACCAGCCCGTACAGCGAGTGGCGGGACCTCGTGGCCGCCATCCGCGCCGGCGAGTTCGCTGACTGATCCCCCGATTCGGCACACGGGCGCTGACCTGCTAATGTTCCTGACGTCGCGAAAGAGATGATCTCTCGTCAGGCGTCAGCGGTGCTACCAGAGCAC
>NZ_JBVILX010000011.1:40587-146871 GCF_055580145.1 Kitasatospora sp. NPDC032121 | reverse complement strand
CCTACTTTCAGTAGGAAGAGTCCGTGCAACCCGGGCCTGGCGCTCCACAGTCGGAAGGGGTCCGGCACCTACCCAGGTGCCGGACCCCTTCCGCGTTTCCCATCCCACAGCAGCGACTCCGCGTCAGGCCGCGGGCATCGCGAATGCACTGCCGCCGCGAAGAGCGTGAACAGGTAGTTCCCCGCCCCAGCAGGGCAGCGGTGGAGAAGCGGGTGATCGTGCCTTCCGAGTGTCATATGAGGGGTTGGTGAGCCAGTCGCTCGCCTCCCCGCCCCGCCCCGCCCCGCCCCGTCGGAGAAAACCGCGTGCGCCCGGGCCGGCCGTACCCGTACGATCCCGTACGGAGCACACGAAATCACAGTTCCCGGTCGGTAGTCCGGGCGCCGTCGGCGGTGGCCGGCGGTCAGTAACCTCCCTCCCAGGGTGTCCGGTGCGTTCCCTCCCGGCGCGCGACCGCGTGCGCGGGACACGGCATGACAACCATGGGAGGAACCCGCACCATGCCGAGCACGTTCACCGTGTTCTTCGAAGGCCCGTTCTGGGTCGGGGTGCTGGAGATCGCGGGCCCGCGAGGGGTCCGCGCGGCGCGCCATGTCTTCGGGGCCGAACCGGGCAACGCGGAACTGTTGGAATTCGTCCGCCGGGATTTCGGCGGGCTGCTGGAGACCGCGCTCGCGGCGCCGGAGGCGGCCCTCGAAGGACGGGCGCGGCAGCGGTCGTCGGTGAATCCCAAGCGGCTCGCCCGGCAAGCCGCCAGGGAGATGGCGACCCGGCCACTGAGCACCGCGGCCGAGGAGGCGCTGGCCCGGGCCCATGAGGAGTCCGGCCACCTCAACCGCGCTGCTGCCAAGCGCCGTGCCGCCGAAGCCGCGCTCGAACGGCGGGCCGCCGCTCGACGGCAGGCCAAGGAGCGACACCGGGGGCGGTGATCGCCCCATCTCTCCACCGCGCCAATCATATTGGAGCAATATCGGAAAACGGCCTGATCTCATCGTCAGCGAACTTCCCGAGCGGAAGCCGGTTTTCCGCCGCCAGGAGCCGGGGTAGTGCCGAAGCGTTCGCACCCCGACCGTTTCGCTGCTCAGGAGGGGGCGAATCCTTGACGCTTTTCTTTCTCGGAAGGACACCCTCATGCACAGGACCCTTCGGAACGCCCTCGCGGCCGTCATCGTGACGGGCGCGCTCACCGCCGCTGCCGCTCCGGCCGCCCTGGCCGCCGAGCAGGCGCCGTCGACGGCCGGGGTGCGGGCGGAGCTCCGCAACCCGAAGACGGTCAAGGTCGCGGACTACAACCAGGCCCGCAACACCCTGATCAACGCGGGCAGCAAGACCGCCGCCAAGTCCCACCCGGCCCACGGCACCAAGGACGTCCCGGTCTCCCACGGCACCAGCCTGTTGGCCGAGGCCCGCGACGAGTTCCGCACCGCCGACCGGAACCTGCCGGCCAACCAGAAGAAGTCCGACATGTCGATCCCGCACTACAACGCCATCCACAGCGCGGCCAGGACCATGGGCATCGACACCTGGTGACACCTTCCCCACCAGGACGCACGGCCCGGCTCTCCTCCGCCTTCCGGAGGAGAGCCGGACGGCTTCAGTGCTTCGGAGGCAGGGGCTCTTCCCGCGGCTCGCTCGGACTGCCGTCCGGGAGGACGTCGAAGACCGTGAGCTCGATACCCCTGTCGATCGTTATCCGGTCCGGACCGGACCAGTTGACGCTGGTGTCGTACCTCGAGGAGTCCAGTTCCCAGTGGCGGGCCGACCAGCCGGAACCGGACACCAGCTCACTCCGGTAGATCGGATCGAAGCCGCCCAGGTTCGTGATGACGATCACCCGGTCCGGGCGGCCCGGGGCCGCCTCCCGACGCGGCGGGTCCATGGGGGGAAACAGGTTCGCCAGGAAGGCGACCGGCACGTAGAAGACCAGCGCCCCCAGGCCGAGGCCGCAGACGAGCTGCCCCGTCCTGGTGCCGAACCCCAGCTCGACGACGAGCGAGGCCACGAGCAGCACGAGCACCGACCCGATCAGCAGGACCGGGCGGTCGAACCACTCCGCGACCACCACCAACCCGCCCGAACGGGACTCGCGCCAGCCCGCCACGCACGCCAGCAACGCCAGCAACGCCACCGCTCTGAGTCCCCACGCGATCTTCCTGCGGCGCACCGTTGTCATCCCTCACCCCCGACGGTTTCTTTGCCGATCTTTGGCGCGGACGTTACTACAGGGACTCTTGGGGTAGTCGGGACCGGCAGGACCTACCGCTGCCTCGGCGTCACCGAGAGGCCGCCCAACGCGCCGTCCTCGCCCACGGTGAAGACCTCGATCTCCTTCTCCAAGGTCACCGTGATCCGGCCCGGACCGGACCACTCGGCCCTGACGAAGCCGTCGTGCTCCTCCCAGGTGCCGAGGCCCCAGTGGCGGGCCGACCAGCCGCTGCCGGTCAGCAGCTCCACCCGGTAGACCGGATCGATCGAGAAGGCGACGTCGGTGACGCTCAGCACGTGGTCGGCGCGGTTCGGGTCGGGCGTGCGGGCGACCAGCCGGCCGTCCCCACCGAAGTAGTACGCCAGGGCCCCGACCGCCGCCCCGATGAAGAGGAGCGGTGACAGGACGGCCGCGCAGCCGATCTGCGCCCACCTGGTGCGGAACTCGACCTGGGCCACGGCCGAGGCCACCGCCAGCGCGACCGCCGTCCCCAGCAGCAGCACCGGGTGGTTCAGCCGGCGCTCGACCTCGACCAGCCCGCCCTGCCGGGAGGCGAAGTACCCCGGGAGGTAGACCAGGGCGGACGCCAGCGCCGCACCCCGGAGCCACCACACGACCTGCCTGCGGCGCGCCACCGTCATTTGCTCCCCCCGGAGTTGCCCTTTGCCGGGACTTTACACGTGAATGCCGGTCGGCCCGGCCGACGGGTTTTCCGTCGTCCGGGCCGCCCGGCCCACCGGCCGTACCCCCGTCACCGCCGGTGGAAGACGCTCCGCGACCAGAAGTAGCCGACCAGCGTCAGTAGGGTGCACCAGGCCAGGGCGCTCCAGGCGCTGGTGCCGATCCCGGTGCCCATCAGCAGGCCGCGCAGGGTCTCGATCATGGGCGTGAAGGGCTGGTACTCGGCGAACCAGCGCATCGCCGTCGGCATGGAGTCGGTCGGCACGATGGCGCTGCCGATGAAGGGCAGGAACTGCAGCGGCATCGGCATGTTGCTGGCGCTCTCGACCGTCTTGGCCACCAGGCCGATGCCTGCCGATATCCACGTCAGGGCGATGGTGAGGAAGAGCAGCAGACCCATGGCGGCCAGCCACTCCACCGGCCCGGCGTTCGGCCGGAAGCCCATCGCGAGGGCCGCGCCGATCACCAGCACCAACCCGATCATGGTCTGGATGACGCTGCCGACCACGTGCCCCGCCAGGAAGGCGGAGCGCGATATCGCCATCGTGCGGAAGCGGTTGACGATCCCCTCGGTCATGTCGGTGCAGATGCCGATCGCGGTGACCAGCGACCCGGACGTGGCCGCCATCAGCACGATGCCCGGCGTCACGTAGTCGATGTAGTGGCCGCCGCCGATGCCGGCGCCCAGGGCGCTGCCGTAGGCGTAGTTGAAGAGCAGCAGCATCATGACCGGCATCACCACGACCGCGAAGGTCAGGGACGGGTAGCGCAGCGCGTGCTTGAGGTTGCGGCGCAGCATGGTCAGCGAGTCGCTGAGTGCGTGGCCGGCCGTACTCGTGGCCATGCTCATCGCACGCCCTCCCCGGTCAGTTGAAGGAACGCGTCGTCCAGGTCCGCCGTCTCCACGACCAGCGACTCGGCCTGCACGGACGCGTTGTCGAGCGCGTCCAGCACCGCCTTCACGGTGAGGACGGAGTTGTCCCCCGGGATCTCCAGCCGCAGTGCATCGACGTCGACCGTGGCGTAGTCGAACAGCGCGGCGGCGGCGGCCAGCGAGCCGGCGTCCGCGAACCGGAGCCGGATCCGCCCGCCGGGGGCGACCCGCTTCAGCTCCTCGGCCGTGCCCTCGGCGACGATCCGGCCGCCGTCCAGGACGGCTATCCGGTCGGCGAGTTGATCGGCCTCCTCCAGGTACTGGGTGGTGAGGAAGATCGTCACCCCGTGGTCGGCGACCAGGCTCCGGATGATCTCCCACATGGTGCGCCGGCTGCGCGGGTCCAGCCCGGTGGTCGGCTCGTCCAGGAAGATCACCTTCGGGTCGCCGACCAGCGTCATCGCGAGGTCGAGCTTGCGCCGCATGCCGCCGGAGAAGGTGGTGACGGCCTTGCGGGAGGCCTCGGTGAGATCGAAGCGCCGCAGCAGCTCCTCCGCCCGCCTCCGCCCCTCCCGACGGCGGAGGTGGTTGAGGTCGGCCATCAGCATCAGGTTCTCCTCGGCGGTGAGCAGGTTGTCCACCGCCGAGAACTGGCCCGTCACCCCGATCGCCCTGCGCACCGCGTCGGCCTCGCGTTCCACGTCGTGCCCGGCCACCCGGGCCGAGCCGCCGTCGGCGGGGATCAGGGTGGAGAGGATCTGCACGGTGGTGGTCTTGCCGGCGCCGTTGGGCCCGAGCAGGGCGAACACGCTGCCCGCCGGGATCTCCAGGTCGACGCCCTTGAGGACCCCCTTGTCCCCGTAGGACTTGGTGAGTGCCGTCGCCGAGATCGCCGGGGTCGTCGAGCGGGCCGCCATCACGCCCTCCGGACGATGACGTTGCCGACCTGGGTGCGACCGCGCACCTCGACCGTCTCCACGGCGTCGCCCGGGCCCTGGGTGGGGCCGAGGTCGTTGCGGACGCCGCCGACCTTGCTGTGCACGTCGAGCCAGGCCGCGGTGCCCTCCGCGATGCCGACCTCGACGTCCCCCACGTTGGTCTGGAGGGTGACCTGACCGCGAACCACCTGGTCGACCCGGATGTGGCCGTGCGCCGCCTTGGCGTCCACGTTGCCCTCGGCGGCGCCGATGTGGATCCGACCGTTGGAGGCGTTGACGCGCAGCTCGCCGCGCACCTCGTCGATCTCGGTGTCGCCGTTGCTGTTCTTGACCGTCAGCCGGCCCCCGACGGAGCCGATCTCGATCCGGCCGGCGCCCGTCACCTCGGCGTCCCAGGCCGTCCCGCCGAGCCGGACGTCGCCGAAGCCGCTGTCGAGCCGCACGCTGTCGGCCTGCTCGACCTGGATCCGGCCGAGCGAGGTCTTCAGCCGGCAGGCGCCGAGCGGCCCCTCGGTGATGAACTCGGCCATCGGGCACTCGCTGTGGACCTCGGAGCCGATCGGCAGCTCGACCAGGACCTCGATCGCGCCCTTCTTGTTGGTGAAGACGGAGCGCTGCTTGGGGGCCTTGATGCCCAGCCGACCGCCGGAGAAGTCGACCTGGGTCTGCTCGGCGGCCTTGACGTCCGCCTCCTTGGCCGGGTTGGCGGGCCGGACCTCGACCACGGTGTCGGTGCGCTTGCTCGCCTTGATCCGGACCGAGCCGATGTCGAACTCGAGGATGGCGGAGATCGGTCCGTCGGTCTCGTACGTAGGCATGGCTGTCCCGTCCTCTTGACTCGTGTAGGTGTCCCCGCTGGTCGGAGCGGGGGTGACGTCGAAGGTGCAGAAGGTGGTGCAGACGTTCCCGGTACTGCGGAAGTGCTAGTGGACCCAGCCGGTGAAGCCCTCGCCGCCGATGCTGCGCGCGATCCGGTTGCCCGGATCGGCCGCCGGGCGGCGGGCCGGCTCGCCGCCCTCGAGCGCACCGGCCAGGGCCCGGACCAGCCAGGCGTTGAGCGAGAGGCCGGCCTCGGCGGCGGCCTCCTCCGCCCTGGCCTTGAGGTGGGCGGGCAGGCGGAAGTTGATCCGGGCCGTGCCCGTCTCGTCCGCCTCCACCCCGGAAGGCACCCCCGACGGTGCCACCGGAGGCACCGCCGGTGCCATCGTCGACGCCAGTGGCGCCACGGATGGCGCCAGCGGCGCCGGATCGCCGTGGAAGGCGCCCGAGCCGGGCGGGACCGTCACCACGAACTCCGGATCGACGCCGCGCAGGCGCACGTCCACCGAGCCGGGGGCGAGGTCACGGGTGACCTCGCCCATCGCGGCCGAGAGCGCGTTGAGCAGGGTGAGCCGCACGGCCGACTCCAGCGGGAGCGTCAGCCGCTCGGCCAGCGCGCGGGCCTCCTCCCCGCCGGTGGCGGCGGCCACCGCGAGTTCGTTCCGGAGGTTTTCCACGTAGGGCGTGAGGTCCATGGCTGATAGCTTGGCACAGGGCTGGCGCCATGTCGAGCCATTTCTGGCACCACTTTGGCGCCATCGCCCGGACGGGGTCGGCACCGTCTGGCGCCAACCACGGAACCGCCCCGCCGACCGGAGGTCGACGGGGCGGTTCAGGGGCGGTGCGGAGGTGGTGCGGAGGTGGTTCAGGGGGTTGTTCAGAGGCGGTTCAAGGGCGCCTACGCCCGCTGCCAGCCCGCCAGGTAGGCGTCGATCTCCCCGGCCAGCCGGGTCTTGCCCGCCCGGTCCAGGAAGGAGGCCTCGACCGCGTTGCGGGCCAGCCCGGCCACCCCGGCCTCGTCCAGGCCCAGCAGCCGCGCCGCCACGGCGTACTCGGTGTTGAGGTCGGTGCCGAACATCGGCGGGTCGTCGCTGTTGACCGTCACCAGCAGCCCGGCGTCCACCATCCGCTTGATCGGGTGGTCCTCGATCCGCTCCACGGCCCGGGTGGCGATGTTGGAGGTGGGGCAGACCTCCAGCGGGATGCGGTGCTCGCCCAGGTAGTCGACCAGCGCCGGGTCCTTCACCGCCTGGGTGCCGTGCCCGATGCGCTCGGCGCCGAGCACCCGGATGGCGTCCCAGACCGTCTCCGGCCCGGTGGTCTCGCCCGCGTGCGGGACGCTGCGCAGGCCGGCCGCCCGGGCCCGGTCGAAGTACGGCTTGAACTGGGGGCGCGGCACGCCGATCTCCGGGCCGCCCAGGCCGAAGCTGACCAGGCCCTCGGGGGCCAGCTCGGTGGCCAGCCGGGCGGTCACCTCGGCCGACTCCAGCCCCGCCTCGCCGGGGATGTCGAAGCACCAGCGCAGCACCACGCCGAGTTCCTTCTCGGCGCGCAGCCGGGCGTCCTCGATGGCCTCCATGAAGGCGACGTCGGGGATGCCCCGGCGGACCGAGGAGTACGGGGTGATGGTCAGCTCGGCGTACCGGATGTTCTGCCGGGCCATGTCCTCGGCCACGCCGTAGGTGAGCGCGCGGACGTCCTCGGCGTCCCGGACCAGGTCCACGACGCTCAGGTAGACCTCGATGAAGTGCGCGAAGTCGGTGAAGGTGAAGTACTCGGCGAGCGCCGCCGGGTCGGTCGGCACCTTGGAGTTCCCGGCGTGCCGGGCGGCGAGCTCCGCGACGACGCGCGGCGAGGCCGAGCCGACGTGGTGGACGTGCAGTTCCGCCTTGGGCATCCCGGCGATGAACGCCTCGATGCTCCGGTCCGCGGGCTCGACCCGGCTGTCGCCGTTCCGAGTGTCACTGGGGCCGATCCGACTTCCGTCCGGCTGGACCACGGTGGTTCCCTTCTTCCTGCTCCGTGCCTCTACGCGCGTATCGCGTGGTTTCGGCCCAGGATAGGCCCGAGTCGGCGCCGCCGTTCCCGGGATCGGCGCCGAGCACCGCCGTCCCCGGGGTCACCCCCCGAGCGCGACCGCCACGGTGTGGATCAGCAGCCCGGCCAGGGCGCCGACCACGGTGCCGTTGATCCGGATGAACTGGAGGTCGCGGCCGACGTTGGCCTCGATCTTGCGGGAGGCGTCGTCGGCGTCCCAGCTCGCCACCGTCTCGGAGATCAGCGAGGTGATCTCGGTGCGGTAGGTGTCGACCAGGTACTGGGCGGCGTCCTGGAGCCAGCCGTCCACCTTGGCCTGCAGCTTGGGGTCGGTGGCCAGGCGCTCGCCGAAGCCGCGCACGCCGTCACGGATGCGCCGGCGCAGTTCGCTGTCCTCGTCCTCGGCCGCGCCCATCACCAGGGTGCGCACGGCCGCCCAGGTGGAGTTGATCAGGTCCTGCACCTCGGGGCGGGCCAGCAGCTCGCCCTTGGCCCGCTCGACCCTGGCGATGGTCTCCGGGTCCGTCTGCAGCTCGGTCGCGAAGTCGGCGAGGAAGTTGTCGACCGCGCCGCGCGCCGGGTGGTTCGGGTCGTCCCGGATCTCGGTGACGAAGCGCAGCAGCTCCTTGTAGACCCGCTCGCCGACCTGGTGGTCGATGAACCGGGGCGTCCAGCCCGGGGTCTTCTGGGTGACCTTCCGGACCACGTCCTCGTGGTTGGCGGTCAGCCAGCCGTGCGCCCGGACGGCGACCAGGTCCACCACCCCGTGGTGCCCGCCGTCCGCGACCACCTTGCCGAGCATCCGGCCCATCGGTTCGGCCACCGAGGTGGCCGCGGCCCGCCTGGTCACCGCCTCGGCGACCACCGCCCGCACGTCGTCGTCGCGGAGCACCGCGAGCAGGCCGCGCAGCGCCGCCGAGGCCTCCTTGGTGACCCGCTCGGCGCTGCCCGGCGCGGCCAGCCACTCCCCCAGCCGGCGGCCGATGCCGAGCGCCGCCAGGCGGACGCGGACCACGTGGCCGGAGAGGAAGTTCTCGCCGACGAACTCGCCGAGCGAGCGGCCGAAGGCGTCCTTCTTGGTCGGGATGATCGCGGTGTGCGGGATCGGCAGGCCGAAGGGGCGGCGGAACAGCGCGGTCACCGCGAACCAGTCGGCCAGCGCGCCGACCATGCCCGCCTCGGCGGCGGCCGCCACGTACCCCGCCCAGGGGCCGGCACCGGCCGCCCTGGCCCAGGTTGACAGGGCGAAGACCAGGGTCGCGAAGGCCAGCAGGCCGGTCGCGATGGTCTTCATCCGGCGGACGCCGCGTCTCTTCTGCTCGTCGGCCGCGGTGAACCGGACCCCGTGGCCGGTCCCGCTGAAGGCATCGTCACTCACCCCGCCAGTCTGCCCGGTGCCCGGCGCGGGCGGGGGCGCGCCTCGCGATCACGCGCCCCCGCCAGGCGTCACGCGCCGAACGGGCCCGGCGAGAACGGGCCCGAGACTGGTCCCGGGACCGAACGGGACCGAACGGGACCGAACGGGACCGAACGGGACCGAACGGGACCGACACCGGACCGACACGGGACCAGCCCTCACTCCCCGCCCAGCGCCATCCGCCGCACCTCCGCGCCCGCCCAGCGCTTCGGGTCCGTGCACCGCCGCCCGTCCAGCAGCACCCGCACCCCCGGCAGGTCCACCGGCGACAGGTCCCGGTATTCCGGGTGGTCCGCCTGCAGCACCGCCGCCACCACCGGCTCCCCGCCGTACGGCGGCAGTCCGAGCGCGGCCAACTCCTCGGCCTCGTACAGCGGGTCGCTGACGTACGGCCGCCCGCCGGCCGACCGCACCGCCTCGACCAGCGGGAACACCCCGGAGTGCGCCGTCTCCTTGACCCCGCCCCGGTAGGAGGCCCCGAGCACCAGCACGCCCTGCCCGGCGATCCCGCCCGGCACCGCCCCCGCCAGCACGCCCACCGCGTACCCCGGCACCGCCAGGTTGGCCTCGCGCGCCGCCCGGACCACCGTCGCGCCCGGGTCGTTCCACAGGTACAGCCGCGGGTACACCGGGAGGCAGTGCCCGCCGACCGCGATGCCCGGCCGGTGCAGGTGGCTGTGCGGCTGCGAGTTGCAGGCGTCGGCGATCTCCGCGAAGTCCACCCCGACCTCGTCCGCGTACCGGGCGAACTGGTTGGCCAGCGCGATGTTGACGTCCCGGTACGTGGCCTCGGCGAGCTTGCTGAACTCGGCCGCCTCCACCGAGGCCAGCTCCCAGACTCCGTTGGGCCGGGGCAGGTCAGGGCGCGGGTCGAAGTCCAGCACCGCCCGGTAGAACTCGGCGCCGCGCCGGGTCGAGGACGCGTCCAGGCCGCCTACCAGCTTGGGGTGGCGCCGCAGGTCGGCGAGGACCCGTCCGGTGCGGACCCGCTCCGGGCTGAACACCAGCGCGAAGTCCGTCCCGGCGGCGAGGCCCGAGCGGGACGACAGCCGGGGCGCCCAGCGCTCCCTGGTGGTGCCGACCGGCAGGGTGGTCTCGTAGCTGACCAGGGTGCCCCGGCGCAGCCCGGCCGCGACGGCGTCGGTGGCCGCGTCGAGCGCGGTGAAGTCCGGACTGCCGTCGGCGGCGGTGACCAGCGGGACGACCAGCACCACGGCCCCGGCCCCGGCCACCGCGCCCGTGGTGTCGGTGGTGGCACGCAGCAGGCCCTCGGCGACGACCCGCTTGAGCGCCTGCTCCAGGCCCGCCTCCCGGGGGGACGGCGGCACGCCCAGGTTGACGCTCTCCACCACACCCGGCGCGATGTCCGCACCGGTGACCCGGTGGCCCTTCAGCGCGAACTGCACCGCCAGGGGCAGGCCCAGCCTGCCCAACCCGACCACGCAGACGTCCAGGCTCATTCCCGTCCTCCGTTCACCGAGTCGGCCAGCCGGCGCCATGCCGGGTGGCGCCGCAGCCCGCGGCGCAGTTGCTCCGGGACGAGTCCGCGCCACAGCTGCCGCGCCAGGTCGAGCCGCGGCGCGGCCTGCGCCACGGCCGCGCCCGAGTCCTCCTCCGGCAGCAGGAACAGCGCGTCCGGCAGCCCGAGCCGGGCGTCCCGGAAGGCCGGGTAGCCCGCGAACCGCCGCCGCCCGTCCACCACCACGGGTGGATCGCCGTGCGCCGCCTCGTAGCGGATCTGGTGGCGCAGGGCCTCCGGCCTCACCGCGCAGGCGAGTTCGAGCCGCACCCGCTCGGCGACCGGCAGCCGGCGGTACACCTCGCGGGCGCCGAAGCGCTCGATCAGCCGGGCGACCTCGACGCACACCCGCTCCTGCATGTCGTCGCCCAGCAGCAGGAAGCCGTCCTGCAGCAGACGCGGCACGTCCCGGCCGAAGCCGCGCACCCGGATGGCGTCCAACTCCTCGCCCGGCCTCGCCAGTTCGGCGGCCACCTGCTGGAGCGCGGTGATCCCGCGCAGCCGGTCCAGCACCCCGGCCCGCTCGGTGAGGTCGCCCCGGTCCTCGCGCGGCACCGGGAAGTAGCAGTCGTAGGAGGCGAGGACGGACACCCTGGCCGCCCGCAGGCAGGCCTCCAGGGTGAACGGCTGGTCCGAGAGGACCTTCAGCCGTTCGTCGCGGCGCAGCCGGTGGCGCCGGATGAGGTCGAGCCGGAAGAGCTTGGTGTCGGCCAGCGCCCAGGCCAGCGACGAGTCGGTGAAGTCCACCGACTCGGCGTCGGCGGGGAAGGTCCCCTGAGCCACCGGCCGCCCGTTCACCCCGGCCTGTTGGGGCACCACCACGTCCGAGCCCCAGGCGTCGGCGGCCGTGACCAGCCGCTCCAGCGCCTCCTCGCCGAGCCGGTCGTCCGCGCCGAGGAACAGCACGTAGCGGCCGCGGGCCAGCTGCATGCCGCGGTTGGCCGGGCCCGCCGGGCCGCCCGAGTCGGCCTGGTGCACCACCGTGAACAGCCCGGGGTGGCGGGCGGCGTACTCGTCGAGCAGTTCCCCGCCGCCGTCCGTGGAACCGTCGTCCACGGCCACCACCTCCAGCCGCTCCGGCGCCAGGGACTGCCCGACCAGCGAGTCCAGGCAGGCGGTGAGGTGCGGCATGGTGTTGCGGACCGCGACCACCACGGTCACGTCGGGTAGGGCCATCGGGCGGGGAGCCTCCGGTTTCCGGCATCGGCGGGTGACATCCGGTCAACTCGCGTCAGCGCCCGTGGGTCACGGTGATCACCCACACCGGTGAAGGAGAGTCGAACGCGTCCCCGAACGACGAACGGGCGTACGGCATCCGGCCGCCGTACGCCCGCCCCTCCAGCCGCGCGCGCCCGCCCCTCCAGGCGTCCGAGCCCGCCCCTTCGGGCTCCGCGCCCGTCCCCGTCAGCCGATCGCGACCTCCGCGTACATCCGGGCGATCACGTCCTCGATGGCCGGCTCGCGCACGGACAGGTCCACCAGCGGGTAGCGCGCGGCGACCGCCGCCACGATCGGCGCGGCGCTCTCCTCGGCCGGGAAGGCCAGCCACTGGCGCGGCCCCTCGACCCTGGTGACCCTGGCCCCGGGCACCTCGACCGGGTGGGCGAGTTCCTGCGCGAGGTCCACCACCAGCGTCCGCTCGCTGCGGCCGGCGGCGTGCAGGCCCTCCAGCCCGCCGTCGTACACCACCCGGCCGTGGTCGATCACCATCACCCGGCCGCAGAGCTGCTCGATGTCGGTCAGGTCGTGGGTGGTGAGCAGCACGGTGGTGCCCCGGTCCCGGTTGACCTCGCGCAGGAACTCGCGCACCCGGCCCTTGCTGATCACGTCCAGGCCGATGGTCGGCTCGTCCAGGTAGAGCACCTGGGGGTCGTGCAGCAGCGCCGCCGCGAGGTCGCCGCGCATCCGCTGGCCGAGCGAGAGCTGGCGCACCGGGGTGTCCAGCAGGCCGCCGAGGTCGAGCAGTTCGACGCAGCGCTCGAGGTTCTCGCGGTACCGGGCGTCGGGGACGCGGTAGATCCGGCGGGCGAGTTCGAAGGAGTCCCGCAGCGGCAGGTCCCACCAGAGGGTGGTGCGCTGCCCGAAGACGACGCCGATCCGGCGGGCCAGCGCGACGCGTTCGCGGGCCGGGTCGACCCCGGCCACCCGCAGCCGCCCGGAGCTGGGGACGAGGATGCCGGTGAGCATCTTGATGGTGGTGGACTTGCCGGCCCCGTTGGGCCCGATGTAGCCGACGCACTCGCCGGCCTCGACGGTGAAGCTGAGCCCGTCCACCGCGTGGACCTCGCGTTTGGCCCGGCTGAACCGGCCGGTGCGGGTGCGCACGGTGAAGCTGCGGCGGACGTCCTGGAGTTCGATCAGTGCCATGGTGGGCTCCTTCTGGTCAGGGGGTTCAGCTGCCGGTGCCGCGGTAGGCGCGCAGCCCGGCCCGCCAGGCGAGCCCGGCGGCGAGGACGCAGACCGCGGCGGCGACCGGGGAGGCGAACTGGAAGGCGGTGGGCAGGCCGAGCGGGTCGGGCCGGCCGAGGATGCGCAGCGCGGGCAGCCAGTTGACGAAGGCCAGCGGGACGCCGAAGACGACCCCGGCGACCAGTTCCTTGGCGAAGACCGTCGGCGGGTAGTGCAGCAGCGTCGCGCCGCCGTAGGTGAAGGAGTTCTGGATCTCCTTGGACTCGCCCCACCAGAACTGGACGGTGGCGCCGCCGATGTAGATCGCGCCGAAGATGACGGTGCCGCAGACCAGCAGGACGGGCACCAGCAGCACCCGGTCCCAGGTCCAGTGCACGTCCAGCGCGGCCAGCGACCAGACCAGCACCGCCACGGCCTGCAGCGGGCGGCCGAGCCGGCGCAGCGAGAAGCGTTCCGCGCACAGCTGGGAGAGCGCGGGCGCGGGCCGGATCAGCATGGTGTCCAGCGAGCCGCTGACGATCCGCGCGCCGAGCGACTCGGCCGAGCCGACCAGCAGGTTGGCGACGCCGAGCGAGAAGGCGGCGGTGGCGTACAGGAAGGCGATCTCCGGCAGGCTCCAGCCGCCGAGCCGGTCGGTGTGCAGGAACATGACCACCAGCACCACGAAGTCGAGGGCGTGGATGACCATGCTCGCCACCAGGTTCAGCGCGAAGGAGGCCCGGTAGGCCATCATCGAGCGCATCCACATCCGGGCGCAGAGCCACCAGGAGCGCAGCGCCCAGGCGGTGCGGGCCGGGTAGGGCTCCCGGTGGAGCCTCACCAGCTGCTCAGCCACCCTGCACCACCACCCTGCGGGTGGCGAGCCGCTGGACGCCCCGCCCGGCGGCGAGCAGCACCGCCGCCCAGCCGAGCTGGAAGCAGAGCGCCCCGAGCACGGCGGTGCCCCGCGTCCGCTCCAGGAAGACGTCGGTGGGCACGTTCACCAGCGCGGACCAGGGCAGCACCCGGCCGAGCGCGCCCAGCCAGCCGGGGAACAGGGCGATCGGCAGCAGCATCCCGGAGAAGAACATCGAGACCACCAGCATCGCCGAGCGCACCCCTTCCGAGTCGTGCAGCCAGAAGCCGGTGATCGAGACCAGGAAGCGCAGCCCGAAGCTGACGACCACCGCCAGCAACCCGGATAGCAGGAAGAACACCCAGGTCAGCGGGTGTTCGGGCAGTCGGATGCGGAACACCAGGGCGCCGATCAGCATCGGCACGGTGCCGCGCACCAGCGCCTGGAAGCCGGCCCGTCCGAGGTCGGAGGCCAGCCACCAGCCCTGGAAGTCGACCGGGCGGTAGAGGTCGACGGCGATGTCGCCGCTGCGGAAGCGGTCCTGGAGGTCGTCCTGGAAGCCGCCGCCCCAGACCGCGACGGTGACCAGCAGGCTCTGGCTGACCCAGATGTACGTGACGGCCTGGCTCTGGTCGTAGCCGCCGAGGCCGGGGCGGGCCTGCCAGAGGGCGAGGAAGGTGTAGGCCAGGATGATGCCGAAGACGGTGTTGGTGAAGGTGCCGGCCACGGTGGCGGCCCGGTAGGTGGAGTAGCGGCGGAAGGCGCCGCGGGCAACGGCGGCGTAGAGCATATTGTCTCCTTGTCGACAAATACGAGCAGAGAGAGGCGCCCCTCGACATCCGCGCACGCCCCAGCGGCCCCGACCGGCCGTACCCGGGGGGTGCCGGGCGGGCGGGCGGAGCTGCGAAAGCGGGTGCGCTATGTGGTTTTCACCTTTCACCGTACCTCCGGACGACCCCACCCGCACCTGGTTTTTCGGGCCTGATCGCGCGTCAAATAGCAGATAATCTCGGCATGACCTTGAGCACCCGCCGCCAGGCCAAACGGGCCGCCCGCCGCGAGGCCCGCCGCGCCCTCCCGCTCTGGCGCCGGCTCCTGCCCACCTGGCGGGTCACCTTCGGCACCCTCACCACGCTGTTCCTGCTCGCCGTCGGCGGCTTCGCCGTGCTCTACGTCATCGTCCCGGTGCCCGATCCCAACGCCCACGCCGTCGCCCAGAACAACATCTACCTCTACGCCGACGGCACCACCGAGATCGCCCGCACCGGCGCCGTCAACCGCACCGACGTCACCATCGACCAGATCCCGCTCCCCACCCAGCAGGCCGTCGTCTCCGCCGAGGACCGCACCTTCTACCAGAACCGCGGCATCGACCTGAGGGGCATGTTCCGGGCCGGCTGGAACACCCTGCTCGGCAAGGGCATGCAGGGCGGCTCCACCATCACCCAGCAGTACGTCAAGAACTACTACCTCACCCAGGACCAGACCATCGAGCGCAAGGGCCGCGAACTGCTCATCGCCCTCAAGGTCGACCAGCAGCGCGACAAGCGCGAGATCCTCGCCGGCTACCTCAACAGCAGCTACTTCGGCCGCGGCGCCTACGGCATCCAGAGCGCCGCCCACGCCTACTACGGCGTCGACGTCTCCCGGCTCACCCTCCCCCAGGGCGCCTACCTCGCCTCACTGCTCCAGGCCCCCAGCCTCTACGACGTCAAGACCGCCACCCCCGCCAACCGCGAGAAGGCCGTCGCCCGCTGGAACTACACCCTCGACGGCATGGTCCAACTCGGCTTCCTCACCCCCGCCGACCGCGCCGCCACCACCTTCCCCGACCCGATCGACCCCCAGCCCGCCACCGGCCTCGCCGGCCAGGCCGGCTACCTGGTCGGCGTCGCCGACGACTACCTCGTCTCCTCCGGCACCCTCGACGCCGCCACCCTCAAGGCCGGCGGCTGGCGCATCACCACCACCTTCGACAAGCCCCGCCAGGACGCCTTCACCAAGGCCGTCCAGGACGAACTCACCGGCGAACTCGACCCCCAGGCCCGCCCCGCCACCGACACCGACGTCCGGGTCGCCGGCGCCTCCGTCGAACCCGCCACCGGCCGGGTCGTCGCCGTCTACGGCGGCCCCGACTACGCCAAGCAGCCCTACAACGACGCGCTGCGCCAGGACAACCAGATCGGCTCCACCTTCAAACCGATCGACCTCGCCGCCGGCCTCGTCGCCCAACACACCGTCGACGGCCGCCCGATCACCACCGAATCCCGCTACGACGGCACCAGCGAACGCCCCGTCACCGGCGGCCCCACCCCCTACGCCCCGCCCAACGAGGACGACATCTCCTACGGCAACATCACCCTGCGCTACGCCATGGTGAAGTCCGTCAACTCCGTGTACGCCCAGGAGGGGGTCGACGCCGGACTCGCCCGCGTCCGCGAGACCGCCGTCAGACTCGGCATCCCCGACAGCGTCCGCGGCATGGACCCGGCCAACACCTCGATGACCCTCGGCACCGCCACCCCCAGCGCCCTCGACCTGGCCGGCGCCTACGCCACCTTCGCCAACCACGGCCAGGCCCACACCCCCTGGTCCGTCCTCAAACTCGAACGCGTCAAAACCGGCGGCGCCATCGACGTCCCCAAGATGCCCGAACACAACCCCACCGACGCCCTCGACCGGGAGATCGCCGACTCCGTCACCGACGTGCTGCGCGACGTCATCAGCCCCCGCGGCACCGGCGCCGCCGCCCTCGACCTGAACCGCCCCGCCGCCGGAAAAACCGGCACCACCGACTCCAACCTCTCCGCCTGGTTCGCCGGCTACACCCCCGAACTCGCCACCACCGTCGGCCTGTTCCGGGAGAACCCGAAGACCCACGCCAAGGAACCGCTGGCCGGCACCGCAGGACTCACCCGGATCAACGGCGGAGCCTTCCCCACCCGGATCTGGACCGCCTACACGGCCGCCGCCCTCGACGGCACCCCCGCCCAGGACTTCGACCTCAAAACCGGACAGGCCCCCACCACCCCCTGGCCCGGCCTCACCCCCGGCACCAGCCCCAGCGCCACCACCCCGACCACCCCGCCGCCCGGCGCCGCCCCCACCAGCACCGGCCAGGCCCCCGGCACTCCCCCGGACCACACGCCCAGCGCCCCCGCCACCACCGACCGACCCGCCCCCGGGCCGAACACCCCCAGCCCCCAGGCCCCCCAGCCCACGACGGGCCCGGACCAGCCCAGCCCCGCCCCCAAACCCAGCCAGGTCCAGCCGTCCCGCCCCACCAGCCTGCCCAGCGCCACCGGCGGCCCCGCCAGCCGCCCGGCGGCGCCGGCCACACCCTGAGCCGACTCCGAGCCGCCCGGCGCCACACCACCGGCGCTAAGCCACCGGCGCTAAGCCGCCAGCTCGCGCTCCAACGGGGTGCGGAACCGCGGCGTCACCCGCACCTCACCCAACCAACCCGCCAGCCGCTCCGCCTCCGCCGCGACCGCCCGCTCCGCCTGCGCCCCGACGTCCCGGAACAGCCGCCACACCAGAGCGCCGTCGGCGCGTTGCGCCCAGCCGCCCACCACCTCGCCGCACCACCACACCGTCGGCCCGGAGTTGCCCGCCCGGTCGAACAGCGCCGGCACGTCCTCCGGCCGCAGGTACCAGTCCCGCCCGCGCCAGCCCATCACCGCAGGGTCCAACGACGGCAGCAGCGCCGCCCACGGCTCCGGCTCCGCCACCGGCACCTCGTCCCCCGGCAGCACCAGGGCGGGCGCCCCGTCGGCCAGCGCCACCTCCGCCGCCCCGAGGTCCGCCAGCGCCCTGCGGACGTCCCCCAGCGTCCAGCCCGTCCACCACTTCACGTCCTCCACGGTCCCCGGCCCGTACGCCGCCAGCCAGCGCCGCACCACCTCGGCCTTCGCCTCCCGCACCGGCACGTCCGGCCACTGCGGCACCGGCGCCCACGGGTAGCTGCTGCTCAGCCACGACCCGCGCGGACGGCAGCGGCGCACGTGCCCGTCCGAGGCCAGCAGCCGCAGCAGCCGACTGCCCACGCTCTGCCTCGCCTCGTACGACTTGCCCGCCGACATCAGCATCGTCTCGCGCAACTGCGGTACGTCCTCGGAGAGTTCCTTGGTCGTCGCCTCGCCGCGCGCGGCCAGCGCCGCCAGCACCTCGCGCTCCGTCCGCGCCAACCGGGCCTCGTCCCAGCCCTCGGTGTGGTCCCGCAGGTGCTTCAGCAGCCCCGCCCGCTCCTTCGCCGCGATCGCCCGCGCCGCCGCCGAACTCACGTACGGGGCGAAGCCCTCCGTCACCGCGAAGATCGTCCGCCGCATCGACAGCAGCTTCACCAGCGAGACGTCCTCGTACAGCGCCCGGTCCACCTCCGCCGCCGCGGGCTCCGCCAACCGCGCGCAGGCCGACAGGTACACCGTGGCCGCGTCCGTCGCGTGCAGCCCGACCACCCCGTCGGCCACGTCCTCGACCCGCGCCGCCCGCACCGACGGCGCCAGCAACTGCCGCCGCCCCAGCCTGGCCCGACGCTCCCGAACCCCGATCACCGGCACACTCATGCCGGGACCCTAGCGCGCACCACCGACAGGCCCGGCCGGCCGAGACGCGGGCCCACCCGCGTCAGGGACTCGGGGCCACCGGACAGCTGAAGCCGATGTTGTCGGCCCAGTAACTGCCGCCGAAGATGTCTACCTTGGTACCTGCGGCCCCCTGGCCCGGATGAGGGTTGGCGGCGTTCGCGCAGTACGCGGCCTGGGCATCCGCGAGCGTCGGGTACGGGCCCAACTCGGCGGTGTACTGCACCGGGACGTCCTGACCGCCGGCATCGGCGCACAGGCCACCGTCCACGAAGTCGCACGTGCGCTTGCCCTGGACGTCGTCCAGCGACCCCACCAGGACGTTCCCGCCGGAGACGTTGGTGAGCAGGAAGACGTAGTAGGCACCGGCCGAGGGAGAGGGCGATGCGGAGGGCGTCGCCTCGGTGGGCGTCTCGGACGGGGTCCCCGTCGGAGTCCCGGTGGGCGTCTCGGTGGGCGTCTCGGTGGGCGTCTCGGACGGGGTCTCGGTGGGCGTCACGGACGGGGTCTGTTCCGGCTGCGGCACCGGACAACCCTGGACGTCCTGCCCCGGCCGCAGCCCGTCGCCCCCTGGCGACCCCGGGCGAGCACCGCCCCGGGAGGCCGGAACCGACTTGACGAAGTCCACCAGCTCACGCGTCCGGTCACCGACCTGCTTGGCCGAATCCGACCCGCAGTGAAGATAGTTGGAGAGGTAGTGGAGGTTGAACCGCGACGCCGTGGAGCCGTCGTACACGGTCTGCGGGGCCACGGCCTTGGTCGTGAAGTCCACGCTGGAGATGCCCATCAACAACCAGTCCCACTCGAACATCACATAGCGCGTCGGATTGGCGTTCAGCTCCTGCCCACTGCCGAACGGCGGGGCGATGTACAGCGCCCCGACAGGCTTCCCGGCGCCGATCCGCGGCAGCACGTTGCGCAGGTAGAGGCCGCCCTCGCTGTGCGAGATCAGCACCACGCGCAGCCCCTTGCCCAGGTCGTCCTGCACGTTCTTCAGCAGGTTCACGTTGACCCCGTCCGACGCGAAGTCCGGATCCGCCAGCTTCCGGGTGATCGTCCCGCTGACGTCCGCCATGACCGCCTCCGGCAGGACGGCCGCCCCGGCCGCGCTGAGCCCGCAGATGGCCTTCGCGAGGTCCCGGTTCTCCTGGACCGGGTTGTCCGCAGTGGCGCGCTGCGCCTCCTGGCAGGCGCTGTACGTGTACATCGCGATGCTGGCGCTGGAGGCGTTGAACTGGAGGTTGACGCGGACCGGATAGCCCAGCTGCCCGCTCAGCGTGGTGGACAGCAGGTTCGCGTTCACCGTCGAGGAGTCGAAGTTGTTCAGCACCCCGTTGACGAAGTAGAAGGACAGCCCGGCGCCCGGCGACGCCTGCCGGAACGCGGCCGGCCCCGGTCCCCCCGCGGGGGCCGCGCCGAGCGTCGGCGTCGGCACCCCCGAGGTACCACCCACCGACACCACGCGCCCGTTCAGCGCCGCGGCGTTGGCCATGAAGGTCTGCTGCCCCTCCGGCGTACTCAGCTGGCGCGACTCCCACAGCAGGACCTCCCTGCTGATCGTGTCGTGGTCGACCCCTCGGGCGGAGGCGGCGCCCACGGCCGCCGCCAACCCCTCCCACGCCCGCTGAGCATCCTCCGCACCGAGCGGCTTCCCGAACGCCGCGAGACTCTGTCGCACCTCCGCGGCCCCGGCGGCGGAGGCCCCCGCGGAGGCGGAGGCCCCGGCAGCGGCGGACGGCGTCGGGCCGCTCTTCGGCGGCGAGGAGCAGCCGGCCGACAGAGCGACGACCGTACCGAGCACCACCGCGGCACGAACGCGGACACGCACGGCCGCACCGCTCTCTCCGGTCGGTGTCATGGCTTCCCTCGCGCGATCACCGTGGGCGCCCCACGGGCGGATGGCCGCATCCGGCCGCTCCCACCGTCCGCCACGGCGCCGGAAGGCACAACGGGAACTGAACCGACCAGGTGACACGCCCACCCGCGAGCGACCACGCGAGGCCCCGCAACGGGGACGGGGGTGATGGCGTCGGCGCGGAAGGACAGGCCGCGCCGGTCCCCCATGGCCCACGAGAAGGCGGTCAGGCCGGTGACGTGCACCCGCACGCCCTCCACGACGCCGACGGGTTCGCCGGACACGCTGATCTCCGGATATCTCGGACAGTTCCAGGCCGATCATGCGGTCGTAGGCCTGGAGCACGAGAGCGTTCATGCTCTCGGAAATGCCCTGCTCCGCCCATTCTTTGAGTCTTCGGCGGATGGTGCGGTCCGAGCATCCGGGGCTGGAGAGGCGCCCGTAGCCCGAGCCGTGGACCAGCGCGAGTACCACATGCTCGAACCTGCTTGACAATCCTCCATGACGAGACCGCGCGTACGACACACCGGCGATGGTTCGTCCCCATCTCATCACGGAGGGCTATGGTGAGGGCGCTCACCGTCATGGCGCTGGCGGCTCGCTGCCGCCGTCCTGATATCAAACAGCTTCCTGCAATGGTTGGTGCACTATGCATCTGGCAGACATTCTTGATCGTCGGACCGTCCCAGGCTCTGCGATCTCCCTGGGCATCACCCGCCGGTGCCCTTTGAGTTGTGCTCATTGCGCCACCAGTTCGACTCTCGCGAGCGATGAGAGCGCGACCGAAAGATTGCTCGCGTTTGTGCACACAATGACCGAGCAAAGCCGCCCGGATTTCGTTCTCATGTCGGGTGGCGAAGCATTGCTTCGCCCACAGCTCGTTCGCCAAATTGCCGACCATGCGCGGGGCATCGGGGCCAAGTCACAGGTCTTGTCTGGGCTCTTCTTCGCAAACAGCCCGCGGATTCCAAGGCCCGTAAAGGCCGCAATCGACGCGGTAGACCACTTCTCGGCAAGCTTTGACGCCTATCATGAGCGAGAAATCCCCCGCGCCGCGGCATTCAGGGTCCTGCGACAGCTGCTCGATGAAGGCAAAGACGTAAGTCTGCAGCTGGTCGGGCTGGGACCTGATGATCAGTACCTTGCGGACCTGGTGAGCGAAGTAAGAAGTACATTCGAGGACCGGATTCCAATGTTTGTCGCGCCGGTGGTCTCCCACGGACGGGCCCGGAGTTGGGTCGAGAACACTCCAGAACCGCACTTCCCTGGTCAGGCACTCCCCTGCACGGTGGCCGGCTGGCCCGTAGTCGGATTCGATGGCCGAGTCACCACATGCGGTAATCAAGATGTGATGGACGGCAAGGTACCCATGCCTGATCATCTTCTGCTGGGGGACATCGCCATTGACGACTGGGCAGCTATCAAGGAGCGCTGCTTGGCATCCTCGACGCTCCGCGCCCTACGAGCGCTAGGTCCACTGTATCTTTCTCAACGTGCCGGCGCTCGGAGCTGCTCGGGTTACTGCGAGACCTGCTGGGCACTTTCTGAGAAGCCGGAACTGCCGGCGATGCTCGATGGTGACGCACAGAAGAACCAGGCAATCGAATCCTTGACCGGCCAGATTCTGGCCGATGCGGGACCGGTGGCCTTTGCACGGCAGTGGGGGATTGCTAAATATGCCGACCTGATCATGCTCGGCCTTCCGAACCAGCGGAATGTGCAATGGGACGCCTGAGTCATGCTGAAGTGAACAGGATTCGACGGACTCCTGAGGCATCAATTCTCCTGTTCATTACCGACAGGTGCCCAGTAGGCTGCGCGCACTGCTCCGTGGATTCCCGCCCGGACAGTCCTCGCATCAGCAACTTCGAATTGTTTGCCGAGATTGTTGACCAACTGTGCAGTCAGCCGAATCTTGACTTGGTTGGCATCTCCGGGGGAGAGCCGTTTGTCGAGCGCCGAGCACTGTCGCTCGCTGTTGATCGGCTGGTCAGTGCCGGTAAACGCATTGCCATTTATACCAGCGGCTTCTGGGCGGGTCAGGAAACTCCGCCACCCTGGATTGACAAGGTATTGGCACGGATTGACTGCGTTTATCTCAGCACCGATGCTTATCACGAGGCTGGAACATCTTCGGATCAATTTTCCAGCGCCGCCAGGGCCGTGGCACGTCATGGGATCCCGATTATCGTGCAGGTCATCGATGAAAACGGGATGGTTGAGCGGGCTCGACAACTCCTGGTGGCAGCATTCGGGAGTGACTGGAGTTGCCACGCAGAAATCATTCCGACCTTTCCTCTGCCTTATGGACGCGGGGCCGGAATCTATTCCTGGAAACATCGCTTTCCGGCCGGCAGCTTCGGCGTGTGCAACCTGGCCACTTCCCCGGTCGTGCGCTACGACGGTCTGGTCACCGCATGCTGCAATGAGACCGTGATCATGGGGGGTGGTCCGCCGGATCTGCGCAGAGAATGCCTCAGCGGGACTGAAACGTCGAAAGCCATTTCCGAATTTCGAAACGATCCGTTCTTTCAGGGCGCCTCGACCATTGGAATTGGCGAAATGGCCGCCAATCGTCCAGAGTTTCAGGTCCTTGCAAACAAGGAATTCAGTAGCATCTGTGGCGCCTGCTGGAGCATGATCAGGCGGCGGCAAGAAACGGCGGAATGCCGACCACTTCCCGTTGTAGAGGCCGGAGGATCGACCCAATAATGACAGGTAGTCCTTCGTCGCTTCTTTGCGCAAAGATTGAAATCGCCCTTCCGGGCCTTCTGGCCGTCTCCAGACGTCTTTGGGAATCAACCTCTTTGGTTGGCCTGTACCCCGAGTACCTGTGCATGCTGCATGCCACTATCCGCTCGACAGTGCCTTTGATGCAGCATGCCCTGCACGTGGCCTTGCAGCTCTCGGATGGCGACCCCGTTGCGCGAGGTGTTGCCGACTATTTGGAGCGTCACATTCGGGAAGAACAAGGGCACGATGAATGGGTGCGAGAAGATCTGGCTGCCATTGGTTTCGACCCGGATGAACCGCTGCGCCGGCTACCTTCGGATGCCGTCGCCACGCTGGTGGGTGCTCAATACTACTGGGTGAGCCATTACCACCCGGTTTGTTTGCTCGGACATATTGCCGTCCTTGAAGGGTATCCGCCTCCGCGCGGATTCTCCGCCTATCTCTCCGAGCGGACCGGATATCCATTGTCCGGTTTCCGAACCCTCGAGCGACATTCAGCCCTGGACGTTCGCCATCGTGACGAACTCATGAAGACTCTCGATGACCTGCCTATCACTTCCCGTTTGCACGCGGCTCTTGGACTCAGCGCGTTGCATACAGTCAAGAGTGGAATTCATGTCATCGAGGAAGTGCTGGCGGCAACGGGCCGCTCAGCACAGCGTCATCAACCCACCAAGTAGGCTAGGAGGTTACTGTGGCGAACAAGCAGCAAGCGGCTGAGCATCTCAAGGCGGCCGGCCTGAAATTCGACTGCGCCACGCAGGAGCAGTTGGATGCCATCAATGCGCTCTCCCCGATCGAGGTCGACGTCCTGATCGGACTGAAGACGCGGCTGAACGCAATCTCACCTGAAAATTCTGCGTGCGGCAACTCGGGCGGCTTCGTCTGGTAGTCCGGCAATTAGGCGGTAGGTCGCAGCTGAGCTTGGGCGGCCTACCGCCGTTGAACTCCTCGCAGCCTGATCAACACCGAACCCCGTCGAGCCCTCCCCGAGCCGCTGTGTACGCGCAGCGAGACTCGGGGAGGGCTCGAAGCATTTCGCGGCAGCACGCCCGTGATCAGAGGTAGAGCCCGGTCGAGCCCTCCGTGTCGCCGAACCGGGTCGCGGCCACGGCGTGCAGATCGCGCTCGCGCAGCAGCACGTAGGTGGCGCCGCGGACCTCGACCTCCAGCTTGTCCTCCGGGTCGTACAGCACCCGGTCGCCGGGCTCCACCGAGCGCACGCTCTGGCCCACCGCGACGGCCTCCGCCCAGGTACAGCGCTTGGACAGCTCCGCCGTGGCCGGGATCAGGATGCCGCCGGTCGAACGGCGCTCGCCCTCACCGCCCTCGATGCGCACCAGCACGCGGTCGTGCAGCATCCGGATCGGCAGCTTCTCGCCGAGCCGGTCGTGGCGGGCGTGCTCCTGCAGGTGGTCCGAGTGGCTCTCGTGGTTCGTACTCACGGTCCCGAAGGTACCTCCCCCGGGCGCGTGGCGTGACGCTGGCCCCGCATGCGGAACGCAAGCACACGGAACGCCGGGTGCCCGGGCCCGGACATGCGGAAGGCCGGGCACGCGCGCTGCGCCCGGCCCTTCCGTCCCGCGGTGCTCAGCCCTTGCGGCGCTTGCGGGCCGAGGCGACCAGCAGCACCAGGCCCACGCCCACCAGCGCGGCCGGGACGATCCGCTCGCGGCGCGGCTGCCCCTTCTCGTCCACGAACTGCGAGCGGACCTTCTCCACCACGCCGCTGGCGGCCACGTAGGCCCGGGCGGTCCGCTCCTCGACGGCGGCCGCCGCCTTGGCCTTGACCTGGGCGGAGATGGTGCTCGGGTGGACGCGGACGGCCAGCTCGTCGAGGGTTCCCGCCAGCCGGTCACGCGTCCGCTCGATGTCCGCCTCGATCTGGGCGGTCGTCCTCGCCGACTTGTCCTGCGTGCTCGCGTCGCCCACTCGGGCCACCCCATTCACTCGCCGATGTTGTTCCGTCCGATCCGTACGATCGGTGCGACTGACCCAGTGTGTCAGCTGCCGGGAACGGTCGCGCGGCCCCACCCACCATCGGAGGTAAGTTTGCCGTGGTACGACCGCCCGCCCCAGCTTCCAGGAGAGTACGACCGTGAGTGAGCGTCTCCAGCCCGGCGACACCGCACCCGCCTTCAGCCTGCCCGACGCCGACGGCAACCAGGTGTCCCTCGCCGACCACGCGGGCCGCAAGGTCATCGTCTACTTCTACCCCGCCGCCCTGACCCCCGGCTGCACCAAGCAGGCCTGCGACTTCACCGACAACCTCGAGGTCTTCGCGGGCGCCGGCTACGACGTCATCGGCATCTCCCCGGACAAGCCGGAGAAGCTCGGCAAGTTCCGCGAGGCCGAGGACCTGAAGGTCACCCTGCTGTCCGACGTCGAGAAGACGGTGCTGGAGGCGTACGGCGCCTTCGGCGAGAAGCAGAACTACGGCCGCACCTACCTGGGTGTGATCCGCTCCACGATCGTCGTGGACGAGCACGGCAAGGTCGAGCACGCCTTCTACAACGTGCGGGCCACCGGCCACGTCGCCAAGCTGCTGCGCGACCTCAAGGTCGGGGCCTGAGGCGCTGAGGGCCCTGGGTACCGAGAGCCTGAGGCACTGAGGCACTGAGAGCCTGAGGTACCGAGCCCGACCCACGACGAAGCGGTGGCGGCGCACCCCCCGACCGGGTGCACCGCCACCGCCGCATCTCACCTCAGCGGACCGCCCTGATCAGCAGGCCCCGAGGTCGCTCCAGACGCCCCACTCACCGCTGGCCGCGGGGTCGTCGCCCTTGGTCCACCACTTGTTCTGGTAGTAGTGGCCCTTCCAGGAGACCTTGGTGGGACTCGCGTAGGTGGTGCCCGCGTCCCAGCTCGGGGCGGCCGTGCAGGCGCCCGAGGTCTGGGTCGGGGTCGGCGTCGGGGTCGGCGTCGGCGAGGCGGTGCCCGTCGGGGTCGGGGTCGGCGTCGGGGTGGCCGTCTGCGACGGGGTCGGGGTCGGGGTCGGCGTGCCGCCGTCCACCGCGCCGCGGGTCAGGTCGCCCTTGATCCCGTACAGCGTGCCGCCCACGTTGACCGTCCAGTTCGACGGCGTGGACACCGGCAGGTAGTAGACGAAGTCCATGTCGATCGAGGCGCCCGGCGCCAGCGACTGCCAGCCCGGCAGCTTGACCGACACCCGGTTGTAGTTGCCCTTCAGACCGCCCACGTTGCCCGGGCCCGGGTTGTCCTGCTTGATGACCTGCAGGCCGAAGCCGGACTGGTCCTTGGCGTTGCCCGGGGCCGAGTTGCCGTAGTCGAACTGGAACTCGGTGCCGCCCGGCAGGGTCAGCGTCGAGTTGTTGACGATGTGCAGCTTCGGGTTGATCGGGTAGTTCGAGTCGCCCAGCGCGAAGTTGTTGAACGACACGTCGATCGGCAGGGTCTGCTGCGGCAGCGCGGTCGTCGAACGGATCGCGCCGTACGGGGCCGCCGACTTGAACTTGTCGTACATCAACGTGGTCAGCGTGTTGCCGGGCACGTACTGGCCCTTGCCGCCGTTGGCGGTGGCGTCCCACCGGTAGTCGCCGGCGAGCTCCCAGATCATCGCGCCGCCGGCGCCCTGGTTGACGATGTAGTCCGCCTTGGCGCCCACCGACTGCTCGTCCTCGGTGGAGAGGAACACCTTCTTGGTGTCGTTCCACAGCCACGGCGCCACCAGGGTGGAGCTGTAGTTGCGGGTGTAGGTGCCCTGCAGCGCGGTGTCGGACACGCCGTACTTGGCCAGGTAGTCGGGCAGGATGCCCTTCTCCAGGTTCTTGGCGTGCCACATCGGGTTCGACCCGGCCGGGGACTCCTTGCCCGCGTCGTCCTTGTCGTTCCAGATGTTGTCGATGCCGACCGCGCCGTCACCGCAGGCGGTCAGGCCGGAGCCGACGGGGCAGGTGGTCGCCGAGGCGGTGCCCCAGAGGCCGTTGGTGCCGCCCTGGACGTTCTTGAAACCACGGGTGTAGTACGGCAGGCCGACGTTGATCCGGCCGCCGGGCATCGAGCCGCGGAAGTAGTGGTACGACCAGTCGGCGTTCAGGTAGCCGATGCCGCCGTACTGCGCGGTGCCGTAGACGTTGGCGGCGGCCAGCTCGCCGTCCTTGCCGTCGTCGAACAGCGAGGCGTTCGGGCCGACGTACTTGTTCCAGGCGCCGTGCAGGTCGTACGACATGATGTTGACGTAGTCCAGGTACTTGGCCACCTGGAAGGTCTCCATGCCGCGCAGCAGGTAGCCGGAGGACGGGGCCGCGACCGACAGCAGGTAGTGCTTGCCGTCGGCGGCGCCGGCCTTGTCCAGGCTCTCGCGCAGGGTCTTCATCAGCGCCGCGTAGCCCTTGGCCAGCGAACCGCGCTTGGCGTTGGCGAGCTGCCAGTCCAGCGGGTTGCCGGCGTCCTTCATCGAGGTCGGGTACTCGTAGTCGATGTCGACGCCGTTGAAACCGTACTTGCGGATGAAGTCGACCGAGGAGGCGGCGAAGGTGTCGATGCCGGCCTGGTTGACGCTGCCGTCCGCGTTGACGGTCATCGAGTAGAAGCCGCCGGAGTTCACGCGCTTGCCGTCGTCCCCGAAGTAGCCGCCGGTCTCGGTCCAACCACCCACTGAGATCAGGGTCTTGACGTTCGGATACTGCTTCTTGTACTTCGTCAGCAGATTGAAGTGACCCTTGTACGGCAGGCTCGGGTCCAGCTCGGCACCGGGGACGCCCGGGAAGGAGATCCCGGTGGCCTCGTTGGTCGGGCCGTCGGTGCCGACCGAGAGCTTGTTGTCACCGCCGACGTGGCCGAAGGCGTAGTTGAGGTGGCTGACCTTGTCCCAGGGGACGTCGCTCACCAGGTACGGGGCGTCGCCGTTCTTGCCGGTGCGCCAGCCGGTGAAGTACCCGATGATGCGGCGCTGGTGGTCCGCGCCCATCTTCTCGCGCCCGCTGGTGTCGTAGACGGAGCAGTACGGAACGTCCACCCCGGGCGTCTGGTACAGGCCGTCCGGCCGACAGGCCGCGTTGTCGACCGCCGCCGACGCCTGCGAGGGCGCCGCACCCAGCGTCGCCATCAGCAGCCCGGCCAACGAGGCCGCCGCCAGCGAGGCCACACCGGCCCGAGCCGCCGGACTCTTCCGGCGGTGGGCAGCGGTGGGACGCCGCTCCGCCGTGTTTCGGATCAACACTCGGTCCTCCAGGAGAGAGTGTCGGCGCGTGCCTGTGGGGGAACACGCACGTGGGGGATTGCAATTGGCGCAGAAGCTATGTGGTCTGAACCACATAGGTCAATAGGTCTGTACCAATTGGTAATCGGCGGCCAAACATCACAGGTCGCAGCCCCACGACAATCAGTCAGCCGATGGCCGAAACCCGCCCCACCCGCAACCGAACCCATCCTCGATCGTCACGCGGGCCCCCAGTGCCCGCACCGGACTCGGCCGACGACCGACGGGACGACCTCCGACCGCGCCGCTCCGCCTGTCGCTCCGTCACAGACGGACACCGCGGACGGAACGGGACCAGGCGCGCGTCGCCGCACCGAATCGCGGTGTTCCCACCGAGAGCGAAGCCCTAGACTGAAGGCCATGCGGCCTTGGCGTAACAGGCAGCCGCGCGGGTTTTAGGTGCCCGTGGGAGAAATCCCGTGAGGGTTCGAGTCCCTCAGGCCGCACTAGCCTTGAAATCGAAGGCCCGCCCCGAGACGCTCTCGGGGCGGGCCTTCGACGTCCAGCGGACGGGGCGTCAGCCGAGGAGGTCCTTCACCACCGGGGCGAGGGCGCGGAAGGCCTGGCCGCGGTGGCTGATGGCGTTCTTCTCCTCCGCCGTGAGCTCCGCGCAGGTGCGGGTCTCGCCGAGGGGCTGGAGGATCGGGTCGTAGCCGAAGCCGCCGTCGCCGGCGGGGGCGGTGCGCAGGGTGCCGAGGAGGCGGCCCTCGACGACGCGCTCGGTGCCGTCGGGGAGGGCGAGGGCGGCGGCGCAGAAGAAGTGGGCGCCGCGGTGCGGCTCGGCGATGTCGGAGAGCTGGGCGAGCAGCAGGTCGAGGTTGGCGCGGTCGTCGCCGTGCTTGCCGGACCAGCGGGCGGAGAAGATGCCGGGCGCGCCGTTCAGCACGTCCACGCAGAGGCCGGAGTCGTCGGCGACGGCGGGCAGGCCGGTGGCGCGGGCCAGGGCGTGGGCTTTCAGCAGGGCGTTCTCGGCGAAGGTGACGCCGGTCTCGGGGACGTCGGGGATCTCCGGGTAGGCGTCGGCGCCGACGAGTTCGACGTCCAGGCCGGCGTCCGCCAGGATGGCGCGGAGCTCGGTGACCTTGTGCTGGTTGCGGGTGGCGAGGATCAGGCGGGTGGACATATCGCCCACCCTACCGAGTGGCCGGGGACGGTCAGCCGGTGCAGACCGAGGTGAGGTTGCCCGCCGCGTCGCCGAGCGGCTTGAGGTCGGGGACCTCGTTCTTGTCGGCCGCCCGCTGCACGTTCTCGACCTGCTTCTGCAGGTCGGTCACGGCCTTGGCGACGTCGGTGTTCTTGGAGTTCTTCCCGACCTGGTCGAGGTCGTTCTTGAGCTTCTGCAGGGCCCGGCCGGCGGCCGCCGAGTCGTTGCTGGCGTTGTCGTAGGCCTGGGTGACGTCGGCGATGTCGCCGGTGATCTTCACCGCGGTGTTGCCGCAGTCGAGCGCCTTCTGGGCGGCGGAGCAGCTCACCATGCTGAGCGGGAGGATCGCGATGAGGCCGGCCACGGCGAGGGCGGTGGGGCGGGCGATGCTCGACGGCATCCGATCCTCCTGGGGGGCGCGGGTTCCGTGGGGTGGGACGCGCGCGGGGAGGTGCGCGGTTCCCGCAGCGGGAGTGCTGCGGGAACCGTACGGTCTCCGGGCCCGGCCTGTACAGCAGGCGGATCGTTCGGCGGGCCGTTCGCCCCGCGGGCCCGAACGGCCGTCCGGGCCCGCGGGCTGACCGTGCGTCCGATCCGGTCGACGGCTTCGGGGCCCGCGCCGGTTCAGCCCTCCAGGGCCTTGCGCTGGATCTCGTCCAGTTCGGCGCAGCCGAGGCTGCCGAGGTCGAGCAGCCGGTCGAGCAGCTCGCGGTCGAAGGGAGCGCCCTCGGCGGTGCCCTGGACCTCGACGAAGCGGCCGTCGGAGGTGCAGACGATGTTCATGTCGGTCTCGGCGCGCACGTCCTCCTCGTACTGGAGGTCGAGCATCGGGACGCCGTCGATGATGCCGACGCTGACGGCGCTGACGCCACCGGTGATCGGCTGGCCCTTGGCGCGCAGCAGCTTCTTGTCGCGGGCCCAGGCGACGGCGTCGACCAGGGCGACGTAGGCGCCGGTGATGGCGGCGGTGCGGGTGCCGCCGTCGGCCTGGAGGACGTCGCAGTCGAGGACGATGGTGTTCTCGGCGAGCGCGCGGTGGTCCACGACGGCGCGCAGCGAGCGGCCGATGAGCCGGCTGATCTCGTGGGTGCGGCCGCCGATGCGGCCCTTGACCGCCTCGCGGTCGCCGCGGGTGTTGGTGGCGCGCGGGAGCATGGAGTACTCGGCGGTGACCCAGCCCTCGCCGCTGCCCTTGCGCCAGCGGGGCACGCCCTCGGTGACGCTGGCGGTGCACAGCACCTTGGTGTCGCCGTAGGAGATGAGGACGGAGCCTTCGGCGTGCTTGCTCCAGCCCCGTTCGATGGTGATCGGGCGGAGCTGTTCGGGGGTGCGGCCGTCGATGCGTGACATAGGAACTGAGCGTAGTCGCTCCGGAGGCCCGGTCCCGATGCGTCGCCGCGCCGGGCCCCGCCGGGTCCCGGGTCGGCTCCGGATGCGCCGCGGCCCGCCGTCCCCCTGAGCGGGTCGGCGGGCCGGGCGGGCTGGACCCGGGTGGGTCAGCTCACATCATGTCCTCGATGTCGGCGGCGATCGGGTCGGCGTCGGTGCCGATGACGACCTGGATCGCGGTGCCCATCTTCACGACGCCGTGGGCGCCGGCGGCCTTGAGGGCGGCCTCGTCGACCAGGGAGGCGTCCTTGACCTCGGTGCGCAGGCGGGTGATGCAGCCCTCGACCTCTTCGATGTTGTCGATGCCGCCCAGACCGGCGACGATCTTCTCAGCCTTGCTGGCCATCTGGTTTCTCCCTCTGTCTCGGCCCTTCGGCGGCTCTGCCGGGTGCCGTCCTGCGCTGGTGCTGGGGTGTCCCTCGACCGTCGGGTGGTGAGGTCCGTGCCGGTGGCTGACGCGGGTTCGGCTGCGGTCGGCCGGCGAGCAGCGCGACCAGCATCACCCGTGCCGGTCCGGTCCGCCACGTTAGTCCACTTTTGGCCCATCTCGGCGGGCAGGGTCCCGATCGCCGCCCGAGGATGACGATCAGCGGGGCTGGTGCCCTCGGAGGACGGCCCGCGTCCAAGTGGTCTACACCAATATATGTGTACTCCGAGGAACGCGGGAACGGCCCCGGGTGTTCCCGACCCCCGCCCGAGGGTCCCGCGGGGGCCCCTGCGGTCGGCAACTGCTCCCGGAGGGCGAAGGATGAGTTCGGCAGGCGCCACGGCCCCGCAGACCACCTGGTGGCACACCTTCTACGGCGGCCTCCAGAAGATGGGGCGCTCCCTGCAGCTGCCGGTCGCGGTGCTCCCGGCCGCCGGCATCCTCAACCGGCTCGGCCAGCCCGACGTCTTCGGCAAGGACGGGCTGGGCTGGGACGACGTCGCCAGGGTGTTCGCCGCCGCGGGCGGCGCGCTGCTCGACTCCTCCTTCGGCCTGCCGATGCTGTTCTGCGTCGGCGTCGCGATCGGCATGGCGAAGAAGGCGGACGGCTCGACGGCGCTGGCCGCCGTGGTCGGCTTCCTGGTCTACTTCCGGGTCCTGCACGCCTTCCCGGAGAAGTGCCCGGCGGGGACGACGCTGATCCCGGACGCCTGGTCCGGCCAGTGCGTGAGCTACTCGTCGGCGAAGATCGCCGCCGCGACGTACCAGAACCCGGGCGTGCTGGGCGGCATCCTGATCGGCCTGATGTCGGCCTGGCTGTGGGTCCGGTTCCACCGCACCAGGCTGGTGGACTGGCTCGGGTTCTTCAACGGCCGCCGCCTGGTGCCGATGATCACCGCCCTGGTGGGCCTGGTCACCGCCGTGGTGGCGCTCTGGATCTGGCCGCCGATCGGCCGCGGCCTGAACGACTTCTCGCAGACCCTCGCCGACCTGGGCGCGGGCGGCGCCGGCATCTTCGGCCTGTTCAACCGCGCACTGCTGCTGATCGGCATGCACCAGCTGCTGAACACCTTCGTCTGGTTCCAGTTCGGGGAGTTCGTCAAGCCGGACGGCACGATCGTGCACGGCGACATCCCGCGCTTCCTGGCGGGCGACCCGACGGCCGGCCAGTTCCAGTCCGGCTTCTTCCCGATCATGATGTTCGCGCTGCCCGCCGCCGCGCTCGCGATCGCCCACTCGGCGAAGCCGCACCGGCGCAAGGAGATGTACGGCCTGATGCTCTCGGTCGGCCTGACCTCCTTCGTGACGGGTGTCACCGAGCCGATCGAGTACTCCTTCGCCTACATCGCCCCGGCCCTGTACGCCGTGCACGCGGTGCTGACCGGCGCGTCGATGGCGGTGACCTGGGGGCTCGGGGTGCACGACGGGTTCAGCTTCTCGGCCGGCCTGATCGACTACGTCATCAACTGGGGGCTGGCCACCAAGCCGTGGCTGATCATCCCGATCGGGCTCTGCTTCGCCGCCGTGTACTACGCGCTCTTCCGGTTCATCATCGTCAAATTCGACCTGAAAACTCCCGGCCGGGAGGACGAGGCGGAGGTCGAGGACGTCACCAAGGCCTGAAACCGGGCGGCGCCCGGGTTATCCCCGCATTGGCCTCCGGACCACCGGCCCGGGGGCCTTCGGCATTTCCCGAAAGGGCCGGGCCGGTGGCGGACGCCCCAGGCCCGACCCAGGCCGGACGCCCCGTCAGGCACACCGTGCTTTTGTTGCGCGATTATCCAAAATCGATTTTGTTGCGCCGTCGGCCAAAATCCCAATCGCGACCGGGACCAAGATCGCCATTCGGTAAGTAGGTTTCGATTTCATAGCGCTTCCCGGCGACAGCGCTTTCCGGGGTTCCTCGACTTCCCCGCCCGTGCTACAAAACTGGTCTACACCACGTGTGGTGTAGACCAGTTTGCGGTTGGCCCCCTGTGCCTCCCCCGACCGACCGCCATGCCGTTAGGAACCCACCCCCATGAGTCAGTCTGAGCAGGCACCGGCGCCCGCTAAGGCTCCGGCCTCGCCAAGCCCCGCCAAGCAGTTCGGCCAGAACCTCCTCCAGGGTCTGCAGAAGATCGGCCGCAGCCTCCAGCTGCCCATCGCGGTGCTCCCCGCCGCCGGTCTGCTGATGCGTCTCGGCCAGGACGACGTGTTCGGCAAGGACGGTCTCGGCTGGGACAAGGTCGCCGCGGTGTTCAACACCGCCGGCTCCTCGGTCTTCGACGCTCTCCCGATGCTCTTCGCGGTGGGCATCGCGATCGGCTACGCGAAGAAGGCCGACGGCTCCACCGCTCTGGCCGCGCTGGTCGGCTTCCTGGTCTACAAGAACGTGCTCACCGCGTTCCCGATCACCGAGTACAAGATCCTCCCCGGCAAGGACGAGGCCGCCACCTACCAGAACCCGGGTGTGCTCGGCGGCATCGTGATCGGCCTGCTGGCCGCGGTGCTGTGGCAGAAGTACCACCGCACCAGGCTGGTCGACTGGCTCGGCTTCTTCAACGGCCGCCGCCTGGTCCCGATCATCATGGCCTTCGTCGGCACCGCCGTCGGCGTCTTCTTCGGTCTGGCCTGGGGCCCGATCGGCGACGCCATCAAGAGCCTCAACGACACCCTGATCGGCGCCGGCGCGTTCGGTGCGGGCGCGTTCGGCCTGGTCAACCGCGGTCTGCTGCCGGTCGGCATGCACCAGTTCGTGAACTCCTACGCCTGGTTCCAGACCGGTGACTTCACCAAGCCCGACGGCACCGTCGTGCACGGCGACCTGACCCGCTTCTTCGCCGGCGACCCGACCGCCGGACAGTTCATGTCGGGCTTCTACCCGATCATGATGTTCGCGCTGCCCGCCGCCGCGCTCGCCATCGCCCACGCCGCCAAGCCGCACCGCCGCAAGGCCGTCACCGGCATGATGGTCTCGCTGGCCCTGACCTCCTTCGTGACCGGTGTCACCGAGCCGATCGAGTTCGCCTTCGTCTTCATCGCCCCGGTCCTGTACGTCATCCACGCGCTGCTCACCGCCGTCTCGATGACCGTCACCTGGGCGCTCGGCGTGCACGACGGCTTCACCTTCTCCGGTGGCCTGATCGACTACCTGCTGGCCTGGAACAAGGCCACCGACCCGTGGATGATCATCCCGCTCGGCCTGGTCTTCGCCGCGATCTACTACTTCCTGTTCCGCTTCGCGATCGCCAGGTTCGACCTCAAGACCCCCGGTCGCGAGGACGACGACGAGATCGAGGACGTCACCAAGGCCTGAGGCCCGACGCCTGAGGCCCGACGCCCGCGTCACCGCACGCCTCGAAGGCCCCGCCCCGCCGCTGTCCCCCCAGCGGCCGGGCGGGGCCTTCGGCGTACCCGGGCCCGGCCCGCGCGACCCCGGGCCCGCCGAGCGCGACCCCGGGTCCGCCCCGCGTGATCCCGGGCCCGCCGAGCGGCCGTGTCCACGGACGGAAACGGCGGTTGACGAATCGCCGGAGGCCCTGGTCAACTGAAGCGGTGAACGCCTCGTGCCCGCTGGTCACCCGCAGCCACATCGACTTCGGTCGCGTGTGGTCCGCGGCGTGTCGCGGCTGAGCTGACCGTTCCCCCGCCGCCGCCCGGCTGACGACCCGCCCGGCGCCGGTCCTTCCCTCCCCCGCCCGTACGGGCTCCGCCCGCGGGCCGCCACCGCGCTCCCGCGCGCCCCGCGCACCCGTGCCCCGGCACGGGCCGCTCCGGTGCGCGCACGCGTCCGCACGAGGAAGTCAGGCTCACCATGCCCCGCCAGTTGCACCTGTCCGCCGCCCTCGACAGCCCCGGCCGCTTCGACGCCGGGCACTACGCCTACCTCGCCCGTCTCGCCGAGCGGGCCACCCTGGACTTCGTCACCCTCGACGACTCCTTCGCCGCCGCGCCGAGCCGCCCCGACGCGCTCGCCGCCCTCGCCCGGATCGCCCCGCTGACCGGCCGGGTCGGCCTGGTGCCGACCGTCACCACCACCCACACCGAGCCCTTCCACACCTCGATCTCGGTCAACACCCTGGACTGGGCGAGCGAGGGCCGGGCCGGCTGGCTGGTCGGCGTCTCCACGACCGAGGCCGAGGCGCGGGCCTTCGGCCGCCGACCGGTCGCCGCCGAGGACGAGCTGTGGGCCGAGGCCGCCGACGCCGTCGAGGTGGCCGCCCGGCTCTGGGACAGCTGGGAGGACGACGCGGAGATCCGCGACACCGCCACCGGGCGGTTCATCGACCGCGACAAGGTGCACTACATCGACTTCGCGGGCCCGCGCTTCTCGGTCCGCGGCCCGTCCATCACCCCGCGCCCGCCCCAGGGCCGCCCGGTGGTAGCGGTGCCCCTCTCCGCCGCCGACCTCGCGCCGGACGCCTCCCCGGGCGGGCGCGCCCGGGTCGCCGCCGCGGTCCGGCACGCCGACGTCGTCCTGCTCGACGCCCCCGACCGCGCCGCCCGGCTGACCGCCGCCACCGAACTGCGGCTGCGGGCCGGCGAGGGCCTGCGCATCCTCGCCCGGCTCGACGCCGGCCTCTCCGCCCTGCCCGACCGCGCCGCCGACGAGCGGCTGCTCGCCGAACTCACCGCGACCGGCACCGGCGTCGACGGCTTCCACCTCTCCCCCGCCGACCCCCCGCGCGACCTGGCCGCGCTGGCCGACCGGATCGCCCCCGCGCTGCGCGCCGCCGGACTGCTGCGCGCCGAGTACACCGGCCGCACCCTGCGCGACCACCTCGGCCTGGCCCGCCCGGCCAGCCGCTACGCCGCCCGCCCGGCCGACGCCCCCACCGCTTCCCCCGCCCTCGCCGAGGTGACCCGATGACGGACCGACCGCTCAAGCAGATCCACCTCGCCGCGCACTTCCCCGGCGTCAACAACACCACGGTGTGGAGCGACCCGGCCTCCGGCAGCCACATCGAGTTCTCCTCCTTCCGCCACCTCGCGCAGACCGCCGAGCGCGGGAAGTTCGACTTCTTCTTCCTCGCCGAGGGCCTGCGGCTGCGCGAGTCCAAGGGCCGCATCCACGACCTGGACGTGGTCGGCCGCCCCGAGTCGATCACCGTGCTGAACGCGCTGGCCGCCGTCACCGAACGGCTCGGCCTGGCCGCCACCGTCAACGCGACCTTCAACGAGCCGTACGAACTCGCCCGCCGCTTCGCCTCGCTGGACCACCTCTCCGGCGGCCGCGCGGCCTGGAACGTGGTCACCTCCTCGGACGCCTTCACCGGCGAGAACTTCCGCCGCGGCGGCTACCTGGACCGCGCCGACCGCTACACCCGGGCCGCCGAATCCGTCCAGCTGGCACGGGAGTTCTGGGACGCCGGGGAGGAGACCGTCCGGCACTCGGGGCCGCAGTTCGAGGTCGAGGGCCGGCTCTCGCTGCCACGGCCGCCGCAGGGCCACCCGGTGGTGATCCAGGCCGGGGACTCCGACGAGGGGCGGGAGTTCGCCGCCGCCACCGCCGACGTGGTGTTCTCCCGGCACTCCACCCTCGCCGACGGCCAGGCCTTCCACACCGACGTCAAGCGCCGGCTCGGCGCGTACGGGCGCAAGCCGGACGAGCTGAAGATCATGCCCGCGGCCACCTTCGCCCTCGGCGACACCGACGCCGAGGCGGCCGAACGGGCCCACGGGATCCGCCGGGCCCAGGTCAGCGCGCAGACCACGATCGCCTTCCTGGAACAGGTCTGGGGCATCGACCTGTCCGACCACGACCCGGACGGACCGCTGCCCACCGTCGACCCCGACCCGGACAGCGACCTGGTCCAGGGCAGGGTCCGGCACGTCGACCCGGTGGCCGTCGCCGAACGGTGGCGGGCGGTGGCCGCGGAGAAGAGGCTGACCAGCCGAGAGCTGGTGATCGAGCTGACCGGCCGACAGTCCTTCATCGGCTCGCCGGCAACCGTCGCCGCGCAGATCGACCACTTCGTGCAGAACGACGCGGCCGACGGCTTCATCCTCGTCCCGCACCTCACCCCGGGCGGCCTGGACGAGTTCGTCGACCGGGTGGTGCCGCTGCTCCAGGAGCGCGGGGTGTTCCGCGCCGACTACACCGGCTCCACCCTGCGGGAGCACCTCGGACTGCCGGTGCCCGGGCGGCGCTGAACGGGCACGGCCCGCCCGGGTGTTCCGGGCGGGCCGTGAACGGAGGGACGGTCAGCCGGCGCTCCCGTCCACGTCGGTCAGCGGACCGCGGCGGGCTGCTCCGTGCCCGGCGCGGCGCCGCCCGCGAAGACGCCGAGCGCGGAGATGCCGAACGCGGAGATGCCGTGCGGCCAAGGCGTGCGGCCAAGACGCGCGGGATGCACGGAGGTTGCAGGTGGTTCCCGGGTTCCTTCCGGGAACCCGCGGGCCGACGCCGGGCACGCCCACCGGCGCCGCGCCGAGTTGCTCAGACCTCGTACACCGCGCCGGCCCGGGCGACCTCGACCGGCCCGGGGTAGGCGGCCGCGGCGCCCCGACGGTTGTGCTCGGCGTCGGTCCACGGCGGGATGTGGGTGAGGACGAGCCGGCGGGCCCCGGCCGCGGCGGCGTGTTCGCCCGCCTCGCGGCCGTTGAGGTGGACGGCCTGGTAGGTGTCGCGCCCGTCGATGTACGCGGCCTCGCAGAGGAAGAGGTCGGTGTCGCGGGCGAGTTCGACGAGTTCGGCGCTCTCGCCGGTGTCCCCGCTGTAGACCAGCGAGCGGCCGTCGTGCTCCAGCCGGAACGCGAAGGCGTCGACGGGGTGGTTGACCTGGGCGACGGTGACCCGGAACGGGCCGAGCTCGAAGCTGCCGGGGGTGAGCGTGCGGAACTCGAACACCTCCTTCATCCCGGGGTTCTCCGGCATGTCGTAGGCGCGGGCGAGCCGCTCGGCGGTGCCGGCCGGGCCGTACACGGGCAGCAGCTCGGGGCAGCCCTCGGCGCGGTAGTTGCGGGCCACCCAGTACGCGCACAGGTCGACGCAGTGGTCGGCGTGCAGGTGGCTGAGCAGGACGGCGTCGACGTCGTAGAGGCCGACGTACTTCTGGAGGGCACCGAGCGCCCCGTTGCCGAGGTCGAGGACGACGCGGTAGCCCTCGGCCTCGACCAGGTAGCTGGAGCAGGGCGAGTCGGCGGACGGGAAGCTCCCCGAGCACCCCACCACGGTCAGTTTCATCCGAGCCCCTCCGCCCCGACACGTCCTGGCTGCTGCTGGAAAACGGCTTCACCGTCCTCCACGGAAAACAGCATGGAAAACGGCAGGCCGGGGCCGGTGGACCGGCCGGTAGCACTGCGTTGGTGTGTCGAGGGTAAGGGCGGAGGGGCACTTTGCCCCCGTCCCCGTGCCGGGCTGTGGGCGGAATCACCAGAACGCCCGGGGCCGGAGCGGGGCCGGTTGACGGGCCGGGGATCAGCGCCGCCGGGGCCGGTTGCGGGCCCAGGTGCGGATGGTGAACGGGTACCAGCGCGGGTGGCCGCTGCCGTCGATCACGTCCGGATCGGGCAGCAGCCGGTGCCGGCGGTAGCTGCGGACGGTCTCGCGCCGGACGTTGATGTGGCGGGCGATCTCGGCGTAGGACCACAGCTCGGGGCCACGGGTCACGGGGGCACCTCCGGGGGGACGGGGGCGGACGTTCGTGACGCAGCCTGGCCGGACCGGGCGGAACTCCGGGCGCAGAACGGGCATTGTGGCAGTTCCGTGACGAACCGGGAGCAGTGCGCGGACAAATGGGCGGACGAACGTCCGGCGGCCGACCACCGGACCGTCACGGACCGCACGGTGGTGGCGTGCGCCCCCGGCCCGGTACGGTTCGCCGCATGAACGGCATGACCGCTGCCTGGCTCGTCCTGTCGCTGCTCGGCGTCGCGCTGCTGGCCGCCGCCGCGGCGGCGCTGGTGCGGCGCGCCCGTCCGGCCCCGCGCCCGTCCGGGCCGGCCGGGCCGCAGCCGCGTCCGCGGACGGGGGCCGGCCCGCAGCCGCAGGAGATCTGGTGGGCGCAGGTGCCGTTCGAGGACGGCCCCGGCTCCAAGGACCGCCCGTGCCTGGTGCTGCGGGTGCACGGCCGGACCGCCACCGTCGCGAAGATCACCAGCAGGCACCACGCCGAGCGCCCGGGCGTGCTGGCGCTGCCGCCCGGTTCGGTGGGCGACCGGCAGGGCCGGACCAGCTGGCTGGAGACCGACGAGCTGCGCGAGGTGCCGCTGTCGGCGTTCCGCCGCCGGGCCGGCGCGGTGGACCGGCAGGTCTGGACCCGTACCCAGCGGGCCCTTCAGAGCCGCTGAGGCCGGGGCCTCAGGCCCAGAGCTGGCCCTGCAGCGCCTCGACCGCGGCCTCGGTGGACTCGGCGGTGTAGATGCCGGTGGACAGGTACTTCCAGCCGCCGTCGGCGACCACGAAGACGATGTCCGCGCGCTCGCCCGCGGCCGCCGCCTTGCGGCCGACGCCGATCGCCGCGTGCAGGATGGCGCCGGTCGAGACGCCCGCGAAGATGCCCTCCTGCTGGAGGAGTTCGCGGGTGCGGCGGACGGCGTCCGCGGAGCCGACGGAGAAGCGGGTGGTGAGCACCTCGGCGTCGTACAGCTCGGGGACGAAGCCCTCGTCCAGGTTGCGCAGCCCGTACACCAGGTCGTCGTAGCGCGGCTCGGCGGCGACGATCTTCACGCCGGGGACCTTCTCGCGCAGGTAGCGGCCGACGCCCATGAGGGTGCCGGTGGTGCCGAGGCCGGCCACGAAGTGGGTGACGGTCGGCAGGTCGGCGAGGATCTCGGGGCCGGTGCCGGTGTAGTGGGCGCCCGCGTTGTCGGGGTTGCCGTACTGGTAGAGCATGACCCAGTCGGGGTGCTCGGCGGCGGTCTCCTTGGCGATCCGGACGGCGGTGTTGGAGCCGCCGGCGGCCGGGGAGGAGATGATCTCGGCGCCCCACATGCGGAGCAGCTCGCGCCGTTCCTCGCTGGTGTTCTCGGGCATCACGCAGACCATCCGGTAGCCCTTGAGCTTGGCGGCCATGGCCAGCGAGATGCCGGTGTTGCCGCTGGTGGGCTCCAGGATGGTGCAGCCGGGGGTGAGCCGGCCGTCGGCCTCGGCGCGCTCGATCATGTGCAGGGCCGGGCGGTCCTTGATCGAGCCGGTGGGGTTGCGGTCCTCCAGCTTGGCCCAGAGGCTCACCAGGCCCTCGGCGTTGCCGGGGACGGCGGCGGACAGCCGCGGCAGGCGGACCAGCGGGGTGTTGCCGACGGCTTCGAGCGGACTGTCGTAACGCAAGGGAGGCCTCCGGCCAAGGCGGTGAGGGTGGCGGGGGTGGTTCCCCCGCCGCGGCGGGGGAACCGGGTGGTCTAGCGGGCGCCGCCGGCCACGGCGGGCAGGATGGTGACGCTGTCGCCGTCGGCGAGGGCGGTGGAGATGCCCTCCAGGAAGCGGACGTCCTCGTCGTTCAGGTAGACGTTGACGAAGCGGCGCAGCTCGCCGCCCTCGACCAGGCGGGCGGCGATGCCCGGGTGGCGGGCGTCGAGGTCGGCGAAGAGTTCCCCGAGATTGCTGCCGTTGCCCTCGACGGCCTTGGCGCCGTCGGTGTAGGTGCGGAGGATGGTCGGGATGCGGACCTCGATGGCCATGAGTGCGCTCCTGTGCGGGTCGTGGAGTGGGTGGGCCGCTGCGGACGCGGCAGGGCGGAGGGGTGCCCGGGGCTCGGCGTCGCCGGTGGGCGGCGGGCCCGGGTGAGGTGGTGAAGCGGCTCTCAGCGCGAGCGCACGGGCGTGCCGGGACAGATCGCACCGGCGTGCCGGCACAGGTCGATGTGCAGGCGCGCCACGAGGCGGGTGCCCGGGGCCTGAGTGCTCACATCGACGGAACGCATGAACTCATCGTATAGATTCCCGGGCCCGCTCCGACATGCCCGTCTCGGGATCCGGATGTTCCCGTTCCCAGGGCTGAGACGACGGCGGCCCGCCGACCCCTCGGGAGGGGGCGGCGGGCCGGGTCCGCGGGCGGGCCGGTCAGGCCGGGTAGGCCTCGACGACCTGAACGTCTTCCTCTGTGATCTCGCCGTCCACGATGCGGAACGAGCGGAACTGGTAGGGGTCGTCCTCGCCGTCGCCCTCGGCGGTGGAGACCAGCACGTAGTGGGCGAACGGTTCGGAGGCGTAGCTCACGTCGGTGCGCGAGGGGTAGGCCTCGGTGGCGGTGTGCGAGTGGTAGACGATCACCGGCTCCTCGTCGCGGTCGTCCATCTCGCGGTAGAGCTTGAGCAGGTCGCCCGAGTCGAACTCGTAGAAGGTGGGCGAGCGGGCGGCGTTGAGCATCGGGACGAACCGCTCGGGTCGGCCGCTGCCGGCCGGTCCTGCGACCACGCCGCAGGCCTCGTCCGGGTGGTCGGCGCGGGCGTGGGCCACGATCCGGTCGCGGAGTTCTCGGGTGATGGTCAGCATGCGGCTCAGGATAGCCACGCCCCGGCGGATGGCCGCCGGGGCGTCCGGGGCGCGGTCAGTGGGTGTCCACGTTCCCGTCGCGGGCGTCCGCTGCGGCGCCGACGGCGGGCTCCGGGTCCTGGGCGCCGCCGCGCAGGGCCCGCGGGTCGCGGCGCTTGAGCACCTGGTAGCCGACCACCAGCAGCAGGGCCCAGCCCGGGAAGACGAACAGCGAGATCCGGTTGTCCCGGTCCAGGCCGATCAGCACCACGACCAGGGCGAGGAAGGCGAGCGCGGCCCCGCTGACCCAGGCGCCGCCGGGCGCCTTGAAGGTGGGCGGCGGCAGGTGGCCGGCCTGCCAGGCCCGGCGGTAGCGGATCTGGGAGATCAGGATCATCGCCCAGGTCCACAGGCCGCAGACCGTGGCGACCGAGGTGATGTACTCGAACGCCCGCGCCGGGACGAGGTAGTTGAGGACCACGCCGACGCCCATCAGCAGGCTGGAGACGGTGATCGCGAAGGCCGGGGTGCGGCGGGAGTTGAGCCTGGTGAGCCGCCCCGGGGCCTGGCCGCTCAGCGCGAGGTCGCGCAGCATGCGGCCGGTGGAGTACATCCCGGAGTTGCAGGAGGAGAGCGCCGCGGTGAGCACCACGAAGTTGATGATGCCGGCCGCCGCCGGGATGCCGATCTTGCCGAAGGCGGCGACGAACGGGCTGACGCCGGGCTGGAATTCGGTCCACGGCACGAGCGAGAGGATGACCACCAGGGCGCCGATGTAGAACAGCATGATCCGCCAGGGCAGCGTGTTGATGGCGCGCGGCAGGGTCTTCTCGGGGTTCTCGCTCTCGCCCGCGGTGACGCCGACGAGTTCGACGCCCAGGTAGGCGAACATGACGATCTGGAGGGTCATCACGGTGGAACCGATGCCCTGCGGGAAGAAGCCGCCGTCCTGCCAGAGGTGGCCGAGTGACGCGGTGTCACCGGCCTTGCTGAAGCCGAGTGTCAGCACCCCGACGCCGATCAGGATCATGCCGATGATGGCGGTGACCTTGACCATGGAGAACCAGAACTCGATCTCGCCGAACAGCTTCACCGAGATCAGGTTGGCCGCGTAGAGCACGACCAGGAAGGTCAGCGCGCTGATCCACTGCGGTATGTCGGGCGCCCAGAACCGCACGTAGACGGCGGCGGCGGTGGTCTCCGCCATGCCGGTGACGACCCAGAACAGCCAGTACGTCCAGCCGGTCACGTAGCCGGCGAAGGGGCCGAGGAACTCCCGGGCGTACTCGGCGAAGCTGCCCGAGACCGGGCGGTAGGTGAGCAGTTCGCCGAGCGCCCGCATGATCACGAAGATCACCAGGCCGGCGACGGCGTAGGAGAGGATCAGGCTCGGGCCGGAGCGGGAGATCGCGGTGCCCGCACCGAGGAACAGGCCGGTGCCGATGGCTCCGCCGATCGCGATCATCTGGATCTGGCGGCTGCCGAGCCCGCGCTCGTAGCCCTCCGCATCCGGCGGATTGTCGACCATTTCGTCGTACAACTTCTCGGCCACTATGCACCGTCCTGGTCGGTCTCGGGGGTGGAGAAGTCGTACCACGCGGGGTTCGGATAGCGGTGTCCATCTGAGCGTTATTTGAGCATAACCTGGTATGGTTTGCCCGATTTTCATAAGAAATGCCCCGGCTGATCGTCCACACTCTGGACAAATCGGCCGGGGCTTGCCCGGAATCGGGCAGGATCGCTCCCCCAAGGGGGTCAGCCCACGCGGAATCAGTCCGCCATGGCCTCCAGCAGCGACTCCTGCAGGGCACCCAGCCACAGGTACGCCATCACCAGCGGCTTGCGCTCGTCACCGTCCGGCAGTTCGTAGAGGCCGTCCTCGTCGTCCTCGGTGACCTCCAGCCGGACGCCGACGGCCAACCGCAGGTCGTTCAGCGCGCCCAGCCAGCGCAGGCAGTCGGGCACGGACAGCTTGAGCACCCCGCCGCCGTCACCGAGGCCGTCCAGCGCCCGGACGACGAACAGCGCGTCGTCCCGCTTGCGGGCCCGCAGGTCCAGCTCGGTGAAACGGCGGAACTCCCCGGACGCGACCTTCGCCTCCTCGTCGCTCGGCTTCTCCGGGTCGCCGTAGGCGTCCGGGAAGAGCCGGGCCAGCACCGGGTCGGCGGGCGCCTCGGTCGGCCCCTCGGCGAACAGCGCGGCCAGCGGGTCGTCGCCGCCCCCGCCCGGGCCGGGGCCGATCAGCTCCAGCAACTGCACTTCCAGCGAGCGCAGGATGGAGGCCTCCCACTCGTCCAGCGCGATCGCCGCGCCACCACCGCCGGTGCTCTCGAACAACCCAGCCATCTGTATCGGTCAGCCCGTCTTCGTCGTCTTCGGTCGTACGGCCCGCGGCCCGGCACCGATCGGGTCGGTGCCGGCCGCCCGCGCCCGGTCGCGCCGGCGCCCGTCCCGCCGGCGCCGGTCGGCCCGGCGTCAGTCGTGCTGCAGCGTCGCCCAGAGGCCGTAGCCGTGCATCGCCTGGACGTCGCGCTCCATCTCCTCGCGGGAGCCGCTGGAGACCACCGCCCGACCCTTGGTATGGACGTCCATCATCAGCTTCCTGGCCTTGTCCTTCGGGTACCCGAAGTAGGCCTGGAAGACGTGCTGGACGTAGCTCATCAGGTTGACCGGGTCGTTGTGCACGATGGTCACCCAGGGCGTGTCCGGCTCGGTCACCGGTACCCCTTCGACCTCCGGGCGCTCGATCTCCACGGGCGCGACGCTCACGCCGGGTCCTCCTCGCTGCACAGTCGTCCGTAACCCCTCACGCCCCATGCTGCCATCCGGGCGAGAGCCGGGCGATTCCGGCCCGGCATGCTCCATGAGAAATCGTCACTCTGACGCTAAGTGGTAGTAGCATCATCCGTATGGACGCCACTTCAGTGCGCGCGGCCGGCTCGACCGCGCTGCTCACCGACCGCTACGAGCTCACCATGCTGCAGGCCGCCCTGCGCAGCGGGGCCGCGCACCGCCGCTCCGTCTTCGAGGTGTTCACCCGCCGCCTGCCGAGCGGTCGCCGCTACGGCGTCATGGCCGGCACCGGCCGGGTGCTGGACGCCGTCGAGAACTTCCGCTTCACCACCCCCCAGCTGGACTGGCTGGCCGACCAGGACGTGGTCGACGAGGACACCCTGCGCTTCCTCGCCGACTACCGCTTCCGCGGCGACGTCCACGGCTACCCCGAGGGCGAGGTCTACTTCCCCGGCTCGCCGCTGCTCACCGTCGAGGGCAGCTTCGCCGAGGCGGTGATCCTGGAGACGGTGATCCTCTCGATCCTCAACCACGACTCGGCCATCGCCGCGGCCGCCTCCCGGATGACCGCCGCCGCCGGCGGCCGCCCGGTGATCGAGATGGGCGCCCGCCGGGCCCACGAGCACGCCGCCGTCTCCGCCGCCCGGGCCGCCTACGTGGCCGGCTTCGCCGCCACCTCCGACCTGGAGGCCGGCTTCACCCACGGCATCCCGACCACCGGCACCGCCGCCCACGCCTTCACCCTGGTGCACGACAGCGAGCGGGACGCCTTCAAGGCGCAGATCGCCTCCATGGGCCGGGGCACCACGCTGCTGGTCGACACCTTCGACCTGCGCGAGGCCGTGCGCACCGCGGTCGAGGTGGCCGGCCCCGAACTGGGCGCCGTCCGGATCGACTCCGGCGACCTCACCCTGCTGGCCCACCGGGTCCGCCGCCAACTGGACGACCTCGGCGCCGACCGGACCAGGATCATCGTCACCTCGGACCTGGACGAGTACGCGATCGCCGCCCTGGCCGCCGCCCCGGTGGACGGCTACGGCGTCGGCACCAGCCTGGTCACCGGCAGCGGGCACCCGACCTGCGCGATGGTCTACAAGCTCGTCGCCCGCGCCGAGACCGACGGCGGGCCGCTGGTGCCGGTGGCCAAGCGCGCGGCCGGCGGCAAGACCAGCATCGGCGGCCGCAAGTGGGCCGCCCGCCGGCCCGACGCCGACGGCGTGGCCGAGGCCGAGGTGGTCGGCACCGGGCCCGTCCCGGAGGAGCTGCGGCCGCACCTGGTGCAGGTGCCGCTGGTGCTGGCCGGCGAGACCGTCGGGCGGGAGCCGCTGAGCGCCGCCCGCGACCGGCACGTGCGCGCCCGCGCCGCGCTGCCGCTGTCGGCCACCCAGCTGTCCAAGGGCGACCCGGTGCTGCCGACCGAACTGGCGCTGCCCGCCGGGCCGGCCCGCTGAGGCCGAGCCCGGGGCCGGTCCGGCGTTCCGGCCCCGGGCGCCGGACCCGCCCCGGGGCTTCCGCCCCCGCGCGCCACTCCCTAGAGTCAGCCGTAGAGTTCCCCGAGTTCCCCAGGAGCTCCCCGAGGACCCCCCGCGCCCGGCACGGCCGGGCCGCGCACTCCCGAGGGCTCCCCCCACCGGGGCGCCGCCTCCCGCGGGCCCCCGAGATCCGAGGTTGCGAGCCATGTACCGGGCACTGATCGTCGTCGACGTGCAGAACGACTTCTGCGAGGGCGGCAGCCTGGCCGTCGCCGGCGGCGCCGAGGTGGCCGCCGCCATCACCGACCTGATCGCCGAGTCCTCCCCCGGCTACCGGCACGTCCTCGCCACCCGCGACCACCACATCGACCCGGGCGCCCACTTCTCCGCCGAGCCTGACTACGTCGACAGCTGGCCGCCGCACTGCGTGGCCGGCACCGAGGGCGTGGGCTTCCACCCCAACTTCGCACCCGCCGTCATCTCCGGCGCGGTCGAGGCGGTCTTCGACAAGGGCGCCCACTCGGCGGCGTACAGCGGCTTCGAGGGGCTGGACGAGAACAACCGCGGTCCGGTGGAGTGGCTGCGCGAGCGGCAGGTCGACCGGGTCGACGTGGTCGGCATCGCCACCGACCACTGCGTCCGGGCGACCGCGCTGGACGCCGCCCGGGCGGGCTTCACCACCCGCGTGCTGCTGGACCTCACCGCCGGGGTCGCCCCGGAGACCACCGCCGCCGCGCTGGCGGAGCTGCGGGCGGCCGGGGTCGAGCTGGTCGGCGAACCGGTGGTGCGTCCGTAGCGGCTCCGGTGGACGCGGGCGCGGTGCCCGCGGAGCCGCCGTCCGCTCAGACCACCAGCAGCTCCACCACGTCCGTCCCGCCGGCCCGGTACGCCTCGCGCAGTTCGCCGCCGACCGCGTCCGGGTCGGCGGCCAGCCGCGCCCCGCAGACGTACACCACCCGGACTCCCAGGTACTCCATCCGCTGCCGGCCGCCGCGCACCCAGGCGGCCTCGCCCTCGCTCACGCAGCGCAGCTCCGGGTCCACCTCCACCGCGACGCCCCGCTCCGGCCAGTAGAGGTCCGGGACGGCGATGTAGGTGCCGCCGCCCATCCGCAGCTCCGGGGCGTTCAGCGGGGCGGGCAACCGCCACTCGTCCACCAGCCGGCCCAGCCGCTCCAGCACCACGTCCCGTTCGGCGGCGAGGAGTTCGTCCAGCGCGGCCCGCACCCGGGGCTCGCGGGTCAACCCGGAGTCGGTCAGCTCGGTCACCAACTCCTGTACCGTGCAGCGGTTCCCGGGCCCACCGACGGCCTCCCGCAGCACCGCGCGCACCGGCGCCGGGCCACTCGGCTCCGCCGTCCACTCGACCAGCGCGTCGGCGACCGCCCTGGCCACCGGCGCACAGGCCAGGCCGTGCACCGAGCGGGCCACCAACTCCCGTTCGGTGCGCCGGATCCGCACCCCGCCGACGTCCTTCAGCCGGCGCTGCCGGGGCACCAGGACGTCCACCCCGGTCACCGCGGGCAGCCGGGGCACGACGGTGAAGCCGTACAGCGCCAGCGCGGCCGCGCCGGTGATCACCGCGCCCTCCCCGCGGCCCTCCTGGCGCCCGTTCTGCGCGGCGTACAGCAGCGCGGCCCACATCCGCTGCTCGGGGGTGGGCTCCGCGGCCTGCAGCAGGTAGACCCTGGGCAGCATCCGCTGCCAGGGACCGCCCCGGCGGCAGTGCTCGGTGATGATCCGGGCCGGCACGCCCCGGGCGCGCAACTGACTCGCGGTGACGACGTTCTGCTGACGCTTCGCCAGGTCCTCCAGGGACGGCGGCGGGGACGGAATCCGGTAGCTCATGCCGACACCATCCCCAACCGCCAGGACCTGCGACCGGGACCCTGACGCACTGTTACCCAACCGTCGCGAAACCGGGATCAGCCCGCACTAAAGTCCTCATACCCTCACTCATTTGGAGTAATTGACGCTCATCAGGTTGTCATATGTGATCGAAAACGATCGCCAACCTGGCCGTCTGACCCAGAGTGACCAAGGGCATACGGCGAGGGAACCCCAAGGCGTCAATCCCGCCCCGGGGATTGCCTAGGCTTACGTCATGTCACGTGACGAGACCGCCGGCCTCCGCGCGGCCCAGCTCCGCCTCGGCCGTCTGCCCGGATACGTCCGCCGCCCGGACCCCGCCCGCCGCAGCGGCGAGAAGGGCCATACGTACAAGAAGGGCTGGGAGGTCCGCTTCACCGCCCGCAGTGAGGCCGAGATAGCAGAGATCCGCGACCTCGTGGTCGCCGCCGGGTTCGCCCCGGCCAGACCCTTCTTCAAAGGCCACCAACTCATCCAACCCGTCTACGGCATGGCGGCCGTGCAGGCCTACCTGGCCGCTAGACAGGCCGCCGAGGAACACGCCGCCCGGGCCGCGCTCGGCCGCCGACGACGGGCGGCGGGACGGCCCGCCGGAACCCTCGCGGCCGGCGGGCTCACCCCCGGAACGCTGACCGGCGGCGGGCACGCCCCCGGTGGACACGCCCCGGGCACTCATGGCGCGGGTGGGCACCCCTCGGGGGCGGCGCACCGGCGCGAACGCGAGGAGGCCGCCGCCGGGGCGGCCGCGGCGGCTGCGGCCGCTGCCGCCACGGCGGCACAGGCGGCCCGACGGCGGGCCGTCGAAGCCTTCCCGACCCAGGTCGAACGGGACACCGCCGCCGACCGGATCTCCCCCACGGAGACCCGGACCACCTCCTGACGGGCAGTCGATCCGCCCGCCCCACCGCCCCGGCCGGTCCCGTCCAGACCGCCGGGGCACGGTCGATGGGCGCGGCGAGACCCGGCCCGCCGCCCCTGCGCCCGCCGTCCCCGTGCCCGCCGCCTCCGCGCCCGCGGCCCCTGCGCCCGCCGCCCCCGTGCCCGCCGTCCCTGGTGGGCGCCGTCCCCCGTGCGGTCGTCACCGCGGTGACGACCATGCCCCCGTCCGTGGTGATCTTCACGACGATCTCCGTGCTGATCGCGGGCGCGGTTGTGCGGGTGGTTGTGCGCGCACAGGTTCGCGCCCTGGGCGTGGACGCCAGCCTCCCCAGGCCCTACGGTGGCACATCAACTGCCTTGCAGCCATCGCCGTCCACACCCTCTGACCAGCCGCGACACGCTCGCACCTACGAGCCCCACGCCACTGCGCAGCACTGCCCCGCCGGCCCTCGCCGGCCCCCCGCCCGACCGTCCCGCCGCCTCGTCGCACCCGTTCTCCACCGGAACCGGCCTGGCGGCGACGGGTTCCGGGCATTCCATCGGATTGGTCACCCAGCGCACCGAGGGCCTACCGTAGAGTGAGCACAGATGATCGACCGTCAGAAACCCATCTCCCTTTTTGAGAAGCCGAGATGACCAACCGTCACGAGAGTTCCGCCGAGCCGCCCCCGGGGCCCGGCGAGCCGGCGGACGTACCACTGGAGTTCACCGCGTTCTGCGAACTCCACCGCCCCCGGTACCTCAGCTACGCGCACGTGTGGCTGACCGAGCACAGCGCCGCGACCGCCGCCGTCCAGCAGGCCTTCGCGGAAATCGCGGTGCTCTGGCGGGAGTTGATGGGCAGCTCCAACCCGACCGCGCACGCCTGGGACATCCTGCGCGGCACCGTCGCCGAACACAGCCGCCGGATGCCCGCCGCCCCGGACCGCCACCCGGCCGACGACGACCTCGCGATCCTGCACTACGTCGTCGGCCTCGCCGCCCCCGAGATCGCCGACGTCATCGGCACCGACGCCGCCAGCGTGGCCGGGCGGCTGCGCCGCACCATGCTGCGCGAGGCCTCCGGCTGGTGACGCCGCGCCCCGGCCGCCGGCTGCGGCCCTTCCGCCAACCCCCGCCCGGCCTCAGACCCGCTCGCCCGTCACGTCGAACAGGTGGTGCACCGGGTCGTGGATCAGGTACCGGGAGAACGACTCGACCGTGAACCGCGCCCCGTCGCTGCGGTTCCCGGTCCGCTCCCACTGCGTACCGGCCACCCGCCCGAAGGCCCCGGCGAGCGTCTCCGCGGCCCGCGCCAACTCCCCGGCCACCACCCGCGGATCCTGCTCCCCGTAGCGCTCGGCGACGGCCGTCCCGTCCTGGTCCCAGTTGGGGAACAGCGGGTCGTCCCGGTCCAGCATCAGACCCAGCCGGACGTCGAACAGCCGGAAGACGTCCCGGACGTGGCACGCGTACTCCAGCGCCGACCACACCCCCGGCGCCGGCCGCCGGCGCAGCCCCTCCCCGTCCCCCGCCAACACCGCAAGCCAGCCCTCCGCATTGGCCCGGACCATCCCGGCGACGTCCTCCCGCACCACCCGCGGGGTGTCCAACCCGCAGTCGGGGCAGGGGCGTTCCAGCACCCAGGTCCAGTCCTTGGTGTCCGGGACGATCCCCGCGTCGACGGTGGCCCCCGGCGTGCTCTCAGAAGTACTCATGGGCCCAGCATCCCCGCCACCGGAGGCCCCCACCAGCGGCATTGACGCCAGCCGTCGCCGAATTACTGCCACCCCAGCGCACCCGCCCGACACACGCCCCCCATCCCCACGCGCACTCCAGGACAAATGCGTGGACGAACCGGAACCCGACCACCCATCCTGGGCACCATGACCGCCGATCTCGCCGCCCTCGCCGTCAAACCCACCCTGCACGGCCCCACCATCCGACTCGTCCCCCTCGACGAACGGCACACCGACCCGATGTGGGAACTCTGCGCCGACGAGGAGACCAACCGGCTCACCGGCACCCGCACCACCTTCACCCGCGACCGGATCCACCACTGGTGCACCACCCGCGCCGAACAACCCGACCGCCTCGACCTCGCCGTCGAAGACCCCACCACCGGCCGCTTCCTCGGCGACACCGCCCTCACCGACGTCGACCCCGACAACTCCTCCGCCAGCTACCGGATCGCCCTCACCCCGGACGCCACCGGCCGCGGCATCGGCACCGAAACCACCCTCCTGGTCCTGCGCCACGCCTTCGAGACCATCCGCCTCCACCGCGTCCACCTCGAAGTCTTCGAGTACAACGAACGCGCCGCCCACACCTACCGCAAGTCCGGCTTCACCCTCGAAGGCCGCTCCCGCCAAGCCCACCACTGGGACGGCCGCTACTGGGACGTCCTCCAGATGGCCGCCCTACGCACCGAATGGCTCGCCACTCACTGACGCCGCCTCCGACCCCGCACCACGAACACCACGACGAGCGCCACAGCACCGACCAGCAGGCCGACCAGCCCCACGCGGACCCACACCACGATCGAGCTGTGGCCGCCCCCGCTGTCCCCCTCGGGGACCATGGGCGCCACGGAGGGCTCGTCGGTCTCCTCTTCCACCGGAGGCGGCGTGCCCTTCGCTTCCATTCGCCCGATCAGGGGATTCTCCCGAGGCCCGTTGTCCACGGCCGGATTCGCTTCCAGGGCCTTCGCCGGCGCGACGATCCCGTAGCCGTACTGGTTGTTGGGCACCACCGTCCCGTTCGCCGGCGGGGTGGCGGATTTGATCATCCGATTGATCACCTGCCCGGCCGACAGGTTCGGGTACTTGGAACGGATGAGCGCCGCGGTGGCGGCGACATAGGCGGTGGAATCGGAGGTTCCACTGCCGGTGACGTACGCCGTCGGGGACTTCGCCGTCGCGTGCTGGATCCCCACCCCTGGGGATACGAGCGTCGTCTCAGGGCCTGACGTCGACTTCTCCCACACGGTGCCGCTGGAATCCACTGCCCCGACCGCCACCACTCCTGGGAACGCCGCCGGATATCCGACTCCCAGGCTCGACCCGGTGTTTCCGGCACCGGAGATCAGCACGACGTCCTTCGAGATCGCGTAATTGACGGCCTTTCGCAGCTGCGAGTCCCAGCGGTAGGAACCGGAGAGGGAGATGTTGACGACCTTCGCGCCGTGGTCCGCCACGAATCGGATCGCCGCTGCGAGTTCACTCTGGCTGGCACCGGGGCTCTGCGAAGAGCCGGACTCCGGCGCGGAGCTGGACTTGTCGGCATCCGTTGTCACCCTCACCGGAAGGATCTTCGCTTTCGGGGCCAGCCCCATCACCCCTGCGTGATCGCCGTGCCCATGCCCGGCGATCAAGCTCGCCATTCCGGTGCCGTGACCGTCACTGTCCACTCGACCGTCCGTATTGCCACCGGAGAAGTCAGCCCCGGGAAGCACCTGTCCGGTCAGGTCTTGGTGATCCTGGTTCACGCCGGTATCGATCACTCCGACGATCACGCCGTCGCCCTGGCTTACAGGCCAGACCGTCGCCTCCGCTTCGAAGGATTTCAGCGCCCACTGCTGGTCTCTGACCTGGTCGGCCGATGCCACCGGCGTGGCCAAGCCCAGCATCAGCGCCCCGACAGCCAGAGCCGCCGCACCACGCGCCAACCGGCGGCTCGTCAAATCTGGTCACCCCACTCAGCGAGGCATCCCGCAGGCCACCCGCCTGCGGGATGCGATTCAGATCATCCATCCACTCACGGACCGGTTTCATTCCACCACGTTCGGATTCCTGGGCTCATCCGACGCCCAGGTCACCTCATCCTCGACGAGATAGTCCGGCCGCTTGCCGCCCTTCTCCCGGTCCTTCCTATGTGCTTGTGCGCCGCCCAGCGGGACACCGGGTGCCATACCACTCGTGTTCGCAACCCCCAGCTCACCCCTGAGTCGGCTTCGCGCTCCCAGGCCGGACCCACCTTCGGTGAATGCCTGCTTGCCTTGCGCTCCGCCAGGCTTCGCTGCCTCTCCGGTCGACCCGCCGGGTCGTGCCAGAGATCCCCCGGTCTGCCTTCCACCAGGCCCACCATGACCTCCACCACCGATGCCCGGGTTTACCCCTCCGGAGCCACCGAGAACCCGACCGCCACGCGGTCCGGATCCCTCGACTGGCGTCACACCGGTCGAGGCCTCCTGGCTGCATTGGCCGAACTTGCCCTGACCGACGACCGGCCCGATCGGGGACACGGTCGTCTGGCCCGTGGACCGAGGCGTCTCCGGCCCACTGCCGACTCCGAGCGGCCCGGTCGCGGGGCCTCCGGTCTGCACGAGACCCAGTCCGGAGGTGTGGGTCCCGGCAAGTGACGGACTCGGCACACTTCCAGGCGGAGGTGGCACCGGCCTGCCGTAGATGCCCTCGCTGGAACCGTGGCCAGGGGAGGTCGACGGCTTCGGAGATGCTTGCGCCGCGCCCCCCTTGATTCCCGAGTCGGTCGGAGCCGGCGCACTCGCCGCCACCGATCGAACCGTCATCGGCGGCTGCGATGCCCTACGTGGAGGAGCCGGGGCCGTGGTCGCCCGTGTTGACGATCCCGCTGCCCCCATCGAGGTGCCTGAAAACATCGCCGCTGCCGCCACTGCGCCGCTCGGGTCGTCCTTCGATCCGGTGTCGGGAGATTCGATCCTTCCCGGATTCTTCGGGTCGTACGGCGGTGGGGGCTTCAGGGCCGGGGTGGCGATGCGGTAGTGCATGGCGAGGGTCTGCATGATGGCGGCCGCTTCGGCCTTCTTGCGGTCGGCGAGGGGGATGTGTTCGTCGTCGTCGCCGAAGAGGGCGTCGCCGACGGTGTCCTTGACCTTGTCCCAGTTGCCGGGTTCCTCGGGCATGTCGCGTTTGGCCTTGGCCATGGCCTCGGAGGCGGCGTGGAGGATGTTGGCCGCGTCGTTGGCGTAGGCGGCGGCGTTGTTGATGCTGGCGGCCAGGGTGAGCATGCGGGTGTGGAAGGCGTCGCTGGTGGTGCCTTCCCAGGAGGTGGCGGCTTCGGTGCTGGCTTTGGTGAGGGTCTGGCGGATCTGCTTGAGGGTGTCGGCGGCCTTGCGCCAGGGGTCGCCGGCGGCCATCACCGCGCCGGGGTCGAGGGCCTGTGCCATCGTGCGGAGTTGGGCGTGGCTGTACTTGGTGAAGTCGGTGTAGACCACGGGCGGTCGGCCTCCGTTCGGTCCGGGCGGGCGCGGGTCAGACGGTGGCGTTGCCGCGGGTGGACGGGGTGGGGTTCTGCTGGGTCGCGGCCTGGCTGCTCGCGGAGGGGTTGGCGACGGACCAGCCGTCGTCGCCGACCTTGAGCTTGGTGGCGGCGTGCCGGTCCTGCTCCTCGTAGTTGACGGCGGTGAGGTCGGCCTTCTGCTGGGCCTCGTTCACGGCGTCCTGGAGCTGGTTGAGGACGTCGCGCAGCGCGTCCCGCATGGTGCCGTAGCGGCTGTGGATCTCGGTGGCCTCGGCGAAGGTCCCGAAGGCGTTCTTGCCGATGGCGCTGCGGCCGTGCGCGTCGGTGCCGTCGGCGTGCTTCTGGAAGTCGGCGAGCAGGAGCCGTACCTGGCCGGCGAAGGTGCGGAGCTGTTCGACTTCGATGCGGTAGCCCTGTCCGGCTCCGCCGGTGGAGCCGGTACCGGTGCTCCCTGTTCCCATTTCGGCGCCCCCCGTGCGTCCGTCCCTGGCGGTCGGGGCCGGGCCCCGGTGTCTCATGTCTAACACACCGGGCCCGAATCCGGCCCGGGGCTTGGTCAGTTCGCGTTCGTCCCGGTCTGTTGGGCGTCGGCGAGGGCGCGGCGGCAGAGGGAGTCGGCGTGCCGGGTGGTCTCGGGGAGGCGGTAGTGGCGGGCGAGGTCGAGGGTGGTGCGGACGGCGGTGTCGAGGCCGGTCCGGTGGCCGACGGAGACGAAGACGGGTTTCACGCCGGTCCTGGTGCGCACCGCGCGGCCGACCTCCTCGCCGGTGGCGGGGTCGGTGAGGGGGGTCCAGGAGCCGCGGGCCGTGTCGGGTGTGTGGTGGTCGAAGGTGAAGGGGGTCTTGGCGACGCCGAGGGTGCGCAGTCCGGTGAGGACGCCGAGGTGGCTGGCGAGGCCGAGGCGGCGGGGGTGGGCGAGGCCGTAGCCGTCGCAGACGACGGTGTCGGGGGCGTGGGCGAGTGCGGCCAGGGCGTCGAGGACGGCGGGGAGTTCGCGGAAGGCGAGCAGTCCGGGGATGTACGGGAAGGCGATCCGGCCGACGGCGGTGGCCTGTTCGACCACCTCCAGGGTGTCCCGGTCGAGGAGGACGGCGGCGGCGGCGACGAGGTCGCGGTCGTCGTCGTAGGCGACGTCGACGCCGGCGATGAGCGTGCCGGGGGCGGCGGGGTCGTGGCCCGGTTCGTCGTGGGCCTGGACGAGCGGGCGCAGCCGCTCCTGTTCGGCGAGTGCCTCGGCCTCGGTGGTGGGCCAGTCGGCGGGGATGGGCATGGTCGGTTCCCCCGGGTGGTGGTGGCGTGTGCGGTGACGTGTGGTGTCGACGGGTTCCGGTTCACCGTACCGACCGGGTCGGACGACCCCGGGATGAGCCCGTGCGCCCCCTGTGCCCCCGCGTTCGGGGACTAGCCTGGACGTACCCGTCTCCCCGCGGGGTAGGACCACGGGATCCGGCACCATTCCCGCCCGTTCCCCCCGACGTGCGAAGGACCCCCGCCATGCCGCGCCCCTCCGTCGCCCAGGCCTGCCTCGGCTCGTTCACCGTCGTCGCCTCCACGGTGGCACTGTTGGCCGTCTCGGGCGCCTCGGGCGTTCTGGCGGTCGCGGTGCTGGTGGGGTTCGCACTGGCGCTCGGCACCGTGGTGACGGTGCTCTCGATGTCGGCGGCCGCGGCCAGGTCGGCGGCCGGGACGGCCGCTCCCGCGGATCCGGCCGGTGCGGCCGGCCGCACCGCGGCCGCCGCCGGGCACGCGTACGCCCGGCAGCGCTGATCCGCCGCCGGGCGCGGGCGTGTCCTGCCGCTCCGCTCAGACCTCGGTGGTGACCACCACGGTCTTCGCGGCCTTGTCGTGCAGGCACTGCCGGTAGGGCTTGTCGAAGACGCCGAAGAATCCGTCGACGATCCACCAGAGCGCGGCGCAGCAGATGACGGCCGGGAGGATGAAGACGGCGGCGCGGGTCCAGGCGGCGGACGGGGTGGGTTTGTTCCCGTCGACGAGCATGGCGACCCGGATCTTCATCGCCTTCTTGCCGAGGGTCTGGCCGTCCCGGCTGAGCATCAGGGCCTCGTAGACGAGGTAGATGGCGCAGCCGAGCCAGAACGCCTCGGTGGAGCCGTTGCGCGTGCTGAGGTCGACGAAGGGCCCCACGACGATCACCCCGATGACCTGCACCAGAACGTAGTCGATCAGCCGGGCGAGGATCCGCTTGGGCCAGGTGCCGAGCGGCGGCATACCGGGGACGGGGCCGGCGCCGGGTGTGCCGTACGCGCCGGGCCCGTAGCCGGTGCCGTGACCGGGCGGCGGCTGGTCGTACGGGGGTTGGCCGTACGGGGACTGTCCGTAGGGTTCCTGACCGGGCGTCGGTTCGCCGTACGGGCTGCCGCCGTAGGTTCCCCGGTAGGCGCCGGGGCCACCGGACTCGCCGCCCGACTGGCCACCGGACTCGCCGCCGGACTGGCCGTTGGACGGGGTCGGGCCCGACGGCTCGCCTTCCGGCGTGCCGCCGCCCGGCTGCGGGGGCTGCTTGTCGAAGGAGGGCTTGCCGCCCCCCTCCGGCTGGGAGCCTGAGGGGTCGTGGGTGCTCATGTCCCCGAGTAGAACATCACGAATTCTCGATGTTCGGGACATTCTGTCCGTTTTGCACTGGCCCCTGGCTGCCCTCAGCCGCGCACCACCCGGGTACGGGCCGCGCGGTCCTGCCAGCCCCGCCGGGCCGTCCGGTCGAACACCGGCCAGGCCAGTCCGAGCAGCAGCACCGTGCCCAACTGCCGCACGACCCACCGGAGCAGCGAGCGGCCGAGGCTCAGCCTCGCCGCCCGGGCGGCCGGGGCGGCGGCGTCCACCACGCGGATCCGGGCCAGTCGCTTGCCGAAGGTCTGGCCGGTGCGGGCGACCGGCAGCACCTCGTAGAGCAGGCTGACGAACAACAGGATGCCGAGCAGCACGGCGGCCTTGCCCAGCACCACGTCGTCCACCAGCCAGACCTGGACCTGGCGCCGGGCGAGGACGCTGGCCATCCGGGCCTGGTCGACCTTCCGCTGGAGGTGGTCGGTCACCGAGCGGCCGAGCGGGATCCCGGCGGCGACCGCGACCACCAGCAGGACGGCGGTGTCCACCGCCCGCGCCGCCAGTCGGCGGCCGAGGCCGGCCGGCTCGGCGCCCCGGGCGTTCCTGCCGGCCCGACCAGTCCGACCGGCCCGAGCGCTGCCTGCGGCCCCGGCGGCCCGCGCGGCCCCGGAGGACGCGGGAACGGTGGCAGCGGAGGCCGAGGCGGACGGGCGGGGCTGGACGGCGGTCTCGCGGAGCGTCCGCACGGCGGGCAGCGGAGTGACGGGCGCCGTCGCCGCGACCGCCGCCGTGGCGATGGACTTCGAGGCGACCGCGACCGCGGTCGGCCCCGGGCCCGGGCCCGGAGGGGCGGCCGGCACCGCCTCGTCGCCGATCACCGGCACCGGCCCCGAGGCCAGGACGGCCGGCACCGGCGCCTCCCGCACCGTGACCGCCACGACGGGAGCGCCGGCGGCGGCCAGTTCCGTGGCAGCCGGAGTGCGCTCGGGCTCCGCGCGCCCCTCCTCCACATCGAGTGCCTCCGGAAGCACCCCCCAGGAGACCCAACGCGGTGCGTCGCCCGTGTCCATCAGGCCCCGCTGCGCCCGAGGATCTGCCTGCCAGCCGGACTCCCCGACACCCTGGAACGGGGCCGGGGAAGGGGACGGGGAAGGCGACGGGGAAAGGGGCGGGGCCGAGAAAGCGGCCGAAGCCTGGACCGGGACGGCCCCGGGCGGCTCGGCGCCGGCGAAGCCCGACGGCACCCCCGCGGCCGGCATCCCCGCGACCGGCATCCCCGCCGAAACTCCCGGCGACGCCCCCGGTCCGTCGACCGTCCGGAACACCGGCCCGCCGATCACCTCCGCCACCCGGGGCCCGAGCACGAAGGACGCCCCACCCGAGGTCTGGTCGAAGTACACCGGCCCGGTGTCGCCCCCACCCGCCGGCAGCCCGGCCCCCACCTCCGCCATCGACCCCGATGCCACCGCCTCCGAGGCCATCGACCCGGGGGCCGTGACCGGCAGCCCCGGGACCACCGGTTCCACGACCACCGGTTCCGGCACCCCGACCGCCCCCGGCGGCGCGGCCTCCGGCACCACCGGTGGCGGCACCACCCGCGCCGCCGCACCGCCCGGGGCGGGCCGCCGGGTCACGTACCGGGGCGGCTCCAGCACCTCTCCCCCGGCGGGAGCGGGCCGGCTGGTGCCGGGCACCCACGCCGCGCCGCCCCAGTACCGGACGTAGCCGGGGATGGACGGGTCGGGGTAGTAGCCGGGCTCGGGCGCGACGGCCGGGTCGCCGTCGGCGACGAAGGGGCGGTCCGTCATGGGGGTCTTCTTTCCTGGCAGGTCCTGACGAGGAGGGTGCGGGCCGACCGGGCCCGACCACCGCAGACGCGTCCACCCGCGCGCACGACCCGGCGCGCTCCCGGCGGTCGGCGCGCGTGGGGGCACCGCCGGTGGGCGGAAAGTCGCCGGGCAGTCACAAAGGGTAGTACCTCATCGAAGCCGTGACGGACGGTTCGCGATTCGCCGGACAGCGGAGGGTCGCTCAAGGTAAGGAACCAGGCGCACGACGACTGCCCGCGCGCCGTGTCATCCGTTGTTCACCACCCCTCACCGGACTTCCCGAAGAAATCCCGGAAACGTGTGTAAGAGCCGGTGCGGACCGCCCTCTCAAAGGTCACAGGGGCCCGAAGCCGGGCACAACCCGAAGGCAGAGAGGAAGACGATCATGGAGCGTCCCGTCAGCGTCGTCGAGCACGAGCTGGAGCTCAACCTGGTGCTCTCGCCGGAGCACAGCGTCCCCGTCCCCGCCCGGTTGTCCTACGGCAGCCACGACCCGTACGCGGTGTACATGACCTTCCACCTGGACACCGGTTCCCCGGTCACCTGGGTGTTCGCCCGCGAGCTGCTCGTCGAGGGCACCTTCCGCCCGTGCGGCCAGGGCGACGTGCGGATCTGGCCGACCCGTTCGGGCCGGCGCAGCGTGCTCTGCCTGGCGCTGAGCTCGCCTGCCGGGGACGCGCTGCTGGAGGCCCCGCTGCCGGTCGTCGCGGCCTGGCTGGAGCGGGCGCACCGGCTCGTCCCGCCGGGCAGCGAGCTGGCCGCGCTGGACATGGACGGCTCGCTCGCCGAGCTGCTCGCCTAGGCGTGCGCCGCGGCGTGCACTGGCACGTACAGCAACACGACCACGGGGCGCGAGAACGAGCGGCGGGCTCGGCGGAAAAACCGGAACGACCGAAACGACCGGCACGACCGGAACGACCGGCACGACCGGAAGAAGCAGGACCGGAGAAGCAGGAGCGGCGCCCCCGCCGGCTCAGCGGGCCGCGGGGGCCTGCTGACGGCCGCGGGCGGCGTCCGGGCCGCCGGCGTCCCGCTGTCCGGGCAGCCGGACCAGCGGCGCGCCGGCCGAGAGCCGCCGGGCCCTTATCCGGACGGCGGCGGCGAGCAGGAAGCAGAGTCCGACCCACGGATAGACCGAGGTCGGCAGCTGGCGCCAGAGCGGCATGTCGAGGACGGCCAGGCCGACCGGCTTCGCGGCCCACATCGCGAAGGACAGGAAGGCGACCAGCGTGGCCCAGAAGACGGCCCGCCAGCGCAGCCGACGGACGCCGGCCGGGCGGGCGTGCTCGACCGAGGCCTCGGCGGCGAGCAGGACGAGCATCGGCACGCACCAGACCCAGTGGTGGGTCCAGCTGATCGGCGAGATCAGCACGGCGGTGACGGCGGCGCAGCAGACGCCCCAGGCCTCGGACCGGGGCAGCCAGCGGCCGCTGCGCGCGGCCCAGGCGGCGACGCCGAGACCGGCCAGCGCGACCAGGCCGGCTCCGACGGTGGCGACGGTGCCGGGGTCGGCCGAGTGCAGCAGGCGGGCGAAGGCGCCGCGCATCGACTGGTTGTCGACGATCCAGGTCTTGCCGACCCGGGAGGAGTCGTAGAGGTACTTGGTCCAGAAGCCCCAGGTGGCGTCGGGCAGGACGAGGGCGCCGAGCAGGAAGGTGCCGAGGAAGGTGAGGCCGGCCACGAAGGCGGCCCGGATCCGGCCGGTGATCAGCAGGTAGACCGCGAACAGGCCGGGGGTGAGCTTGATGCCGGCGGCGATGCCGATCGCCACGCCCTTGCTGCGCCGCCCGTCCGCACGGGTGAGGTCCCAGAGGATCAGGCAGGCCAGCGCGAGGTTGATCTGGCCGTAGCGGAGCGTGGTGAACACCGGTTCGAGCCAGACCCCGAGGCCGGTCACCAGGATCACGCCGATCGGCCGCAGCTCGCGGCGCGGCCAGCCGACCAGCTTGAAGGACAGGTGGGTCAGCAGGGCGAGCAGCCCGAGGTTGCCGAGAGTGATCGCCACCCGGAGGAAGGGGACCGGGAACCAGGTGGTCGGGACGAACAGCATCGCCGCGAACGGCGGGTACGTCGCGGGCAGGTTCCACTCGGTGACGCGCAGCGCGTACAGGTCGGTGCCGTCGGCCACGGCGGCGCCCTCGGCCCGGTAGACGATCATGTCGACCATCGAGGTGTGGACGAAGTGCCGGACCACCGCGTACACCAGCAGGGACAGCAGCGCCACGGCGGAGGCGGCCAGCAGCGGGCGGCGGGGGGCCTCGCGCAGCGCCCGGAGGGGGGCGCCGAGGGCCCGGCGCAGCCGGTCCGACAGGGGGGCGGGCGAGGGGTCGGGTGCGGTCCGCACCGGGCTGCGCTCGTCTTGCACCGCTGTCACTGTCCACTCCGTCCACGGCTCGGCCAACCAGCGACGATACCGGATGCCGCCCGACTGGGATCGGACACGATCAACTACGCAGCGTGACGCGTCGGCCCTGACCGGCCCCGGCGCCGACCCGGGGGAAGGGCACACCGGTCGCCGTGGGGGTGACGGTCGGGGTGCGGGTCGGCGCCGGGGTGGTCGGGTGGCCGGCACGACCGACGCTAGCCGCGGCCCGGGGCCCCGGCCGACGGGCTGAGCGAGGGGTAGAACTCCCTTAGGTCGCCGTTAAGGATGAGCCCGTACGAGAAGGACCCGCCCGACGCGCCCAGCTGCCCCGACGTGCCCTGCCGCCCAGCCGCGACCAGCCGCCCAGCCGCCCCACCACCCGGGCCGCTCAAGCCACCGCCGTCGCCGCGCCCTGCCGTCACTTCTGGAACAGCGCGCCCCGGGTCCGCCGCCGTCCGCCCCGCGCGGGCGGCGCCTCCTGCGGCCCGGTGCGCAGCCGCAGCCGGGTCTCGGCGCCGCCGAGCACCGCGGAGCGGCCGAGCGCGACGTCCCCGCCGGTGGACTCGGCGAGCTTGCGGACGATGTCGAGGCCGAGGCCGGTGGAGCCCTCGCCTCCGTGTCCCTCGCCGCGTCTGAGGGCGGCTGCCGGGTCGCTGTACCCCGGTCCGGCGTCGCCGACCAGGACGATCACCGAGCAGCCGGTGGCCAGCACGTCGACCGAGAAGGCGGTGCCGACGGCGGTGTGCCGGAAGACGTTGCCGAGCAGCGCGTCGACGGCGGCCGCCAGGTCCCCGCGCTGGACGGGCACCGGCGCCGCCTGCTCGGCGCCGGCCAGCTGCCAGCGGCGTCCCTCGTCCTCGGCCAGCGCCGACCAGAAGGCGACCCGCTCCCGGATCACCTCGGCGGCGTCGCAGCCGACCGCGACGGCGGGCGCGTCCTCCGGGGCGCGACGGGCCGAGCGGATGATCTGGTCGACCTCGCGCTCCAGTTGGGCGACCGCGTGCCGGGTGGCGTCGGCCGCGTCGCCCTCGCCGAGCGAGGCGGCGTTGAGCCGCAGCACGGTCAGCGGGGTGCGCAGCCGGTGCGACAGGTCGGCGGCCAGTTCCCGTTCCGCGGCGAGGAGTTGGACCACCCGGTCGGCCATGGTGTTGAACGCCTGGCCGGCCTCGCGCAGTTCCTCGGGGCTGCCCTCGACCTGCTTGCCCTCCACCGGGACCCGCACCGAGAGGTTCCCGGCGCCGAGCGAGCGGGCGGCGGCGGCGAGCTTGCGCGCGGAGGCGACGATGCGGCTGCCCATCCGGTCGGCGACCAGCACGGAGATGGCGACCAGGCCGAGCGCCACGGCGGAGAGCACCTGCCAGGCCGTGGCGACGCCCCTGGTGAGGTCGCTCTCGGCCACGAACACCTCGACCACCGCGGTCCGCCCGGTGTCCACCGCGACCGGCTGGAGCAGGGCGTAACCGCCGGCCACCTGCACGGTGAAGGAGCGGCCCTGCCCGCCGGCCGTGGCCACGTCGGCCGCCGCGGCGCGCCCCTCCCCCAGCATCGGCCCCCCGGGCCCGCCGACCGCGGCGGCCGCCACACCGGGACCGCTCGCACCAGGACTCCCCGCGCCCGGACTCGCAGCGGGACCACCCACACCGGCACCACCCGCAACAGCACCACCCACGTCGGCACCACCCGCCCCGGCGCCCCCGCCACCGCCGTCGTGGAGCGCGTCGCCGCCCCCCGCCCCGGCGGGCTGCCCGGCCGCCGGGAGGTGGACCGCCATCCGCCCCTGCCCGCCGGCGTCCGTGCTGGCCAGGGCCCGGGTGATCGCGTCCTCGTCGGTGGTGATCGCCAGCGCCGGTCCGAGCGCTGCGGCCTGCCGCTCGGCGGCAGTGAACGCCCGGTCCCGCGCGGTCTGTTGGACCATCATCCCGAGCGGGATCAGGAAGGCCAGCGCGACCATGGTGGTGCCGGCCACGGCGGCCTTGATCAGGGCCCAGCGCAGCGAGCGCCCGAACCGCCTCATGTCCGGTGCTCCGCCAGGCCCCCCGCGGCCTCCAGCCGGACCCCGACGCCCCGGACGGTGTGCAGGTAGCGGGGGTTGGAGGCGGTCTCGCCGAGTTTGCGGCGCAGCCAGGAGAGGTGGACGTCGATGGTCTGGTCGCCGCCGTAGGTCTGCTGCCAGACCTCGGCGAGGATCTCCTTGCGGGGCACCACGACGCCGGGCCGGGCGGCCAGGAAGGCCAGCAGGTCGAACTCACGGCGGGTCAGGTCGAGCGGCCGTCCGTCCAGCGCGGCCTCCCGCCGCTGGAGGTCGATGGCCAGTCCGCCGACCCGCAGCACCTGGGCGACGGGCGCGGCGCCGCCGCCGAACCGGCGCAGCACGGCGGTCATCCGGGCGCTGAGGTGCTCCCCGGAGAAAGGTTTCACCAGGTAGTCGTCGGCGCCGTCGTTGAGCAGCCGAATGATCTCGGCCTCGTCGTCCCGGGCGGTGGAGACGATCACCGGCACGTTGGTCAGGCCGCGGATCATCTTGAGCGCTTCGCTGCCGTCCAGGTCGGGCAGGCCGAGGTCGAGGATCACCAGGTCGCAGCCGACCTGGGCGACCTCCCGCAGCGCCTCCAGAGCCGTGCCCACGCTGCGGACCGCGTGACCGGTGTCGGTCAGGTGGCGGATGAGGGCGGAACGTACGAAGGGGTCGTCCTCGACCACGAGCACTGTTGCCATGGGCCTGCACGGTACGCCATCGCCGGCGAGTGGTCTGTACCTCGGGGGTGGGTCCGGACATTGTGCAACTGCCCTGCTGAATACCGGGGGTGCCGGTCTCCTTCCGAATGGAAATACGGCAGGATGTGCGGACGATGCGGAACGGACTGGTACAGCTCGGCGCCTGGGCGGCGGCCACCGGGGCGGCGGTGGCGCTGTCCTGGCTCGGCGTGCACGCGGTGCTGACCGGCGCCGCGTTCGAGCAGCCCACGGCGCTGCCGCTGCCCTCCCCGAAGGCCGACGGCACGCCGCACCCGGCGCCCGCCACCCCGGATCCGCCGCACTCCGCCGCACAGTCGACGCCCCCTTCCCCGGCGGCCTCACCGACCACCGCCGCCGCCACCGCCGCCACTTCCACCGCCGCCATCACCCCGCACGGCACGGCGCCCGCCACCACCACGGCGCCACCGACCCGTCGGCCCGCCCCCACCGCCACCACGACGTCCACGGTGAAGAGCTATCCGATCCCGGGCGGCAAGGTCGCACTGGACCTGAAGCCGGACCGGGCCACCCTGGTCTCCGCCACCCCGGACCCGGGCTGGCAGATGCTGGTGTGGACGGACGGCCAATGGCTGCGGGTCGACTTCGTCCGGGACACCGAGACCAACTCGGTCATCGCCTCCTGGAACGGCCACCCGCCGATCGTGGAGACGGTGATCCGCTGAGGCACGCTTCTCGACGCGCCGTCAGGCCGCGGTTCGTCAGAAGTCCTCGCACGGCACGTATCCCGGCAGGTACGGCCCCGCGTACCCCGCCCGGTCCACCAGCGTGTGCCTGGTCCCGCCCGGCACCGCGATGGTGGCCAGCACCACCGCGCCGTAGTCGTCCCGCGCCTCGTACGGCTCGGCCAGCGACAGCGCGCCCCGGTCCACCGCGTAGTCGTACGCGTAGTAGACGTCCGGCACGCTCACCGCGAGGTCCAGCACCCCGTCCCCGTGGCGGTCCAGATGCGCGGTCAGCTCCCGGCCGCGCGGGCCGGTGCTCCGCACCGGGGAGGTGAGCACGATCCGCGTCCCCGGTGCGGCGAGGACGTACGAGAGCGTCTCCGGCTCGCCGGTCTCCGGCCCGGCGTACGCGGTGCAGCGCAGCCCGAGCGCGGCGCAGTAGCGGCGGGCCGCCCGCTCGGCGTCGGCGACCGCGAAGACCACCGCGTCCGCACGGCCCATCGGCAGCGGCCCCGCCTCCGCCGGGTCCGCTGCGAGGCCTGCCCCGAACGGTGCGAGGCCTGCCCCGAACAGGGCTGGTTCGGCGGCGGTGTCGGTCATGATGACTGCCCTCCCGGTTGGCGTACGAACCATCCTGGCCGCCCCGGCACCCGGGGGTGGGGCCCTGGGCGAGGGGGTGTGGCTGGAGGGTGGCGCCGGGCCGACCCGCGCGCAACTGTTCCGTTTCCTCCTGGTCAAGCTGTGCCCCGGAGCGGAAGAATCGGCCGCGCAGCTGTACAGAATGCCCACCCCAGGACGGTGCCGCGAATGCCCCCCGCCCACTCCCCGAACTCCCCGAACTCCCCGAACTCCCCGGGTTCCCCCGGCGCACCCAACTCCCCCGCCCCGCAAGGCGCGTCCGCCGCCCCGCCGGCCGGCACCAACGACGCGATCGACCCCCTGGACGGCCGGCTGATCCGGCTGCTCGCCGAGGAGCCCCGGATCGGGGTGCTGGAGTGCTCGCGCCGGCTGCAGGTCGCCCGGGGAACCGTGCAGGCCCGGCTGGACCGGCTCCAGGCCAAAGGCGTGATCGGCGGCTTCGGCCCGGAGGTGGACCCGGCGGCGATCGGCTACCCGGTGACGGCCTTCGCCACCCTGGAGATCTCCCAGGGCCAGGGAGCGGACGTGCGGGCGCACCTGGCGAGCGTTCCGGAGGTGCTGGAGCTGCACACCATCACCGGGATCGGGGACATGCTGGTGCGGATCGTGGCCCGGTCCAACGCCGATCTGCAGCGGGTGATCGACCGGGTGCTGGGCTTCGACGGGATCGTCCGCTCGTCCACCGCGATCGTGCTGGAGAACCCGGTTCCGTACCGGATCCTGCCGCTGGTGGACCAGGCCGCCGCCGAGTAGGAGGGGAGACACGGCCCGACGCGCCGATTTGGCACATCCATGAGGCGTCGGTGGCCGCAAGATTTATATATGAACGTTCTACTAACCCTCGCGCCGCCCTCCGATCCGCTGAAACGCGTGCCGACCGAGCCCTCCACCGGGTCGGCCCCCGCATGACGAACGCGGTCGCGGCCGACGGACCCGCCCCCACCCTCATCGCGTCCGCCCAGCGCGCCCTGCGCCTGCTCCAGGCGGCCGCCGGCTACCCCAAGGGCGCCACCGCCAAGCAGCTCGCCCGGGACACCGGCCTGGCCCTGGGCACCACGTACCACCTGCTGCGCACCCTGGTGCACGACCACTACCTGGAACGCCACAGCGGCCTCTACCTGACCGGCCCCGCGGTCGCCGGGCTGATCCGGCACGACGGCCCGGCGACGGGCCGCGCCCGGCTCAAGGCGCTGCTGGGCATGCTCGCCGACGAGCTGTCCGCCGCCGTCTACTTCACCTGGTACCGGCACGGCGAGGTGGAGCTGGTCGAAGCCGCCGAGGCCCCCGGCGCGCCGCTGATCGACCGGGCCGGCTTCCGGGCCGCCGCGCACGCCACCGCGGCCGGCAAGACCGTGCTGGCCCTGATGACCGCCGAGGAGCGCCGGGACCACCTGGCCCGCTACCCGATGGTGCCGTTCACCCCGTACACCCTTCGGGACCCTGCGTGCCTGCCGCTGCTGCCGCGCCAGGGCCCGCGCCGGGTCGTCCCGATCACCCAGTTCCAGGAGTACGAGATCGGCTCGGCCGGTGCGGCGGTGCCGATCGTCGCGGGCACCGGCATCGGCGCGATCTCGGTCTCCCTGCCGATGGCCCAGGCCCACCGGCTGGCCGGGATCGCCGCCCAGCTGCACACCCGGCTGGGCGACGACTTCGCCTCGGTGGCCTTCGGGATCTGACCGCGCCGGGGCCGGTCAGCCCCGGCGCCCCGGCGGGAACGGCCGGCTGTGGGGGACGGTCAGCAGGACGGGACGGTGCCGCCGCTCCTCAGCGCCTGGAGGGCGGAGACCGACTCGGCGAGGTTGCCGACCGGCACCAGGCGCAGCGACGCCGGGGTGTTCACCTTGGCGTCCGCGCACTCGTCCTTGGGCAGCAGGAACACCGTCGCGCCGTCCCGGGCGGCCGCCTGCGTCTTCAGGGGGACGCCGCCGACCGGGCCGACGGTGCCGTCCTTGGCGATGGTGCCGGTGCCGGCGATGGTGCGCCCGCCGGTGAGGTCGCCGCCCTTGCCGTCGCCGGCCAGCTTGTCGACGATGCCCAGCGCCAGCATCTGGCCGGCGCTGGGGCCGCCGACCGCCCCCAGGTCGACCTTGACCTTCACCTGGTCCGGCGACAGGTGGAGGTAGTCCAGCGCGGCCGCGGTGGCGGCGTCCTGCGACTCGGCCATCTGCTGGGCGGTCGCCTCGTCGGCCTTCGCCGGGTTGCTCTCCGGGTAGACCGTCTCGGTCGGGCGGACCGCCTCCTTCGGGTCGAACCACGCCTGCAGCGAGCGCCAGAAGGTGTTCTTCTGCCCCGCGTTGGTCGCCGTGATGGTGACCATCCGCAGCTCGCCCTCGGTGGTGCGCAGCGGCGCCCCGGTGATGGTGAGGACCGGCTTGTCCTCGTACGTGCCCAGGGTGTCCGCGGTCAGGCCCGGCCAGGTGACGGTGTACGGCAGCGGTACGAAGGCGGCCACGCCGAACAGCGCGGCGACCAGCACCCCGCACAGCGTGAGCGCGCGGGTCCGCGGAGAGGTGAGGGCCTTGGTGAGCTTGGTGTCGGACACAAGGGAAATCCAAACACACCCGACGACCCGCGCGGGTGCTACCTCAGGGCGTCGGCCACCTCGGTCGCCGCCTCCACCACCCGGGGGCCGACCCGCTCGGGCACCATGCCGTTCAGCATCACCACACCGACGCTGCCCTCGATGCCGCTGAGTCCGACCAGTGCGGCGGCCGCCCCGCTCGCCCCGGACTGCTCCTCCGCACGGGTGATGACGAAGCCCTGTTCGGGCCTGCGCTGGCTGGGGAACGTGCGCGCCTCCAGGATCGCCCGGCCGGCCGCGCTCTCGGTGAGCGGGTGGCGCAGGCCGGTCCGGTAGGCGACGTGGAAGTCGGTCCAGCTGGGCTCGACCACGGCGACGGCCAGCGCCTCGTTGCCGTCCACCAGGGTCAGGTGGGCGGTGGCGCCGAGGTCCTCGGCCAGGCTGCGCAGGGCAGGGAGGGCGGCCTCGCGCAGCAGCGGGTGCACCCGGTGCGCGAGGCGCAGCACGCCGAGGCCCACCCGGGCGCGCCCGCCGATGTCCCGTCGGACCAGTCCGTGCTGCTCCAGGGTGGCCAGCAGGCGGTAGACCACCGTCCGGTTGACGGCCAGCCGGGCGGCCAGCTCGGTCACGGTGAGTCCGCGCTCGGAGTCGGCGAGGAGCTTGAGGACCCGGACGCCGCGGTCCAGGGTCTGGGAGGTCTCGGCAGTCACGACGGGCAATCCTTTCCGCGGCGCTCGCGGGGCGGGCGGCGCCGTTCCAAGGTCGGTGTCGCGCGCAGGTGGGGGTGGCCGCGCTCGGTCCGCACGGCGTCGTCCTTGACGCGTGCGGCCCTGCGACGCCGTCCCGCGGGGGTTGCCCGACGGAAGAGCGTGGGGGAAAGGTAGTGAAGGAAATGACGCGGCGGAAGTGGTTGTCCAAAATTCGGGCGTGATCGACTTCAACACCGCCTCGGATTCCGGACGAACCCCCGCGATTCGCCGGGTGCGCCGGGCCGCGGCCGCGCCCCCGGTCCGGTGACCGGACACGCCGGAGCGAGCGCCCCGGAGCGGGCGCGGCGGAACGGGCGCGGCGGACGGGCGCGGCGGACGGAGCCGCGCCCGCTTCCGGCTCCGCTACCTGGCCCACTCCCGGATCTTCGCGATCCGCGCCTTGAGCTGGTTCGCGGTGGCCTGCGCGGTGAGCGGCCCGCCGCACTGGCGGCGCAGCTCGTTGTGGATGGTGCCGTGCGGCTGGTCGGTGCGGTGGTGCCAGGCGGCGACCAGCGCGTTCAGCTCCTTGCGCAGCTCCCGCAGCTCCTGGTGGGTGACCACCGGCCGCTCCTCGGCCGGCAGCTCCAGCAGGTCGGCCTCCTCGGCGGGCTTGGCCTTGCTGCGCTGGATCTGCCGGTGCTGGCGCTTCTGCAGCAGCATCTGCACCTGGTCCGGTTCCAGCAGGCCCGGGATGCCGAGGTAGTCCTCCTCCTCCTCGCTCCCCGGGTGGGCCTGCATGCCGAACTCCATGGCGTTGTACAGCACCCGGTCGAAGACCGCGTCGGAGCCCAGCGCCTCGTAGGAGAACTCCTCGCCGCCGGCGCCGTCCGGCCCGTCGTTGGCCCGCTCGGCCTCGGCGAGCAGCCGGTCCTCCTCGTCGAAGAGGCCCTCGCCCTCCTTCTTCGGCCGGTCGAGCACGTGGTCGCGCTGGAGCTCCATCTCGTTGGCGAAGCCCAGCAGCAGCGGGATGGTCGGCAGGAACACCGAGGCGGTCTCGCCGCGCTTGCGGGCGCGCACGAAGCGGCCGACGGCCTGGGCGAAGAACAGCGGGGTGGAGATCGAGGTCGCGTACACGCCCACGCACAGCCGGGGCACGTCGACGCCCTCGGACACCATGCGGACCGCGACCATCCAGCGCGAGGTCCCCGCCGCGTAGTCGGAGATCCGCTTGGACGCCTCGGCCTCGTCCGAGAGCACCAGGGTGACCTTCTCGCCGCTGATCTCGCGCAGCATCTTGGCGTACGCCCGGGCGACGTTCTGGTCGGTGGCGATGACCAGCCCGCCGGCGTCCGGGATCGCCTTGCGGACCTCGGTGAGGCGCCGGTCGGCGGCCTGGAGCACCGCCGGGATCCACTCGCCCTGCGGGGACAGCGCGGTGCGCCAGGCCTGGGCGATCAGGTCCTTGGTCATCGGCTCGCCGAGCCGGGCCTCCAGCTCGTCGCCGGACTTGGTGCGCCAGCGCATGTTGCCGCTGTAGCTGAGGAAGATCACCGGGCGGACGACGTGGTCGGCCAGCGCGTGCCCGTAGCCGTAGGTGTAGTCGGCGACGGACTTGCGGATGCCGTCGCCGCCCGCCTCGTACGCCACGAACGGGATCGGGTTGGTGTCCGAGCGGAACGGCGTACCGGTCAGCGCCAGTCGGCGGGTGGCCGGTTCGAAGGCCTCGAAGCAGGCCTCGCCCCAGGACTTGGAGTCACCGGCGTGGTGGATCTCGTCCATGATCACGAGGGTCTTGCGGGCCTCGGTCCGGTTGCGGTGCAGCATCGGGTTCACCCCGACGCCCGCGTAGGTGACCACGATGCCGTGGTAGTCCCGGGACAGCGGCCCGGAGGAGTACGCCGGGTCCAGCCGGATGCCTATCCGCGCGGCGGCCTCGGCCCACTGCTTCTTCAGGTGCTCGGTCGGCGCGACGACGGTCACCTGCTGCACCAGGTGGTTGTGCAGCAGGTACGAGGCCAGGGTGAGCGCGAAGGTGGTCTTGCCTGCGCCCGGGGTTGCGACCGCGAGGAAGTCACGCGGCTGCGTCTCGATGTACTTGTCCAGCGCGCCCTGCTGCCAGGCCCGCAGCTTGCCCGCGGTGCCCCAGGGGGCGCGGCCGGGGAAGGCCGGGGAGAGGTGGTGCGAGCCGGCGGGCGCGGCATGGCCGACGGATCGGACGGGGGCCTGCGACTCCGGTGCGTCGGAGAACAGCGGCATCGAGGAGGCGGCGGCAGTACTCACGGTCTCCGAGGGGGATCATCGCAGGTCAGAGGCGGTTTTGCAGCCTCGCCCCGCGGTCGGGCGGCGATCGGACAACCCGCCCAGCGTACCGGCCCGGCGCCGTTCGAGCCTCCAGGCGAGGCTCCGCGGCGGGCCCGCACGGCCGGAAATCGATGTGACCCGGATCACATCGAATACTCCGTGAAACCCGGTAAGCACCAGGCGCCCCGTGACTCTCACCAGGGTGAGGCCGCACCAACCCCACCTGCCGAAGCGCGGCCTCGCACCGAACCGAAGGGATCCCCCCGTGCGCACCGTCGAAGAGACCGTCCAGGCTCGCCTGATCCTCTCCACCCACCGCTCCGTCCGGCTGCGGGTGGTGCTCTCCTACCTGCCGGAGGACCCGCTGGCCGTCCGGATGGCCTTCCCCTCCGAGTTCTCGCTGGACGACCCCGCCGAACGCCGGGACTCCGAGGACATCGTCTGGATCTTCGCGCGCCAGCTGCTGTCGGCCGGCATCGAGCTGCCGGCCGGCGTCGGCGACGTCCACGTCCGGCCCGCGGTCGGCCGGCGCACCATGGTCGAGCTGCGGGCCCCCGAGGGCACCGCGCTGCTCCGCTTCGACACCGCCGACCTGCGCCGCTTCCTGTGGCGCAGCCGGCTGCTCGTCCCCGAGGGCGAGGAGCACCTGCACCTGGACGCCGACCGCGCGCTCGCCCAGCTGCTCGGCTGACGGGCGGCCCGGCGCCACGGCCGGGGCAGCGGCGCACGGTCTCCCGGGTCCGGGGCCCGGGGACTGTGACCTCCGCTCAGCCCGACAGCCTGCGCATCAGCCGCACGCCCTGGGCCGCCGTCAGGTGCGGCAGGTACGCCTTGCCGATCGCCCTGGTGATGCCGGGCAGCGCGGCCGGGTCGGGGTACGCCATGTACATCGGCCGGTACTCCGGCTGGAACTTCGCCTTGAACGCCAGCAGCGAGCGGAAGCCGTACACCGGCTCCAGCACCCTGCCCATCCAGTCCAGCATCCGCTGCAGCCCGGTGGGCTCCTCGTCCTGCCCGGTGCGGGCCAGCGGCGCGCCCGACAGCGACAGGAAGCGCGCGCCCTCCTCCTTGAACCCGAGCGCGGCCGAGGCGATCAGGAACTCGCTGACCCCGCGGAAGCCGTCCGAGCGCCGGCGCATGAAGTCCAGCGTCCAGCCGACCGGAACGCCGTCCTCGTACACCGGCATCCAGCTGGTCAGCCCGTGCACCACCCGCTGCTCGTCCACCGCGACCAGCACCCGCACGTCCGGGTCGTCCAGCTCCGCCAGCCCGCCGAGCGTGAAGCCCATCTCCGGCAGGCCCTTCTCGGAGACCCACTCCTCGGAGATCGCCCGGATCTGCTCCCGCAGCGCGAGCGGCGCCTCGTGGTACGCCCACCACTCCGCGGAGATGCCCTGCTTGCCGGCCTTGTTGAGGGCGGTGCGGATGTCCTGCCACTTGCGGCCGGTGAAGGCCAGCTCGGGCAGCGGCACCACGGTGTCCTCGGCGACCTGCACCGAGCGCCAGCCGAGCTGCGCGGCGGCGGCCCTGGTGTCGCCGCAGACGCTGTAGAAGCACGGCGTCCAGCCGCGCGCGTCGCAGTACCGGGCGAAGCCGGCCACCGCCCGGGCCCGGTCCTCCGGGGCGCCGAACGGGTCGCCGGTGGTCAGCGCGACGGTGCCCACCACCCGGTAGGCGACGGCCGCCCGGCCGCCCTCGTCGAACCAGTAGTGGTTGCCGTCCCAGGTGGCGATGAACGAGAGCGTCCCGCCGCCGTGCTCGGCCAGCAGCGCCCGCGCCCGGCCGGCCGCCGCCGCGTCGGTGTGCAGCACCGGACGGCGGAACACCGACAGCAGCACGGCCAGCGCGACCACCCAGAACACCAGCCCGCAGTACGTCTCCAGCAGGCGCGCCACCGGCCCGACCGCGATCGGGTAGTCCGGCAGCAGGTCGTTGTACGCGGGCGGCAGGAACTGGGCCGGCAGCCCGGCCACCAGCCCGCGGGCGGTCGCCCCCGGCTCGAACTCCCCGGCGACCAGCCGCCCGACCCCCACGTAGGCGGCCGCGGAGGCGAGCGCCGCGCCGCCGAGCACCAGGGCGAGCCGGCGCACCGAGCGGCCGGACAGCCGCAGCGGGAACCGCTTGCGGGTGGCGACCAGCAGGACGGTGGTCAGCAGCGGCAGCAGCAGCGCCTCGACGAAGTACTGCACCACGTCCCGGCTGACCGGCCCGGCGTCCAGGTACAGCCAGCACAGCAGCGCCGCCCAGAGCAGCTCGGTGGCCACGGTGACCAGCCAGGCGAACCGCAGCCCGCGGCGCAATCCCTCGGCGAGCACCAGCAGCAGCGCCGGGAACAGTGCGGCCATCATCCGGCCCGGGGTGTCGAAGATCCGGACGACGGCGTGCGCCCGGGCGCAGTCGTGCGCCGACAGCGCGCAGAAGTCGGCCACCTCGTCCGGGCTGAGCCGGTGCGAGAAGTACAGCTCGGAGAAGGTGTTGAAGGGCCCGCTGGCGTTGTCGTACAGCGAAGCGAGCAGCGGCCCGAAGGCGGCGGCGACCAGGCAGAGCGCGACCAGCACCCGGGTCTCGGAGTGCGAGGAGCGGTGGGTGCGCAGGTGCGGGCGGCCCCGGCTGACCAGGGCGCCCAGGGCGAGCCCGGCCAGCGCGCCGGCGCACCGCTGGACGCTCTGCAGGTGGCCCACGTACAGCGTCATCACCAGCGGGACGAGCAGCACCAGCAGGTGCAGCCGGCGGCGCCAGAGCACGGTGAGCCGGTACCCGAGCACCCCGGCCAGCGCGAACGCGCCGACGCCCGGGCCGACCGAGATCTGGTCGGCCACCGAGGCGGTCCACTGCTCCCCCGCCGAGGAGCCGAAGGCGACCAGGGCGGTGCCCAGCAGCGTGCCGACGACCTGCCCGCCGACCAGCACCGCGAGGGTGCGCGGCCGCCCGAGCCGGTGCTCGGCGGCCGGGCCGACCAGGAGCAGCAGCAGGCTGGTGAACACGTACGAGCCGGTGCCCGAGCACCAGAGCATCGAGGTGACCGGCGCCCACCAGTGGCCCTCGGCCAGCGTGGACAGCCCGACCCCGGCCCGCTCGAGCAGCCGGTCGGACGGGCCGTGCTCCAGGCTGCCGGTGGCCGCGCCGAGCAGCCAGAGCCCGGCCAGCAGGGTCAGGGTCAGCGGCGCCGAGCGCAGCCGGTCGCCGAGCGCCCCGGCCGCCCGCCGGAGCTTCTGCGGGCCCGGTTCCGGCGTCCGGGTGACCGGGGCCCGGTCGGCGCCCCGCTCGGCGGCGCGCTCCGGCTCCGGCCCGGACCCGCGCTGCTCGCCGACGGCGGCCAGCGCGGTCGCCCCGGTCACCGGGTCAGCCCGGTCTGTTGGGCGAGCCACGGCAGCTGCTGGCCGATGCCGGGCCGGAAGACGACCCATCCGTGGCCGCCCGGCATCAGATCGAACTTGGCCTTCATTCCGGCCGCCTGAGCGGCGTGGTAGACCTTCTCCATCTGTGGTCTGAACTCCTCGTCGGTCTCGCCGACGACCAACGCGACGTTGGTGTCCGGGAACTTCTTGCGGGCCATCACCTGGAGCGGATCGACCTCGTCGAACTTCTTCTCGTCACCACCGAACGCGGCCTTGACAGTCTGCTCCCGGCTGCCCAGGGTCGGTTCCTCCTGCCCGGACATGTCGAGGACGGTGCCGTAGACATCGGGCGCGTTGACGCCGAGCTGGAGCGCGCAGGTGCCGCCCATCGAGGCGCCCCCGATCGCCCAGGCGGTACGGCCGGTGGCGGCCTGGAGGTTCTGGTGGACCCACTCGGGGACGTCCACCGCGAGGTAGGTCTGAGCCTTGGCGATCTTGGAGTCGAGGCAGAGCGTGTTGGCCCAGGTCGAGCCGAGCTGATCGGGCATCACCACGATCGGCGCGAGGCCGCCGTGTTCCGCGGCGTAGGCGTCGAGCGTCTCGTTGATCTGGGCGGACAGCACCCAGTCCCCCGGGATGCCGGGCTGGCCGGTGATCATCACGACCACCGGCAGCAGCGGCCTCGGGGTGGCCTGGTAGGCGGGCGGGAGGTAGACGTACGCGTCGCGGGCCTGGAAGCCCGACCTGGTGCCGGGGATCGGCACCACCGAGACGGTGCCCTTCGCGGGCAGGTCCGCCGGGGGCTTCCAGACCTCCTCCAGCGACCTGCCCGGCGGGGCGGTCACGGTCTGGCCCGCCTTGGTGGCGACCAGCCCGTCGGTCTTGGTCAGCCACGGCGCCAGCATCACGCGCCCGCTCGGGAACTGGCCGAAGCCGATGTTGACCTCGGAGGAGGACATCAGCAGCACCAGGCCGCTGAGGGCCAGCGCGCCGCCCCGGCGGCGCCAGGTGAGCCGCCGCATCCGGTAACCGGCCAGGCAGAGCCCGAGCAGGGCGACGGCTATCCACCAGGTGACGTACCGGGGCGTGCCCTCCGGGAAGGGGTGCCACCAGCCGTCGACCACGACGTCCAGCAGCCAGCTGAGCGCCGCGGCGGTGATCAGCGCGGCGGGCAGGCGGACCCGCCACCAGCTCCGGCCGCGGCCGACGGCGAGCGCGAACAGCGCCGCCCAGCCGGCCGCCAGCACGGCGTGCGGGATCAGGCCCTCGGTGAGCGGCCAGTCGATCGGATTCCAGCGGGAGGCAAGGGTCAACGTGCTCATGCGGCTTGGCCCGGCGGGGTGGTGTCGGCCAGGAAACCGTAGGCGACGACGTTGCCGTCGTAGCCGTGTTCCTCGCTGTACGAGCCGCCGCAGGTGATCATCCGCAGCTGCGCGTCAGTGGCCTGACGGTAGACCCGATCGTCCGGGAAGTCCTTTCGGTCGTGCACTTCGATGGCGTAGAGCTGGTAGACGGCGGTGGCGCCGTCCGCCCGGGCGATCTCGATCCGGTCCCCCCGACGGAGCGCGCCCAGATGGTAGAAGACCGCGGGGCCGGCCTTGTTGTCGACGTGCCCCGCGAGGATCGCGGTGCCGCGCTGGCCGGGGCTGGCCCCGCCGCGGTACCACCCCGCCAGGTTCCGGTCCCCCTCGGGAGGGGCCTGGAGGTGGCCGTCGGCGTCCAGTCCGAGCGCCGTGACCGGGGCGTCCAACCGCACCGCGGGGATGCGGATCCGGGTCGGCGCGGACGGGCCCAGCGGCGGGACGATCGAGACCGGCGCGATCCCGGCCTGGGCCTGGCCGGCCCCCGGCGCGGGCGGCAGCGACGGGCTTCCGTCGTGCAGCAGCCAGGCACCGAGCACCAGCGCGGCCCCCGCCGCCAGGGTGCCCGGCCAGGGCCCCCCGCTCTGCTGGACGCCCACGGGCGCTCCCCTCTGCCGACGGAACCCCGCTTCCTGGGAGTTTCCTGGGAACAATTCAACCGGAACGGACTGTAAGGCACGTCCATACGACGGTCGTACCGGCACCCGCCGATCGGCAGGGTCGATCGCCCTTTCCCTGCGCCTCGTGGGCATCCGGTAGCGGAGTGCGACGGACACCTTCCACACACGATCCCCCCGGGAACACACCCGACACGAGCTACCGACGGTTCAACGGACCCGATCGGTTGCGTCGTTCGAGCGATCGCTCACGACCGCCCGCTGCGCCTCTCCGAACGGCCCCGCCCTCGTGCCATGCTGACCCGGTTACGGTTCCCCACCCACGTGTCCGACGGGACCGCGCACTCCCGCCCACCGCCCAACGAACGGAGTGACCATGGACGCCCTCTCCCGCCGCTCCCTGCTGGCGGCCGGCGCCGCCACCGCCGCCGCCCTGGCGGCCGGCTGCGGCAGCAACCACGCCACCGGCGGGGAGCGGGCGACCGACGCCGCCGTCCCGGCCACCGGCGCGGCCGGCGAGCAGGGCGCCACTCCCGTCCCGGCCCCGGCCCCGGCCCCCGAGCAGCGGACCGTCGTGATCGGCGACGGCTCCACCTCGGACACCGGCGCCCAGCCGCACCAGCCCGTCCCCGAACGGCTGGAGCCCGGCCGGCGGCCGCCGCAGTTCGTGGTCTTCTCCTGGGACGGCGCCGGCGAGCTCGACAACGGCCTGTTCGCCCGCTTCCGCCGGCTGGCCCAGGAGCACGACGCGAAGATGACCTTCTTCCTCAGCGGCCTCTACCTGCTGCCCGAGTCCAAGAAGGAGCTCTACCGCCCGCCGCAGCACAAGGCCGGCGCCTCCGACATCGGCTACCTGAGCGACCAGCACATCCGCGACACCCTGGAGAACGTGCGCGCGGCCTGGCTGGAGGGCCACGAGATCGGGACCCACTTCAACGGCCACTTCTGCGGCTCCACCGGCGTCGGCAAGTGGTCCCCGGAGGAGTGGGACAGCGAGATCCAGCAGGCGATGGACTTCGTGATGAACTGGCGCACCAACACCGGCTTCACCGACCTGCCGGCGCTGCCCTTCGACTACCGCAAGGAGCTGATCGGCAGCCGCACCCCCTGCCTGGAGGGCCAGCGCAACCTGCTGCCCACCGCGGTCAGGCGCGGCTGGCGCTACGACAGCAGCGGCAACGGCACCCAGGTGTGGCCGCAGAAGATCCAGGGCGGCGCGCTGTGGGACCTTCCGCTGCAGTCCATCCCGTTCCCCGGGCACACCTTCCAGGTGCTCTCGATGGACTACAACATCATGTACAACCAGTGCGGCCCCAACACCAAGGCCGACCCGGCGCTCCACCCCGGCTTCCAGACCCAGGCCCGCGACGCCTACATGATGGGCTTCGACCGCACCTACAACGGGAACCGGGCGCCGTACGTCATCGGCAACCACTTCGAGGAGTGGAACGGCGGCATCTACATGAACGCCGTCGAGGAGGTCCTCGGGGCCATCGCGAGCAAGCCGGAGGTCCGGCTGGTCTCCTTCCGGCAGTTGGTCGACTGGCTGGACGCCCAGGACCCTGCGGTGCTGCGCAAGCTCCAGACCCTCGCCCCTGGCCAGGCCCCGGCCGGCGGCTGGGAGTCCTTCCTCGGCGCCCCGGCGGGGGCCGCAGCCCCCGCCGCCGGCTGACCGTCAGGCCTTCGTCCGCACCCGGCCGGAGAGCAGCGCGCCGACCAGCGCGACCCCGGCCATCGACAGCAGGATCACCGCGAAGGCGCCGGGCGAGCCCGCCGCCCCACCGTCCTCGTGGGCGGCGGCGAGCGAGCCGCCGCCCAGCGCCGCGAACATCACTCCGGCGAGCCCGGCCAGCAGCACGTTGCCCAGCGCGTCGCTCACCTGCAGAGCGGCCGAGTTGGCCCCTGCGTCCTCCGGCGTGGAGAGCTTCATCATCAGCACGCTGACGCTCGCGACCGCCATCCCCATCCCGACGCCGCCGACGCCCCAGGCCGCCGCGGCGGCCCAGGCCGGCACCGCCGGGAACAGCACCAGCGCGGCCCCCGAGATGGCCACCGCCGTCAGCACGAAGCCGCCCCGGATCATCACCGCGCGGTAGCGCTCCGCCCCGGGCCGGCCCTGGAGCCAGGAGCCGAGCGCCCAGGTGAGGCCTCCGCTGGTGAGGGTCAGGCCGGCCAGCGTCGGCGAGAGCCCGCGCTGGGTGGTCATCATCAGCGGGATGAACGCCTCGGCCGCGAAGAACGCCCCCGCGGCCACCCCGCGCAGCAGGATCACGGCCGGCAGCCCGCGACCGGCCCGCAGGGTCCGCGCCGGCAGCAGTCCCAGGACGGCCGGCACGAGCAGCGCCGCCCCGGCGATCCCGGGGGCCAGGCCGATCAGGTCGCGCCGCTGGCCCGCGTACTGCAGCAGGCCCGCGCCGACCGCCGCCATCGCGGCCAGCAGGGTGCGACGGCGGTCGAAGGCCGCGCCCCTGACCACCGGGTTCTCCCGCTCCGAGCGGGCCAGCGCCGGGCCCATCACGGCCAGCGGCAGGAGGATCAGCACCGGCACGGCCAGGAACACCCAGCGCCAGCCCAGGTGCTGGGTGACGGCCCCGGAGACCAGCGGGCCGATGATCGAGGGCAGCACCCAGGCCGAGGAGAAGGCCGCGAACACCGCGGGCCGCAGCCGCTCCGGGTAGGCCCGGCCGACCACCACGTACAGGGCGACGATCACCAGCCCGCCACCCAGGCCCTGGACGGCCCGCCCGGCCACGAACACCCACATCCCGGGTGCAGTCCCGGCCACCACCAGTCCGACGCCGAACACCGCGATGCCGCTGAACAGCGGCCGCAGCGGGCCGCTCCGGTCGCACCACTGGCCGGAGACGACCAGGGCGAACAGGGTGGTGGTGAAGTAGCCGGAGAAGGCGAAGGCGTACAGCCCCAGCCCATGCAGCTCACGGGCCGCGGTCGGCATCGCGGTGTTGACGGCCGTCGCCTCGAAGGCGATCACCAGGACCACCGAGACGATCCCCAGCGTCAGCGCGCGGTAGCGGCCGCCGAGGACCCCGCCGCCGGGGTCGTCGTCGAGGGGTATCGGTACGGGGTCGACCGAGGTGGGGGAGGCAGTGGTCATACGTATCATCGTAAGTGGCGTCTGCCTCGATGACCCCTGACCCCGGTCGGTGAACGACTCGGTCCCGAGGCCTAGGACGGGCTCAGTGGAGCACCTTCAGGCCCACCACGCCGGAGACGATCAGCAGCAGGCAGGCGATCCGGGCCGCCGTCGCCGGGTCCCCCAGGACGGCCATGCCGTAGACCGCGGTGCCGACCGCGCCGATGCCGACCCAGACCGCGTAGCCGGTGCCGATCGGAATGGTGCGCATCGCGTACGCCAGGCCGCCCATGCTGACCAGCAGCGCGACGCCGAAGACGGCGCTGGGAACGAGGCGGGTGAAGCCCTTGGACGATTCCAGGGCGACCGCCCACACGGTCTCCAGGAAACCCGAGACGATCAGAACGAGCCAGGCCATGACGGTGATGCCTCCGCAGTCCACAGCGGCCGGATTGCCGCTGAACTGCGCCGTCTTGTCGTCACCGGGTACGACGCGCTCGTCCGGGGTGGCGGAAATGCCGCCACCGGTCTCCGACGGTAGCACACACTGCCATACAGAATTTACAAAGGAGCATTGACCCCGCTCCCCCGGATCGGCCACCATGAATTCACTGGCCGTGTGCCCGAGTGGCTTAGGGAACCGTCTGCAAAGCGGTACACGCGGGTTCGATTCCCGCCATGGCCTCCCCGGAAAAGGAATTGCCGGTCGACTTCGAAAAGTCGGCCGGCAATTCCTTTTCGCCGTTCCCGGCATTTCCCGGGGAATCCGGTCAGGCCGTGACGGCGTCCTCCGCCCGGATCGGCAGCCGGCCGACCGGCAGGCCGGTGGCGGCGCGCACGGCCGCGGCGACGGCCGCCGGGGCGACCACCGCGGGGACGGCGCCGACCGCCTTGGCGCCGAACGGGGCCACCACGTCGCGCTCCTCCAGCAGCGCGGCGATCCGCACCTCCGGGGTGTCCAGCGCGGTGGGCAGCCGGTAGCCGGTGAGCGAGGGGTTCTGCAGCACCCCGCCCTCCGTCCGCAGGTCCTCCAGCAGCGCCAGGCCCACGCCCTGGGCCACCCCCGCCTCGATCCGGTCCTCGATCTGGCGCGGGTTCAGCGCCCGGCCGACGTCCTGGGCGACCGTCATCTCGACCACCCGCACGGCGCCCAGCTCGATGTCCACGTCCACCACGGCGCGCATCGCGCAGAACGAGATGGAGACGAAGGCGTCGCCCTGCCCGGCCTCGTCCAGCGGCTCGGTGGGGTGCGGGCGGCACTGCGCGGTGGCCCACAGCTCCTTGCCCTCCAGCGCCTCGGCGACCGGCATGCCGAGCACCCCGTCGTACGAGGTGATCTTGCCGTCGGCGATCTGGAGCAGCTCCACCGACATCCCGAAGTTCGCCGCGATCGGCTGCAGCAACTGGTGGCGGACCATCAGCGCGGCCCGCTCGACGGCGCCGCCGGAGACCCAGGTGTGCCGGCCGCGGGCGGACGGCCCGGCGATCGACTGGTCGCTGTCGGCCGGCGCGATGTAGACCTCGCTGACGCCCAGTACGGTCTGCACGATCTGCCGGGCCAGCGTGGCGAAGCCCTGCCCGGCGTCGACCGCCGCGCAGATCACGGTGGCGTGGTCGCCGCTGACCCGCACGGTCGCGGTGGAGACCTCGTCCTCGCCCTCGGCGCCCAGCATGTGCACCATGCCGACGGCGTAGCCGATGCCGCGCCGCACCGCCGCCGGGTCGCCCGCGCCGCCGGGCCCGCCGGGCAGCAGCCACTCGGCGTCCGGGTCGTCCACCGGCAGGGCCGGCAGCGGCTCGGCCGCCACCGCGTCCAGCAGGGCGCGCACCGGCGCCGGGCAGGTGACGGCCTGTCCGGTGGGCAGCGGGTCGCCGGTGGACATCGCGTTGCGGCGGCGGATCTCCACCGGGTCCACGCCGATCCGGGCGGCCAGCTGGTCCAGCTGCGACTCGTACGCGAAGCAGGCCTGCAGGGCGCCCTCACCGCGCATCCGGCCGGCCGGCGGGTTGTTGGTGCGCACCGCCCAGGCGTCCACGAAGACGTTCGGGCAGACGTACGGACCGGCCGAGAAGGCCGTCGCGGCGGCCAGCGCCTCGGCGGAGACGTCCGCATAGGCGCCGCCGTCCAGCAGGATCTGCGCCTCGACCTTCACCAGCGTGCCCTCGGCGTCGGCGTGGTGGCGGTAGCGCAGGAGCGCGGGGTGGCGCGAGGCGTGGGTGTGGAAGGACTCCTCGCGGGTGAGCGTCATCTTCACCGGACGGCCGGTGCGCAGCGCCAGCAGGGCCAGGGTGACCTGGAACGAGAGGTCCTCGCGGTCGGTGGTGGCACCGGGCACGCCGGTGACCACCAGCCGGACCCGGTCCGGCTCCAGACCGAGGCAGGCGGCGGTGCGGTCGCGGTCGCCGTGCGGGTCGGTGGAGGACAGGTGCAGCTCCACGCCGCCGTCCGGGCGCGGCACGGCCAGCCCGGCCTCGGCGCCGAGCGGGGCCGGATCCTGCCGGCCGACCTGGTAGAGGCCCTCGACGACGATCTCGCCGACCGCGTCCGGGTCCCCGGTGCGCAGCGGCAGGTGGCGGAACAGGTTGCCGTCCGGGTGCAGCGGCGGCGCGGTGAAGGCCTGCTCCGGGTCGGTGACGGCCTCCAGCGGCTCGTAGTCGACCGCGATCAGACCGACCGCCAGCCGGGCGGTGTCCGGGTGGTCGGCGGCGACCGCGGCGATCGGCTCGCCGTGGTGGCGCACCACACCGGCGGCCAGCACCGGCCGGTCGGCGACGATCGGCCCGGCCGGGGCGCCGTCGGGGGTGCCGTCCGGGCCGGGTGGCAGGTCGGCGGCGGTGACCACGGCGTGCACCCCGGGCAGCGCCAGCGCGGCCGAGGTGTCGATGCCGCGGATCCGGGCGTGCGGGTGCGGCGAGCGCAGCACCGCGCCCCACAGCAGCCCCTCGGCCCACAGGTCGGCCGCGTACGGGTAGATGCCGAGCGCCTTGGGCAGCGCGTCGCTGCGCAGCGGGGAGCTGCCCAGGCCGATCGGCTCCGGTGCGCCGCCCTCGCCGCCGTCCTGCTGGAGTGCTGCGCCGATGTCGGTAGGCGACGTCATGATGCGTGGTCGTCCTCGGGGAGCCGGATGCCGTGGGCGGGGGTGGCGCCGTACGGGACTCCGGCCGGGGCGCCGCCCTCGGCCGGGGCACCGTGCGGGTGCGGGGCGGCGTACGGGGTGCCGTGCGGCGGCGTGCCGTCGTAGACGGCGCCGGGCAGCGGGGTTCCGTGCGCGGGGGTGGACTCGTAGACCGGGGCGTCGTACCCGGTGTCGTAGCCGCTCTGCTGCTGGTGGCCGTCCGGGAAGGGCAGGTGGGTGCCGTGCGCGGGGGTGGCCTGGTACGGCTGCTCGGGGTAGCCCTGGGGCGGGTAGTACACCTGGTCGTCGGCGGCCTGGGCGGGGATGCCGTCCCGGATCGGGGCCAGCACGGTGGTGTCGTACACGCCGCTGTCGTACCCGCCCTGGGGGTCGCCGTAGGGCAGCCCGGCCGGGGCCCGGTCGACGGGGTGCCGATCGACGGGCTGCTGCCCGACGAGGTGCTGCGCCGCGGCGTGCTGCTCCGCGGCGTGCTGCTCCACGGGGTGGGCGACCGGGTGGGACTGCTCGACGGGCTGCTGGGGGGCGGCCTGCTGGGGGACGTGCTCGATCCAGGCCCCGGCGTCGGCGTAGACCGGCGGCTCGACGGCGTGCCCGGGTTCGACGGGCGCCTGCGCGGACGGCTCGGCGACCGGCTCGACCGGCGCCTCGGCGGTGGTCTCGACCGCCTGCGCGGTCTCCTCGGCCTCCTCGGTGTCCAGCGCGCGGGCGTCCGCGACGGTCTGGACGGCGGCCAGCACGCCCCGGTAGCCGGTGCAGCGGCAGAGGTTGCCGCACAGCGCCTGGCGGGCCTCCACCTCGGTGGGCCGGTGGTTGCGCTGGAGCAGGTCGTGCACCGCCATCGCCATGCCCGGGGTGCAGTAGCCGCACTGGACGGCGCCGGAGGCGGCCAGCGCCTGCTGGACGTCGCTCGCGCCGCCGGCGGCCGACAGGCCCTCGACGGTGTTGATCTCGCTGTCGGCGGCCAGTGCCGCGGGCACCAGGCAGCCGGCCACCAGCTGGCCGTCCACCTGCACCGAGCAGGCCCCGCACTCGCCCTGCTCGCAGCCGTCCTTGGCGCCGGCCAGGCCGAGCCGCTCGCGCAGCACGTAGAGCAGGCTCTCGCCGATCCAGGCGTCGGTGACGGGCCGTTCGAAACCGTTGACCCGCAGCGTGTACGAGGCGCACGGGCGCAGCTCGCGGCTGACCTGCGGGGAGAGGCCGAGCGGGTCGGCGTCGAGGGTCTCGATGGGGTCTGTGGTCACTTCAGCGCCCTTCCCAGTGCCCGTCGGGCCAGCACCGATACGGTACGCCGCAGCCGAACGGCGGCCGCGGTCGGCCCCTCGGTCACGGCCTCCCAGGCGCCCTCGGCGCCGTAGTTGTCGGGGACGCAGGCGCCGGCCACGTACTCGCCGAAGGCGGCGGTCGCGGCCGGGTCGATCTCCCGGCTGCCGTCCCAGTCGATGCAGCCGGCCACCCAGGCCTCGGCCTCGAGCGGGCGCAGCGGCACCGGCGCGACGGCACCGACGGCGCAGCGCACCGAGCGCCGGGCCGGGTCGAGGACGAGGGCGACGGAGGCGGTGGCGCGGGCCGGGCCGCTGCGGCCGGTGGCCTTGAGGAAGACCTGCGGGGCGTGCAGCAGCGGGACGCGCACCCAGGTGAGCAGTTCGCCGGGGCGCACCGGGTCGAGCCCGGTGAGCAGGTGACTGACCGGCACCTCGCGGGTGCCCCCGGCCCGGGCCAGGGTGACGCTGGCCTCCAGCGCGGTGAGCACCGGGAGGGTGTCGCCCGCGGCGGCGGCGGTGACGATGTTCCCGCCGAGGGTGCCGACGTTGCGGACCTGCGGCGGGCCGGCCGTGCGGGCCGCGTCGGCGAGCGCGGGGATGAGCGCGGCGAAGTCGGGGCGGTCCATCCGGGCGTGGGTGAGTCCGGCGCCGAGGACGGCGGTGCCGCCGTCCTCGTAGCGCCAGCCGCGCAGTTCGGTGATCCGGCCGAGGCCGACCAGGGCGGCGGGGCGCAGTCGGCCGGCGTTGACGGCCTCCATCAGGTCGGTGGCTCCGGCCACCGGTACCGCGGCCGGGGCGGCGGCCAGCGCGTCGACGGCCTCGTCGAGGGAGGCCGGCAGCATGATCGTCCGGTTCACCTGGGTCCCACCGTGCTCCACTTGCTCATCGATCGCCTGCCGCCCGCCGGCCTTCGGCCGTGCCGTCCTGCGTCAGCAGCCCGGCCTGGCCCGTAGGGTACGGGCGATCGGGCCGGGTTGGGCAACTCTGGCACACAATGCTCGATGATCATCTCGGGACCGGTGAACGGGACTGCCCGATTGGGACTGATACCGGGCGGTATCTGCCCCGTCCCGCTACGGGCCAGGGCAGATGTTCATCAGTTCTTGACGTCGGATGACCGCTCAGAAGTTCCCGGTGAGTAGGACTAGCGCACCGGCGGAGGGCCCTCGATCGGCCGGCCGGCCACTCCGGGCCAGCGCTGCCAGGGGTGCGGCCCGTCCGCCGGGCGGTACTCGACGCCGAGCGCGTCCAACACCTTCAGGTGGGTCGTCAACCGCTGCTCGAAACCGGCGTAGTCCCGCTCGGCCGGCGCGGCGGGCAGCTCGGACCAGGCGACCTCGGCGAAGGCGACCAGCCGGGGGAAGGCCCGGTAGTCGATGTCCCTGGCGCTGTCCATGAACTCGCTCCACAGGTTGGCCTGGGTGCCGATCACGTGCCGGGCGGCGGTCTCGTCCAGCTGCGCGGGGACCGGCTCGAACCGGTAGACGTCCTCCAGCGTGCGCACGAAGCCGACCGGGATCGGCTCGTCCGGTCCGTCCGCCTGCCGGTGGTCGAAGTAGACGTGCTGCTCGGGGCACATCACCACGTCGTGCCCGGCCTTCGCGGCGGCGATCCCGCCGCCGAAGCCGCGCCAGGAGGAGACGGCGGCGCCCGGGGCGAGCCCGCCCTCCAGGATCTCGTCCCAGCCGATCAGCCGGCGGCCGCGCTCGGCCAGCCAGCGGTCGAAGTGCCGGATGAGGTGGCTCTGCAGCTCGTCCTCGTTGGCCAGGCCCAGCTCGCGGATCCGGGCCTGCGCGGCGGCGCTGTCCTTCCACTGCTCCTTGGGGCACTCGTCGCCGCCGAGGTGGACGAACTCGGACGGGAAGAGCTCCAGGACCTCCTCCAGCACGCCCTCGAAGAAGCGCAGGGTCTCCTCGGAGGCGTTGAGCACGTTGTGGCTCACCCCCCAGTCGGTCCAGACCCCGAGCGCGGCGGTGTCCACCACGTCGGTGTTGCCCAGCTCGGGGTAGGCGGCGACGGCGGCCTGGGTGTGGCCGGGCAGGTCGATCTCCGGGACGACGGTGACCCCGCGGGCGGCCGCGTAGGCGACGATCTCGCGCAGGTCGTCCTGGGTGTAGTAGCCGCCGTGCGGGCGGTCGTCGCGGCGCTGCCCGGCCCGGTAGCCGACCATGGAGCGGTCCCGCCAGGCACCGCGCTCGGTCAGCCTCGGGTAGCGCTTGATCTCGACCCGCCACCCCTGGTCGTCGGTCAGGTGCAGGTGCAGCACGTTCAGCTTGTGCGCGGCCAGCAGGTCGACGAAGCGCAGCACGTCCGACTTGGGCAGGAAGTGCCGGGCAACGTCGAGCAGCGCGCCGCGCCAGCCGAACCGGGGGGCGTCCTCGATGTCGGCACCGGGCAGCACCCAGCCCTCGCGGCGCAGCGGCGACCGCCGGTAGGCGTCCGGCCCGAGCAGCTGCCGCAGGGTCTGCGCGCCCCACAACGCGCCCGCCGGCCCTCCCGCGGCGAGCAGGGCGTGGCCGGGGCGCACCGTGAGCCGGTACGCCTCGGCGGCGAGCGTCGCGTCCTGCACCAGCTCGATGCCAGCGCCCGGCCGGCCCGGGCCGAGCGGCAGCCCGGTGGCGGCGGACAGGGCGGCCCGCAGCCAGCGCTCGGCGTCCGCCAGCGCGGGGGGTGCGGTCAGCGTCGTGATGGCGTCGAGCGGATAGTCCTCGTCCGGGCGGCGGGCGGCACTCGAAGGTGCGGGAATGAGGTCCATTCCGACATCCTGCCCACGCCTGGGCCGATTGGCATAGACCACCCAGGAAACCGGGTGCTATGCAAAACGGCGTCGCGCGGAGCGCCGCGGACTACTTGCCGCCGCCGTCGCCGTCGCCGCCCTGCGGCTTGCCGATGCCGTCGTAGATCTCCTTGCACATCGGGCAGACCGGGTACTTCTTCGGGTCGCGACCGGGCACCCACACCTTGCCGCAGAGCGCCACCACGGGAGACCCGGAGAGCGCGCTCTCCATGATCTTGTCCTTCTGGACGTAGTGCGCGAAGCGCTCGTGGTCGCCGTCCCCGTTGGACACCTGCGGGACGGGCTCGACCAGGGTGCCGGTGCCGAGGCCGCGCTCGGGCTCAAGAGTGCTCATGGGTGCCAAGTCTATGGGCGCCCCCGGAAACCCGGCCAGTGTCGCCGCACCGGGCCGGTCGGCTCAGTTCATCGTCGGGTCGTCCGGGTAGGTCGCCAGCAGGGCGAGCGGGCCCCGCTGGCGGCGCAGAACCGAGCGCCAGAGCCGCTCCGGCTCGGGGCTGGAGACGTCCCCGGGCTCGCAGTCCACCAGGTACCAGGCGCCGCTCTCCAGCTCCGCCTCCAGCTGCCCCGGCGACCAGCCGGCGTACCCGGCGAAGATCCGCAGGCTGCCCAGCTCGCCGGCCAGCACCTCGGGCGGCGCCTCCAGGTCCACCAGACCGATCGCGCCGTGCACCCGGCGCCAGCCGAGCGGCTCGCCGGTGCCGGGCTCCCCCGGGGCCACCGCGAGGCCGAGCGCCGAGTCCAGCGCCACCGGGCCGCCCTGGAACACCACGGCGGGCTGTCCGACGAGTCTGTTCCAGCCGTCCAGCACACTTCCCACCTCGACCGGTGTCGGCCGGTTGAGGACCACGCCGAGCGCCCCCTCGACGTCGTGGTCGAGGAGCAGCACCACCGCCCGCGCGAAGTTCGGGTCGGTGAGCAGGGGCGTCGCGACGAGCAGACTGCCGGTGTGGGACCGGCCTCCGTGCGAATGGGCCGCCGTCATGCCCACATGATCCCGCAGAACGGCACCGCTCGGACACCGCAACGCCCGGAAACCGGCCACCGCGACGAACACCCGTACGGCCGTACCGGGGGGCGGGCGCGGGCACGGAGAGAGCACCATCACGGGAGAGGCTCACGGGAACCAACGGCGCGCCTACTACCATCTACGTCTGGTGGACGCCCTTCACGGTGCCGACTCGGTTTCGCCGGGGGTCCGAGCGCGCCCGTACGACCGGTCCACCACCGGCTCTCTCCCGGAGCCCCCTTCCCCACTCCTCTGGCACCCCGGATTGCGAGAACGATGACCGACGACGTCCTGCTGGTCCATGGCGGAAACCCGCTCGAAGGCGAGATCCGCGTCCGCGGTGCGAAGAACCTGGTGCCCAAGGCCATGGTCGCCGCCCTCCTCGGGCAGGGCCCCAGCAGACTGCGCAACGTCCCGGACATCCGTGACGTCAAGGTGGTCCGCGGCCTGCTGCAGCTGCACGGCGTGACCGTGCGCACCGGTGACGAGGACGGCGAGCTGATCCTCGACCCCTCGCACGTCGAGAGCGCCAATGTCGCCGACATCGACGCGCACGCCGGCTCCTCGCGGATCCCGATCCTGTTCTGCGGCCCGCTGCTGCACCGCCTCGGCCACGCCTTCATCCCCGGCCTCGGCGGCTGCGACATCGGCGGCCGCCCCGTCGACTTCCACTTCGAGGTGCTGCGCCAGTTCGGCGCCACCATCGAGAAGCACCCGCAGGGCACCTACCTGGTCGCCCCGCAGCGGCTGCGCGGCACCAAGATCGAGCTGCCGTACCCCTCGGTCGGCGCGACCGAGCAGGTGCTGCTCACCGCCGTCCTCGCCGAGGGCGTCACCGAGCTGCGCAACGCGGCCATCGAGCCGGAGATCGTCGATCTGATCTGCGTGCTGCAGAAGATGGGTGCGATCATCACGCTGGGCACCGACCGGACGATCCTGATCACCGGTGTGGACGAGCTGAACGGCTACAACCACCGCGCGCTGCCGGACCGCCTGGAGGCGGCCTCCTGGGCCTGCGCGGCGCTGGCCACCAAGGGCGACATCTACGTCCGCGGCGCCCGCCAGCTGGAGATGATGACCTTCCTGAACACCTTCCGGAAGGTCGGCGGCGCCTTCGAGGTGGACGACGAGGGCATCCGCTTCTGGCACCCGGGCGGCGAGCTCAAGGCCATCGCCCTGGAGACCGACGTGCACCCGGGCTTCCAGACCGACTGGCAGCAGCCGCTGGTGGTCGCGCTGACCCAGGCCACCGGCCTGTCGATCATCCACGAGACGGTGTACGAGTCGCGGCTCGGCTTCACCGGCGCGCTGAACCAGATGGGCGCGCACATCCAGCTCTACCGCGAGTGCCTGGGCGCCACCCCGTGCCGCTTCGGCGCCCGCAACTTCCTGCACTCCGCGGTCGTCTCCGGCCCGTCCAAGCTGATCGGCTCCGAGCTGGTCATCCCGGACCTGCGCGGCGGCTTCTCGTACCTGATCGCGGCGCTGGCGGCCGAGGGCACCTCGACCGTGCACGGCATCGACCTGATCAACCGCGGCTACGAGAACTTCATGGACAAGCTGCGGGACCTCGGCGCCCACGTCGAGCTGCCCAGCGAGCAGCTGGTCGAGGCCTGACGGTCCTGACACGACGGCGAGAGGCCGGGCTCCCCAGCGCCGACTCCTGACAGACACAGCCCCGGTACAACGGCGAGAGGCCGGGCTCCCCAGCGCCGACTCCTGGCAGACACAGCCCCGGTACAACGGCGAGAGGCCGGGCTCCCCAGCGCCGACTCCTGACAGACACAGCCCCGGTACAACGGCGAGAGGCCGGGCTCCCCAGCGGGGAGCCCGGCCTCTCGGGCGTTCAAGGGGTGGCTCAGGCAGCGCCCTTGGCGGCTTCCTTCAGCTTGGAGCCGGCGCTCACCTTGGCGCTGTAGCCCGCGGCGATCTGGATCGGCTCGCCGGTCTGCGGGTTGCGGGCGGTGCGGGCAGCGCGGTGGGTGCGCTCGAAGGTCAGGAAACCGGGGATGGTGACCTTCTCGTCGCCCTTGGCGACGACCTCGCCGACGATCTCGGCGAAGGCGGCCAGAACGGCGTCGGCGTCCTTGCGGGTCACCTCGGCGCGCTCGGACAGCGCGGCCACCAGCTCACTGCGGTTCATGTGTACTCCTGTGGTCTGTTCGCTTGCGGTGCGCGGGGGCCCATCGGTGCTCCCACCGGGGGGCACCCGGATGGGCCGCAGGTCCGCACACTGTGCTCATGCAGGCAATGCGTGGTCGCAGGCCGGGTCCGCACCCGATGCCGCGCGCCGGAGCCGTCGAAGGCCCGCCCGCCCGCCTGGATACGAATCCTGCCCCGACCGGCCCCGAGAAAGCCAATCGGGCCCCGGCCCAGCCGCCCGAACATCGCCCGCCCGTTGGAGGTGTGACGCTCCGTCGGCTCCGGCGGACCGGGCGCGGGCGGCGGTCGGGAGGACACGCCGGAAGACCAGGGGGACGTTCCGTACTTGTCGGACACGCCTGCCCCGTGCAGGGCTACGGTACGCCCTACGACTGACAAGCCCAAACACGCCCCTCGCCCTTGTGTCGCAAGGGTTCGGGGCGGGCTGGGCAGGTATGCTCACTATTCGTACATTTGAGCGGTCTACGACACGTCGCCCGATCCGGCCGTCAGAGCTTGACGGTGGGGAACGCGGCGGTGTCGAGGGTGCCGACGATGCCGGGGGTCGGACGGGCCGGCGCCGGGGCCTCCTGGGCCCCCGCGAGGGCCGCCTCGCGCACCGCGGAGGCGACGGTCTTGGCCACGTCCTTGTGGAACACGCTCGGGATGATGTAGTTGGCGTTCAGCTCGTCGTCGGCCACGGTGGTGGCCAGCGCCCGGGCGGCGGCGATCATCATCTCGGTGTTGACGGTGCGGCTCTGGGCGTCCAGCAGGCCGCGGAAGACGCCCGGGAAGACCAGCACGTTGTTGATCTGGTTCGGGAAGTCGCTGCGGCCGGTGGCGACCACGGCGGCGGTCTGCCGGGCGATGGCCGGGTCGACCTCCGGGTCCGGGTTGGCCAGCGCGAAGACGATCGCGTCCTCGGCCATGGTGGCCAGGTCGTCGCCGTCCAGGACGTTCGGGGCCGAGACGCCGATGAAGACGTCGGCGCCCGCCACGGCCTCCTTGAGGGTGCCGGTGCGGCCCGAGCGGTTGGTGTGCTCGGCGATCCAGCGCAGGCTCTCGGTGAGGTCCTCGCGGCCCAGGTGGACCACGCCGTGCACGTCCGCCACGGTGGCGTGCTCGACGCCGGCCGCCATCAGCAGCTTGAGGATCGCGGTGCCGGCGGCGCCGGCGCCGGACATCACCACGCGGATGTCGCCGATCTCCTTGCCGACCACCTTCAGCGCGTTGGTGAGGGCGGCCAGCACCACGATCGCGGTGCCGTGCTGGTCGTCGTGGAAGACCGGGATGTCCAGGGCCTCGCGCAGCCGGGCCTCGATCTCGAAGCAGCGCGGCGCGGAGATGTCCTCCAGGTTGATCCCCGCGAAGCCCGGGGCGATCGCCTTGACGATGGCGACGATCTCGTCGGTGTCCTGGGTGTCCAGGCAGATCGGCCAGGCGTCGATCCCGGCGAAGCGCTTGAACAGGGCCGCCTTGCCCTCCATGACCGGCAGCGCGGCCTCCGGGCCGATGTTGCCCAGGCCCAGCACCGCCGAGCCGTCGGTGACCACGGCGACGCTGTTGCGCTTGATGGTCAGGCGGCGGGCGTCCTCGGGGTTCTCCGCGATCGCCATGCAGACGCGGGCGACACCCGGGGTGTAGATCATGCTGAGGTCGTCACGGTTGCGGATCGGCAGCTTGGAGGACATCTCGATCTTGCCGCCGAGGTGCATCAGGAAGGTGCGGTCCGAGACCTTGCCGATCGACACGCCGTCGATGGCGCGCAGCTTCTCGACGATCTCCTCGCCGTGCGCGACCGAGGAGGCCGCCACCGTGACGTCGATCCGCAGCGCCTCCAGGCCGGAGGCGGTGACGTCGAGACCGGTCACCGAACCGCCGGAGGACTCCACGGCCGTGGTGATCGCACTGACGGCGTTGCCCCGGGCCGGGACCTCCAGCCGTACCGTGATCGAGTTGGAGACACTGGGCACCGTCGCCATCGACGCTTCCTTCTTCCGTCCGTCCCGCAGGCTCAACATTTTGTTGAAGGCATCGCCTACGCGTGCTAGACCTCGATCGTCGCACCTTCCTGGGGGAAGCCAGAAATAACGTTCATTGAGTGTGCGGATCCGACAATCCCGTCCGGCGGCCCTCGCTCTCCCCCGCTCACTCCTTGCCTCTCCCGGCCGATGCGTTACATTGGACAGGCACCGGCTCGATCCAAGCCCCCGGGCCCAACCTTCGTCCCTTCGAGGGACCACTTGCCGCGAGGCGAGCATGGCGGGTCGGTGTACTAAACGTCTGAAGGCCCCTCACCATCCGGTGGGGGGCCTTCTTCCGTGGGCCTCGGGAACCGTCAGCCGTGCAGCAGCGCGGGCACGCCGGCCGCGTCCGGCAGGTCGTCCGGTCCGGAGAGCACGGTCAGCCGCTGGGTCGCGCGGGTCAGCGCCACGTACAGCACCCGCAGGCCGGCCTCCGACTCGCCGGCGATGCCGGTCGGGTCGGCCACCACCGTCGCGTCGTACTCCAGGCCCTTGGCCTCCAGGCTGCCCAGCGCCACCACGCGCTCGCCCAGGCCCTCGACCCAGCCGGCCGCCTCCTCCCGGCGGTCCATCGGCACAACGATCGCCACGGTGCCGTCCACCTCGGCCAGCAGCCGCTCCAGCTCGGCCCGGGCGGCCTTGCCGAAGGCCTCCGGCGAGGGGTCGGTGGTGGCCGCGAAGCGCGGCTCCACACCGACGTGGCGCACCGCGCTCGGCGACGGGGTGCCCGGCGCGGCCAGCGCCAACACCTTCGCCGCGACCTCGGCGATCTCGGCCGGGTTGCGGTAGTTCACGGTCAGCGTGAAGCGGCGACGCGGCTTGCCGGAGAGCACCTCGTCCAGCGCGGCCTGGGCCTCCTGCGGGAACGGCCAGGAGGACTGCGCCGGGTCGCCGACGATCGTCCAGGTGGCCATCCGGGACCGGCGGCCGATCATCCGCCACTGCATCGGGGTGAGGTCCTGCGCCTCGTCCACGATGACGTGCGCGTACTCCTTGCGCTCGACCGGCTGGCGGTCCCGCTGGCGGGTGCTGCGGTCGGCGAAGGTGGTGACCTCATCCAGGCCGCTCAGCAGGTCCACCGCGTCCACCTCGCGGACCTTCGGGCGGGCCGGCTCGCCGAGCAGCACCTGGAGCTCGTCGACCAGCGCGACGTCGTGCGCGGACAGCGCGCCCTCGCCCTGCGCGGACAGGTGGCGCCAGGAGGCGGCCAGCAGCCTGGCCTCGTCCGGGGTGACGGCGCGGCGGGCGATCCGGTTGATGTGCCGGTGCTGGCGCAGCGTGCCGAGCACCCCGCGCGGGGTCAGCGCCGGCCACCAGGCGTCCAGGAAGCCCAGGAACGACGCCTCGTCCGAGACGTACTCGTCGAAGGACTCCTTCTCCTCCTGGCGCTGCTCCCGGGCGTAGTGGTCAGTGGGCTTCGGCAGGTCCCGGGTGGCCTGCTGCCACAGGGCGTCCAGCAGCAGCCTGCGGGCGCGCGGGCGCAGCAGGTTCAGCGGGGTGCCGCCGGAGCCCACCACGTTGCCGCGCACGGCCTTCAGCCGGGAGGCGTCCAGCTTCAGCACCTCGCCGCGGGCGACGACCTTCAGCTCCTGCGGCGCGCCCAGCTCCAGCGCCGCGCGGGCGGCCCGGCGCAGCAGGTGCACCATCCGGGCCGAGCCCTTGACTCGGGCCGCCTCGGGGGTGTCGTAGGTGCCCGCCTCGATGCCGTCCACCAGCGAGCCGACCGCCCGGATGGCGACCTGGCCCTCCTCGCCCAGCGCGGGCAGCACGCCCTCGGTGTAGGACACCAGCAGCGGGGTCGGCGAGACCACCAGGATGCCCCCGGCGTAGCGGCGGCGGTCCTGGTAGAGCAGGTAGGCGGCGCGGTGCAGGGCGACGGCGGTCTTGCCGGTGCCGGGGCCGCCGGTGACCAGGGTGGCGCCCGCGGCGGCGGCGCGGATCACCTCGTCCTGCTCCCTCTGGATGGAGGAGACGATGTCGCGCATCGAGTGGCTGCGGGCGCGGCCCAGCGAGGCCATCAGCGCGCCGTCGCCGACCACGGCCAGCTCCTCGCCGTCCAGGGTGGGGGTGAGGTCGGGGCGCAGCAGGTCGTCCTCGACGCCGATCACCTTGCGACCCTTGGAGCGGATCACCCGGCGGCGGATCACCCGGCCCGGCTCGACGGGGGTGGCGCGGTAGAACGGGGCGGCGGCGGGCGCGCGCCAGTCGATCACCAGCGGACCGTACTCGGCGTCCAGCACGCCGAGGCGGCCGATGTGGAGGGTCTCGGCGACGGCCGGGTCGGCCGGGTCGAGCGGGGTGTTCGACGGGATGCCGTGCTCCTCCGGCGCGTCGGCCCGCTGGAGGTCGATCCGGCCGAACAGGAAGTCCTCGAACTCGCTGTTCAGGCGCTGGAGGTGGGCGCCGGCCCGGTAGACCTGGGCGTCGCGTTCGGCGAGCGCGCCGGGGGTGCCGACCTGGACCCGCTTGGCGGCGTCCTCCAGGATGTACTCGGCCTCGGCGAGCTTCTCCTCCAACCGGTGGTAGACGGTGTCGAGGTGCTGCTGCTCACCGGCGATCTCGCGCGTGCGGACGGTCTCGTGATCGGCCGTGGGGGTGGTGTCCGTGTTGCTCTGCATGGCCTCGGTGGTTGCGGCGGAATCCGGCTCCGGAAAACGAGCGGACGGATGATCCTACGCCGCGACCCCCCGGCCGCGCTGCTCCGGAACGTACAAAAATCGAAGGCCGCCCTCCGCCTGGAGCGGAGAACGGCCTTCGGTGTGAACATGGGGTGGTGGAGATGCCGGGAATCGAACCCGGGTCCAGTGGAGTCAATTCAGGGCTTCTCCGAGCGCAGTCCGCTGTGCTTTTCTCGGCCCTGGCGGTCACACGGACAAGCCGCCAACAGGCCCAGCTGCTGTTTGATTTCCCATCCGCCCTCGCAGCCCGGGCGGACGGTTGAGTTCCCTAGATTATGCCAGGGTCCGGGTCGGGAACCCCCCGGTCTGACACCCAAGCGCTATCGGTGCTTATTAGGCAGCGAGAGCGAACTGCTGGGAATCGCGCTTAGTGTTGGCGATTATTTTTTTGCGACACGTGGTTAACGAGATCATTGCCGCGTTCCTCGGCTCGCTTCCCCTGTTTCAACATCCCCTGTCGAAACCGATCATCCCCATGTTTTGTTGAGAAACAGCTCGGACGGTGATCGTCCGTGTTGCTTGCGCCATAGTACGCGAGGCGACGGGCGAGGGTCCAGCGGATTAACCCTGGCGCCGGCGTGCCGCCGCCACCGCGCGGGCCGTCTCGCGGGTGTCCTGCTTCTCGCGCAGCGTCTGGCGCTTGTCGTAGAGCTTCTTGCCGACCGCGAGCGCCAGTTCGAGCTTCACCCGGCCGTCCTTGAAGTACAGCGAGAGCGGGACCAGGGTGTGACCCGCGTCGCGGACCTTGGTCTCGATCTTGCGGATCTCCAGCTTGTGCAGCAGCAGCTTGCGCTTGCGCCGGGCCGCGTGGTTGGTCCACGTCCCCTGGGTGTACTCGGGGATGAAGACGTTGTCGATCCACGCCTCGTGGTTCTGGATGTAGGCGTAGCCGTCGACCAGGTTGGCCCGCCCCTCGCGCAGTGACTTGACCTCGGTGCCGGTGAGCACGAGGCCGCACTCGTAGGTGTCGAGGATCGTGTACTCGTGTCGCGCCTTCTTGTTCTGCGCGATCAGCTTCTGTCCGGTTTCCTTTGCCATAGCGCGGCCATTCTCGCACTTCGACGCCGGATCGGGCAGCTGCTTTTGGGCCGGGCGCCGGGCTTCAGGCGCGGGTGCCGAGCCCCGAGAGGACCCGCAGGGCGAGGGCGTCGGCCTCCTCGCCCGATCCCGCCGGGACGTCGGGGGTGAGGCCGGTGCCGTCCAGGGAGCGGCCGGCCGGGGTGTAGTAGCGGCCGACGGTCAGTTCCAGCACGGCGCCGTCGGCGAGCCGGCTGGGCTGCTGGACGGTGCCCTTGCCGAAGGTCCGCGAGCCCACCACCACGGCGCGGCTGCGGTCCTGGAGGGCGCCGGCCAGCAGTTCGGCGGCGCTCATCGTGCCGCCGTCCACCAGCAGCACCAGCGGGGTGCGCTGGTCGCCGCCGGGCGGGGCGGTCAACTCCCTGGTCCCGCCGCGCTCCTGGTACGAGCCGACCGCTCCGCCGTCCAGGAAGATCCCGGCGGTCTCGGCCGCCTCGTCGACCAACCCGCCGGAGTTGGCGCGCAGATCGAGCACCACGCCGGTGTGCGGGGCGCGCAGGGCGGCGCGCACCTGGTCGGCCACGCCGCTGGTGAAGGCGCGCACGGTCACCCGCAGCACACCCTTGCCCAGCTGCTCCGCGGTGACCTGCCGGCTGTCCAGCAGCACGCGCCGCAGCCGCAGTTCGCGCTCCTGCCCCTCACCGCGCCGGACGGCCAGGGTGACCTCGGAGCCCGCCCGGCGCTCCTCGCCCTGGCCGCGCAGCCGCGCGACCACCTCGGTGACCGGCAGGTGGTCGGCCTGGTCCCCGCCGATCCGCACGAGCCGGTCGCCGGGGGCGATCCCGGCCGTGGCGGCCGGGCCGCCCGGCGCGACCTGGGAGACCTCGGTGACGCCGTCCTGGCCGCGGCCGACCGAGAGGCCGACGCCCGGGTACCGGCCGTCCAGGCCCTGGCTGAACTCCGCGTACTCCTGGGCGCTGTAGTACGCGCCCCAGCGGTCGCCGCCGGCCGCCAGCAGGTGCTCGGCCTGCTGCTCGGACAGGGCGGCGCCGGCCGGGTCCGCCGGGAGCCCGCCGCCGGCCCGGACGGTGTCGGCGGAGGGGTGGTGCGGCGGGTCGCCCGGGTCGCCCCAGGCCCCGGTGGCCGCGCCGGCCAGCAGCACGGCGCCGAACACCAGGCTGAGCGCGGCCACCTGGCGGGCCCTGCGCGGAGTTTGCAGCATGGCACCGGAGTGTAGACACCGCTCCGCACGGGACGAACCGGAACGAAGACCCCCGGAACGCCGACGGCCCCGGACGGCGCAGTGCCGTCCGGGGCCGTCGAGGCGGTCCGGGATCAGACCTTGAGGTACTTGCGCAGCGTGAAGAACGCCGCGACACCGGCCATGCCCATACCCACCACGATCAGCAGCGGTATCACCGCGAGCACCGAGCCGAGCCCGATGAAGTGGATGAACTGCACCCGGTCGGCCAGCCAGTTCTGGACGAAGAAGTGCCCGCCGATCAGCAGCCCGGAGGCCATCACCGCGCCGAGCAGCGCCGAGAAGGCCGCCTCGGCGATGAACGGCATCTGGACGTAGAAGTTCGAGGCACCGACCAGGCGCATGATCCCGGTCTCGCGCCGTCGGCTGTACGCCGACACCCGGACAGTGTTGACGATCAGCAGCAGGGCGACGAACAGCATCAGCACCATGATCACGAAGGCCGCCGTCTGGAGGCCGTTCAGCAGGCCGAACAGGTTCTCCAGGATCTTCCGCTGGTCCTCGACCGACTTGACGCCCGGCTTGCCGGCGAAGGCGCTCTGGATCACGTCGTACTTGGTCGGGTCGTTGAGCTTGACCCGCCAGGACTGCGGCATGGCGTCCGGGCCCAGGACGGAGATGAGCGGGTTGTCCGGGTTCATCTCCTTCCAGTGCTTGTACGCCTCGGCCGAGCTCTCGTAGGTCGAGGACTGGACCACCGAGGTCATCTTGTCCAGCTGGTCCTTGATGTCCTGGACCTGCTGGTCGGTGGCCGCGCCCTTGTCGCACTGGGGCGAGTTCCGGGCGTCCGCCTTGGTGCAGAAGTAGATGCTCACCTCGACCTTGTCGTACCAGTACCCCTTCATGGAGTTCACCTGGTCGCGGACCAGGAGCGAGGAACCGGCGAGGGCGAGGGAGAGCGCGACACTGACCACGACCGCGATGGTCATGGTCAGGTTGCGTCGGAGACCCACACCGATCTCCGACAGGACGAACTGGGCACGCATGCGGAAACAACTCCAGGGTCGGTACTGCTCTGGTCTGGCGGGCCGGGCCGACGGCCCTACGGGTCAGCGCCGGTCGGTCAGTGCTGGTACCCGTAGACGCCGCGGGCCTGGTCGCGGACGAGCAGCCCCTTGTCGAGCTCGATGACGCGCTTGCGCATCTGGTCGACGATGGCCTGGTCGTGGGTGGCCATCAGCACCGTGGTGCCGGTGCGGTTGATGCGGTCGAGCAGCTTCATGATGCCGACCGAGTTCTGCGGGTCGAGGTTGCCCGTGGGCTCGTCCGCGATGAGCAGCATCGGGCGGTTCACGAAGGCGCGGGCGATCGCCACGCGCTGCTGCTCACCACCGGACAGCTCGCCCGGCATGCGGTCCTCCTTGCCGCCGAGGCCGACCAGCTCCAGCACCTCGGGCACCACCTTGTTGATGGCGCTCTTGGGCTTGCCGATCACCTCGAGGGCGAAGGCGACGTTCTGCGCGACCGTCTTGTTCGGCAGCAGGCGGAAGTCCTGGAAGACGGTGCCCAGCTGGCGGCGCATGTGCGGCACCTTCCAGTTGGACAGCTTGCCGAGGTCCTTGCCCAGGACGTGCACCGCACCGGTGCTGGGGCGCTCCTCGCGCAGGCACAGGCGCAGGAAGGTGGACTTTCCCGAGCCGGACGAGCCGACCAGGAAGACGAACTCACCCTTCTCGATCTCCAGCGAGACGTTGTCCAGGGCGGGACGGTTCTGCTTGGGATAGGTCTTGGAGACGTTGTCGAATCTGATCACGGCTGCATCACGGAGGCCATCCTAGGCGGCGCCAGTCCTCGGTCGGTCCGCCCCGGAGGCCCGGCCCGGGGGCGGGCGAAAGGAGCGCAGAGGGCCGCTCCCGGACTCGGACCATACGCGAATCGGCGACCGGCCCGCAGGGACCGCCCGTGACAACGACCCGACCATGGGAGAGAATGTCCGCTTATGTCCCGAATATCAGGGGGCATCTCACAGCCCGGGAGCCGGAACCGCCGGAACCTGGCAGAGTGGAGGGGCGACCGTGTCACGGCCGCTCCCCCGTACAGGGCAGCGCATGGAACCAAAGCCCCGTCCGGTGCGTTGGCAATAGCAGCGAGGAGGAGATCGCATGACCTGCGACCATCTGGTGTGCGCCAACTGCAACGGCCGCGTCAGCGACGGGCGTTGCCCGGTGTGCCGGGCCAACCGGGCCCGACTTCAGGAGCAGCAGAGCCCGTTCGCCGCGCTCTCCCCCGCGATGCTGCTGGCCCTGCTGGCCGGCCTGCTCGCGGTGGCGCTGATCGCCCGGCAGGCACTGGCCTGACCCTTCCGGACACACGGGAAGGCCCCCGACCGCTGCGGTCGGGGGCCTTCTGCGTCGTTCGGTGACTACGCGGTGACTTACTCGGCGCTGGTCTCGCGCTGCTTGCGCCAGCGGATTCCGGCCTCGATGAAGCCGTCGATGTCGCCGTCCAGCACGGCCTGCGGGTTGCCGGCCTCGAACGCGGTGCGGACGTCCTTCACCATCTGGTACGGGTGCAGCACGTAGGAGCGCATCTGGTTGCCCCAGGAGCTGCCGCTGTCCTTGAGCGCGTCCATCGCCGCCTTCTCCTCCTGGCGGCGCCGCTCCAGCAGCTTGGCCTGGAGGACGTTCATCGCGGACGCCTTGTTCTGGATCTGCGAGCGCTCGTTCTGGCAGGAGACCACGATGCCGGTCGGGAGGTGCGTGATGCGCACCGCCGAGTCGGTGGTGTTGACGCCCTGGCCGCCGGGGCCGGAGGCGCGGTAGACGTCCACCCGCAGGTCGCCCTCGTCGATGTCGACGTGGTCGGCCTGCTCGACGACCGGGAGGACCTCGACGCCGGCGAAGGAGGTCTGCCGGCGGCCCTGGTTGTCGAACGGGGAGATGCGGACCAGGCGGTGGGTGCCCTGCTCGACCGAGAGGGTGCCGTAGGCGTACGGCGCCTTCACGGTGAAGGTCGCGGACTTGATGCCGGCCTCTTCGGCGTACGAGGTGTCGTACACCTCGGTGGGGTACCCGTGCCGCTCGGCCCAGCGCAGGTACATGCGCATGAGCTGCTCGGCGAAGTCGGCGGCGTCCACGCCACCGGCCTCGGCACGGATGTTGATCAGCGCCTCGCGGGCGTCGTACTCGCCGGACAGGAGGGTGCGGACCTCCAGCTCCTCGACCGCCTTCTGGAGGGCGACGAGCTCGACCTCGGCCTCGGCGCGGGTGTCCGCGTCGTCCTCGGCCTCGGCGAGCTCGAACAGCACGCCCAGGTCGTCGATGCGGCTGCGCAGGCCCTCGACCCGGCGCAGTTCGCCCTGGAGGAAGGAGAGCCGGCTGGTCACCTTCTGCGCGTTCGCGACGTCGTCCCACAGGGTGGGGGCGGCTGCCTCCTCCTCCAGGACCGCGATGTCGGCCCGGATCTTGTCCAGGTCGAGGACGGCCTCGATCGACCCCATGGTCGTATCGAGGTTCTTGAGCTCTTCGGAAGGATCGACGGCTGCCACGCCCCCAGGGTAATGGTTCCGGGAGTGGTCATGACGACACCCCCGATTTCCCCGGAGTCACGGGCGCGGTCACCGTCGTCGTACGGATGCGGCCGCGGCCGCGGCTACGGCGCCCGCGGGGCCGTGCCCGACACCGCCGGACGGGTCGGGTGGCCGCCGTCCGGGACGGTGGCCGCGAAGGCCGTCCAGGCCGCGGCGGCGCCCGCCAGCAGCAGCACGGTGGCGATCAGCACGGCCAGCAGCCGGCGGCGGCGCAGCAGGGCCTGGCGGTCCCGGCGGTGGCCCGGGGCGACGCGCTGGGCGCGGGACTCGAGCGCGTACGCGGCCAGCTCGTCGGCGGACGGGCGGCGCAGGCTGGTGTGGGTGTCCCGGGTGGAGTCCGGGGCCGCGCCGGGCACCAGCGGGACGGCCGGGCCGCGCCGGCGCTTGTGGGTGCCGGGGGCGGCGTCGATCTCGGCGTAGACGGCCTCGCCGGGGCTCAGCTGCTCCTCGGCGGGGGCGCGGCCCTGGCCGGGCACGGCGAGCACCGGCAGACCGGCCAGCGAGGGCAGCTGCTCGCGCAGCCGGGCGGCCAGCTCGGCTGCGCGCAGCCGGGACGCGGGGGCTTTCGCCAGGCACTCCGAGATGATCCGCCACAGCCCGTCCGGCAGGCCCGGGATCGGCGGGACCTGCTCGGTGACGTGCCGGCGCAGCACCGCGCCGGTGTGGCCGCCGCCGAACGGGGTGAAGCCGGCCAGCAGCTCGTACAGCACGGTGGCGAGGGCGTAGATGTCGACGGCGGCGCGCGGCTCCAGGCCCTCGATGATCTCGGGGGCGAGGTAGTCGGGGGTGCCGATGATCCGGGTGGCCCGGGTGCGGCGCGGGGCGTCGACCAGGCGGGCCACGCCGAAGTCGGTGAGCTTGGCGCGCGGGGCGCCGCCCGGTCCGGGGGCGGCTGCGAGGTCGAGCAGGACGTTCTCCGGCTTGACGTCGCGGTGGACGATGCCGGCGGCGTGCGCGGCGGCCAGGCCGTCGGCGACGTCGGCGATGATCGAGGCGGCGGTCTGCGGCGCCAGCGCGCCGTCCCGTTCCAGCCGGGAGCGCAGGTCGGTGCCCTGGACGAGCTCCATCACCAGGGCGAGGTCGCTGCCGTCCACCACCATGTCGCGCACACCGACCACCCGGGGGTGGTCGAGGCTGGTCAGCGCGGTGCGCTCCTGGACGAAGCGGCCGACCAGCACCTGGTCGGCGGCGAGGTCCTCGCGCAGCAGCTTGACCGCCACCGGGCCATCGGGCCCCTCGCCGAGCCAGACCGTCCCGGCCGAACCCCGGCCGATCACCTGGTGGACGGTGTACCGGCTGCCGATCTTGCGTGCCAATGCTGCTCCGTGGGCGGCGCGGGAGCGCTCCGGGGGTCCGGCGCGCTCGGTGGGGCGGGACAACAGCGACCAACCTACGCGTCCGGAGGCCCCGCGGGGGCCGCCCGGGGGGCCCTGAGCGGGAGTCCCGGCCGAGAAATCTCTCGAATTGTCGACATAGCGTCAATATTGCCGTCCGGGACGGACCTGAGCCCGGATCGGCTCAGGCCCCGGCCCGGATCCGCGTTCGCGCCGGTCCGGATCCGCATTCGTGCCGGTCCGGACGGCGCTACTTGCCGAAGAGGCTGTTCACCCAGCCGCGCGCCGAGTCGAACCAGCCCACGACGTTGTCCCAGTACTGCGGCAGCGGCGTGAAGTTCCACAGCGCCACCCCGGCCACGGCCAGCACCAGCAGCACCATCAGGCAGCCCTTGAGGCAGCCGAGCCCCGGGATGTACATCCGGTTGCGGCTGCGCGGGCGCGGCTCGCGGGCCGGCGCGGGCTCACGGCGGGCCGGTGCCGGCGGCTCCTCGCGGCGCTGCGGCGGGGCCTCGCGGTACTGCGGCGCGGGCGGCTCGGCCCGGCGCGGCACCGGGGTGGGCGCGGGCGGCGGCGGGTAGCCGCCCTGCGACTGCCCGTACCCGGCGGGGGCCTGCCGGTAGCCGCCGGGCGGCTGCGGACGGCCGCCCTGGCCGGGTCGGCCGCCACCCTGACCACCCTGACCGCCCTGACCGCCCTGACCGCCCGGGCCCGCCTGGTACGGCGGCGGGGCCACCGGCGGGCGCTGGGCGTAGCCGGGCGGGGGCGGGGACTGGCGGTAGCCGCCGGGCTGCTGCGGCCCGGGGCGGCCGCCCGGGGCGCCCTGGCCGGGGTGGCCGGGGTGTCCGCCCTGCCCGGCCTGGAACGGCGGCGGGGCGACCTGCGGCTGCGGGAGGTCCTCGTAGTCCTCCGGACCGAAGTAGCCGACCTGGGTCTGCTGGTTGCGGTCCCGCGCCGCGCGCAGCTGGGTCTGCCACGGGTGCGGCGCCTCCTCCTGCGGCGGCGCCGCGGGCGGGGGCGGCGGCACGGCGGCGGGCGGCATCACCCGGGTGCGGTCCGGGGCGCCCTGCGGGGGCGCCGGCGGCGGCTGGGTGCCCATCACCCGGGTCGCCGCGGCCGGGTCGTACTGCGGCGGCGTCGACGGCAGCACCTGGGTGTGGTCCTCGGCGCCCGGGGCCGCCGGCGCGGCGGCCATGGCGCCCGGCAGCGTCGCGGGCGGCAGCGGCGATCCGGTGGAGGGGACGGCGGTGGGCTGCGGGTCCGGCAGCAGCAGGGCGCCGACCGCCAGCGCCTCGTCCACCGCCACCGGGGAGGCGTGCACGCCGACGCCGGCCGCGACCACCCGCAGCGCGTGGGCCAGCGAGGTGGCGCCGGGCCGCTGGGCCGGGTCCTTGCGCAGGCAGCGCTCGATCACCGTCCAGAGCGGTTCGGGCATGGTGCTGGGCCGCTGCGGCTCCTGGGCCAGGTGCGCCTGGAGCACGGCGAGCGCGCTGTCGCCCTGGAACGGCTGGCGGCCGGTGACCAGCTCGTACAGCATGATCCCGGCGCCGTACACGTCCACCGCGGAGGTCTGCGGACGGCCCTCGGCGGACTCCGGCGCGACGTAGGCGGGGGTGCCGACGAACTCGTGGGTGCGGGTGACGCCCGGGGAGTCGGCGAGCCTGGCGATGCCGAAGTCGGTCAGCAGCGGGTGCATCCGCTCGGCGCCGTCCACCACGGTGGAGGCGAGCAGCACGTTGGCCGGCTTGAGGTCCCGGTGGACGATCCCGTCCGCGTGGCTGGCCGCCAGCGCGTCCGCGACCTGGGCCATCAGCAGGGCGCCCGCGATCGGGCTGAACGGGCCGTTGGCACGCAGGTAGCGGGCCAGGTCGGGGCCCTCCACCAGGTCCATCACCAGGGCCAGCAGCTCGCCCTCGACGACCAGGTCGCGGACCCGCACGATGTTGGGGTGGGTCAGCCGCAGCAGCAGCGAGCGCTCGCGCAGGAAGCGCATCACCACGTCCGGGTCGGCGGCCAGCTCCTCGCGCAGCACCTTGATCGCGACCCGCTGCCCGGGCACGCAGCCCGGCACCTGGACGTCCTCGCGCACCACGCCGCGCCAGACGGTCCCGGTCGCACCCCGCCCGAGGGTCTCATCCAGCAGATATTTGCTGCCGACTGGCCGCACCTGTCGCACTCCTCGCCGTGCCGCCCGCGCGGGGCGCTCCTCCGCCGGTGCGGTGAGCCTGCCGGGCCCGTGTCTGCGGCCACTCTAACGGTGTCCGTTCGGGATTTCGGGGTGCTCGACAGGCCATCCGTACGGTCTGGGGAAGGGTTGGGGGAGATCCCCTAGGGAAGGTCCCTGGGCACTTCGCGAGAGGGCGGTCGACCTGACTCCCCGTCGCCCCCGCCACGGCGATGATCGCAAGATCGTCAAATCCGGTACGGTGCGCGGACCGTCCTCGACGGATGGCAGGATGGACACTCGCCACTCGTGTGGCCCAACGGTGCCCACGGCCCCGGGCAGCGGTACCAGGCTTCACACCAGCAGAAGGGACCCGCGGGCGAGATGCAGATCCGGCTGACCGTCCTCCGACCGCGCAGCGGCCCGTCCGCCGCCGGCTCCGCCATCCCCTACGTGGACGTGCTGGTCACCGCGCCCGTCGGCACCGCGCTCGGCGCCATCGCGGGCGCGCTCGCCGGCGCCGTGGGCGTGCGCGGGCCGCGGGCCGCCACCCACGTGCACCTGTACGCCGGGGCGCACCGGGTCGACGAGCACACCCTGCTCGGCCACCCCCCGCTGCTCGACGGCGCCGTCCTCAGCCTGAACGAGCCCGACCCGACCGCCGACGACCCCGACGACACCCCCGCCGCCGCCGAACTGCGCGTGGTCGGCGGCCCCGACGCCGGCGGCGTCCACCGGCTGCACGGCCGGGAGATCCGGGTCGGCCGCTCCGCCGAGGCCGACGTCCCGCTCGACGACCCGGACGTCTCCCGGCTGCACCTCTCCCTGCACCTCGGCGAGGACGGCCGGATCTCCGTGCGCGACCTCGGCTCCACCAACGGCACCACCCTGGACGGCCGGCTCGTCCCGCCCGGTCCGCCGGAAGCCGCCGTCCCGCTGGACCCCTGCGCCGTGCTGCGGATCGGCGAGTCCACCCTCCAGGTGACCGCCCCCGACCCGGCCGAGGCCGCCGGAGCCGTCCGCGCCGCCCTCCCCGACGGCCACGGCCACCTCCAGCTCGCCGCCGCCCCCGGCCCGGCCCGGCCCGCACCGCCCGTGGTCGAGCCTCCCGCCGCCCCCGAACCGGCGCCCGGCCGCAGCCGCGGCCTGTTCTCCCTGCTGCCCGGCCGCGCCGCCGAGCCGCCCGCCCAGGAGAGCGCCGAACGCCACCACGCCGCGGTGCGGCTGCGCCAGACCGCCGCCCAGCGCGAACGCTGGCCCGACCTCGCCACCCTGCTGCTCAACGCCGTCGGCCCCGGCCCCCGGCTCTGGGAGCGCGGCCCCGGCCACCCCGACGCGCTCACCCTGCGCCTCGGCACCGCCGACCGCCCCGGCGGCCCCGGCACCACCCCCGGCACCATGCTCCCCGCCGTCCCCGTCACCCTCGACCTCCAGACCGCCGGCAGCCTCGGCCTCAGCGGCCCGCGCGAACGCCTGGACGCGCTCACCCGCGCCGTCGTCGCCCAGCTCGCCGCACTGCACCCGCCGACCGGGCTCAGCCTGGTCGTGGTCGACGCCGACCCGGCCCGCGCCGCCGAGGAACGCGCCGACACCTGGGCCTGGGCCCTGTGGCTGCCCCACCTGCGCCCGGTCGACGGCCAGGACTGCCGACTGCTGATCGGCCTCGACGACGAGCAGGCCACCGCCCGGCTGACCGAGCTCACCGCCCGGCTCAGCGGCCCCAGCGGCCTCGGCGGCCAGCCCGCCACCGTCGTCGTGGTGGACGGCCGCCCGGCCGGCGAGGCCGCCCGACAGGCCCTCGACCTGCTGCTGCGCCAGGGCCCGGCGGTCGGCATCTTCCCGATCTGCCTCGCCGAACAGCCCGAGCTGCTCCCCCGCGGCCTCGGCGCCACCGCCCTGATCACCGGCGAGGTCGGCACCCAGCTCTCACTGGACCGCCCGGTCGCCCGCGGCCGGGAGACCCTGCACGAGGTCTCGCTGGACGCCGTCTCGGACGCCTGGGCCGAACGGCTGGCCCGGGTCCTCGCCCCGCTGCGCGAGGCCGCCCCGGCCGTCCGCGGCCCGCTGCCCGACGCCCTGCGGCTGCTCGACCTGCTCCAGCTCGACACCGTCACCCCGGCCAAGCTGTCCGCCCGCTGGGAGGCGCACGCCGGCGGCATCGGCGCCGCCACCGCCCTGCTCGGCACCACCCGGGACGAGCTCTGCACGCTCGACCTGGCCGACCCGGAACTCACCCTCCCCTCCCCCGACCCGGGCGGCCCGCACCTGCTGATCGGCGGCGCCCGCGGCTCCGGCAAGACCGAGCTGCTGCGCACCCTGGTCGCCTCGCTCGCCGTCTCCGAGCGGCCCGAGCGGCTGGCCGTCACCATCATCGAGGGCCGGGCCGTCACGGACGGCCAGGACGGACTGGACGGCTGCACCGAACTGCCGCACGTCACCGGCCGGGTCAACGCCGCCGCCGACCCGCGCGCCGCGCTGCTCGCGGCCGAGGCTCTGGAGGACGAACTCGCCCTGCGGGAGCGGCTGTTCGACGGACTGGACTTCGCGTCCTGGCACGCCGCACGGATCCTGGACGCACAGAGCCTGGACGGACCGGAGGAGGACGCGGAGCGCGCCAAGGTCCCGGTGCCCGCCGCCGTGGGTGGCGGGGCGGCCACTACGCCCCGGATCATCCCGCCGCGCAGCGCGGAGGGCCCCCGCCCGACCGGCCCCGCGCCCGCACCCGCCCGGCTGGTCGTCGTCGTCGACGACTACGACGCCCTGCTCTCCCCCACCTCCCCCGCCGGCCGCCCGCTCGCCCGCGCGCTGGCCGCCGTCGCCCGCCGGGGCGGGCCGCTCGGCGTCCACCTCGCCGTCGCCACCGGCCGTCCGGAGGACAGCGCCGGCACCGAGGTCGACGAGGCCGCGCTGCTCCGGATCGCCCTGCGCACCGACGACCCGGCCGACTCCGACCTGCTGATCCACCTCGGCGACGCGGCCGCCCTGCCCGAGGACACCCCCGGCCGCGGCTACCTCCGCCTGCCCGACGGCGGGGTCAGCGCCTTCCAGACCGCCCGGATCAGCGGCCGCATCCCGCGCACCGCCACCCTGCGGCCCACCGTCGTCGCGATAGACCCGCTGCAGCTCGGCGCCCCGCCGGCCCGCCGCCCGGTCCGCGAACTCGGCAACGGCCCCACCGACCTCGCCCTCCTCGCCAGCGCCCTCCAACGCGCCGCCGCCCGCTGACCCCCCCCGGCCGCGCGTCGGTCTGCTCCACGCCAAGGCCGGGGGCGGGGCCGCCCACCCCTCCCGCAACAACAAGGTGTGGGCGGCCCGGCCGTTCTCGGCCGGGCCGCCCGCAAGGGGCGAGTCGAAATGGCAACAACAGGTCCGGAGACCGGTCCATAGAGCGGGCGGGGGGGGGGGGGGGGGGGGGGGGGGGGGGAGGAGGGGGAGGGGGGGGGGGGGGGAGGGGGGGGCCATAGCGGGGAAGGGGAAGAGGAATAATAAGCCACATACACGC
>NZ_JBVILX010000011.1:0-40577 GCF_055580145.1 Kitasatospora sp. NPDC032121 | reverse complement strand
AAAAAAAGGGCTACGGGGATTGGTCCAGAGGGTGGGCGTTCTTGTGGCAACACACGCGGCCCCGCCGGAAAAGGGGTTTGGGGGCCCCCGGCAGGGGGGGGCGGGGCCCGCCAGAGCAGCTGATCTCGAAACCCCCTCGCTGCGCAGGAAGTCGGCATATTTGCTACGGAGGTTGGGGCAGTCCGTGCGCAGGCTCCTCGAACGTGCCTGACCTGCGGCGGGCAGCCGGGAATTCACAAACGGTTCGCACTCCACGTAACCGATGTGCTACTTTCCGCATCATCAACAGAACATAGGAGACCCCGGCGGTGGTGAGACACCCCGGGGTCGGGCACCAGGAGCGAGCAACTCCAGATGCAGATTCATCGTAGCGTTCATACGCGCGCGTTCACCGTGCTTCCCAACGGCCTGTTGCAGGACCGTCGGCTCAGCTACACCGCCCGCGGCCTCCTCGCCGACCTGCTCTCCCGGCCCGACGGGTGGCGGGAGGACGGGCGGCAGATGGCGGACAGCAGTCCGCAGGGGCGGGGCGCGGTCCGGCGGGCGCTCAAGGAACTCAAGGACGCCGGGTACTACCGGGTCGACAAGGTCCGGAGGGCCGACGGCACCGTCCGGTCCGAGGCCCACGTCTACGACACCCCGCAGTCCACACCGGTTGTCCCCCGCCCGGCTTCCGGCGGAGGGGGCACCGGCGGCACTGTCACCCCTCCCGTAAAGAAACCGGGACAAGAACCCACCCTCCCGGATGAACGGACGCGAGCAGCCGTGGCCACCCTGTTCCGGGTGATCAGGCCCGAGCCGCGCCTGCGCCTCGGCGAGGCCGAGGCGCAGGCGCTGGCGCCGCTCGTCGCGCAATGGCTGGAACGGGGCTGCGACGAGGCCGACTTGGCCCAGGCCCTGATCCCCGGGCTGCCGCAGCCGATGCACTGCCCGGCGGCGATCCTCCGGGACCGCCTGCGGCGCAAGCTGCCACCGGAACGCCCCGAAGCCCCGCCCGCCCCCTACGCCGAGTGCGGCCGCTGCCACGACCCGGTGCCCCGGCCGGGCATCTGCCGCGCCTGCGCGGGCCTCGGCACGAGAACCGTCGCCGTGGGCAGCGGGGCCCGGGCCACCCCGAGGGGCGTGGCCCGGGCGCGCGCGGCGCTGCGTGGGCGGCCTCAGCCGGCCTGAGACCGTTACGGACGGGTGCCGGGCTGGTCGATGACGGCGCGGGCGAGGACGGCCATCTGGCCCGTGATGTCGCCCTTCTTGAAGGTCGCACCGTCGGTGAGAGCCACGGTTCGCTCGCCGAGGAAGGTGTAGTCGACGCGGTCGAAGATCCACTGGGACTCGACCTTCCCGCCGCCGTCCCGGCGCGCGACCGCGACGCCGGGGCGACCGACGGCATCGGTCACCTCGTCGATCACCGTGACGCCGGGGATCTTCGCCGCCGCCCGGTAGAGCGCGGCGCTGACGGCGGGTGGGGCGATCTGCAGGCGCAGGAGGTCGCCGACGGTCCTGAACGCCTCCTCGTCGGGGCCGGGCCCGAGGCCCGCGGTATCCGCGTGGATCTTGGCCAGCAGCGCGTCCGGGTCGGTCGGCAGGGCGGCGACGTAGGCGTAGCTGCCGAATTTCCCGGCGTACGGCACGGGTTCGGCCTCCCCGTGCTCGCCGCTTCCTCCGGGGTTCGGCAGGTGCCCGTCGATGAGCAGCAGGTTCCGCTTGCTGCCGTCGACGGACAGCCAGTCCTCCCGGGTCCGCGGTGCCTCGCCCTCCGACTTCGCCCACTCGTCCAGGCTCTTCACGTAGACGAACTGGTCCCCGCGCGCGGCCGGGGCGGGCTGCTGCTCGGCGGCCTTCGCCGCGCGGTCCAGGACGACGGCCGCGACCGGCCGGATCGGGTCGGCGCCACGCTCCGCCGGAACGCCGCCCAGCACCAGGCCCAGCGCCAGGCCGCCCGCCAGGGCCGGCAGCGCCACCCAGCCGAGCCGGATCCGCCGGGGCGTGGTCACCGACCCGCGCGCGAACTCGCTCATCAGGTGCCCCCGCAGCTGCCGCCGGCGGTCGGCGGAGAGCCCCGGTCCCGTGGGCGTCGGCAGCAGTTCGTCCTCGTTCATCGGGTTCATCGGGTCCTCCCAGGAGTCGTCGACCCGGCCGCTCCGCTGCGGCCACCCCGTACCTGTCCGGTGCCCGGCGGGAGTTCCCGCCCGCTCCGGAGCTCCTCGTCCGTCAGCGCGCGCAGCTTGGTACGGGCGCGCGAGAGCCGGGAGCGCACCGTGCCGATCGGCACCCCGAGTGCCTCGGCCGCGCTCGCGTAGTCCAGGCCCGCCAGGACGCAGAGGCCGAACGCCTCGCGCTCGGCCGTCCGCAGCCCGCCCAGCACCCGCCGGACGGCGGCGAGCCGGGCGTCATCGTCGAGCCGTCCGGCCAACTCCTCGGCGAAGTCCGGCAGGACGCCCCGGTCGGGCATCCGCGCCAGCGCCGCCCGGTGCCGCCGGGCGGCCCGGGTCGTGTTGCGCAGCACGTGGGCGGCTATCCCGAACAGCCAGGGCCGCACCGGCCCGTCGTCCTCCCGCAGCTTGCCGCGCAGCCGCCACGCTTCGAGGAACGTCAGCTGGACGACGTCCTCCGCCGCCGCCCGGTCCCCCAGCACCCGCGCCGCGTACCGGTACAGGTCGTCCGCCGTCTCATCGAACAGCTCCCCGAAGGCCCACTGGTCCCCGCTCCTCAATCGCGCCCGCTGTGACAGTTCCACACCCCCACCTGTCCGCAGGCCCCGCCCGGTTCCCGACGGGCCGCCGAACCGGCCGGGAACCCCGGCCGGCTCTCAGGAGCAGTAGGTGCCGTGCTTGACCAGGGCGAGGGCGACGACCTTGCCCTCGGCCACGGTGAACTCGTAGAACCAGTCCGGGCCGCCGTTGCCGCTCTCGGCCGGGAGTTCGTAGGTGCCGCCCTCGGCCGGCTTCAGCTCCTTGCCCGCGTAGGCCTGCTTGAGCTGCTCCTCCGTCGAGCCGGCGCCGACGCCCTCGGCCGTCCTCGCCTCCGCGGGGGCGACCAGCTGGCGCAGGCCCTTGGTGCCGAAGTTGACCCGGCCGGTGGCCCGGAACGCCTCGTCCCGGGCCTTGCGGGCGGGCCCGACGAGGTCCAGGTCCTTGTCGAGCGCGGTGATCTCCGCCTGGTCGGCGGCGTCCTGCTGGAGCTGCTCCTGGAGGCGGGCGCTGTGCTCCTGCATCTCCTTCAGCGAGGCCCCCGGCGCCAGCGGCGGTATCGTCTTCCGCTTCGCCCTGATCTCGTCGATCCTGGCCAGCGCCTTGTCGGCCTTCGCGTGGACGTCCGCCTCGGTCGCCATCCGGGCCTGGTCCGGAGCCGGGCCGCCCTTGTACGCGTAGTCGGTGCAGCCGTTGAGCACGGAGACCGGCGCGCTCTCCAGGGCCCCGGAGGCGAGCGCCTCCTCCTTGGTCATCGACAGTTGCAGTCCCCGGTAGCCGCCGGCGCCGAACGGCTGCGGCGGTGTGCTCGCCGCCGCGGCGCCGCCCTTGTCGCCCTCGCAGGCCGCCACCCCGGCCGCGACCAGAGCCATCGTCAGAACCGCTATCGCCGCACGGGTGTTGCGCGTCTTCCCCACCACGATCCTCCCCTTCGTTGCTCGCACACAGTAGCGAACATCCGGGAAGAATTCACAATGGGTTACCGAAAGGGAGGGTGAACCCGCGCCGGTGACGCGGGCCCGCCCTCCCTTTCGTCCGACGACCGGTCAGCCGACCGGAGGCCGGGCGCCGAGACTGCGGGTGTAGTGGGCGGCGGCGATGACCGAGGCCATCAGCTCGGAGTCCAGGACCGAGGCGTCGGCCATCCGGGTGGCCGAGGCGTGCGAGGCGAGCAGCGTCTTGGTGACCCGCAGGGCGGCCTCGGGGCGGCGCGTGATGGGACGGGCCCACTCGGCCACTGCCTCGTCCAGCTCCGGCTCGGCGACGACGCGCTGCAGGATGGCGAGCTCCCGCGCCTCCACCGCGCCGACCGGGCGGCCGGTGAGGATGATCTCGCGGACCCGGGCCGCGCCGACCTCGTGCAGCAGGCGGGGCAGCAGCCCGCCCCAGGCGACGGGAAGCCCCAGGGCCAGCTCGGGCAGCCGGAAGACGGCGTTGTCGGCGCCGACCCGCAGGTCGCAGGCGAGCGCGAGGGCGAAGCCGGCGCCGGTCGCCCGGCCCTGCACCCGGGCGACGGTGACGGCGGGGCTGTTGGTGAGGGCCTCGCAGACCCGGCGGGCCCGGTCCCCGTAGCTGCGTATCCGGCCGCCGGTCGGGTCCTCGTCCAGGCCGGCGAAGAGCTCGTCGCGGTCGCCGCCGAGGCAGAAGTCCCGGCCGGCCGCGGACAGCACGATCACCCGCACGGCCGGGTCGGGTGCGGCGAGGACGGCGAGGAGCTCGTCCAGCATGGCCGAGGTGACGGCGTTGCCCGTCTCCGGGCTGTCCAGCTCGACGTGGAGCACCGCGCCCCGGAGCTCGGAACGGACCGTACGGGCCGGTGGCGCCGGCTCGGGCGCGGCCACAGAAGCGACCACGGGCTCGGGCGCGACGAAGGGCTCGGGGGCCGGCTCGGGCCGGGCGTACCAGGCGGTCGCCGCCGGAGGCTGCGGGACGTACGAGGGCTGCATCGCGTACGAGGGGTACCGGGGAGCCTGCGGGGAGACGTTCACGCGGCGACTCTCAGGGACGTCACCCGGTGGAACACCATCCGGGGCGCGTGCTCGGGCGGGCTCACCGCCCGCAGCGTCGGGAAGCGCTCCAGCAGCTGTCCGAGCAGGGCCCGCGCCTCCAGCCGGGCCAGGCCCGCGCCGAGGCAGTAGTGGGCGCCGCCGCCGAAGGTGAGGTGGGTGCCCCGGCGCAGCGGGTCGAAGGTGTGCGGGTCCGGGTTGCGGCGCGGATCGCGGTTGGCCGCGCCGTACATCACGTGGACCATGGTGTCCTTGGGGAGGAACACCCCGGCCAGTTCGGTGTCCTCGCCCGCGACGCGGCTGTTGACGCGGATCGGCGGGTCGTAGCGCAGCGCCTCGTCGATCACCTCGTCGATGTGTTCCGGGTTCGCCCGCAGCCACTCCCACCGGCCGGGCGTGCGCAGCAGCTGCCACACCAGCGAGGAGAGCAGCGTCGCCGTGGTCTCCAGCGAGGCGATGGTGACGAACATGGTGAGCTGGTAGACCATCCGGTCGGTGGCCTCACGGTCGGACTCCAGCGCGTCCCAGGTGCGGATCCAGCCGGCGATCACGTCGTCGCCGTCCTTCTCGCGGCGCTCCCGGACGAGCCGGGTGAAGTACTCGCGCAGCTCCATGGTGGCCTGCTCGGAGATCGCCAGCTGGCTCTTGGTGGGCAGCAGTTCCTGGGCGTGCACCTGGTTGTGGGTCATCGTCAGGATGTGCGGGTAGTCCGCCGGCGCGATGTCCAGCCAGCGCCCGATTGTGCCGATCGGCAGCTGCTCGCTGACCACGGAGGCGAAGTCCGCCTCGCCGTCGGTCCGTATTCGCTCGGCCAGGCGGTCGAGCAGCCCGGCCGCGTCGTCCTCGATGTCCGCCGCCATGGCCCGCAGGGTGTTCCGGTCGAAGAGGCTGCCGAGGCTGCGCCGCTGCCGGGTGTGCTCGGGGGCGTTGAGCCGGGAGAGCGTCCGGCTCATCTCCCGGGTGGCGACGGCCTCCCAGCGCTCCGTCCCGGTCTGCCGCTCCTGCCAGGCGAAGTCGGGGACGAGCCAGGTCCTGCCGCGCAGGACCTGGTCGCACGCCTCGTAGCCGGTGACCAGGTAGCCGCCCCAGGGCGCAGGGACGAGGTCACCGAGCGCCCGCAGCTCGTCGTAGACCGGGCTCGGGTCGGCGAGCCCCTCGGCCGACCGCAGCCTGCGCAGCAGCGGGACGGCGGCGCGTCGGTCGGCCCTTCCGTCAGCACGCTCCCACTCCGCGGGGCGGGCTTCCAACATGGCGGTCACACGGGCTCCTTCAACACGCGGGCGGGCAGTACGGCGGCGTACTACCCAGCAACAGCGCGCTCAAGCGTCGATCCGTGTTGCCCCTGTCACGTACCGCACCGTCGTCACACACCGTTCACCCCGCGGTGACCGGACGACTTCCGGCGGCGCGACGGGCCGGGGCCCCGCGCGGGCGCGCCGGAACCCCTGGCCGCGGTGCCGGAACCCCTCACCGAACCCCAGGGACGTCTCAGAGCCGGAAGACGTCCAGGAAGGAGCTCCACCAGCCCTTCTTCTGCGGAGCCCTGGCCGGCGTGACGGCCCCGGCCTGCGGGTACGCCTGCGCCTGCTCAAGGCCGACCGGCGCCGGGGCCGGGACGGTGTCCGCGGCCGGGGCCGTCCCCACGGTGCGGGCGGCCACCGGGCTGAACCGCACCGGGAGCGAGACCAGGCCGCGCTGGAACGGGCCCGGGCGCCACTCCACGTCCTCCGCCGGCACCGCGAGCGTGACGTCCGGGAGCGCGTTGAGCAGGCACTCGATGGCGCTCAGGGCGATCAGCTGGGCCGGGGACTTGGCCGGGCAGGCGTGCGGTCCCGCACCCCAGGCCAGGTGGGCCCCCTTGCTGAGGGTCAGCCGCGCGTCGGTCAGCGCCGGGTCGCTGTTGGCGGCGGCGAAGCTGATCACCACCGGGCTGCCGGCGTCCATCGGGACGCCGCCCAGGTTGAGGTCCTGCATCGGGTAGTGCGTCGCGTAGTTGGCGATCGGCGGGTTGTTCCACAGCACGTCGTCGAGGGCGTCCTCGATGCGCAGCCCGGAGCCGCCCTCGCCGGACAGCAGCAGGAGCAGCGCGTTGCCTATCAGGTTGCGCTCGGGCTCGACGCCGGCGCCCATCAGCATGACCAGCTGGTCCTTGAGCTCCTCGTCCCGCAGGCCGGCCGGGTGCTGGACGAGCCAGGAGGTGATGTCGTCGCCGGGCTGGCGGCGCTTCAGCGCGACCAGGTCCATCAGGCAGGAGTTCAGCTCCTCGTTGGCCTGGATGACGTCGAGGCCGTCGAAGAGCGCGGACATGCTGCGGGTCAGCCGGTCACCGATGTCGGCCGGGCAGCCGAACAGCTGGTTGAACAGCAGCAGCGGCAGCAGCTTGGCGTAGTCGTTGAGCAGGTCGGCCCGGCCCAACGGACTGAACTGGTCGATCAGGTAGCCGGCGATCCGCTCGACGTGCCGGTTGAGCCGGCTGTCGTTGAGCCGCTCCAGGCTCTCGGTGACGGCCTTGCGCAGCCGCAGGTGCTCGGCGCCGTCCGTGAAGAGGCAGTTGGGCCGGTAGAACATCATCGGCAGGACGGGGCTGTCCATCGGCACCCGGCCCTCGTTCAGCGCCGCCCAGCGCCGCGAGTCCCGGGCGAACATCCCCGGGTTCTGCAGCACCCGCAGCGCGGCCTCGTGCGAGGTGACCAGGGTGGCGTCCACCCCCGGCGCCAACTCCACCGGCGCGGCCGGACCGTTGGCGCGCAGCCGGTCGTAGACCGCGCCGGGGTCGGCCGAGAACATCTCCCCGTAGAGCGGCGTGCTCACGCCGGCGTGCATCGGGCAGCCCGGCGGAGGCGACTGCGGGACGGGTCGCTGCAGAGATTCCATGGGTCGTTCCTTGGAGGTGGCCCCGGGCGGGTGCGGACCCGGGAGGGGGGAGGGGGAGGCGTGGGGGAGGTCAGGAGGCCCGGTCGAGCAGGTGCCGGACGAGCGTCAGCAGCGCGTTGGCCGAGGAGCGCTGGTCCCGTGCGTCGCAGAACACCACCGGGGTGTGCGGCAGCAGGTCGAGCGCCTCGCGCAGCTGGTCCTCGGTGTACTCGCTCTGCCGGTCGAAGCTGTTGACGGCCACCGCGTACTCCAGGCCGTACTGCTCGATCAGGTCGATGACGGGGAAGGTGTCCGCGAGGCGGGTCGGGTCGGCCAGCAGCAGCGCTCCCAGCGCCCCCCGCGCCATGTCCTCCCAGAGCTGCATGAACCGCTGCTGCCCCGGCGTGCCGAACAGGTACAGCACGAGGTCGTCGCCGAGCGTCAGCCGGCCGAAGTCCAGGGCGACGGTCGTGGTCTTCTTGTCCGGTGCGCCGCGGAGGTCGTCGACGCTGACGGACGCCTGGGTCATGCTCTCCTCGGTGCTCAGCGGAGCGATCTCCGACAGGGCCCCGATGAGCGTCGTCTTGCCGACCGCGAAGTGCCCGACGACCAGGATCTTGACAGCGGTCGTCACCGCGCCGGGGACGTAGATGTCCTCAGGCGAACCGGCGTTGAAGTCCATGCAGTACCTTCTCTAGAAGTCTCGGGTCCGGGGCCTGGGCCGGGGGCGGGGCCGACCGGCGCAGCAGCCGTCCCTCACGGATCAGGTCCGTCAGCAACAGCCTCACGACCCCGACCGGCAGCTCCAGCCGGGCCGCGACCTCGGCCACCGAGAGGTAGCCGCCGGAGCACAGCTCCCAGATCGCCCGGGTCTCCGGGCTCGGCAGGCCGGGGAGGTCCTGCCCGGGCCCGACGGTGACCAGGGTGATCAGAGACAGGTCGTCCGCGTTCGGTAACTCGCGCCCGCCCGTGATGACGTAGGAGCGGATGAACCCGCCCGTGACCCTCTGTTCCTCGCCGCCGACCGTCATGAGCCGCTGTACGTGCTCTGGCGCGGCGCCGCCGACATCGCCCGTCCGAGTGCGCCCACCTGCTGCTGCATCCGGAAGGACATCGCCTCCATGTCGACGTCGGGGGCGGTGGAGGCGGCCAGGTACGCGCCGCTGCCGGCCGCGATCAGGAAGATCCAGCCGTGGTCGTACTCCAGCAGGGTCTGGCGCCAGACCCCGCCGCCACCGCCGACGAACGGGGCGACCGCGCGGCTCAGCGACTGCATCGAGCTCATCGCGGCGGCGTTGGTCTCCGCCTCGTCACGGCCGATCTCGCTGGAGCGCTCGAGCAGGAGGCCGTCGGCGGAGACGAGGATGGCGTGCCGGGCGCCGGGTACCTGGAGTACGTCGTTGAGCACCCAGGAAAGATCACGGCTCACTGGATCTCGGTTCCTTCCGTGGTCATGGTGTTACGCCCGGACAGCGTGCCGCGCTGGAACGCGCCGAGGCGGGACGGCGTGTGCTGGCCGGTGCTCCGCAGCTCCTCCGGCCTGCCCGGGTCCTGCGGGGTGGGGACGACCGACACCGGGCGCTGGCGGCGGCGCCGGGGCAGCAGGCCGTCCGCGGTGGTCTCCGGTCCGGCCGTCGCCGCGTGCGGCGCCGGCACCGGGGCCAGCGGAGCCGTCGGCTCGGACAGCGACACGAGCCGCTGGCCGGGGGCCTGCGCCCAGGCCTGCGCGGGCTGCTCCACCGGCGCGGCCTGGTAGTCGGTGTGCTCGGCGAAGGGCGGGGCCGCGACCTCGCTGCTGAGCAGCTCGGCCGGCAGCAGCACCACGGCCCGCACGCCGCCGTACGGGGAGACCGAGTCGACGGAGACGCGGAAGCCGTAGCGGGCGGCCAGCATGCCGGAGACGGCGAAGCCGAACTTCGGGGGGTTGCCCAGGCTGGTGAGGCTGATCGGCGCGCCCGGGTTCAGGAGCAGCGAGGCGCGGTCCTTCTCCTCCTGGCCCATGCCGAGGCCGGCGTCGTCGATGATCAGGCAGACGCCGGTGGGGACGGCCTGGACGCTGACCTCCACCGGGGTGTCCGGGGCGGAGTAGTTGGTCGCGTTGGCGAGCAGCTCGGACAGCACGACGGCGACCGGCTCGACGACCTTGCTGGCGAGCGAGACGCTGACCCGGGAGTGGATCCGCACCCGGTCGAAGTGCCGGATCCGGCCCTGGGCGCTGCGGACCACGTCGTAGACCGAGGCGACGCTCTCGCGGCGGCCGAGCCAGCCGCCGCAGAGCACCGCGATGCCCTGGGCGCGCCGGCCGAACTGGCTGTTGGTGTGGTCGATCGTCATCAGGTCGGCGAGGATCTGCGGGCTGTCGCCGTACTTCCGCTGCACCTTGTCGATGACGACCTGCTGCTCGTCGGCCAGGCCCTGCAGCGTCCGCATCGCCGCCTTGAGGACGGCCTTGGTGTCCTCCTCGGCGTCCCGGCGGACGGCCGACAGCTCGGACGCGTGCTGGCCCTGCAGGCGGTCGTGCAGCACGGCGAGTTCGTCGCGCTGCCGCTGGGCCGCGGCGCTCGCCTCCTCCAGGGAGGCGTTCTGCCGTCGCAGGGCGATGTTCGTCCTGCGTGCCTGGAGGGCCGCTCCGACGGCTGCGAGCATCACCACGATGAAGACCCAGAAAAAGGGTTCCTGCACAAATGACGTCATGAAACTCTCTTCAGGTGGCATCGCGTGGAGCCGGTCCGGGCCCCGAAGCGCGAATGGGACTGGCGGCCGGAACCTCCCCGAAAGGCACCTGATGTCACGTCACATCGAAGTGCGGTCCGGCACGAGACCTGCGGCAACGCCTATCGCGGAGTCAGCCTACTGCAACTCATGCCATGTCAGAACAGACGTCAAAAAGGGCAGTTGGGGCGAAATTCCACTATCCGCTGGGAACTCTGCCGCCAATTGGTGGAGTTTGTGATGCCGCGTTAACCACAGGGACACGTCTCCCGCACACCCCGGTTCACGCGCAGAGTGATTCGTTCGTCACCCTGTGGAATCCGGCGGCCGCTCCGGGCCTTTCCGGCCGCGCCCGTGCTCCTGGGTCGCACATGCCGAAGGGGCCCGCGTCCGTGGACGCGGGCCCCTTCGGTGCAGCCGTTCGTCAGCGCATCGAACCGGTGCGCAGCAGGGTGCGGATGACGCGCATCGCGACCGAGAGGCTGGACAGCTCGTAGTTGTCCGAACCCCTTATGTCGTCGAGGGTGGTCCGGGCGCGGTTCAGCAGGGTCGCGTTGAGGTCGGCCCAGGCGTTGTACCGCTCCTCCGGGGTGGCGCCCTCGGCGCCGCAGGCCAGGATGTCGGCGGTCAGCGCCGCGTGCGCCGCGAAGAGGTCCTCGCGGATCGCGGCCCGGGCCATCGACGACCAGCGGTCGGTGCGGGGCAGCTCGATGATGCGGTCGAGCAGGTGCGAGATCTGCAGCCGGTCGCCCAGGTCGTAGTAGAGGTCGGTGACCTCGGCGACGTCCTTGCCGGAGCGGTCCGCGACCTCGGCGATGTCCAGGGTCGGGAAGACCGAGGAGAGGCCGGCGATCCGGGTGGCCAGCTCCTCCGGCACCCCGGCCGCGGCGAGCTCGTCGTACACCGACTCGAACCAGGCCAGGTCCTCGCCGCGCAGCGGCTTGGGCAGCGAGGCCCAGACCTGGTTGACCCGGTCGTGGAAGAACTCGATGGTGCCGGCGATGTCGAGCGGCTGGCGGCGGTTGTTGAGCATCCACCGGGTGGCGCGCTCGACCAGGCGCCGCGAGTGCAGCCGCATCTTGGTCTGGATCCGGGCCGGGACCTTGTTGTCCAGGTCCTCGATCTCGGCCCAGATCTGCTCCAGGTCGAAGACGGCCCGCGCGGCGGTGTGCGTCCGGGCGATCTCCTCGTAGGTCGCGCCGGTCTCCTCCTTCAGGCGGAAGGCGAAGGTGCAGCCACCGCGGTTGATCGTGTCGTTGACGATCAGCGTGGTGATGATCTCGCGGCGCAGCGCGTGGTTGTCGATCGCGTCGGCGAACCTCGCCCGCAGCGCGCTGGGGAAGTACTCGTGCAGCGAGGCGCGGAAGAACGGGTCGTCCGGCAGCTCGGTGGCGAGCAACTCCTCGGCCAGGATGATCTTGGTGTAGGCGAGCAGGACGGACATCTCGGGCTGCGAGAGGCCGCGGCCGTTCTGCTGGCGCTCACGGATCTGGCGCTCGGTGGGCAGGAACTCCAGCGCGCGGTCCAGCTGGCCGGCCGACTCGAAGCGGTTGATCATCCGGGCGTGCACGTTGACCATGCTGTGCGCCTGGGAGACGGCGTTGGCCAGCACCACGTTCTGCGCGTAGTTGTTGCGCAGCACCAGGTGGCCGACCTCGTCGGTCATCTCGGCCAGCAGGGCGTTGCGCTGCTTGACCGTCATGTCGCCCTCGGCGACGACCTGGTTGAGCAGGATCTTGATGTTGACCTCGTGGTCCGAGGTGTCCACACCGGCGGAGTTGTCGATCGCGTCGGTGTCGATCCAGCCGCCGGTGCCCTCGGGACCACCGGTGGCCGCGTACTCGATGCGGCCGAGCTGGGTGCAGCCGAGGTTGCCGCCCTCGCCGATGACCCGGGCCCGGACCTGCTCGCCGTTGACCCGGATGGCGTCGTTGGACTTGTCGCCGACCTCGGCGTTGGTCTCGGTGGAGGCCTTGACGTAGGTGCCGATGCCGCCGTTCCAGAACAGGTCGACCGGGGCCTGGAGCACCGCCCGCATCAGCTCGGCCGGGGTCAGCTTGGTCGCCTCGACGCCCAGGGCCGCCCGGACCTGCGGGGTCAGCTGGATCGACTTCGCGGTGCGGGGGTACACCCCGCCGCCGGCCGAGATCAGCGACTTGTCGTAGTCGTCCCAGGAGCTGCGCGGCAGGTCGAACAGACGGCGGCGCTCGGCGTACGAGACGGCCGCGTCCGGGTTCGGGTCGAGGAAGATGTGGCGGTGGTCGAAGGCGGCGACCAGGCGGATGTGCTCGCTGAGCAGCATGCCGTTGCCGAAGACGTCGCCGGACATGTCGCCGATGCCGATGACGGTGAAGTCCTCGGACTGGGTGTCGACGCCGAGCTCGCGGAAGTTGCGCTTGACCGACTCCCAGGCGCCGCGGGCGGTGATGCCCATGCCCTTGTGGTCGTAGCCGGCCGATCCGCCGGAGGCGAACGCGTCGCCCAGCCAGAAGCCGTAGGACTCGGCGACGCCGTTGGCGATGTCCGAGAAGGTCGCGGTGCCCTTGTCGGCGGCGACGACCAGGTAGGTGTCGTCCTCGTCGTGGCGCACCACGTCGGCCGGGTGCACGACCTCGCCGCCGACCAGGTTGTCGGTGATGTCGAGCAGCGCCGAGATGAAGGTCTTGTACGAGGAGACGCCCTCGGCCAGCCAGGCGTCGCGGTCGACCGACGGGTCCGGCAGCTGCTTGGCGACGAAGCCGCCCTTGGCGCCGACCGGGACGATGACGGTGTTCTTGACCATCTGCGCCTTGACCAGGCCCAGGATCTCGGTGCGGAAGTCCTCGCGCCGGTCGGACCAGCGCAGGCCGCCGCGGGCGACCTTGCCGAAGCGCAGGTGGACGCCCTCGACCTGGGGCGAGTAGACCCAGATCTCGAACGCCGGGCGCGGGGCCGGCAGGTCCGGGATGGCCTTCGGGTCGAACTTCATCGACACGTAGGAGTGCCACTCGCCGGAGGCGGCGCGCTGGAAGAAGTTGGTCCGCAGGGTGGCCTTGATGAGGTGCAGGAAGGAGCGCAGGATGCGGTCCTCGTCCAGCGAGACGACCTCGTCGAGGGCGCCGGACAGCTCCTCCAGGATGCCCTCGGTCAGCTCCAGCGCACCCGAACGGTGGCTCGGGCTCAGCCGGGCCTCGAACAGGTTGACCAGCAGGCGGGTGGTGTGGGTGTTGTTGCGGAGCGCGTCCTCCATGTAGTCCTGGGAGAACGTGGAGCCCGCCTGGCGCAGGTACTTGGCGTACGCGCGCAGCATCATCGCCTGGCGCCAGGTCAACCCGGCGGTCAGCACCAGCTCGTTGAAGCCGTCGTTCTCGGCCTTGCCGGTCCAGGTGGCGGCGAAGGTCTCCTGGAAGCGCTCGCGGGCCTCGTCGGTGAGCTCGGTGGCCTCGCGCAGCTTCAGGCCGAAGTCGTAGACCCACGCGGTGGTGCCGTCGGAGCGGCGCAGCGCGTACGGGTGCTCGTCCAGCACCTCGACGCCCAGGCGCTGGAGCACCGGCAGGACCTCGGTGAGCGAGATCGGGCCGCCGACCCGGTAGATCTTGAAGCGGCGCTCGTCGTCGCCGGCGCCGACCGGCTGGTACAGGTTCAGGCGGAAGTCGCCCTCGCCGTGCAGCGACTCGATCTGCTTGATGTCGGCGACGGCAGTGCGCGGCGGGAAGTCGGCGCGGTAGCCGTCGGGGAAGGCGTTGGCGTACTTGTGGCCGATCTCGGCGGCCTTCTCCTCGCCCAGCTCGGTGTGCAGCTGGTCGTGGAAGCCGTCCATCCAGAACCGGGCGGCCTCGGCCAGGCGGTTCTCGATCCGCTCGATGTCCGTCTCGGTGAGCTGCGGCAGCTCAGTGCCCGGGGCGACCCGGACCACGAAGTGCAGACGGGTCAGCACCGACTCGGTGGCGTACACCGTGTAGTCGATGGTGGCGCCGTTCAGCTCCTCCTTGAGGATGTCGGTGATCAGCAGCCGGATGCGCGTGGTGTAGCGGTCGCGCGGCAGGTAGATGAAGGCCGAGAAGTAGCGTCCGTACTCGTCCTGGCGCAGGAAGAGCCGCAGCTTGCGGCGCTCCTGGAGGTAGAGCACGCTCGTCGCGATGGAGAGCAGCTCGGAGGCCGGGGTCTGGAAGATCTCGTCCCGCGGGAAGGTCTCCATGATCTGGAGCAGGTCACGGCCGTCGTGGCTCTCGCTGGAGAAGCCGGAGTCCTCCAGGACCGCCTGGACCTTGCGGCGCACGACCGGGATGCGGGTGACCGACTCGGTGTAGGCGGCGGAGGAGAACAGGCCGAGGAAGCGGCGCTCGCCGATCGGCTCGCCGGCGGCGTTGAACTTCTTCACGCCGACGTAGTCCAGGTAGGCCGGGCGGTGCACGGTGGCACGGCTGTTGGCCTTGGTCAGGACGAGCAGCTTCTTCTCGTGGGCCTTGGCGCGCACCGGCGCGGAGAGCCGGCCGAAGGCCTCGCTGACCGCGTGGTGGGCGTCGTCGTGGCTGTGCGGGTCGGAGCGCAGGATGCCGAGGCCGGTCCCGGCGACGGCCTTGAGGACCTCCTCGCCCTCGTGCTCGACCAGGTCGTACTCGCGGTAGCCGAGGAAGGTGAAGTGGTCGTCGGCGAGCCAGCGCATCAGCTCCCAGGCCTCGCCGACCTCCTGCTCGGGCAGGCCGGCCGGGGGCTCCTCGGCCAGCTCGTCGGCCAGGCGCAGGGCGCTCTCGCGCATCTTGCCCCAGTCCTCGACGACCTCGCGGACGTCGCCGAGCACGCGGCGCAGGTCGGCCTCGATGGAGCGCAGGTCCTCGCGGTCGGTCTCGCGGTCGATCTCGATGTGCATCCACGACTCGACGGTCGCGTCGGCGGGCCACTCGGTGCCGGCGGCCTGGCTGCGGGAGCACGCGTCGACGTCCAGGATCTCCAGCAGCTTGCCGGTGATGTCACGGCGGACGACCAGCTGGGGGTGGATCACGATGTGGATCGCGCGGTCCTGGCGGGACAGCTCGTTGGTGACGGAGTCGACCAGGAAGGGCATGTCGTCGGTGACGACCTCGACCACGGTGTGGCCGCAGGACCAGCCGTTCTCCTCGACCGAGGGGGTGTGCACCCGCACCTCGGCGGTGCCCTGCGGGCGCTTGAGGCCCAAGCGGTAGTGGGAGGCGGCCGCGCCGTACACGTCGACCGTGTCGCGGTCGACCAGGTCCTCCGGCGCGGTGTGGAGGTAGTAGTGGTGCAGGTACGCGGTCAGAGCGCCGTTGCTCAGACCCTCCCCCGGCGCCGCTCCCCCCACCTGGCTGTTCTCAGCGGCTGCGGCTGCCTTCTTGAGCAGTTCGGCCTTGGCTGCGTCCAGCTTGGTCTGCATGACTTCTTGGCTCCTGTCGCGCGCCGTTGCGTGACTCGGTGGTGTGTGGATGTACACCGACGGGTCACCGCAATCCTGCCGCACCATCCGACTGAAAGGGGCTCATGGCACGCATGAAACGCCCGCCCAGCGGGTAGGACGACTCATTCGCCTTGCAAGCCACCCGACGACGCCAGCCAGCCTAACCGGATCAATCGAAGGTGGACAGGGACAGGTAGGCGCAAACCCACAGGAAGTCGCGTCCGTCCTGGACAGCATGTCCAAACCGGAGCCTGAAGTTCACCCTCAGCCCATGTGGGGGTGGCCGTGGTGGGTGGGAGGGACGAAGGTCTCCTTGATCGACCTCGCCGAGGTCCAGCGCAGCAGGTTCTGCGCGGCGCCCGCCTTGTCGTTGGTGCCGGAGGCCCGGCCGCCGCCGAAGGGCTGCTGGCCGACGACGGCCCCGGTGGGCTTGTCGTTGATGTAGAAGTTCCCCGCGGTGAAGCGCAGCTCCTCGACGGCCTGGGCGATGGCGTAACGATCCTGCGCGATCACCGAGCCGGTCAGCCCGTACGGGGCGCCGGCGTCGACCCGGCGGAGCACGTCGTCCCAGCGGGAGTCCTCGTAGACGTGGACGGCGAGGATCGGGCCGAAGTACTCGGTCCGGAAGATCTCGCCGCGGTGGTCGGAGGAGACCAGCACGGTCGGCCGGACGAACCAGCCGATCGCGTCGTCGTACTGCCCTCCGGCCGCCAGTTCGATCGTCGGATCGGCCTTCGCCCGGTCGATGGCGTCCCGGTTCTTCTCGAAGGCGCGGCGGTCGATCAGGGCGCCCATGAAGTTGGACAGGTCGGTCACGTCGCCCACCGCGAGCGCGTCCACCTCCGCCAGGAAGTCGTCCTTGATCCTCTGCCAGAGGCTGCGCGGCAGGTAGGCGCGGGAGAGCGCCGAGCACTTCTGGCCCTGGTACTCGAAGGCGCCGCGGATCAGCGCGGTCCTGAGGATCTCCGGGTCGGCCGAGCGGTGGGCCAGCAGGAAGTCCTTGCCGCCGGTCTCGCCGACGATCCTCGGGTAGGCGCGGTAGCCGCCGATGTTGGCGCCGATGGTCTGCCACAGCGACCGGAAGGTGGCCGTGGAACCGGTGAAGTGCAGTCCGGCGAACGCCGGGTCGGCCAGCGCGACCGGGGAGACCTGGAGGCCGTCGCCGGTCACCATGTTGATCACCCCGGGCGGCAGCCCGGCCGCCTCCAGCAGCCGCATCAGGTGGTAGGCGGCCAGGGTCTGGGTCGGCGCGGGCTTCCAGACCACGGTGTTGCCCAGCAGCGCGGGGGCGGTGGGCAGGTTGCCGGCGATCGCGGTGAAGTTGAACGGGGTGATCGCGTAGACGAAACCTTCCAGCGGGCGGTGGTCGGTGCGGTTCCACACTCCGGGCGAGGAGATCGGCTGGTCGGCCAGGATCTGCCGGGCGAAGTGGACGTTGAACCGCCAGAAGTCGATCAGCTCGCAGGCGGAGTCGATCTCGGCCTGCTGCGCGGTCTTGGACTGGCCGAGCATGGTGGCCGCGTTGAGCGTCTCCCGCCAGGGGCCGGCCAGCAGGTCGGCGGCGCGCAGGAAGACCGCCGCGCGGTCGTCGAAGGAGAGCGAGCGCCACTGCCGGCCGGCGGCCAGTGCCGCGTCCACCGCCGCCCGGGCGTCCTCCCGGGTGGCGTTGCCGAGCACGCCCAGCTTGGCGGCGTGGTGGTGCGGCTGGACGACGTCGATCCGCTCGCCGCCGCCGAAGCGCTGCTCGCCGCCGATGGTCATCGGCAGCGGGACCTGCTCGGCGGCCAGCTCGTCCAGCCGTCGCACCAGCCGGTCCCGCTCCGGGCTGCCGGGCGCGTACGCCCGCACCGGCTCGTTGACCGGGACCGGCACCTCGGTGACTGCGTCGATGGGCATGGCGGCTCCGTCCTGGCGGCTGGTCGGGTGTGACACCAGCCTGACCAGCCGGGGCCCGATCCGCCCGCTCAGACACGCGGACGGCGGACGTGGCGCCCGCCACGTCCGCCGTCCGCGGGCAGGCCCCGCGCGCTCAGCCGCTGAGCCGGCCGGCCAGCTCCACCGCCTCGGCCAGGCTGTCCACCACCGGGACGCCGACCGGCTCCAGCTTCTCCCGGGTGTGCGAACCGCCGGTGTAGAGCACCGCGCGGGCGCCCGCGGCCAGCGCCGCCAGGGCATCGTCCGCGGCGTCGCCGATCAGCACCGTACGGGCCGGGTCCACCCGCTCGCCGAGCGCGGCCAGGTGCCGGGTCAGGTGCTCCGCCTTCTGGCCGCCGGACGGGCCGCTGCGGCCGTCCACCCGCAGGAACCCGCCGGTCAGGCCGAAGGTGTCGACCAGCGGCACCAGCCTCTCGTGCTCGTACATCGACAGCAGCGACTGGCTGTTCCCCGCGTCCCGCCAGCCGTCCAGCAGCTCGCGCGCGCCCTCGGTCAGCCCGCAGGCCCGGCTGAGCTCCCGGTAGCTGTCGTGGAACGCGTCGTCGAGCCGCAGCCACTCCTCCGTGGAGGGCATCCGGCCGAGCAGGCGCTCGTAGAAGCGGGGGATCGGGATCTCGTACTGCTCGCGGTACTCCTGGAGGCTCATCGGCCCGATGCCGATGGTCGCGAACGCGGCGTTGCTCGCCCCGAGCACGGCCTCCATGTCGTGGAAGAGCGTGCCGTTCCAGTCCCAAACGATGTGAGTGCGCACGGGGTGAAACGGTAACCCGGACGGGCGACACGCCGGTAGGGCGGAACTCACGCGAGCAGGGCGGGGATCTCCTGGGTCGCGTACCAGAGCAGGTCGTGGTCCTCGGCGCCGTCCACGGCGAACTGGGCGTCCTGGTCGCCCGCGTCGGCCGCGGCCACCGCCGCCACCGCCGCGGCGACGTCCGTGACCACCTCGTCGTCGGCCACGTCGGCGTGCACCGCGGCCGCCTTGGCCAGCCGCACCGGGCCGGCCAGCACCACCCGGCCGAGCGAGGCCTGGTCCTGGTACTCGTCACCCGGGAAGGGCCGCACCGACGCGTCGGCCACGTCCAGCGCCACCACGACCCGGCGGCACGGGGCCTGCGGGTCGGCGGCCAGCAGCCGCAGCGAGGACTGCGCGGCCCGGTTGAGCGCCGCGTACTCCAGCTCCTCCAGGTCGTCGCTGACGTACCACTCGCGCAGCGCGGGCGTCACGGCGTACGCGGCGGACTGCTCCAGGGCGCCGCCCTCGTGCGCCGCCGCCAGGCCGGTCAGGGTGGTGGGCACGTACACGCGCATCGGTGGCACTCTCCGGTTCGTCCAGCGGGGTTCGTCCAGCGGCACAGATTGTCCAGCGCCCCAAGAATAAGCGCCGCGGGGACGCCCGTGATCACCTCCGGTCCGGAGGCGGGCGCTCGCGGCGAGGACCGCGCCCGCCGAGGTGCCGAGCAGGACGCCGGCCCCGTCGGGCCGCCGTCCGGTGGCCTCCTCGACGGCGCACGGCGCGCCGACCGTCCAGGCCGCGCCGAGCATCCCGCCGCCGCCCAGCACCAGGCCGTACCGGGGAGCCCCCGCGGCGGGCGGGGCGGTGCCCGCGGCCGCCGGGGCCGGCGTCACCCGTGTCGCCAGACCGGCCGCCCCTCGTCGTGGGAGCCCGGCCGTCCGCTCCCGGTCAGGCTCCGATGGTGTGTGCCGGGCCGGTACGGCGCCATGCGGCGGCCGGGTGCCGCCACCCGGTCCGCCCAGCCGGAGCGTCCCCTTTAGGACCGTACGGGCCGTCCCCGGACGTCAACCGGGCGCCCGCGGACGGCCCGTCCGCCCCGTCGCCGCACTGGCCGCCTCACCCGGATAGGTGAATTCGAAAGCCCGCCCCCACCGGCCCGGAAACCCGTTGCCGCCGCGCGCGGGACGCCCCCAGCCTGATCCCGTCCGTACCCGCACCACCCAGTCCAGGAGCCACCACCGTGACCGTCCGCTGCACCGCCCAGCCCAGCGTCCAGCCCAGCGCCCATCCCAGCACCCAGCCCAACGCCCAGCCCACCGCCCGGCCCACCGCCCGCCTCGGCCCCGACCTCGACGCCCGGCTCACCGCCCGCCCGCACCGCCGACCGCGCGGCGCCACCGGCTGCGACCCGGCCGGCCGCCGGCCGCGCCACCCGCGCTCCGGCTGCACCGGCGCGCCCGGGCCCGGGCCCGACCCCGGCGCGCTGGCCGCCCGCTTCGCCCACCGGCTGGTCGAGGTGCTCACCGGCGCCCGGCCCTCCGGCCAGCTGGCGCGGCACACCAGCCTGGCCGGCTACGGGCAGCTCGCCTCACTGGTCCGGGCCGGCGCCCTGCGCCGCGGCGGCCCCGCCGACCGCCCCAGGCTCGGGCCGGTGCACGACCGCTCGCCCTCCCCGGACGCGGTCGAGGCCTGCGTGCGGGTCGACCTCGGCCGGCGGCACCACATGGTCGCCTTCCGGCTGGAGCAGCGCGGCCCGGCCGGGCAGTGGCAGTGCACCGCCGTGGAGGCCCGGTGAGCACCCCGTCGCACCCCCGGCGGTATGGAACGGCGCAGGGCGCCGTCCCGGTCCGGGAACGGCGCCCTGCGTGGCGTCCTGACTGGTGTCCGGCGGCCGGCTCAGCCCTTGCGGCGGCGGCCCTTGGCCGACTTGGCGGCCTTGCGGCGCTCGGCGCGGGTCAGCCCGTCGCCCTCGTCCTCCGGCGCGAGGTCCTCGAAGTCGCCCTCGATGACACCGCCGCCGACCTCGTCCGAGGGGGCCGTGTAGTGCAGCCGCTGCGGCTTCGGGGCCTCCAGGCCCTTGGCCTTGATCTCCGGGCGGGCGGCGTCCTTCTCCAGCTTGTCGAGCACCACCTGGGCGTCCTCGACCGGGACCTCCTCGACCTGCTGCTCGACCTGGACCTCCAGGTTGAACAGGTAGCCGACGGACTCCTCCTTGATGCCCTCCATCATCGCGGTGAACATGTCGAAGCCCTCGCGCTGGTACTCGACCAGCGGGTCGCGCTGCGCCATGGCCCGCAGGCCGATGCCCTCCTGGAGGTAGTCCATCTCGTAGAGGTGCTCGCGCCAACGGCGGTCCAGCACCGACAGCACGACCCGGCGCTCCAGCTCGCGCATGATCTCCTCGCCCAGCTGGTCCTCGCGGGCGCCGTACTGCGCCTGGATGTCCTCCTGGATGGACTTGATCAGGAACTCGGGGCTCAGCCCGGCCCGGCCGCCGGCCTCGTCCTCCAGCTCGTCCAGGTCCAGGGTGATCGGGTAGAGCTGCTTGAGCGCCGTCCAGAGCTTGTCCAGGTCCCAGTCGTCCTCGTAGCCCTCGCCGGTGGCCGCGCGGACGTACGCCTCGACGGTGTCGTCCATGAAGTGGCCGACCTGCTCCTGGAGGTCCTCGCCCTCCAGCACCCGGCGGCGCTCGCCGTAGATGACCTCGCGCTGGCGGTTGAGCACCTCGTCGTACTTGAGGACGTTCTTGCGGATCTCGAAGTTCTGCTGCTCGACCTGGGTCTGCGCGGAGGCGATGGCGCGGGTGACCATCTTGGACTCGATCGGCACGTCCTCGGGCACGTTCGCCATCGAGAGCACGCGCTCGACCATGCCGGCCTTGAACAGGCGCATCAGGTCGTCGCCCAGCGACAGGTAGAAGCGGGACTCGCCCGGGTCGCCCTGACGGCCGGAGCGGCCGCGCAGCTGGTTGTCGATCCGGCGGGACTCGTGCCGCTCGGTGCCGAGGACGTAGAGGCCGCCGGCCTCCTTGACCTCCTCCTGCTCGGCCTTCACCGAGGCCTTGGCCTTCTCCAGCGCGGCCGGGAAGGCGGCCTCGTACTCCTCCGGGGTGTCCGTCGGGGTCAGCCCGCGCTGCGCCAGCTCGGCGGCGGCCAGGTGGTCGGCGTTGCCGCCCAGCATGATGTCGGTGCCGCGGCCGGCCATGTTGGTGGCGACGGTGACGGCGCCCTTGCGGCCGGCCTGCGCGACGATCTGCGCCTCGCGCTCGTGGTGCTTGGCGTTCAGCACCTCGTGCGGGATGCCGCGCTTGCGCAGCTCCTGCGACAGGTACTCGGACTTCTCGACCGACACGGTGCCGACCAGCACCGGCTGGCCCTTCTCGTGCTTCTCGGCGATGTCCTCGACCACGGCGGCGAACTTGGCCGGCTCCGACTTGTAGATCAGGTCGGGCTGGTCGATGCGCAGCGGCGTCTTGTTGGTCGGGATCGGCACCACGCCGAGCTTGTAGATCTGGTGGAACTCGGCGGCCTCGGTGGTGCCGGTACCGGTCATGCCCGCGAGCTTGTCGTACAGGCGGAAGAAGTTCTGCAGGGTGATGGTGGCCAGGGTCTGGTTCTCGTTCTGGACCTCCACCCCCTCCTTGGCCTCGATCGCCTGGTGCATGCCCTCGTTGTAGCGGCGCCCGGCCAGGATGCGGCCGGTGTGCTCGTCGACGATCATGACCTCGCCGTTCATCACGACGTAGTCCTTGTCCCGCTTGTACAGCTCCTTCGCCTTGATGGCGTTGTTCAGGAAGCCGACCAGCGGGGTGTTCACCGACTCGTAGAGGTTGTCGATGCCCAGGTAGTCCTCGACCCGGGTGACGCCCTCCTCGAGGATGCCGACGGTGCGCTTCTTCTCGTCGACCTCGTAGTCGCGATCGATCTTCAGGCGCAGCACCAGCTTGGCGAAGTCGGCGTACCACTTGGTCGCCTGGTCCGCCGGGCCGGAGATGATCAGCGGGGTGCGGGCCTCGTCGATCAGGATCGAGTCGACCTCGTCGACGACCGCGAAGTTGTGGCCGCGCTGGACGAGTTCGTCCTGCGACCAGGCCATGTTGTCGCGCAGGTAGTCGAAGCCGAACTCGTTGTTGGTGCCGTACGTGATGTCCATCCCGTACTGGCGCTTGCGCTCGGCGGGCGTCATGCTGCCCAGGATCACGCCGACTTCGAGGCCCAGGAAGCGGTGCACCCGGCCCATCCACTCCGAGTCGCGCTCGGCGAGGTAGTCGTTGACGGTGATCAGGTGGACGCCCTTGCCGGTCAGCGCGTTCAGGTACGCGGGCAGGGTGCCGACGAGGGTCTTGCCCTCACCGGTGCGCATCTCGGCGACGTAGCCGTAGTGCAGGGCGGCGCCGCCCATCAGCTGGACGTCGTAGTGGCGCTGGCCGAGCACGCGCTTGGCGGCCTCACGGACGGTGGCGAACGCCTCGGGGAGGATGTCGTCCAGGCTCTCACCGTCCGCGAGCCGCTGCTTGTACTCGTCGGTCAGTGCGCGCAGCTCGGCGTCGGTGAGGTTGACGAAGTCCTCTTCGATGGAGTTGACCTGGGCGGCAATCCGCTGCAGCTTGCGAAGGATCTTGCCCTCGCCGGCGCGCAGGATCTTGTCGAAGACGGACACGTGAGCGGGCTCCTTGCCTGTATTGGCACTGGACGACTGCACGGCGGGTCCACCCCACCGCACGGGCCATCGTATGCGAGGAGTCCAACCCCCCGGGAGGTGCGTCAGCACGGTATTCCCGTGTCACCCGCGCGAGCACATGGCCAGATAGCACCGTCCACCGGGACAAAACGGTCGGCGGGTCGGAGAGTTGGCCGCCCGCGGGACCGGCCGGATATTCGGATGCCCGCTTTCCGACACCGTCGAATAATCCGTTCATGGAAGAAACCGGTACCGAAGCTGTCACCGAAGCTGTCACCCTCACCACCGAGCGGCTCGTCCTGCGGGCCCCGCGGGAATCCGACATCGACGCGGTCTTCGCCGCCTGCCAGGATCCCGAGATCCAGCGCTGGACGGTCGTCCCGTCGCCGTACCGGCGCGAGGACGCGGAGTTCTTCGTGCGCGATCTCGCGATCGACGGCTGGCGCACCGGAGCGCACCGGGTCTGGTGCGTGTTCGAGCGCGAGTCCGGCGCTCTGGTCGGCGCCCAGGGCCTCGTCCTGCGCCCCCAGGACCCGGGCTGCGCCGAGATCGGCTGGTGGGCCGTGAAGGAGTTCCGCGGCCGCGGCTACACCACCGAGGCCGCCCGCACCGTCTCCCGCTTCGGCCTGCGGGAGCTCGGCCTGCGCCGTCTGGAGTGGGTGGCCTACGTCGGCAACGGGGGCTCCCGCGCGGTCGCCGAGAAGGTCGGCTACCGCTTCGAGGGCACCCTGCGCTCGTACGCGGAGCAGCGCGGCGTCTTCCACGACTCCTGGATCGCCTCCCTGCTGCCCTCCGACCTGGGCTGAGCCCGCGGCCCCGCCCCTCGGCCCGATCCGGGCCCGCGCTGTCAGTGCCCCGGGCTACGCTCGCCGGCATGACCGCCGCCGCCCCCCGCCCCGCCCCCGTCGCCGTCCTCAGCGCGGACGACGCCCGCCGGATCGCCCTGCGCGCCCAGGGCCTGTTGGGCGCGCCCGACCGCCGCGGCGGGGTGCGCGGGGTGCTGCGGCACCTGGGCGCCGTCCAGCTGGACACCATCTCGGTGCTGGCCCGCTCGCACGAGCTGGTGCCGTACGCCCGGCTCGGCGCGGTCGGCCGCCCGGCCGTCGAGGCGGCGTACTGGGGCGGCGGCACGACCTTCGAGTACTGGTCGCACGCGGCCTGCATCCTGCCGGTCGAGGAGTGGCCGCTGTTCGCCTTCCGGCGCCGCCGCTACCGCGACCGCGGCCACCTCTGGGGCGGCCGGGTCGAGCCCGGGACGTACCGCGCCGTGCTCGACAAGCTGCGGGCCGAGGGGCCGTTGACCTCCACCGAGCTGGGCGGCGCCAAGAAGACGGCCGAGTGGTGGGACTGGTCCGACACCAAGATCGCGGTCGAGCGGGCGCTGGCCTTCGGCGAGGTGGTCTGCACCGAGCGCCGGAGCTGGAAGCGGGTCTACGCACTGGCCGAACAGGCCGTCCCGGACGCCCTGTTCGGCCAGGACAGGTCGGACGAGGAGTGTGTGCGCACCCTGGCCGCCCAGGCCGGCGCCGCCCTCGGCGTGGCCACCCGGGCCGATCTGCTGGACTACCACCGGCTGCGCGCCGAGCAGTTGGACCCGGTGCTCGCCGACTGCGGGCTCGTCCCGGTCGAGGTGGCCGGCTGGGGCCCGGACGGCGCCCCGGCCCCGGCCTGGGCCGACCCGGCCGCCCTCGCCACCGCCCCGCGCGGGCGCCACCGCACCACGCTGCTCTCGCCGTTCGACTCGCTGGTCTGGGACCGCCCCCGCACCGAGCGGATCTTCGGCATGACGCACCGGCTGGAGGCCTACACGCCCAAGCACAAGCGGGTGCACGGCTACTTCGCGATGCCGCTGCTGACCGGCGGCCGGCTGGTCGGCCGGGTCGACCCGGCCCGCGAGGGGCGCACCCTGGTCGCCCGGCAGGTCTCGCTGGACGGCCGCGGGAGCGGCGCCCGACACCTCGAGGCGCTCGCGACGGCCCTGCGCGAGGCGGCCTCCTGGGTCGGCTGCGACGAGGTGCGGGTCGGGGCGCTGCACGACGAGCGGCTGCGCCCCGCCCTGGAGAAGCTGCTGGCGGACTAGGACCACCAGGACCGCCAGGGGTACCCCCAAGTCCCGCCCGGCTCACCCTATTTCGAGGATCTTCTCCCGCATCGCGTACACCACGGCCTCCATCCGGGAGTGCAGCTGGAGCTTCTCCAGGATGTTGCGGACGTGGTTCTTCACGGTGTTCTCGCTGATGAACAGCTCCTTGGCGATCTCCCGGTTGTTCATGCCGGTGGCCACCAGTTTGAGCACCTCCAGCTCCCGGTCGGTGAGCCGGGGCGCGGGCACCAGGTCCCGGTCGTCGGAGCGGCGCTGGATCATCGACTTGAACTCGGTGAGCAGCTTGGAGGCCATCGAGGGGCTGATCTGCGACTGCCCGTCGGCGACCGCGCGGATCGCGGTGGCGACCTCGTCGGTGGAGATCTCCTTGAGCAGGTAGCCGGTGGCCCCGGCCTTGATCGCCTCGTAGAGGTCGGCCTCCTCGTCGCTTATCGTCAACATGATGATCTTGGTGCTGGGTGCCACGTCCTTGATCGCCGTACAGGCCTCGATCCCGCTGCGGCGCGGCATCCGGACGTCCATGAGGATGATGTCGGGCAGCAGGTCGGCGGCCTTCAGCACGGCCTCCGCGCCGTCCCCCGCCTCGCCGACGACCTTGATGTCCGGCTCCTCCGCGAGGACGATCTCCAGTCCCCGGCGGAACAGCGCGTGGTCGTCCACCACCAACACGCGGATCGGCTCACCCCGGTGCGGCTCGTACGCGGGCTCGTCCTCCGCCCCCGGCGGCAGCCCTGGCCCGACCCCGGGCCCCAGCCCGAAGTGATCCCCCATCCGCTCCTCCCCCTTCGCGGGTCGTCGTGCGCCAATCATTCCACGCTCCGACACCGCCACGGTCACCCTCCGATGCCGATTCCCCCGCATCGGGTGACCCCTGTGCCCGGGACGCGGCCCCGTTCGCGACGCCCCTCCCCGGACGCCGAACCGCCGCTCCCCCGAACGCCGGTGACCCCGGCGGCCACGGCCGCCGGGGTCACCCTCCATCGCTCCTCGGACGGTCAGTCCTCCTCGTCGGACCCGCCGATCGCCCCGCCCGCCCCGCCACCCGGCCCGGCCGCGAGGTCGGTCTGCAGGTGGATGACGCCGTAGTGGTAACCGTGCCGGCGGTAGACCACGCTCGGCAGGCCGCTGTCCTTCTCCACGAAGAGGTAGAAGTCGTGGCCGACCAGCTCCATCTCGTAGAGCGCCTGGTCCAGCGCCATGGGGGCGGCCGGGTGCGTCTTCTCCCGGACCACCAGCGGGCCTTCGCCCTCCACTTCCAGGGATCCCATCATGGTCTTGCGGACGGCGCCGTTCGTCGCGCCCTCCGGCGCCGTCGTGTCCGGCAGCGCGGCCAGGGCCGCGGTCGCCTCGGCGACGCTGATCGGGGTGCGGCCGTTCGCGCCGCCCTTGTGCACCCGACGCCGATCCGCGGACTTGCGCAGCTGCGCGTCGAGCTTCGCCGAGGCCAGGTCGAGCGCCGCGTACGGGTCGGCGGCGGCGGCTTCGGCCCGGATGACGGGGCCGCGGCTGCGGAGAGTGATCTCCACCCGATCGGAGCGGTCGGCCTGCCGCGGGTTGTGCTCCTTGGACACCTCGACGTCGAGGCTGATGGCCTTGGCGTCGAACTTCTGGACCTTCTCCAGCTTCTCGGCCACGTGCTCGCGGAACCTCTTGGGCACCTCGGTCTTGCGGCCCTTGACGACGATGTCCACGCAGAACTCCGATCCCTCGTGCTGACGCCGATCCGGGTGCTACCGGACCGGGCTGAGACCCAGCTGGACCAGCCCATCCACTGCCGGCCCCCCGCCCCCCGCCGCCAGCGGCGGGAAACGACTGGCCCTCACCTCACTTCCTCCCCACCAGGGACGGTTGAAACCCCCTGGGCCTTATCGAACACCTCACACGGGTTTTTCGCCTCCTCAGCCGATAAGGAGGGTATGACCCGATAATGCGGTCGGGCGGTCAAGCTGGTGCACCCTGTCTACCCTCTGGCGGATGAAGTATGGGTAAATACCTCGACAACGCCCCCCATACGGCGCATTGTGTGCTGACTCTCCGTGTCTGCCGCCGCCAGGAGCAGCCGTGCCGCCGTCCCCCGCCCCCGCCCGTCCACTGTCCGCGCAAGGGCCGTTCGGCCACGCACTGGCCGGGCTGCTGGACGTCCTGCTACCCGCGGACTGCGCCGGCTGCGGCAGCGAACGCACCCAGCTCTGCCCGGTCTGCCGGCGCGCGCTGGCCACCGCCCGGCCCGCCCCCACCCCGCTGCCCTGGACGCACGCGGCCGCGCCGTACACCGACCCGGTCCGTCAGTTGCTGCTCGCCCACAAGGAGCGCGGCGCGCTACGGCTGGCCGGGCCGCTGGGCGAGGCCCTCGGCCGGGCGGTGCGCTCCGCCCTGGGCGCTCGGGCCGGGGCCGCTCCGCTGCTGCTGGTCCCGATGCCCTCGGCGCGCTCGGCCGTCCGCGCCCGCGGGCACGATCCGACGCTGCGGCTGGCCGGGGCGGCCGCCCGCTCGCTGCGCCGGTCCGGCCTGGACGTCCGGGCCGCCCCGCTGCTGCGGCACGCCCGGCCGGTGGCCGACCAGACCGGGCTGAACGCGGCCGAACGGCGCCGCAACCTCCACGGCGCGCTCACCGTGCTGCCGCGCGCCCGGACCTGGCCGACGGGCCTGGCCGGCCGTCACCCGGTGCTGGTGGACGACCTGGTGACCACCGGCGCCAGCCTCGCCGAGGCCGCCCGGGCACTGGCCGACGCCGGGCTGCCGGCCCGGGCCGGCGCCACGGTCGCGGCCACCGTGCACCCGGCGGGCTGACCACCGCCGCGGCCGCGGCCTGCCCGGGCGAGCCGACGCCCCCTCCCGGACGCGCCGTCAGCAGGGCGGCGCGTCATCGGCCCGCGCGCGCCGTCAGCCCGCGTAGAGGAAGGACCGGGGCTTGTCGATCAGCGAGGCTTCCCGCCACTGGTGGTTGACCAGGCGGAAGGCCTTGAGCTCGCTCGGCTTCCCGTCCGTCTGCTTGACCTCGCCCATCGCGAGCACCGGCGGCGTCTGGGTCAGGCTGTCCGCCCGGGACTCCGAGGCCGCGACGGTCTGCATGGTCTCGGCGCTCTGCAGCTGGGTGTCCGTGCTCTGCGAGCCGTCGGTGCTGATGTAGTACAGCTGCTGGGTCCGGTCGGCCTCCTTGCCGAGCACCACCAGCTGGTCGGCCTCCGCCCAGGACACCGAGGCGACGTCGGTGAGCGTCGGTGCGGCCTGGCGCAGCCCGGTGATCTTCACGGTGGGCGCCTGCGGGGTGCCGCCGTGCACCACGAGTCCGAACCGCAGCGAGCGGCTGGTCACCCCCGGGGTCTTGACCACCAGGGCGACCCGGACACCGTCCGAGGCGATCTTCATCCCCTGCACGGTCTGCCCGGTCAGCAGGCCCTCGACCGGCACGGTGTACGACTTGGCGCCGCGCACCATCACCACCCGGGGGCCCTGCTTGTTGCGGTCCACCACCCAGAGGTCGCCGCGGCCGTCCCAGCTGGGCGAGGCGAAGCCGTCCTCCTTGTCGCCGCCCTTGGCCGGCGAGGTGAGCACCGGCTCGCCCATGGCCACCGTGCTGTCCGACAGCGGCAGCGAGTAGACCTGGTGGCCGTCCTCGCTGATCGCCGCGGCCTGGGTGCCGCTGCGGCTGACCGCGAAGGCGCCGAGCGGCGGCTTGGTGTTCGACTGCGGCTTGCCGAGGATGCCGCGGACCGGGTCCCCGGGGCGTCCCTCGTCGGTCGCCACCAGGGCGCCGTCGGCACGCTGGTAGTACTGCGTCGCGGACGACGGCCCGACCAGGGCACCGGGGCCGACGAGCGGCTCCTCGCCACGGCGGACGGTGCAGGAACCGCGCTGCCCCTTCAGCTCCAGCTTGTCGAGGCCCTTGCCCTGGTCGGCGAGGGTGTAGAAGAGCTGGTTCGCCATCCGCCGGCAGGCCGTCGCCTCGCCGAGGTCGGTCGAGCCGAGCTGCACGTGGGCGGTCTTGCTGTCGTCGATGGTCACCCGCTCGACCCGGACACCGCTCGGGAACGCCGTCCGGACCGCCTGCGAGAGCCACGTCGAGGGCCCGTCGGCCACCGCCTGGGCCGCCGAGGTCAGCGGGTCCGTCCGGCGCCGCAGGTAGATCGGGTCGGCGACCAGCACCTCCTGGCCGGCGTTCCCGCCGGCCGCCGCCGACGGGTCCGGCGTGGTGTAGAAGAACCGCTCGACCTGCCGGAAGCTGTTCCGGAAATTGGTCTCGTTCATGATCACGCCGGGCGGCAGCTTGTCGATCCGCCACTCGCCGTCCTTCCGGACGAAGGTGAAGGGCGACGAGACGTTGTTCTGCCCGGTGACCAGCTCGAACGAGTGCTTCTCGTCGACGCCGGCGACCAGCTGCCCGGTCACCGACACCGAGACCGTGTCCGCGTCGGTGACGTCCGGGACGTCCGGGATGGTCGTGGACGAGAGCACCCGGAGCTCCGCCTCCGGCTTCCACTCCGCGGCGGCGCTCTCGGTGAGGTACTTGCGCGCGGTGTCGTACCCCTCGTCGGCGGTCACCGCGTCCAGGAACCCGGTCAGCAGCTCGCGCGGCTTGGCGCCCTTCCCGGGCGCCACCGGGTAGACCCGGGCCTGGAGGTTCTTGTCCGCCGAGCCCTGGGACAGCTCCACCTTGGTGATGCCGCCGGAATCCGGCATCGCCGCGCAGCCGCTCGCCACCAGGGCGCCGAGCAGCCCGCCGACCGCCGCGAGGAGCCGCGGCTCAGTCCTGTTGCTCGTCCCTCGCACGCTGCGACCCCTCCGCGTCCCTCGTCCCGCCCGTCACGTCCGGCTCCGCCGTCCGCTGCGCCACCGACGGCCGTCCGGCCGTCGGGTCCACCATGACCTGGGCCCCGGTGGCCCCGTACCCGGCGGCCGTCCGCACGTCCGAGGGGTCCGAACGCGGCCCCTCGGGCATCCGGCTCCGGCCCAGCCCGGGGCCGATGTTCAGCACCCCGCCGAGCCCGCTGCCGAGGCCGCCGCCCGCGCTCTCCGGCGTCTCCGCCTGCTCGTCGACGGCGGCCGACGCCGTGGCCCCGGACGGGCTGATCGCCCGCCGGTACGGCGTGCCCTGCGCACCCAGCCCCCGGTTGTTGCGGGAGTCCTCCGGCTCCAGCCGGAACGGCGCCCGGGTGATCTCGCCACCGCGGGTGCGCGGCAGGGTGAGCCGGAAGTGCGAGCCGCCACCGGGCTCGCCCCAGGCCTGGAGCCAGCCGCCGTGCAGGTGGGCGTCCTCGACGGCGATCGACAGGCCGAGGCCGGTGCCGCCGGTGGTCCGCACCCGGGACGGGTCGGCCCGCCAGAAGCGGTGGAACACCCGGGACGCCTCGCCCGGCTTGAGGCCGATGCCGTAGTCGCGCACGCCGACCGCGACCGCGCCGTCCGCCGAGCCCAGCCGGACCACCACGTCGCGGCCCTCGCCGTGTTCCAGCGCGTTGACCACCAGGTTGCGCAGGATCCGCTCGATCCGGCGGGAGTCCACCTCGGCCAGCACCGGCTCGCCGTCGCCGCGGATCACCACGGCGCTGCCCTTGGCCTGCGCCAGCGGATCGGCGGCCTCGACCACCCGGGCGACGATCTCGCGCAGGTCGACCGGCTCGGCGTCCAGGATCGCGGCGCCCGCGTCGAAGCGGCTGATCTCCAGCAGGTCGGCGAGCAGCGACTCGAAGCGGTCCAGCTGGCCCTGCAGCAGCTCCGCCGAGCGGGCCGCCATCGGGTCCAGGTCCTCGCGGCTGTCGTAGATGAGGTCCGCGGCCATCCGGACCGTGGTCAGCGGGGTGCGCAGCTCGTGCGAGACGTCCGAGACGAACCGCCGCTGCACCCGGGACAGCTCCTCCAGCTGGCGGATCTGCGCCTGGAGGGCGTTGGCCATCCGGTTGAAGGACTCCCCGAGGCGGGCGATGTCGTCCGTCCCGGTGACCTTCATCCGCTCTTCCAGGTGCCCGTCGGCGAGCCGCTCGGAGATCCCGGCGGCCATCCGGACCGGGGTGACCACCTGGCGCACCACGACCCAGGCGATGCCGCCCATCAGGATCACCACGAACACCCCGGCGGTGGCCAGGGTGCCGGTGACCAGGTTGAGGGTGTCGGTCTCCTGGCCGAAGGAGAACACGTAGAACATCTGGTACGGCGTCCCGGCCGGGCCGTCGAACTGCATGCCGAGGGCCAGCCCGGGCTCGGACTTGACGTCGCTCCCGGGCGATCGGTAGATCCGGGTCGGCTGGTCGAACATCTGGTTGGGCTCGGCGAGCAGCTTGGCCCGCAGGGAGTCCGGGATGCTGCTGGGCTGGATGTCGCCCGAGTAGCGCGGCGCGAAGCCCGTGGTGTCGGGGACGACGGCACCGGTGCCGGGGGCCATCGCGATCACCGAGTAGACCGTCTGCCCGCTCCCGGCCAGGTCGTTGACCTGCCGCAGCAGCCAGGTGCCGACCTCACTGACCGTCGGGTCGGCGGTGCCCCGCAGCTTCTGGTCGTTGGCCTCGTCGATCTTCTTCTGCTCGACCTGGAAGCCGATCCGGGCCTGCGCGCGGGCGGCGTCCGTCTTGGTGCCGAGCAGGCCGTTGCGCACCTGCGCCACCACGACCACGCCCAGCACCACGACGACAGCGATGGACGCCAGCAGGGACACCGCGACCACGCGCAGCTGGATCGACCGGCGGTACAGCGCGGCCACCCGGTGCGTGGGGCGGCGCAGCTGACGCTTCACCAGTGCGGCCACCGCGGAAGGGCCCCGTCGGCGGCGGGTGGTCGAACTCAGCACGTCACCGCGCACGGCCCCGGCCCCGTCGGTCGCGGAACCCGACGGGGTGTCGTCTGCCCGGTCCGTCACGTCAGCTGGGTCCGGCCTTGTAGCCGACGCCACGGACGGTCACCACGATCTCGGGGCGCTCCGGGTCCTTCTCGATCTTGGACCGCAGTCGCTGCACGTGGACGTTGACCAGGCGGGTGTCCGCCGCGTGGCGGTAGCCCCAGACCTGCTCCAGCAGCACCTCGCGGGTGAACACCTGCCAGGGCTTCCGGGCCAGCGCAACCAGCAGGTCGAACTCCAGCGGGGTCAGCGGGATGCCGCGGCCGTCCCGCTTCACCGAGTGGCCGGCCACGTCGATCACCAGGTCGCCGATGGTCAGCTGCTCGGGCGTGGGCTCCTCGGCGCGGCGCAGCCGGGCGCGCACCCGGGCCACCAGCTCCTTGGGCTTGAACGGCTTGGTGACGTAGTCGTCGGCGCCCGACTCCAGGCCCACCACGACGTCGACCGTGTCGGTCTTCGCGGTCAGCATCACGATCGGGATGCCGGACTCCGCCCGGATCTGTCGGCACACGTCGATGCCGTCCCGGCCGGGCAGCATCAGGTCGAGCAGGACGAGGTCGGGCTTGGTCTCCCGGAACGCTGCTAGCGCCCTGTCCCCATCCGCGACGAAAAACGGCTCAAAACCCTCACCACGCAGCACGATGCCGAGCATCTCGGCCAGTGCGGAGTCGTCATCAACGACGAGGACGCGTCCCTTCATGCGTCCATCTTCTCATTACCGGATTGTGACCTGCCGCACAGCAGTGCCAATGCTCCAGAACGGCCAACTCCCCCACCGGTGCATTCCGGCCATACCGGGCGAATGTGCCCGCCGGGACCGCCCGCGGCCCCTCGCCGACCCCGCCACGGCCCCCCACCCGGCAGGGCCCGGAGGACCGTTGCCGATCAGCAACCGGATCGCCATGGGGCCGAATTCCGGCCCCATGGCACGATGGGCGCTGCGCGCGGGCGGAAGATCCGTTCGCAGTCGCGCCCGTGACGCCCTCCGAGGAGCAGTGATGACCGACACCCCGGGCTGGGCCTCGCCCAGCTCGTCCGAGCCGCCCCGCGACGACGCCCGGCCCCCGGCCGACGCGCCCGCCGCCGTGCCCGGGCCGTCGGCACCACCGCAGGCCACCCCCGGCTGGACCGGCCCGGCCGGCGCCCCCGGACCGCAGTGGGGGCAGCAGTGGGGGCAGCAGCCTCCCGGCGGCCACCGCCCGTACGGCTGGGGCGCCCCGGCCGGCCCCAAGCCCGGCGTCATCCCGCTGCGCCCGCTGAGCTTCGGCGAGCTGCTGGACGGTGCCGTCACCACCGTGCGCCGGCACTGGCGCACCGCGCTCGCGCTCTCGCTCGGCCTCGCCGTGGTCGCCCAGGCCGGCAACGTCCTGGTCAACCTGCTGGTCAAGGGCAAGACCGGCGAGGCCACCCAGAGCCTGCGGCTGCTGGCCGGCCTGCCGCTGGAACTGCTGCTCAACGTGATCGCCACCGCGCTGCTCACCATCGTGGTCAGCCGCGCCGTCCTCGGCCGGTCGGTGACCGCAGGGGAGGCCTGGCACGACGCCCGTCCCCGGCTGCTGCAGCTGCTCGGGCTGACCCTGCTGACCGCGCTGGTCGGCCCCGGCGTGGCGCTGCTCGGCTTCACCCCGCTGCTCGGCTACCTCGCCGCCGGCCAGGACACCCCCGCGATCGTCGGCCTGCTCACCCTGGTCGGCCTGCTGACCGTGCCGGTCGCCGTCTGGCTCTACATGCGCTTCAGCCTCGCCGCCCCCGCCCTGATGCTGGAGAAGCAGGGCGTGCTGACGGCGCTGTCACGCTCGTGGCGCCTGGTCCGCGGCGCCTGGTGGCGGGTCCTCGGCATCAACCTGCTGGGCCACGTGCTGGCGCTCGTCGTCGCGATGGTCGTCGTGGTCCCGTTCCAGTTCCTCGGCTTGGCGCTGGGCTTCGAGAGCCTCAACGACCAGGGCCTGCCCGACAGCGCCGACCGCAGCATCGCCATGGTGCTGCTGCTCGCGGTCGCCGGGATCATCGCCGGCACCTTCACCACCCCGTTCATCGCCGCCGTCGGCGTGCTGGTCTACATCGACCAGCGGATCCGCCGCGAGGCCCTGGACATCGAGCTCGCCCGCGCGGCCGGCCTGCCCGAGTACGACGGCACCGGCCGGGGCGGACCGGGCGACCCGAGCCCGGCGAGGCGCTGAGCCGGATGCCTGACTGGGGGGAAGGGCTCCTCGCCGCGGGCGGCGCACCGGTCACCGTGCCACGGGACCCGGCGCGCGAGGCCGCCCGCGACGAGCTGCTCGACGCGGAGTACCACAAGCACGACCCGTCCGTCCTGAAACGGATCACGGACTGGTTCTACGACCACATCGCCAGGGCGCTCGACAGCATCTCCGGCGGCGGCGCCACCGGCACCACCGGACTGATCCTCTTCCTGATCGTCGTGGTGCTGATCGGCGTCGCGCTCTGGTGGCGCCTCGGCGCGCCCCGCCGCGCCGCCCGCACCGTCCAGGACGTGTACGGCGCCGACGGCCCGCGCAGCGCCGACCAGTACCGGGCCGACGCCGCCGCACACGCCGCCGCCGGACGCTGGACCCAGGCCGTCCGCGAGCAGATGCGCGCCCTGGTGCGCGCCCTGGAGGAGCGCACCCTGCTCGACACCCGCCCCGGCCGCACCGCCGACGAGGCCGCCGCCGAGGCCGGCCGGGCACTGCCCGAGCACGCCGCCGCGCTGGCCGCGGCCGCCCGGACCTTCGACGACATCGCGTACGGCGAGCGCGCCGCCGACCAGGACGCGTACCGGCTGCTGCACGAACTCGACCGGACGCTGGAGCGCACCCGCCCGGTCCTCACCCCCGACGCCGCCGGAGCCGCCGCCCCCGCGTCGACCCCGGCCCCGGCTCCGGCCTCGACCCCGGGAGGAGCGGCATGACCGGCACCGCCCCCGCCCCCGCCCCCGAAGCCACGGTTCCCGGAACACCCGCCGACGCCCCGACCAGCCTCTCCCCCACCGCGCGCGGCCTGTGGCGCCGCTCCCGCTGGTACCTGGCCGTCCTCGCCGCCCTGCTGATCGGCGCCGCCGCCGTGTCCAGCCTCGGCGAGGACCGCCGCTACCCGCCGCTGGACCCGCGCTCGTACGACCGCGACGGCACCCACGCCGCCCTCGCCCTGCTCGAACGCCAGGGCCTCAAGGCCGAGTTCACCACCGACCCGACCACCGCCCCGGCCGGCCAGGACACCCTCGTCCTGCCCGAACCCGACCTGCTCAGCCCCGCCCAGCTGCGCGCCGTCGCCGCCGCCCGGCACCGGCGGCTGGTCCTGGTCGCCCCCGGCCCGGCCGCGCTCACCACGCTCGCCCCCGGCATCCGGCTGTCCGACGACGCGGGCGGACCGCCGTACGCCGCCGTCCGCTCCACCCCCGCGGAGTGCTCGCTCACCGAGGCCGTCCGGGCCGGCAGCGCCCAGCAGGGCGGCATGCTCTACACCAGCGGCAGCCGCGGCGAGGGCTGCTACCCGCGCGGCCACGGCTACCCGCTGGTCAGCCTCCCGGCCGCCGACGGCGACCGCGACGTCATCGTGCTCGGCAGCGGCAGCTTCCTGCACAACAGCGAACTGGCCAAGGACGGCGACGCCTCCCTCGCGCTCGGCCTGCTCGGCTCGCAGCCCCGCCTCACCTGGCACCTGCCCGACTACTCCGCCCCCGTCCCCGACGGCGCCCGCACCAGGACCTTCGAGGACTACCTGCCGAGCGGCTGGGGCTGGGCCACCCGCCAGCTCGCCGTCGCCGCCGTGCTCGCCGCCCTCTGGCGCGGCCGCCGGCTCGGCCCGGTGGTCAGCGAGAACCTGCCCGTGGTGGTCCGCGCCGCCGAGACCACCGAGGGCCGCGCCCGCCTGTACCGCCGGGCCAAGGCCCGCGGCCGCGCCGCCGAGGCGCTGCGCCGCGCCACCGCCCACCGCCTCGCCCCCGCCCTGGGCGTCCCGCTCCGGGCCGGCGCACCCGACCCCGACGCGCTCTGCGTCGCCGTGGCCGACCGGCTGCCCGACCGGCCCGCCGGGGACGTCCGGGCCCTGCTGTACGGCCCGCCCCCGACCGACGACGCCGCGCTGCTGCGGCTCGCCGACGACCTCGACGCCCTCGAAAGGCAGGTACGGAACCCGTGACCGACCAGGCAACCGCCCAGCTGCGCTCCGTCCCCGGCACGGCACCCGCCACCCCCGCCACCGACCCGCGCGCCGCGCTGACCGCCCTGCGCGCCGAGATCGGCAAGGCCGTGGTCGGCCAGGACGCCGCCGTCACCGGCCTGGTCGTCGCCCTGCTCTGCGGCGGCCACGTGCTGCTGGAGGGCGTCCCCGGCGTCGCCAAGACGCTGCTGGTGCGCACCCTGTCCACCGCGCTCAGCCTGGAGACCAAGCGCGTCCAGTTCACCCCCGACCTGATGCCCGGCGACGTCACCGGCTCGCTCGTCTACGACGCCCGCACCGCCGAGTTCTCCTTCCAGCCCGGCCCGGTCTTCACCAACCTGCTGCTCGCGGACGAGATCAACCGCACCCCGCCGAAGACCCAGGCCGCCCTGCTGGAGGCCATGGAGGAACACCAGGTCACCGTGGACGGCGTACCGCGCGCGCTGCCCGTCCCGTTCCTGGTCGCCGCGACCCAGAACCCGGTCGAGTACGAGGGCACCTACCCGCTGCCCGAGGCCCAGCTGGACCGCTTCCTGCTCAAGCTGATCCTGCCGCTGCCCGACCGCGACCAGGAGTTCCAGGTGCTCTCCCGGCACGCCGCCGGCTTCGACCCGCGCGACCTCGGCGCGGCCGGCGTCCGCCCGGTCGCCGGGCCCGAGCACCTCACCGCGGCCCGCGAGCAGATCGCCCGGCTGACCGTCTCCCCCGAGGTCCTCGCCTACATCGTCGACCTCTGCCGGGCCACCCGGCAGTCCCCGTCGCTGTCCATCGGCGTCTCCCCGCGCGGCGCCACCGCCCTGCTCGCCGCCTCCCGCGCCTGGGCCTGGCTGGCCGGCCGCGACTACGTCACCCCGGACGACGTCAAGGCGCTCGCCCTGCCGACCCTGCGGCACCGGGTCGCGCTGCGCGCCGAGGCCGAGATGGAGGGCGTCACCGCCGACTCCGTCATCCAGGCCGTCCTCGCCCAGACGCCCGCGCCGCGCTGACCCCGGCACACCCTGCCGCACCGCACCACCGCCCCCGTTCCGGCCCCCCGGCCGACGGACTTTCGACTCACCGGCTCAGACCCACGGGCTTCCGAAGGAGCGCACCGCATGGCCCTCACCGGGCGAACCGCCCTGCTCGCCGCACTCGGCGCGCTCGTCGTGGGCCTGCTGCTGCCGTCCTGGACCGGGATCGGCCTGGTCACCGGGGCGGTGCTGATCGCCGTCGCGGTCGACCTGGTGCTCGCCGCCCCCGTCCGCGGCCTGCGGTTCGGTCGGGGCGGCGACACCACCGTCCGGCTCGGCGAACCCGCCACCGTCGAACTGACCGTCACCAACCCCTCCAGCCGCGCACTCCGGGGCCTGGTGCGCGACGCCTGGGCCCCGTCCGCCTGGCGCCCCGGCACCGCCGAGACCGCCTCCCGGCACACCCTGGCCCTCCCCGGCGGCGAACGGCGCCGGATCACCACCGTGCTCGCCCCCACCCGCCGCGGCGACCACCACGCCCACCGGGTGACGGTCCGCTCGCTCGGCCCGCTCGGCCTGGCCGGCCGCCAGGGCTCGCACCTCGTCCCCTGGACGGTCCGCGCCCTGCCCCCGTTCACCAGCCGCAAGCACCTGCCCTCCCGGCTCGCCCGGCTGCGCGAACTCGACGGCCGCACCTCGGTGCTGACCCGCGGCCAGGGCACCGAGTTCGACTCCCTGCGCGAGTACCTGCCAGGCGACGACATCCGCTCCATCGACTGGAGGGCCAGCGCCCGCCGCGCAGCGAACACGGCCGCCGGCGCGGGGGGCGTCGCCGTCCGCACCTGGCGCCCCGAACGCGACCGGCACATCCTCGTCGTCCTCGACACCGGCCGCACCTCCGCCGGCCGGGTCGGCGACGCACCCCGCCTGGACGCCGCCCTCGACGCCGCCCTGCTGCTCACCGCCCTCGCCACCCGGGCCGGCGACCGGGTCGACCTGCTCGCCCACGACTCCCGCAAGCGCGTCGCAGTGGCCGGCAGTTCGGCCCACGAGGTGCTGCCCGCCTTCACCAACGCGATGGCCGGCCTGGAACCCGCACTCCACGAGACCGACATGCGCTCCCTGGTCGCCACCGCACTCAAGATGGCACCGCACCGCTCACTCGTCGTACTGCTCACCGGCCTCGACGCGGCCCCCGTCGAGGACGGCCTGCGCCCGCTGCTGCCGATGCTCACCAAGCGCCACGAGGTCGTCCTCGCCTCCGTCGCCGACCCCCAGCTCGACGTCCTCGCCGCCGGGCGGGGCACCCTGGAGGCGGTGTACGGCGCGGCGGCCGCCGAGCAGACCCGCGCCGACCGCCGGGCCACCGCCGAGCGCCTCACCCGCCACGGCGTCACCGTGCTGGACGCCCCGCCGGCCCGGATCGCCCCGGCCCTGGCCGACACCTACCTCGCGCTGAAGGCCGCCGGCCGGCTCTGAGGGCCGCCGGTCAGCTCTGAGGGCCGCCAGTCAGCTCTGATGGCCCCGACAAGACCCGTCAGCCCGTCCGACGTTCCTTCAGGCCCGTGTTGAGCCGGGCGGCCTGACGGGTCAGGTGGTCACGCTCGGCGAGCGTGGGGGCCTTGTGCGCCGCCTCCGCGTACAAGCGGGCCGCCATCGCCAGGTCCCCGTCGCGCTCGTGGAGGTACGCCGCCACCGCCGCGTACCTCGGCAGCGCCGCGTCCAGCTCCGCGAGTTCCCTCAGCCCGGCGCGCGGCCCGTCCGCCTCACCGACCGCCACCACACGGTTGAGCCGCACCACCGGACTCCCGGTCAGCCGGACGAGCTCGTCGTACCACTCGACGATCTGCACCCAGTCCGTCTCCTCGGCGGTCGGCGCGTCGGCGTGCAGCGCCGCGATGGCCGCCTGGGCCTGGAACTCGCCCAGCCGGTCCCGGGCCAGCGCCGCCTGGAGGATCCCGACGCCCTCGGCGATCAGCCCGGTGTCCCACCGGCCGCGGTCCTGCGCGGCCAGCGGCACCAGCGCACCGTCGGGCGCCGTCCGGCCGGCCCGTCGGGCGTGGTGCAGCAGCATCAGGGCCAGCAGTCCGGCCACCTCGGGGTGGTCGATCACCGCCGCGAGCTGCCGGGTGAGCCGGATGGCCTCGGCCGCGAGGTCGACGTCCCCGGAGTAGCCCTCGTTGAAGACCAGGTAGAGGACCCGGAGCACGGTGGCGACGTCCCCCGGCTGATCGAACCGGACCCCGGAGACGGTGCGCTTCGCGCGGCTGATCCGCTGCGCCATGGTCGCCTCGGGCACCAGGTAGGCCCGGGCGATCTGGCGGGTGGTCAGCCCTCCCACGGCCCGCAGGGTCAGCGCCACCGCCGAGGAGGGAGTCAACGACGGGTGGGCGCACAGGAAGTAGAGCTGCAGCGTGTCGTCCACGGCGGCCGTGGGCCCGGGCTCCGGCTCCCGGTCCACCAGGTCCTCCCGACGCCGGCGGGCGGCGTCCGACCGGGTCGCGTCCAGGAACTTGCGCCAGGCCACGGTGACCAGCCAGCCCTTGGAATCGCGCGGCTGCTCGGCGGGCCAGAGCCGCACCGCCTCGACCAGCGCCTCCTGCACGGCGTCCTCGGCCGCCGCGAAGTCTGCTCCGCGGCGGACGAGGACACCGATGACGCTCGGGGTGAGGCTCCTCAGCAGGGCCTCGTCCATCGGAGCGGTCACTCCGTGATGGTCGGCGGCATGGCCAGGAACGGCCGCAGTTCCAGCCATTCGTGGATCGGCTTGCCGCCGGCCCCGGGGGCGGCCGACAGTTCCCCGGCCAGCTCGACGGCGCGCTCGTAGCTGTCCACGTCGATCACCATCCAGCCGGCGATGAGGTCCTTGGTCTCGGCGAACGGACCGTCGGTGACCGGCGGCCGCCCCTCACCGTCGTACCGGACCCACGTCCCCTCCGGCGCGAGCGCCTGACCGTCGACGAACTCGCCGGTCTTCTCCAGCCGGTCAGCGAAGTCCTGCATGTACGTGATGTGCGCCGTGACCTCCTCCGGCGTCCACTGGTCCATCGGCACGCAGTTCACCGCGTCCGGGGCGCCCCGGTAGTGCTTCAGCAGCAGGTACTTGGCCATCGTCTTCTCCTCGGTCCTCGGAGCCGTGCGCCCCACTGTGGGCCGCTCGTACCCCGGGGACGGTGCCAGGCGCGGGTTCTCGACATGGTCGGCCAAGATCTTTTCGACCGTCTGTCGCCGGCTTGGCCCGGAAATGCGAAAAGCCCCTGATCCGAATGGATCAGGGGCTTTTCAGAAGAATTGTTCGGCGGCGTCCTACTCTCCCACAGGGTCCCCCCTGCAGTACCATCGGCGCTGTGAGGCTTAGCTTCCGGGTTCGGAATGTAACCGGGCGTTTCCCTCACGCTATGACCACCGAAACACTATGAAACTATCAACCGGACCAACCACATATCGGTTGGGGTCGTTGTTTCAGAACAACACAGTGGACGCGAGCAACTGAGGACAAGCCCTCGGCCTATTAGTACCGGTCAACTCCACCCCT
>NZ_JBVILX010000010.1:184506-301655 GCF_055580145.1 Kitasatospora sp. NPDC032121 | reverse complement strand
CGTCAACGTTCTCTGGGCCCTGATTCGTGACAGACGGTGCTACCACATCACACCCCCAGCGACCGAGACGGCTTGACAACGACATTAGGAAGCGAGGCCGTCGAGTTCGGCGGACCAGTCGATCAGGCCGGCCTCGGAGCCCTGGGGCACCAGGGTGAAGCAGTCCCGGCGGAGCCAGCGGCGGACCTGGCGGGAGGGCAGGTCGATGAGGACGACGGTGTCGCAGCCGCGGAGCATGATGCGCAGGGAGGCGCGGCCGTGGCAGGTGCAGGGCGGCCAGATGCGGACGTCGCCGAGGCCGGCGGGTCTCTGCAGGCCCTCCCAGAGGAGGTCGCGGGAGAAGCGCCAGGTGCCCGCTTCCGCGGCGGGGCCGAGGAACTCGAGTGCGACGGCGAGCGGGTCGTCCCTGCGGTAGCCGAGGCGCACCGGGATGTCGACGGACTCGTGCTCGCCGAGGACCAGCCGGGCGTCGAGGGTGAGGTCGGTGGTGGTGGCGTCCGGGCCGGGCTGGGGGCTGGGCAGGGGCTGGTGCGTGGGCACGGGAGGTCTCTCCTGGGCGGTGTCGGGGTGGGGCCGGCGCGAGGCCGAGAGGGGCCGTCCGGGGCCGGCGTGGGGCCGGCGGGTGCGGTGTCCGATCGGGACGGGGCCACACCGGACGATCGGAGCGTCGGCGCCGGTGACGGCGCGACGCTCCTGCCTCGAGCCCTGGGAGCTGCCGAGGAGCAGGGGGAGGCGGAACCGGTCTTCAGGTTAGCGGGCGGCGGCGGGCGCGGATGTTCCGCCCGTGCACCGCGGGGTGACGATCCGCGCACCTTTCGCGCGGTGGACGGGGCCGGGCGCGGGCTCCCCGCCGTCGCGTCCACTCCGTACGACAGTTGTGGGACGGCGCGGCCGGTGACCGGAGCGGCGGTCGCCGTCCGGTCCTGCTTCGGGTCAACTCGGCTGTGTGGCAATGGAGTTCACTGGCAGTGACCGTGCTCCGGCCGCGTGCGCGGAGGCTCTTCCAGGTGTGGAAGCGGCCCGGGGAGAGGACGTCCGGCCCGCGGGGAGCCGCTGTTTCCTCGTTTTGTCGAATGTCCGCCCCTCCCGTTCCGCTCCTTGTATGAATGCGCCGGGAGGCAATCATGACGATGTGGATCCGGCGCGCGCGTGCGGGAGGCGAGGCGCTGCAGAGTTTGGTGGACGGCCTGGCCGAGGAACTGGGGCGCTCGGTCGTCCTCGACGACCCGCTGGTGCGGATGATCTGTGCCAGCCGGCACTTCGGGGACGAGGACCGGGTGCGGGTGCGCACGCTGCTGCAGGGCGTGGCGGACGACGAGGCCATCCGCTACGTGCTGTCCCGGGGCGTCGCCGAGTGGACGGGCCCGGGTGTCCTGCCGGGCCGCGACGACCTGGGGCTGCAGCCGCGCTACTGCGTCCCGATCCGCGAGCGCGGCCACCTGCTGGGCATCCTGATGGTCGTGGCGGTGGGCGAGCCCCTCACCGAGGCCGAGACCGAGGCCATCGACCGGGTCGCCGGCACGGTGGCGGTCGAGATGTACGCCGAGCGCCTCGCCTCGGACGACGACGAGGAGCACATCCGCGGGCTGGTGGGCCGACTGGTCGGCTCGGACTCGGCGCTGCGCTGCGCGGCGCACCAGCGCCTGGTGGACGACGGACTCCTTCCGGCCGGCCCCCACGTCGTGGTGACCAGCGTGGCCGTCACCGGACAGCGCGGGCCCTCCGGCCAGGTCGCGGTGGCGCTGCGCGGCGCCCTGGAGCCGTTCCGGCGGACCCGCACCGCCCACGGGCTGCCGGCGGTCGACCAGGACCGGGCGGTCCTGGTGCAGGTCTTCGAGAAGGAGCCGTCGGAGGAGGACCTGGACCTGCAGGGCCGTGCCGTCGTCCGCTCCCTGACGACCTTCCTCGGCCCGGGGCCGTCCGTGGCGGTGGGTGTCGGCGGCCGGCGGACGGCGCTCGCCGACGCGTGGATCTCGCACGAGCAGGCTCTGGTCGCGGTGCGCGCGGCCCGTCGTCTGCCCCGGCTGGAGGGCGTCGGCGACTGGGAGCGGCTCGGGGAGTACGCCGTGTTCCTCCAACTGCCCGACAGCGCGCTCAACGAGTCCCTCCTGCCGAACCCGCTGCGGCGCCTGCTGGACGACAGCGCCGGCGCCCGGCTGGAGGAGACCCTGCGCTGCTTCCTGGAGAACGCCGGATCGGTACCCAGGACGGCGGAGGTGCTGGAACTGCACCGCACCTCGCTGTACTACCGGCTGCGCCGGATCCAGGAGATCACGGGCCTGGACCTGGACGACGGCGCGCACCGCCTGGTGCTGCACATGGGGCTGCGGCTGTGGGATCTGCTCCAGTCCGCCCCGGAGGCTGCCGTCCGGTAGCCGGCGGCCGGGGTGGGCCGTTGCTACAGAGCGATGAAGCTTCGTTGGGCAATCCCTACGTCGGTCGGTGGTCAACGGGTCCGGTGCGCGGCGAGAATCGTCACCACGAGCTGCCGCTCATCCCCCGGCCGCCGTGCCCCTCTCCGTGCGGCGCGGCGAGCCCCAGCACCCGTACTGAACCCTCGCAACCGGTCGGAGCCTCCCGTGATCCCGTCGGGTCCCTCGCCCATGCCCGAAACCCCCGCGCCCGAAAGCCCTGCGCCCGAACGCCGAGCCCAGCAGCTCGTCCAGGTTGCTCTCGACGGCGGCGACTGCGTCGACGTCCTGTCCCCGCCGCCCGGGGCCGACCCCGAGGACTGCCTCTACGTCCTCCTGCACGTGCGGGGCGCGGCCACCGTACGGCGCGGGGGTGTCAGCACGGTGCTGGCGCCGGGGGACCTGCTGATCGGCACCGCCGTGCACCCGGTGGGTCTGCTGCAGGACGCGCAGAGTCTGATGGTGCGTTTCCGCGTCCCGTGCTTCTACCTGGGCGTGCGGCAGGCCGACGTCCGGCGTGCGGGCGGGCTGGTGGCGCGGGGGAGCGAGGGCGTCGGCTCGCTCGCCTCGCAGCTGCTGCGGACGCTCGTCGTCCAGTCCCGGGCGCACCGGGCCCGGCCGGGCAACCACCTGGCGCGCAGCGTCTGCGACATGGTGGCGGTCCTGGTGGCGGAGCTGCTGGAGCGGGAGGCGCCGGAGCAGCCGGGCGGCGCGGCGGAGCTGCTGGCACGCATCCGGGCTCACATCGAGGAGAACCTCGCGGATCCGGATCTGGCGCCGGAGTCGATCGCCCGCTCGCAGCACATCTCGGTGCGCTATCTGCACAAGCTGTTCCAGCAGGACGGGACGACGGTGGGCCAGTTCGTGCGGCAACGCCGACTGGACGCCTGCCGCCGGGAGTTGGAGCGGCCGTCGCGCCGGCAGCGCAGCGTCTCCGCGGTGGCGCACCGGTGGGGTTTCGTCAGCCACTCCCACTTCAGCCGGACGTTCCGCGACGCCTACGGGGTCTCGCCGCGTGAGTGGCAGGCCTACGCCACCCAGAACGACAGCCGCACCCCGGCCTCCTGACCCCCTGCGCCACGACTCCTCCGCCACCCGCCGAAAGGCCGCCATGCCCTCCATCCGGCCCACCGTCGTGCTCGTCCACGACGGCTGCTCCGACGCGACCACCTGGTTCGGCGTCGTCGCCGAACTCCACCGCCGTGGACTGACGGTCCTCGCCGCCGCGAACCCGTTGCGGGGCCTCGCCCATGACGCCGCCTACCTGGCCGACGTCGTCGCGGGCATCGACGGCCCCGTCGTCCTGGTCGGCCACTCCTACGGGGGCGCCGTGATCACCGAGGCCGGGGCCGCCCCCAAGGTCCTCGCGCTGGTCTACGTGGCCGCCTACCTCCCCGACGTGGGGGAGAGCCACGAAACGCTCGCCGGCCGCTTCGCTCCCGCGCCGCTCATCCCCCGGCTGCGGCGCACCGAGTCCACCACCGGCGGCACCGGCCGTCCGGCGGAGCTCACCGTGCCCGCGGAGTGTTTTCGGCCGCTGGTCGCCGCCGACCTCGACGCGGAGGTGGCGCAGGTGCTGGCCGCGATCCAACGCCCCGTGGCCGAGCGGGTGTTGACCGACGCGCCGACGGTGGCGGCCTGGCGCGCGAAGCCCTCGTGGGCCCTGGTGACGGGCGCTGACCAGGCGCTCGCGCCGGACGTCCAGCGCTTCACGGCCGAGCGCGCCGGCGCCACCGTCCTCGAACTGCCCGACGCCTCCCACGCCGTGGCCGTCTCCCGGCCGAGCACGGTCGCGGAGTTCATCCACGAGGCGGCCGGATCGGCTTCCGTACGGCCGGCGGCGGCCTCCGTGCGGTAGCGGCGGCGTTCCGCGGAGCCGGTGCGCGGACGCGCCGGTGCCGGCGGGCGGCCGGGCGACGAGGTGCCCGGCCGCCCGCCGGTGAGTGCGTCCTGCCGGTCAGCGCTCGGTGTGGATCTCCGCGACGTAACCGCCGGGGAACCGCACCATCGCGCTGTCCCGGCCGCCCGCGCGGACCGGTCCGGACAGCACCGTGGCGCCGGCGGCCTTCGCCTTGTCCAGGGTGGCGCCGAGGTCCGACACCCCGTAGCCGGTCAGTTCCTTGCCGAACGGGTAGGGCAGGTGGCCGTCGGTCACCGCGACCGTGGTGGTGCCGAAGCCGGAGGTGAGCCGGATGAGCCGGTACGTCGTGCCGGGCAGACCGAGGGCGGCGCCGTCGGCCTTCCGGTCGTCGGAGACGATCCGGCCCTGGGTGAAGGCGAGGTAGCTGTGCAGGAAGTCGCCGACGGCGTCCGGCGACAGGTAGAGCCGGTTCTCCGGCACGCTGGCCAGCGGCGGGTACGACGTCGGGCCGGTGTGCACGTAGAGCTGGGCGCTGATCCCGCCGGGGAACTGGACGACGGCGTCCCGGCCGATCGGGTCGGCGAACGGCGCCACGGTGACGGTCGCGCCGTCGGCGCGGGCGGCCTTGACCGCCTGGTCGAGGTCGGTCACCAGCCAGCCGGTGCGCTCGGTGCCGAAGGGGTACGGGATGGGCGTGGTGTAGTCGAACACCGACAGCGTGCCGACCGGGGAGACGACCAGCTCGGACAGCGTCCGGCTCGGCGCCGGGGTCACCTGGGTGGAGACCGGTCCGATCGTGGTGCCGCCGAAGGTGGACGTCCAGCTGGTCACGAAGGCCTGCTCGGTGCCGGGCTCGACGTAGACGTGGGTGGTGTCGTACTGCGGGCCGACGGCGAACTGGCGGTGCTGCCCGCCCGACGCGCTCGCCGCGGTGCTCTGGGACGTGCTCTGGGACGCGCTCTGGGGTGCGCCCTGGGCCGCCGAGACGGCGGGGGCGGCCGTGACGGCGGCGAGCGCCGCCACCAGCGGAACGATGCGGCGGGCCGAACGAAGCTTCACGGGAAACCTCCTGTCGTGGAGCGCGCCCGGTGTCCGTTCGAACGGACACCGGGCGCGGGTGCGCGGTGGTCGGTACCGCCGCCACCACTGGGCCTGGGGCGGTGCCGGCGGTACCGACGTCTGTGCGGACGGCCGCGTTCGGGTGGGGCGGCCGTCCGGGCTACTTGGCGAGGAAGGCGAGCAGCGCGGCGTTGACTTCCTCGGCGTGGGTCCAGAGCAGGCCGTGCGGGGCGCCCTCGATCTCGACGTAGTCCGCGGCGGGCAGGGCCTTGTGGAAGGGGCGCGCGGTGTTCTCGATCGGCAGGGTGCGGTCGCCGGTGCCGTGCAGGATGAGGGCCGGCACGTCGATGCGGGCGATGTCGGCGCGGAAGTCGGTGTACCAGGTGGTCGGCGCGGCCGAGGCGGCGAAGGCGCCGCCCGAGGTGGCGACGTTCCAGCTGTTGCGGACGGCCTCCTCGCTGATCCGGGTGCCGAGGTTCTCGTCCAGGTTGTAGAAGTCGTTGAAGAAGTCGGTGTAGAAGGCGAAGCGGTCGGCCTTCACCGCGGCGACGACGCCGTCGAAGAACTCCTTCGGGGCGGCGCCGTCCGGGTTGTCGTCGGTCTTCAGCAGGAACGGCTCCAGGGAGGCCAGGAAGGCGACCTTGGCGACGCGGGCCGAGCTGTACTCGGACACGTAGCGGGCGACCTCGCCGGTGCCCATGGAGAAGCCCACCAGGACGGCGTCGCGGACGTCGAGGGTCTCCAGCACGGTGTTCAGGTCCGCGGCGAAGGTGTCGTAGTCGTAGCCGGTGGTCGGGTGCGAGGACCGGCCGAAGCCGCGGCGGTCGTAGGTGATGACCCGGTAGCCGGCGTCCAGCAGGGCCGCGCTCTGGCGCTCCCAGGAGTCACCGTTCAGCGGGAAGCCGTGGATCAGCACGACCGGCTGGCCGGTGCCGTGGTCCTCGTAGTAGACGTCGATGGAGGTGGAGTTCTCCTGGCCGACGGTGATGTAAGGCATGGGGTTTCCCTTTCCTAGCGCAGCGGGGGGCTGCAACGGGGCCCACGCTAGGCGCCACCGGATCCGGCCGGTTGCCTGTGAGAGCACCCCGAGTCGTCCCAGAGCGCCGAGCCGGAGCGGGAGTTGACGGCGGGGGCCCGAACTGCCCTTCGGTGCACGGACCGACCGCAGGCAGTGCGCCGTCGGAACAGGCCGCGGCGGCCGCGTTCCTAGCCTGAGGAGCACAGAGCCGCCCCCACGAGCACAGAGCCAAGGAGCACCATGACCAACCAGCAGCCGCGCCTCCACCAGCACGGTCCCGAGATCCAGGAGTTCGGCACCGTCACCCAGCTGCCGATCGCGCTCTCCCACGACGCCCGGCAGTACTCGTGCCAGCGGCTCAACCGGGTCCTCGCGGACACCCAGTTCCTGTACGCGCTGTACAAGAAGTACCACTGGGGCATGCGCGGACCGACGGCCTACCAGCTGCACCTGCTGTTCGACAAGCACGCCCAGGAGCAGCTGGAGCTGGTCGACGCGCTCGCCGAGCGGGTGCAGAGCCTCGGCGGCGTCGCCGTGGGCGACCCCCGGCACGCCGCCGAGATCACGGGCGTGCCGCGCCCGCCGGACGGCATCGAGGGCGTGCACTCGATGCTCTCGCGCCTGCTCGACGCCCACGAGACCATCCTCGCCGACGTCCGCGACGCCGCCACCCGTACCGCGGAGCTCGGCGACGACGGCACCCAGGACCTCCTGGTCTCCCAGATCATCCGCACCGGCGAGACCCAGGTCTGGTTCCTCGCCGAGCACCTGGTCGTCGCTCCCGGTACCGGGGAGTGACCGCGGGCCGGGCCTGTTCGTCGGCAGGCCCGGCTCCGCTCAGTGCCGGGCCCGTTCGTCGGCGGGCCCGGCACTTTTCTCGTTTCCGCTCATCGTCCTCGGAGGTACCCGTGCCCGGCCGCCATCCGTTCCCCGGTCACGGCCCCGCCGCGGCCGGGGACTGCGCCACGCCCGTACTGAACGCGCAACTCAACATCGGGGACGGGAAGTTCATCGACCTGCCGGTGCGTTTCGTGTACCGCGCGCGGGCGCCGTTCTCCGTGGTCATGGAGTTCCCCGGCTCCGACCCGGCGGTCGGGACGTGGGAGTTCTCCCGCGACCTGCTGTGGAAGGGCCTGCACCGGCCGGCGGGGATGGGCGACGTGCGGTTCGCCCCGCCGTGCCGCTGCCACGGCCGCCGGCTGCTGCGGATCACGCTCAGGGGGGACGACGGCACCGCCTCGATCGACGTCCCGGTCGAGCCGGTGCACAGCTGGCTGCGCGAGCGGAGCTTCGCCCTCGTGCCGCGCGGCGACGAGGCCCGACTGATCGACTGGGACGCCGAACTGAGCAGGCTGGCCGGTGGCCGCTGAGCCGGCCCCTGGCGTGGTTCCCACGAACTGCCGACCGGCATGCGCGAATCGGCTGTGCCCGTACCGGAAACCCGGTACGGGCACAGCCGATTCGCGTTCCGCCAGGGGAACCCCGAGCCCGGGAGCCCGTGCGGGACGTCCGCTACAGGGTCCGGCGCACGCCCGCCTGCTGCTCCAGCCGGTTCAGCTGGCCGGTCAGCCCCGCGTGCATGGCGTCCCGCACGGGGCCGCTGCGCCCGATCCACAGGACCTCCCGGCCCCGCAGCTCCTCCAGCATCAGGGCGTAGGCCGCGTACATCGCGACCGCGGCGAGGAGCATGCCGAGCGCCCCGGCGACGTGCCCCAGCCAGGCCTCGCCCGAGACGCCGTAGAGGCCGGCGACGAGGTAGCGCGGAACGGCGATCATCAGGAGCACCCACAGCACCCTCTTCGGCCTCGCCACCGAGGCCATCAGGGCCGCGAAGACGGTGAACACCAGGTTCATCACGCCCAGGACCCGGGCACCGCCGAGGGCGTCCGACGCCGTGACCAGGCCGTTGGCCAGCCAGGCACCGGCGAACCCGCCCATCAGCGTCGCCGCGATGACATCGCGGGCGCCGAACGCGAGGATGCTGACCAGCAGTTGGAGGACGAACGCGGAGAACAGCGTGAGCGCCACGGCCTGCCGGTACGCGCCGTCGACCAGGCCGAGCTGCAGGCTGCTGGCCACGGTGGAGGAGATGGCCACCGTGAAGAAGCCCAGGGGCATCGGCGAGGCGATGGGCCGCAGGGTGAGCCGTGTCATGGCGTGCAGGTCCGGCTCGTGGTCGGGGCCCGCCGCCCGGTCCGCGCCCGTGGGCGCCCCGTTCCCGGCCTCCGTCGGGCCCGGCTCGCGTACGCGCGTCTCTTCCGTCGTCGGTGTCGTCATCATCTCGCTCCCTGCTCTCGGTACTTCGGGTACTTCGGGTACTTCGCATGTATGCCGACGGGCTCGGGCTCCGGGTGGTCTTCCCACCCGGGCCCGAGCCCGTCCGGTGTCGGCTGCCTGACCGCGGTGCTGACCGGGGTCAGTCGCGGTGCAGGGCGAGCCGGGTCGCCAGTCCGCCGCCCACGCCGGCGACGACGGCGGCGGGCAGGCACCACAGGGGCCAGTCGGCGAGGCCGAGCGCCCCGTCGACGGACCACTGTCCGGGGCCGGTGGCGGTGAGTGCCGCGGCGGTGGCGATCAGGACGAACGGGAACTCGTACCCGTCGTGCTGGACCCACAGGCCGTGCGGCCACTTGACCGTCAGGGCGACGGTCATCACCCCCATGACGCCCGCGCCCGCCAGCGGGGTGAGCAGACCGGCGGCGAGCATCAGCCCGGCGCCGATCTGGGTGCCGCCGGCGGCCACCGCGGTGAGCTTGCCACCGCGGAAGCCGTCGCCCCGGAACTCGGCGCTACCGCCGTCGAGTCCGCCGCCACCGAGGTGGAAGCTGACCTTCTGGACGCCGTGGCCCGCGATGAGCAGGCCGACGACCAGGCGCAGCAGGAGTAGACCCGTGTTCATGTCGGACTCCGTCGGATCGATGGGGTCCGTCAGCCGGCGGCGTGCGGGTTGATCATGGACTGGGCGTAGACCAGGCCGATGCCGTAGGCGCCGCCGTGCTCCTTGACGAGCTCGGTGACCGCGACGTAGGTCTCGGCGCGGGCCCAGTCGCGCTGGAGCTCCAGGAGGACCTGGATCCAGGTGACGGGGACGGCGCCGGCGGCGGTCATCCGCTGCAGGGCGTGCTCGTGCGCCAGCGGGCTGACACCGCCGGAGGCGTCGGCGACGACGTAGACCTCATAGCCCTGGTCCAGCGCCGAGAGCGCCGGCAGGACGAGGCAGACCTCGGTCCACAGGCCGGAGAGGATGATCTTCTTGCGGCCGGTGGCCTTGACGGCCTCGACCAGGGCCTCGTCCTCCCAGGCGTTCATCGTGGTGCGGTCGATGACCTCCTGGTCGGGGAAGACGGCCTTCAGCTGCGGCAGGATCGGGCCGGAGAAGGACTCGGCGGCGACGGTCGACAGGACGGTCGGGACGCCGAAGATCTTCGCGGCCTTGGCCAGGCCCTCGGTGGCGTTGATGATGGCGGTGCGGTCGCCGCTGCCGGTGCCGAAGAACATCTGCGGCTGGTGGTCCACGAACAGCATCATCGCGTTGTCCGGGGTGAGCAGGTCCGGGCTCGGGGCGGCGTGGACGTTGGCGAAGTCGACCATGGGTCTTCTCTTTCTCGTGAATGAGGGGAGCGACGCGGGAAAGTGACACCGCGTCAGGCTTGGCCCGGCCGGATCGGCGGGGCTTCACGTCAACGACACTAGCCCGCGATCGGCGGGCGGTTCTGCTCGCTCTGCGCCCGGGACTGTCCCGACAACGCACGACCCACCGCACCCGCCCGGTCGGCCCGCGTCAGTGCGCTGCCGGGCAACCGGCCATGCGCTGCGAAGAACCTCGCCCCACCGCCGCCTGCCTACGTTCGCCGGGTGGCCTCGCGCCGAATCACCCACCCAACGAAGGGGCTTCCCTTGTCCACCATGCCTGTCGCCGGCGTCCGCCCCGGCACCCCCGACGAGCCCGCCGACCTGGTCGTGCGCAACGCCAAGGTTTTCACCAACGACCCGCGCCGCCCGCAGGCCACCGCCGTGGCCATCCGGGACGGACGGATCCAGGCCGTCGGCGACGACGCGGACGTCGTCCCGCTGGTCGGCCCCGGCACCCGGGTGGTCGACGCGCTCGGCCGCCGGGCCGTCCCCGGCCTCAACGACGCGCACCTGCACGTCATCCGCGGCGGCCTCAACTACGTGATGGAGCTGCGCTGGGACGGCGTCCCCACGCTGCGCGAGGCCCTGACCATGCTCCGCCGGCAGGCCGAGCGCACCCCGCCCGGCCAGTGGGTGCGGGTGGTCGGCGGCTGGTCGGCCGACCAGTTCGCCGAGCGGCGCCTGCCCACCCTGGCCGAACTGAACGCCGCGGCCCCCGACACCCCCGTCTTCGTGCTGCACCTCTACCAGTCGGCCCTGCTCAACAAGGCCGCCCTGCGCGCCGCCGGCTTCACCCGCGACACCCCCGACCCGGTCGGCGGCCAGATCGTGCGCGGCAACGACGGCGAGCCCACCGGCCTGCTGATCGCCGCCCCCGGCGCCCTGCTGCTCTACTCCACCCTCGCCAAGGCGCCGATGCTGGACGAGGCCGACCGCATCGGCTCCACCCGGCACTTCCTGCGCGAGCTCAACCGCTTCGGCCTCACCTCCGCGATCGACGCGGCCGGCGGCTTCCAGGCCTTCCCCGAGAACTACGGCACCGTCATGGAGCTCGCCCGCCGCGGCGAGCTGAGCCTGCGCATCGCCTACCACCTCTTCCCGCAGACCGCCGGGCAGGAGCTCGACGACCTCAAGCGCTGGGTCGACACCGTCCGCCCCGGCGAGGGCGACGAGTGGCTGCGCCTCAACGGCGCCGGGGAGAACCTCACCTGGGCCGCCGCCGACTTCGAGAACTTCACCGAGCCGCGGCCGCAACTGGGCTCCTACGAGACCGAGTTCGAGAAGGCCGTGCGCCTGCTCATGGAGAACGGCTGGGGCTTCCGCCTGCACGCCACCTACGACGAGACCATCCGCCGCGACCTCGCCGTCTTCGAGAAGCTCGCCGCCGAGGGCCTCTTCCCCCAGGGCAACCGCTGGCTCTTCGACCACGCCGAGACCGTCAGCAAGGACAGCCTCGACCGGATCGCCGCCCTCGGCGGCGCCGTGTCCGTCCAGAACCGCCTCTCCTTCCAGGGTGAGGCCTTCGTCAACCGCTACGGCGCCCCCGCCGCCGCCGAGGCGCCGCCGCTGCGCGCCATGCTGGACCGCGGCCTGACCGTAGCGGCGGGCACCGACGCCACCCGGGTCTCCTCCTACAACCCGTGGGTCGCCCTGCACTGGCTGGTCTCCGGCCGGGCCGTCTCCGGCCGACGCCTCGCGGCCGAGCACAACCGGCTCGACCGCGCCCAGGCCCTGGAGCTCTACACCCTCGGCGGCGCCCGCCTCACCGGCGAGGAGGACGTCAAGGGCCGCCTGACGGTGGGCAGTTACGCGGACCTCGCGCTGCTCAGCGCCGACTACTTCACGGTGCCCGAGGCCGACATCCCGCACATCGAGGCCGTCCTGACCGTCGTCGGCGGGCGCATCGTCCACGCCGCCCAGGAGCACGAGGGCCTGGCGCCCGAACTGCCGGAGATCTCGCCGTCCTGGAGCCCGGTCACCGAGTTCGGCGGCTACCACGCCACCCCCGCCCCCAGCCTGGCCGCCGGCGTCCGCCAGGCCGAGGGCGTGCTGGAGGCCGTGGCGGCCTCCGGCGAACAGCACGCCTGGCGCCAGGCGCGCGGCCTCGCCCTGCCCGGGCAGTCCCAGACGCCGATGGACCCCTGCTTCTTCTGACGCACTCGCCGGTCCCGTCACGGGGCACCGCCTGCACCAGGCGGTGCCCCGCCCGCATCCCCGATTCCCCCACCTCCCCCCGCGAGGAGCCGTCGTGACCACACCCCCGCCGCCGCAGCCGTCCGGACCGCAGATCCACGACCGCCACCCGCTGGCCCTGGCCCTGTTCGGCCTCACCCTGGTCAGCGGACTGATCGACGCCGTCAGCTACCTCGGCCTCGGCCACGTCTTCACCGCGAACATGACCGGCAACGTCGTCGTCATCGCCTTCGCCCTCGCCGGAGCACCCGGCTTCTCCGTCACCGGCTCCCTGACCTCCCTCGCGGCCTTCCTGCTCGGCGCGGGCGTGGCCGGCCGCCTCGCCACCCGGAACGCCGGATCCCACCGCGCCGCGCGGCTGCGCACGGTCTTCGTCCTGGAGGCCGGGCTGTATGGAGCCGCCGCGGCCGTCACCTTCGTCTGGAGCGCCGACGGGCCCGCGCAGTACCCGGTGATCGCCCTGCTCGCCCTGGCGATGGGCATCCGCAACGGCACCGTCCGCGGCCTCGGCGTGCCCGACCTCACCACCACCGTGCTGACCCTCACCCTGACCGGCCTGGCCGCCGACTCCCGCCTCGCCGGCGGCACCGCCCCCCGCCAGCGCCGGAAGATCCTCTCCGTCGTCACCATGCTCGCCGGCGCCGCCCCCGGCGCGGTCCTCGTCCTGCACGGCCAGATCGCCTGGGCCCTGGTCGCCAGCGCCGTCCTGGCCGGCCTCACCGTCCTGCTCTACCGGGAGTGACCGCAGCCGCGGGACGGCCCGGCCGCGACGTTCCCGCCGCCCGGCCGGCGACCTCGGGAGCGGTTCCGGCGGGCGGTAGCCTTGGGTCCCCGGCGAGCGGACCGGCCGGGGCGAGGGAGAGGCACCAGTGACGGAGGACAGGCGGTTTCCGGTCCTGGTCGGTCGGCAGCGGCAGACGGAGCTGCTGACCGCGGCACTGGTCCAGGCCGAGGACGGCGCGAGCGGCTCCACCGTCCTGCTGCGCGGCGACGCCGGTGTCGGCAAGAGCACGCTGATCGCCTGGGTGGAGCGGATGGCGCGCGAGCGCGGGTTCACCGTGCTGCGCGCGGTCGGCGCGGAGGCGGAGACGGACCTCGCCTTCGGCGCCCTCCACCAGGCCTTCCGGTCGCCGCTCCAGCGTTCCGGCGCACTGTCCGCGCACCAGCGGGAGGCCCTGGAGAGCGCGTTCGGCGTCCGCTCCGGGACCCCGAGCGGCTTCGCCGTCGGCGCCGCCACGCTGGCCCTGCTGCAGGAGGCGGTACGGACCGCCCCCGTGCTGCTGCTCCTGGACGACCTCCACTGGATCGACTCGTCGAGCGGGACCGTCTTCGCCTTCCTGCACCGGCGGTGCGCCGAGCTGCCGGTGGCGGTCGTCGGAGCCACCCGCCCGGACGGCGCGGCCGCCCAGATCTGGTCGGCCGAGGCCGTCGACGTCCCGGCCCTGCCCCCGGCGGACGCGGCCCTGCTGCTGGGCACCTGCTACCCCGAACTCGCGCCGCCCGCGCGGGAACGCGTCCTCGCCGAGGCGGCCGGGAACCCGCTCGCGCTGGTGGAACTGCCGCGCCAGCTGGCGGCCGCCCAGCAACGGGGCGCCGCTCCGCTGCCCGAGCGGCTGCCGCTCGGGCGCAAGCTCGAGCGGATGTTCGCCGAACGGCTGGGCACGGTCACCCCGGAGGTCGGCCGCCTCCTCCTGCTCGGCGCCCTGGCCACCGGCCCCGACTCCGGCAGCGCCGAGTGGCTGCGCGCCCTCGCCGACGAGAACGCGCGGGAGATCCTGGCACGGATCGAGGAGGAGGGCCTGGCCCGGCTCGACCCGGCCGGGCAGCTCGTCTTCCGGCACCCCCTGGTCCGCACCGCCGTCGTCTCCGCCGCCTCCGACACCGCGCGCCGGGAGGCGCACCGCGCCCTGTCCGACGCCCTCGCACCGGAGGACCCCCGGCGACTGGTCCACGAGGCCGCCGCCGCGCTGCTGCCCGACGAGGACCTGGCCCGCCGCCTCCAGGAGGCCGGCCGCGACCTCGCCGGCCGGGGCGGCGAGGCGGAGGGCGCGCTGCTGCTCGAACGCGCCGCCGCCCTCAGCCCCAGCGGCTGCGACCGCGTCCGCAGGCTCACCTGGGCCGCGGTGATGGCGGCCCGCGGCGGGCAACTGCGCCACACCGTGGCACTGGTCGAGGAACTGAAGAGCGGTACCGTCCCGCAGGACATCGACCCGCTGTTCTCCTACGCGGTGGTCTACGCCGACCAGAGCCACCACGTCGACTTCGAGTCCTCCGCCGCGCTGCTGCCCGCCGCCCTCGACACCCTGACCGCGCCGGGCGCCGACACCTTCGGCGGGCTGGTCGAACAGGTCTACTTCAAGCTCCTCCTCGCGGCCACCTACACGGACGACCCCTGGGCCTGGCGCGCCCTGGAACGGCACCGGGAGAACGTCTCCGAGGTCGGCCGGCTCTGCCTGCGCGCCTGGACCGACCCGGGCCCGGACGCCGCCGCCGCCCTGCTGGCGACGGCCGAAGGCCTGACCGGGGCGCAGGAGGCCGGCGCGGCCTGGCTCCTACTGTGGACCTCCGCCGCGCTGGACCGGCCCGACGGCGACCTGTGGCAGCGCTTCACCGGCCTGCACGGCTACGCCACCCAGGGCTCGGTCGCCAAGGCCAGGGCCCACCAGGACTACCTGCTCGGACACTGGGACCGCGCCGCTGTCTGCCTGCGCGAGGCCGAGATCGCGGACGAACTCGGCTACCACACCAACGCCCTGATGTTCCGTCAGTACCACGCCCACTTCCTCGCCGGCCGGGGCGACGAGGCCGCCCTGCGGGAGGTCGAGCGGACCGTCCGGCCGATCGCCACCCGCGCCCGGATGCGGTACGTCCTCGACCGGCTGACCCATCTGCGCGGCCTGGCCGCCCTCGCCCACCGCCGCTACGAGGAGGCGTACGGGCACTTCTCCGAGCTCACCCCGCCAGGGCGGCTGTCCGGCGGCCGGCCCTGGCACCACACGCTGGTCCTCGACCTGGTGACGGCCGCCGTGCACACCGGACGGCACGAGGAGGCCCGGGCCCACCTCGCGGCCGGAGCCGCGGCGCGCTCCGCCGAGATCTCCGCACACCACGCCTTCCTGTGCGCGGCCGCCACCGCCCTGGCCGCCGACGACGAGGCCGACGCCGCCTACGAGGCCGCATACGCCGTCCCGGGCGCCGAGCAGTGGGTGTTCGACCTCGCCCGGCTGCGGCTCGCCCACGGCGCGTGGCTGCGCCGCCGCCACCGGCCCGGCGTCAGGGAGGCGCTGCGCGCGGCCCACCACGCGTTCCGCCGCCTGCGGGCCACCCCCTGGGCGGCGCAGTGCGAGGAGGAGCTCCGCGCCGCCGGGGACTCGGTGGCCCCGCCGCAGACCGGACCGGCCACCGCGGCGCCCGAGCTGACCGGCCAGGAACTGCGGATCGCCCGGCTGGCCGCGACCGGGCTGACCAACAAGGAGATCGGCCGGCAGCTCCAGCTGTCGCCCCGCACCGTCGGGGCCCACCTATACAAGATCTTCCCGAAGCTCGGCATCACCACGCGGGCCGCCCTCGCCCACGCCCTCGACGGGATCTGACCTGCGGCCCCGCCCGCCCGACCGGGCCGGCGGGGCCGCCTCGCCGGACTCCAGGACGGCGACAGGCGGCTTCTGGAGCGGGGCGGTCTCACCTCTCCCACCCACCGCCCCGTCTCCCACTCACCGCCCCGACGACGTTGCACCCGAACGGCACCGTCGCATCCCGTCACGACCGAATCGCGTCACCGGCTTGACTGGTGACGCGCTGAGTTGCCATCATTGCATCACCGGCCGGGCCGGTGATGCTCTCCGGGTTCGAGTGCATCGCCGGACGTGGTCGGACGCCGATCCGATCCAGATGGGGAGCACCAGTCATGGCAGTCAGCTACACCGCCGTCGTCGACGTCGACGGTGAGGGCCGCAACGGCGGCCGGGTCCGTTCCTCCGACGGTCTGCTGGAGACCGGTCTCGCCATTCCGAAGGAGTTCGGCGGCGCCGGCACCGCGACCAACCCGGAGCAGCTCCTCGCGGCCGGCTGGGCGGCGTGCTTCCTCGGGGCCGTCCGCCGGGCGGCCGGCGACCGCAAGGTCCGGCTCACCAGCACCAGCATCACCGCCGAGATCACGCTGAACCACGGCGACGACGACGCCTTCTCGCTCTCCGCGGTCCTCCGCCCCGTACTCGGCGGCGTGGACCAGGCCACCGCCGAGGAGCTGGCGCAGGCCGCCCACCGGATCTGCCCGTACTCCAAGGCCACCCGCGGCAACATCCCGGTCGTCATCCACGCCGGCGTCGTTGCCTGACCCACCCCCTGAACGCGGGCCCCGTGCCTGTTTCCCCCGTCCGGCACGGGGCCCGCTCACACCCGCACACTCACACGTACGCACACCGTCGACCGGAGGGCGAAGGGCCATGGCTTCCTCGACACACACATGTCTCCGGATGGCCGGACGTATCCGTCACGCCCTTGACCGGTGTTCCGGCGTCTCCGGCGGGCAACGACCCCGGAGGGAGCGGCCGTGGCCGGACGCCGCGCAGCTGTGGAGCTGGGCGGAGACCGTCGAGCTGCTGGGGTACGGCCCCGGGGCCTCGTTCTTCGTGTGAGTCCGGGGGCCGGCCGGTCAGTCGGCCAGGCCCGCGCGCACCAGGGTGTACATCACGGAACGCTGCTGCTTGTGGCGCCGGACGCGCCCCTTGGCGACGAGGGACTCCAGGGTGTTCCGCACGACCTGGGGCGTCGGATTGCGCTTCGGGTACGTCGCCATCAGCTCGTCGCGCAGGTCCTTCGCCAGGCACGGTTCCTCGTGTCTGCCCAGTAGTTCCGCCAGCAGGTCGCCGAGCAGAGGCCGGTGCGAAGTCCCCTTCGCACCGGCCTTCGCCGTGCGGGCGGCCGGGGCGGTGGGGGCAGTGGGGACGGCGGCGGGCTCCACCGGCGTCCGCCCGGAAGGAATCGCCCGGCCGGAGCGCCCCTCGTGGCGCTCGGCCACACTCAGGATCTCGGCCAGGAGGGCCTCCTCCTGCTTCAGCGTCCTGAGCTCCTCCGCCAGCTCCCGCTGTCGCTGGTGGTTCTTCTCCAGGTCCGACGCGGCTTGTTCCACGTAGCGGGACCGGAGCGTGGAGGCTGGCTGGCGGGTCACAACCGTTCACTCCCTAAGGCACGGATGGGGTGTTGCATGGTACCCGTGCCGGGGCCGGTGCGCCGACGCCCGTGACGACGCACGGCCCCGCACTCGTCGTGCGGGGCCGTGGCCCGAGGGGGTGCTGAGAGGTTCCCGGGGCTACCGGGCGCCGGCCGCGGACGGCGTCTTCTCGGACGGCGTCTTCTTCCGTGCGCGGTAGGCGGCAGCCTTGATCTTGTTGCCGCAGGACTCCATGCCGCACCACTGGCGGCGCATGCCCCGGGAGCGGTCGATGTAGATCCGGGTGCACTCCGGGTTGCCGCACTCCTTCATCAGCGGGACGTCAGGGCCGCTGAGGAGTTCGACCGCCTGCCGCGCGACGGTCGCCAGCGCCTGCTCGGGGGTCGCCTCGTTGTGCCGCCCGGTCATGGTGAGCTGCGGCGTCACGGGCGTCTTGCGCGCGGCGGCGTTGAGCACGGCGAGCGCCTCGCGGTCGAACGGCTCGTCGAGCCGTCGGTTGGTGACGAGCCGGTAGATCGCCTCGCGGACGGTCGTCGCCTCGCGGACGTCGTGCTCGTCACCAGGCGTGATCGTGTCCACGAGCCCGGAGTCCAGGTACCAGGCGTTCAGGCGCTCCGGCGTCACGAACATCTCGAACCGGACCGTGCGCCGGGCACGGAGCGTAGCGGCGAAGTCCAGGGCGGGGTGCCCGCAGACGAAGACATGGTCAAGGTTCACATCACCATGCTGACAGGTGACTGCGCGGCGGTGCAATAACGCGGGCGCCGGCTGGGTCGAGCCGCAGCTCGCGCCCCTGCCAGCGCCGGCGCAGCCAGCGGTCGTGACTCGCGAGGACGATCGCCCCGGGACCGGTGCCGAGTGCTTCCTCCAGTTCGTCGCACAGGCGCGGGGAGAGGTGGTTGGTGGGTTCGTCGAGCAGCAGCAGCCGGGGTGGGTCGGCGACCAGGAGCGCCAGCGCGAGCCGTCGGCGCTGCCCGACGGAGATCCGGCCGACGGGCTTGTCCAGGTCCGCGGGGTGCAGCAGACCGAGGGATGCCAGCGGCACCCGCTCGGCCCGGGACGGGCCCAGCGCCAGCAGGTAGGTGTCGCGGACGGTGCGGTCGGGCCGGTCGAACACGGTGTCCTGGGTGAGCAGGCCGACCGTCAGCCCGGGCCGCCGGTGCACCGTGCCCCGGGCGGTGAGGTGTCCGGCGAGCACGGCGAGCAGCGTGGACTTGCCCGTCCCGTTGCCGCCGGTGATCAGCAGCCGGTCGTCGGCCGCCACCTCCAGACCGTCCAGCGCGAGCCGCCCCGGCACCCGGACGTCCCGGAGCGACACCAGCGGCCGACGGTCCTCGCCGGCGCCCGCGGCCGGCAGCGCGGTGTCCGCGGCCAGGCCGTCGCCGGTGTCCGCGGCCGGTAGCCCGGTGTCCGCGGCCGGCGCCCCGACGGCGAACCGCAGCGGGCGCGGCGGCTCGGGGACCTGCGCGCGCTCCAGCTCCTCCAACCGCCGGGTGGCGTTGCGCACCCGGCGGGAGACCTGGTTCTGCACCCGGCCCGCCCGGTGGCCGTAGCCCATCTTCTCGTGGTCGCGCGGCCCCCGGTCCGGGGCGACCAGGTGCGCCGTCACCCCGGCCGATCGGCGCAGCTGCGCCAGCTCCTGCTGCTCCTCGGCGTACCGCCGCTCCCAGCGCGCCCGCTCGGCGCGCCGCTCGCCCAGGTAGGCGCTGTAGTTGCCGCCGTAGCGGACCGGCCCGTCCACCGCCGGGTCCAGGTCGACCAGGTCGGTGCAGACGGCGTCCAGGAACGCCCGGTCGTGGGAGGCGAGGACCACGGTGCCGGGCAGGGCGCGGAGCTGCTCCTCCAGGAAGGCTGCGCCGTCGTCGTCCAGGTGGTTGGTCGGTTCGTCCAGCAGGAGCGCGGACGGCCGGCGGACGAGCAGCGCGGCGAGCGCCAGCCGGCCGCGCTGCCCGCCGGACAGCGAGCCGAGTGTGCGGTCGTGCCCGAGCGCGCCGAGGCCCAGCCCGTCGAGGACCAGGGCCGCGCGGCGGTCGGCGTCCCAGGACTCCCGGTTCTGCGCCAGCTCCAGCCGCCTGCCGTAGGCGTCCAGGAGGTCCGCGTGGCCGGGGTCGGACTCCGGGATCCGGGCGATCTCCGAGCCGAGCCGGTCCAGCTCCGCGAGGTCCTCGCGGGCCTCGCGCAGCGCGTCGTCCAGCACGGCGGCGACCGTCGCCCCGGGCTCGTGGGGCAGCTCCTGGTGGAGGAAGCCGAGGTCCTCGGGGCGGGAGACGCTTCCCGCGTCGGGGCGGTCCACGCCGGCGAGCACCCGCAGCAGGGTGGACTTGCCGGCGCCGTTCTCCCCGATCAGGCCGATCCGGTGGCCGGGGGCGGCGGTCAGGCCGACGCCGTCGAGGACGCGCCGGCCGCCGAGGTTGCGGACGACGTCGTGGGCGAGCAGGGCGTGCTGGAGCACGGGGAAACCTTCCGACGTGGGGGTGGGGGCCGCCGGGCACGGGGGCTCGACGGCCCTGGGCGCGGGCCGTGTCACACGTCGGCGGCTCACACCGCGGGCGCCCCGGTCTCCTTCAGCGTGCCGTCGGCCAGCCGGAGCCAGCGGTTCACCCCGATCTCGGCGAGGAACCGCTCGTCGTGACTGACCACCAGGAAGGCGCCCTGGTAGGAGTTCAGGGCGCTCTCCAGCTGGCCGGCGCTGACCAGGTCGAGGTTGTTGGTCGGCTCGTCGAGCAGCAGCAGGTGCGGGGCGGGCTCCGCGCACAGCACGCAGGCCAGGGTGGCGCGCAGCCGCTCACCGCCGGAGAGCACCCCGACCGGCAGGTGCGCCCGGGCGCCGCGGAACAGGAAGCGGGCGAGCAGGTTCATCCGCTCCGTCTCGGGCCGCTCGGGGGCGAAGGCGGCGAAGTTCTCCGCCACGGTGCGGTCGAGGTCCAGCAGGTCCAGGCGCTGCGAGAGGTAGGCGATCCGCCCGTCGTTGCGCGTGATCTCCCCGCCGTCCGGGACGAGTTCGCCGGTGACCAGCTTGAGCAGGGTGCTCTTGCCCGCGCCGTTGGGGCCGGTCAGCGCGATCCGCTCGGGGCCGCGGACGCTGAGGTCGACGCCGCCGTCGGCGAACACCGGCCGGCCGGCGTGGCGGACCTGCAGGCCCTCGCCGAGGAAGAGGTTGCGTCCGGCGGGCACCTGGGTGTCGGGCAGGTCCAGGGAGAGGCGCTGCTCCTCACGCAGGGCGCGCCCGGCCTCGTCGAGCCGGGCCCTGGCCTCGCTGACCCGGGCCGCGTGCATCTGGCCGGCCCGGCCCGCGGACTCCTGGGCGCCGCGCTTCATGTTCCCGGCGAAGATCCGGGGCAGGCCGGCGTTCTTGAGGTTGCGGGCGGCGTTGCTCTGACGCCGCTCGGCGCGTTCGCGGGCCTGCTGCATCTCCCGCTTCTCCCGCTTCAGCTCCTGCTCGGCGTTGCGGACGTTCTTCTCGGCGACCTCCTGCTCGGCCTGCACGGCCTCCTCGTAGGCGGTGAAGTTCCCGCCGTAGAAGCGTAGTTCGCCGTTGCCGAGTTCGGCGATGTGCTGCATCCGGTCGAGCAGCGCGCGGTCGTGGCTGACCAGCAGCAGGCAGCCGTTGAAGTCCTCGAGCGCGTCGTGGAGCTTGTGCCGGGCCTCGGCGTCGAGGTTGTTGGTCGGCTCGTCGAGCAGCAGGACGTCGGGGCGCTTGAGCAGCTGGGCGGCGAGGCCGAGGGAGACGATCTGGCCGCCGCTGAGCGTGCTCAGGCTGCGGTCCAGGGCGAGGCCGGTCAGGCCGAGACGGTCGAGCTGGGCGCGGGTGCGCTCCTCGATGTCCCAGTCGTCGCCGATGGTGGTGAAGTGCCGCTCGTCGACGTCCCCGGACTCGACGGCGTCGATGGCGCGGATGATCCCGGCGATGTCGAGCACCTCGGCGACGGTGAGGTGGGAGGTCAGGGGGAGGCTCTGGCGGAGGTAGCCGAGCCTTCCGGTGACCGTCACCGAGCCGGTGGCGGGCTTGAGTTCACCGGCGATCAGCTTGAGCAGGGTGCTCTTGCCGGCGCCGTTGGGGGCGACCAGGCCGGTCCGGCCGGCGGGCACGGTGAAGGACAGGTCGTGGAAGACCCGGGTGTCGTCGGGCCAGGCGAAGGAGAGGTTGGAGCAGACGACGGCAGCGTCGGACATGGAGATGACCTCGAAGGGAATGAGGGCAGGAAGGTAGACCCCTGCCCTGAGCAGACGTGCGGAAAGTGGGTACGACGAAACGGACCATCCCGGCGGCGGCGCTCCTGAAGCACCGGCCGATGGCCGTCAGATCCGGATCTCACCCGGAGATGTCGTCGTCACCCGCCACGTCTGCCACTCCTCGATCACGAACTATCAGGTCCCGGCCACTGTAGCAGGCGTTCCGGAGGCGGCAACTTTCTTTTCCCGCGCCCTCGTTCGCCCCGGCCCGAGCCTTCCGTCGCCTCGTTGACAGGCCGGGCGCGGCCGTGCCAGCATCGTCACCAGTTGAACCGGTGACGGGGTCGAGGTGGCTCGATCGTGTTCACACGTGTGAACCGCCCGCGACCGGGCCGGCCGTGGGCGGCCGCCCACCGGGACCGCCGCCACCCCGAAGGAGCGCAGTGACCATGGCGGGAAAACCGAAGCGGAGGGCCGAGGGCGCACCCGTGGGGAGGCGCGCGGTCCTGGGCATGCTCGGTGCGGGTGCCGCGGGGCTCGCCGCGGCGCCGTACCTCCAGCGCGGCTGGGAGAAGGCGCTGTCCGTCGCCTCCGAGAAGGACGCGACCGGCCTGACCGGGCTGCTGCCCAACCCCGGCGGCTTCCGGTACTTCAGCGTCGTCGGCTCGGTGCCGCACAAGGACGAGAGCGACTACGAACTTCGGGTCGACGGACTGGTCGAACGTCAGAGGACGTACACGCTGGCGGAACTGCGCGCGATGCCGCAGACCCGAGTGGTCCGCGACGTGCTCTGCACGGACGGCTGGCGGGTGAACAGCACCCCGTTCGAGGGGGTGCCGCTGGCGGTCCTCCTCGATGCCGCCGGAGTGCGGTCCCCGGGCGCGGCGGTCCGCTTCACCTGCTTCGACGGCGAGTACACCGAGAGCCTCACTCTGGAACAGGCCCGCCGCGCGGACGTCCTGGTGGCGCTGAACATGCAGGACAAGCCCCTCACCCACGCGCACGGCGGACCGGTCCGCCTCTACGTGGCACCCATGTACTTCTACAAGTCGGCCAAGTGGCTGTCCGGCATCACGGTCACCGACAAGGTCGTCCCCGGCTACTGGGAGGAGCGCGGCTATGCCGTCGACGGCTGGCTCGACGAAGCCGACCAACGCCCCGAAGCGGCCTGAACCCCCGGACCGGGTCCGCAGGTTCGGCGCCGTCGAGCGAATGGTCCACCGGGCCACCGGCATCCTGATGCTGCTCTGCCTGGCCTCCGCGGCCTGCCTGTACCTCGGGCCGCTGGCCCAACTCGTCGGGCGGCGCTTCCTGGTGGCCACCGTCCACAAGTGGTCGGGCATCCTGCTGCCGCTGCCCCTCCTGCTCGGGCTGCTCTGCGCCGAGTTCCGCGCGGACCTGCGCCGGCTCAACCGCTTCGCACCGTACGACCGCGAGTGGCTGCGGGCCGTCCGCAGGCGCTGGACGTGGCCGGAGGCCCGCCCGGCCGGCAAGTTCAACGCCGGGCAGAAGCTCTTCGCGGGCTGGATCGCCGGCGCCGTGCTGGTGATGGCCGCCACCGGTCTGCTGATGTGGTTCAGGGGCCTGCTGCCGTTCGTCTCCCGCACCAGCGCGATCTTCGTCCACGACGTCCTGGCCTGGGCGATCGCCCTCGTGCTGTACGGCCATCTGCGCAAGGCGTTCCAGGACCCGGAGGCGAGGCGCGGGATGCGCACCGGGTACGTCAGCCGTGCCTGGGCGCAGCGGCACCACGCCCGGTGGCTGTCCCGGGACCGGACCGACTCCTGACGTCCCGATCACCGCCGGCCATCGATCGCCCCCAGTCATCCCCCCGCTCGACACCCCGGCTTCCGAACGCCCCTTTCTCGACCGAATCCTTTTCCACCGAACGCACTTGGACGGGACACCCATGAAGAGACTCCTGATCGTGCTGGCGACCGGCGCCGCGCTGGCCGCCGTGAACCTGCCGATGGCGGCGGCGGACACCCGGAGTGCCGCCGCACCCACGACGTTCAGCTGTACGGCGCCGTCCGTGCGGGCCCCGGCCGGCACGGCGGTGGAGTCCGTGACGGCGCTCCGGCGCGAGGGTGGCACCATCGACGGCGCCGGGGTGGTGGGCGGCACGGTCACCGGTGTCCCGGCCTTCTGCGAGGTGACCGTCACCCTGACCCACCCGGGCGACAACGACCATGCCAAGGTGCTGACCTGGCTTCCCGTCAGCGACTGGAACGGCCGCTTCCAGGCGCTCGGTGGCAGCGCCTTCGCGGTCGGGGACAACGGCGTCGGAATGGGCACCGCGGTCAAGAACGGGTACGCCGCGACCACCACCGACGGCGGGCTCGGCGACGCCGTCGACGTCGGCTGGGCGCTGGACGCCAAGGGCGAGGTGAACCGCGCGCTGCTGAAGAACCTCGCGTCCCGCTCCCAGCACGAGGCGTCGATCCTCGGCAAGCAGGTGGTCGCCGCGCACTTCGGCCGGCGGGCCTCCTACTCCTACTTCAACGGGTGTTCCACCGGCGGGCGCCAGGGCTACCTGGAGGCCCAGCGCTTCCCCGACGACTTCGACGGCATCCTCGCCGCCGCGCCCGGCGTCAACTGGGACGAGTTCGAGGTCGCCACGCTGTGGCCGCAGGTGGTCATGAACAACGAGAAGACCTACCCGTCCGCCTGCGAGTTCAAGGCCTTCACCGACGCCGCCGTCGCCGCCTGCGACCCGCTCGACGGCGCCAGGGACGGCCTGGTGAACGACGCGTCGCGATGTGACTTCGACCCGCGCCGGCTGATCGGCACCACGGTGGTCTGCGACGGGAAGGAGCTGACCATCACGGCGGCCGACGCGGCCGTGGTGCGCAAGATCTGGGACGGCCCGCGGAGCACGTCGGGCCGGAAGCTGTGGTCCGGCGTCCCGGTCGGCGCGGACCTGACGGGGCTGGCCGGCACCGTGCTCGGCCCGGACGGCCGGTTGGAGGGCGCGCCGTTCCCGGTGCCCCGGCTCTGGGCGACGACCTTCCTGAAGAAGCAGCCGTCGTTCGACGTCTCGACGATCACCTACGACCAGTTCACCCGGCTGTTCGAGCAGTCCCGGGCCGAGTACGACGAGATCATCGGCACCGACGACCCCGACCTCTCCGCCTTCCGCGACTCCGGCGGCAAGCTCCTGAGCTGGCACGGTCAGGCGGACCAGTTCATCCCCACCCAGGGCACCGTCGACTACCGCCGGCAGGTCGAGCGGACGATGGGCGGCACCCAGCGGGTCGACGACTTCTACCGCCTCTTCCTCGTCCCGGGAGCGGCCCACTGCGGCCTCAACAAGGGCGCCGGCACGGTCGACGACCTCGCCGCGCTGGTGACCTGGGTCGAGCAGGGCAAGGCGCCCCGGACGCTGTCCGCCGGTCTGATCGACGCGGCCGGACAGACCGTCGGCCGCGACCTGTGCCGCTACCCCGAGGTGTCCCGCTACCGGGGCTACGGCGACACCGGCGCCGCCTCCAGCTTCCGCTGCGTCCTCCCCTCCCGGCACTGATCCCCTCCCGGCCCTGATCCCCTCCGGTGCCCGCCCGGCCCGCGCCCCTCGGCGCGGGCCGGGCCTTTTCGTGTCGGCGCCGACGCGAGGGCGGTGCGCCGGACGGCCCGTCGGATCACCGTGCGGCGAAGGGGAATGCCGAAGGGGCCGACAGCGGGTGCTGTCGGCCCCTCGGAGTGGCGGTCACTTGGCCTGCAGGGGCCCCGCGAAGGACTTGCGCAGGGCCGGGGGAGCGGCGACGGGGAGCAGGGCGGCGAGCATCCTGCGCTTGAGGGTGTCCGGCTGCCGCGTCAGCTGGACGTCGACCCGGGTTCCGTCGTCCTCGGGGGTCATCCGGAAGACCCAACCGCCGCCGGGGCCGAAGAGCTTGGAGTCGAGGGTGGTGACGGTGACGGTGTCGCCGCCGGGCTCCCAGTCGTAGCGGGCGCGTTCCCAGGCGGCGGCGGTTCCCTCGGTGACCTCGGCCCAGGTGTCGCCGAGCGCGTGGACCTCGAAGTGTTCGGCGTCGATCGTCGGCCAGGCCTCGGAGCGGGAGGGGCTGAAGTCGGTCAGCACCGCCAGGACGCCCTCGGTGTCGAGCGTGGAGACGAGATGGAACCGTACGACTGCCATGGTGGGTGTCCTCATCGAGAGTAACTGTTCTGACCGGTGACGATAGATTTCCATGGGGCTCCGTCACCTGTCAAGGTGGTGACGAACAAGTGTGGCGGGTCACGCCTCCGGGGAGCGGCCACCCGGCCGAGGGCGTCGCGCAGGGCGGCGCGAGCGTGATCCCCAGCTCGGGGAACGCCCGGTAGAGGTGGGAGCCGACGGCGCGGCGGGACCACTCGTCGGCGTCCGCCGGGTCCTCGGAGGTCAACGCGAGCGCGCCGTATGTGATCAGGGCGAGACGGGGGGAGAGGTCGGGCGGACCGGCCTCGTGAGCGGCCAGGGCGTGCCGACGAGCCTGCTCGGGGAGGCCGGCGCCCAGGGCCGCCTCGACCAGGTCGAGCAGCGCCCGGGGGGCCTGGTGCGCGTGGGGCGGCCGATGAGCCACCTGTTGACCGGTTCCACCGTGTGCCCACGGCTCCTTCCTGTCGGTCCGCGCCGGCCGAGCTCCCGTGTGCCGCCCCGTACACGGCTGTGCCCGGTACCGCCGGGTGGCGGTACCGGGCATGCGGGCTGGAAGGGCCGTCAGCGGGCGGTGGCGCGGGCGGCCCGCTCGATGACGTCCGCGACGAGGCGCGGGTGGGAGACCGCGACCGAGTGCGAGGCGGCTACCTCGGTGGTCGCGGCGTGGGCGCGCTCGGCCATGAAGCGCTGCGCGGCGGCCGGGATGTTGAGGTCCTGGGTGGTGACGACGGCCCAGCTGGGCTTGGTCAGCCAGGCGGCGGAGGTGGCCTTCTCCGTCAGGGCGGCCTGTGCGATGGGCCGCTGTCCGGCGGCCATCTGGGCGGCCTGGCCGGCCGGGACGTCGGCGGCGAACTGGTGGCGGAACGCGTCCTGGCGGATGTACAGGTCGGTGGCGGTGGTGCCGTCGGCCTGCGGGTGGGCGACCGGGTCGAGGGCGTCCGGGAGGGTCGAGCCCGGGTACTTGTTCGTCAGCTCCAGGGCGCTCTCCCCCGGGGCGGGCAGGAAGGCGGCCACGTAGACGAGGGCCTTGACCTCGGGGTCGTCGGCGGCGGCCTGGCTGATGACGTTGCCGCCGTAGGAGTGGCCGGCCAGGATCTTGGGGCCCCTGACGTGGTCGAGGACGGTGCGCAGGGCGGCGGCGTCGGAGGCCGGGCCGCGCAGCGGGTTGGCCGCGGCGACCACCGGGTAGCCGTCGGCGCGCAGGGCGGAGATGACGCCGTTCCAGCTGGAGCCGTCGGCGAAGGCGCCGTGCTCCAGGACGATGGTCGGCCTGGCGCGGTCGCCGAAGGCGTCGGTCACGGTCGCGCCGTCGGCGGCGCCGCCGAGGGTGAAGGCGCACAGGGCGAGGCCCGCCGTGAGTGCCGAGACCGCGCTCGCCGCCAGCCGTCCGCGTCGGCCCTTGATGCTCACCACGACAGATCCCTCCCAGGTGTTCGGCATGGGGTGGCCGGCATCACCGATACCGTCACCACCCTGACAGGTGATGAGATTGCCGGACATCGGCGTCACCTGTCAAGGCAGTGACGGTCGGGAGGGGGTGCGACGCCCGGGGGGCGCCGCACCGGGCGTCGCTACGCCGGGACCACCCGGTAGCTCAGGGCCGCCATCGGGAGGTTGGACTGCGCCAGCGAGCCACTGGCCCACGCGTACGGGCCGGTGCAGTCGGCGCCCGGGTACAGCACCACGGACGCGGCGCCGTCGGCGATCTGCATCGAGCGGGCGGGCGTCGACAGCGTGTGGCAGGTGCCGAGGTCGGCGAGGTCGACGGTGGTCACCGCTCCCCGTCCGTCGGTGGCCGAGTAGAGGTGCGCGCCCGGCTCCAGTGGCGGCCAGCCGGCGGCCTCGGCCGAGCCCGCGCCGAGCGCGATCAGGGCGGCGGCCAGGGCGGTGGCCACGGCTGCGCCGCGGAGCTTCGCCTTGGGTGTGAGCTTGGGTGTGGACATGCGGACCCACCTTCTCGTGTGTGGCGGAACTGCCTGGAAGCCGGTGCGCGGCCCGTCGGCCGGGCCCGACTGGGAGCAGATCCTGACACCGTCGACAGGGTGCGGGGAGTGCGGAATCGGCCAAACACGTGTGAACGAGTGGCGGGCAGGTGTGTTGGCCGAATCTGCCATCACCACCTTGACGGGTGACGAGTCGGAGTGCATCCTGAGGCCGTCTCCGGCGCCGTGCGGGCGCCGTCCGTGATCGGCGATCTGGAGAGCGACCATGAGCAACCGGCCCACGGGCGACCCCGCCGCCGAGGCGCGGCACGCGCGCTACGGCACCCTTCCCGAGCGCATCCGCTTCGAGGACATGACCGAGGAGGCCGCGGCCGGCCCGGGCGGTGCGGCGAACTCCGCGTACGACCCGGAGAGCGCCTGGAAGTTCTACAACTGCCTGGCCGTCGACCTGGCCCTGTGAACCCGGCCGGCACGGCTGCGGCGTGAGGGTGGCGCCTGAGGGTGGAGTGTGAGGGCGGAGCGGCCCCGGCGCACGACCCGTCGGGGAGAGGCGCCGGATCGACGGGGGAGCGATCCGGCGCCCGGCTCGGAGGCGAGGGCGAGGCCTCGCGGTGCCACCCGGCGAGGGTCGACCGGAACGCAACGTCACCGCGCGTCCGAATCTGTCGACCTGTCAGCAGATGCTACCGGGGATTTGTTGATCTGTCCATGAGGAGGGAGGTCGGTGGAAGCCGGCCCGTTCGACCTCCTGTGCGAGATCCGCACCGAAGTGCCCTAGCATGGCCCCGTGTTCCTCTCTCGTGACTAGGGCCCCAGACGGCGACCGCACCCCGGTGGTGCGGCCCTTCGGCGTCCCGGTACACCGGCGCGCGGTGCGCGCCAACCTTCGAGGAACCCCTCCATGTCTTCGTCCTACGCGACGGTCCTGCGCACCCCTGGCGCGGTCCGGCTCTTCGGCGCGGCCCTGATCGGCCGCCTCTCCTACGGCATCGTCCCGCTCTCGCTCCTGCTGGCCGTCACCGGCGCGACCGGCTCGTACGCCCGGGCCGGCTGGCTGACGGCGCTGTTCGCCGGCTCCAACGTGCTGCTCTCGCCCGTCCGGGCCGGGCTGGTCGACCGCCACGGCCCGCGCCGGGCGCTGCCGCCGATGGCGGCCGGGTACGCGCTGGTGCTGCTCGCCCTGGCCGCCGCCACCTGGCGTCCCGGCGTCCCGTACTGCGCCCTGCTCGCCCTCGCGGTGGCGGCCGGTGTGCTCGCGCCACCCCTCGGGCCGGTCACCCGGGCGCGCTGGAGCGCCCTGCTGCCCGATCCCGAACTGCGCCGACGGGCCTACAGTCTGGACACCGTCGCCGAGGAACTCCTGTACGTCACCGGCCCGTTGCTGGCCGGCCTGATCGCGGCCGGGACGGCCCGCCCGGGGCTCGGGCTGGTGCTGGGCGCCGTCCTGGTCCTCTCCGGCACCCTCGCCCTGGCCGCCTCGGTGCGCGGCGGGCCGAGTCGGGCGTCCGTGAACACACCTGCGGCCGCTGACCGTTCGCGCCCCTGGCGGCTGCTGTCCCGGACCCGCCAGCCACTCGCCGCAGCGGCCGGCGCCGGGGCCGGACTCGGCGCCTTCGGCCTGCTGGCGGTTGTCTTCGCCCAGCGGCACGGGCAGCCGGCCGGCGCCGCCTGGGTGGAGGCGGCGCTGGCGGCCGGGAGTGCGGTCGGCGGTCTCGCCCTGGGCTCCCTCGACTGGCGCGCTCCGGCCAGGGTCCGGCTCGCCGTCCTCTCCGCGGCCTTCGGCGGCGCACTGGCCCTGACCGCCCTCGCCCCGACGCTCCCGCTCCTCGCGGCGACCGCCGCCCTGGCGGGCCTGACCGTCGCCCCGACCCTCACCACCGCCTACCTGCTCACCGACGAACTCGCCGAGCCCGGCCAGCACACCCGGGCCGGTGCCTGGGTCAACGCCTGCTTCAACGCGGGGAGTTCTGCCGGAACGGCACTGGCCGGCCTGCTCGCCGAGCGCCTCCCGCTGCCACTGTGCCTCGTCCTCGCCGCGACCCCGGCCCTGGCCTCCCTCGTCTCGGCCCCCGCCCGGGCTGCCACCCCGCCCGACAGTCGCCCGTCGGTCACGCCCCGCGCGTGATCAGCTCCTTCACGCCCTCCGCGAGGGCCTTGCTGGTCCGCCACCTGCGGAGGAGCGGGTCCGTCGCCAGCTCCGCGACGACCGAGGACAGCCAGGCGTCGTCGCCGAGCCGGTCGACGCGTCCGAGATCGACGATGTCGCCCAGCAGTTGCTGCAGCACCGTGATCTCGGGCGCCGGGTACCAGCGCCGGTGGTGGACGAACCGGGGGCTCCACCTGTCGTAGGGGTGCCGGACCATGGCGTGCAGGCAGGAGCCGTGGGCGCCGATCGCGGAGCGGTGGCCGCCCGCCAGGAGGCCGCCGACCGGTGTGCTGAGGAACCGGCCGCTGGTGACGGCGAGTTGCAGACTCATCAGGCGCTTCCACGGCACCAGGAACGGCTCGTGCCCGGCGACGCGGTGCTCGAACCCCTCGGGGAGGACGGCGAGGTACGCCCTGCTCCCGTGGTCGCCGATGAACCAGGCGCCGTCGATCCGCACCAGCGGGCCGAGGCCGACCGGCGGCGCGTCGGCGTCGAGCGTGCCGGTGTCCGGCGCGTCGGCGTCAGGCGCGTCGGGGTCGGGCACTTCGGTGTCGGGCACTTCGGTGTCGGTCACGTCCGAGGTGGTCGACCGGTCAGCGGCGGTGGGGCGGTTGGCGTTCACGGCTCTCCTCAGGACGGGCGGCAGTTGCTCGCCGACCAGGCTTCCCGGTGCACCCCCTGGCCACCATACCCGCGGACCGGGGGCGTTGAGCGGGAGGACGCGAACTTCCCCCCGTCGGAGCCGCCGTGGACGCTACTCCCCGGAGTCCGCGGCGGCGGTGGGCCCGGCCTCGGTCCCGGCCGGAGCCGGTGCGGCCTCCAGCGCCGTCATCCGGGGGAGCAGGAGCAGCACCGCGACCAGCAGGACCAGCAGCAGGGCGCCGCCGACGAAGAGCGGGGTGCGGATGCTGACGGCGGAGGCGATCCAGCCGCTGAGGGCGGCGCCGGTCATGATGCCGAGGCGGCTCAGCAGCATGTAGCAGCTGTTGACCCGGCCGAGCAGTTCCTTCGGTACGGCCTGCTGGCGCAGCGAGATCGCCTGGATGTTCCAGGTGACGATCCCGAAGCCGATCACGCCGTAGAGCGCGGCCACTTCGGCCACCGAGGTGCTCAGGCCCATCAGGATCAGCGAGACGCCCATCAGCAGGAAGGCGAGGGCGATCCGGGTGCCCCGGCCGAGCAGTCGGCTGAGCCGGCCGGCCAGGGTGCTGGCGGCGGTGCCGCCGATGGCGCCGGCCGCGAGCACGATGCCGTAGGAGGCGGCCGGTGCGTGGATGACCTTGGTGACCATCAGGACCATCATGGTGGTGCCCATGAAGCAGGCCAGCGCGCCGAGGGTGGAGAGCACGGCGAGCATCCGCACGTCGCGGTGGTGGAACAGCCAGTCGACGCCCTCGCGGATCTCGGTGAGCACCGGTCGGCGGTCGGCCCGGGTGCGCGGGGCGGTGGAGCGGCCGGTGGCGGCGACCAGGACGGCGGCGAGCGCGAAGGACACGCCGTCCACCGTGAACGGGGAGGCGACGGCCACGGCGAACAGCGCCGAGCCGAGCAGCGGGCCGACCAGGTTGCCGCCGACCAGCATGTTGGCCTGCATCCGGCCGTTGGCGGCGTCGAGTTGGTCGGGTCGGACCAGCTCGGGCACGGCCGAGGTGGCGGCGTTGGAGAAGACCGTCTCGCCGCAGCCGAGCACGAAGGCCAGCGCGGCGAGCGCGACCAGGGGCGGATCGGCGAGGAAGACCCAGCCGGCGAAGCCCAGGACGACGACGGCGCGTGCGGCGTCGATCGTCCACATCAGCCGCCGCCGGTCGGCCCGGTCGGCGAGCACCCCGCCGTACAGCGACATCACCAGGAAGGGCAGCGACGCGGCGACGGAGACCACGGAGACCGCACTGGGGGAGTCGGAGACGGCCACCGCCAGCAGCGGCAGGGCGGAGTCCCGCATGCCGTCGCCGACCGAGGATATCGCCGACGCGGACCACAGCAGATTGAACTTCCGGCCCAGTTGGGGGCGGGTCTTGGACGGTTTTTCGGCCACGTCAGCTGAGGTCACCGACGCAGTATGTCATGTCCGCGGAGGACTGTTCGGGTGGTTTCTGAACTGCCCGGGGTGTCCCGAACTTTCCGTGTCGGCAAGGGTGTCGGGCTCATCCGGGGGTGTCCGGAGTGTCCGGTGGGTTCCGGCTTCCGCCGGGTTCCGGGCGCCGGCGCTCCCGCCGGGCGTTCGGCCGAGCCCCGAGACGCCCTTGACCAGCGTCGTCGCCCCGCCGGCCGGGGCCAGGCCCGGCACCACCGGCCGGGCGCGGTGTTCGGGCACCCGGTCGGCGAGCAGCCGGCCGACCACCGCGCCGCCCGCGGGTGCCGCGGCCACCGGCCACCGGGCCGGCCCGGACGGCGTGGGCAGTCCCTTTCCGGCCAGCGAGAAGGCGTTCACCACCACCCCGTGGAGCCGGGCGTCGGGCAGGAGCTCCCGGGCTGTCCAGCCGGTGTTGACGGCGTACCGGGAGACGGCCGGGCCGCCCACCCCGGCGGCCGCGTTCATGAAGCCGCCGGCGGCTCCCGCGACCAGGGCGCCGCCGGTCGGGGGCGGCGCGGCCGCCCGGCCCGTGCACGGCCGTCCGCCCCCTCGGGCCCGCGCGAGCGCGAGCCCGGACGGGGGCGGGGGTCAGTGCTTTGGGAGGGCGTCCGCGGACTCCGGCAGCGGGTAGGCGCCGGCGTCGACCGGGCCCGGCAGGTCGGTCGCCGGGACGCCGGGCGCGCCCGGGTCCGGCAGCGAGGGCTGGGCGGGCGGGGCCGGCACCTGGCTGAACGGGATGCCGGGCGGTGACTGGACCGGGCTGGTGCGGCCGAACGGCGGGGCGGTCCGGCCCTGGACGGCGCAGCCCGCCAGCGTCTCCAGGCCGTCCGGGCTCTGGACACCCGGCTGGTTGCCGGTGAAGCAGTTGCCCGGGTCGGCGGAGGCCAGCACCAGGTCGGTGCCGTTGCCGGTGGCCCGGTTGCCCTCGATCCGGTTGCCGCTCGCCGGGTGCCCGGGCGGGTCGGTGACGACGATGCCGGCCGCGCGGTTGCCCTGGACCAGGTTGCGCCGCACCTGGTTCTCCGTACCGCCGCCGATCCCGATCCCGATGCCGTACGCGCCGTCGGCCTGCTGGGGGGTGTCGGTGGCGTTGTTGTCGGTGACGACGTTGCCCACGATCACCGCGCCGTGCTGCGGGGCGAGGGCCTCGAGGTCATTGGAGTTGACGGTGACGCCGACCCGGTTGCCGGTGACCCGGTTGCCGACCACGGTGAGCCCGTCGGAGGCGTTGGTGATCTCGATGCCGACGGCGTTGCGCTCGACGGTGTTGCCCCGCACCAGGGTGTCGCAGGGCTTGCACTGGCCGACGTAGATGCCGGAGTCCGCGCCCCCGGAGGCGTACGAGTTCTCGATGACACCGCCGCGCGCGTCGAAGGCGTAGATGCCGTACAGGCCGTTGTTGTACGCGGTGACGTTGCTGGCCCGGAAGCCCTGGACGACCGGGAAGCGGACGGTGTCCAGCGGGTTGTAGGCGGAGCCGCCGGCGCCGTGCTGCTGGAGCTTCTCGTCGGTGACACCGGTGAACAGCACGCCGTTGGCGAGGTAGCCGTGGACGGTGAGGTTCTCCACCACCGAGCCGGGGCCGGAGGCCGTGATGCCGTTGACCAGCCGCAGGCCGCCGTCCAGGACGACGGTGTTGCGGTCGCTGCCGCGCAGCACGATCTTGGGCTTGGTGAGCCGGACGCTCTCCCGGTAGGTGCCCGGGTCGACCAGCACGGTGTCCCCTTCGCGGGCGACGTCCACGGCCTGCTGGATGGTCGGGAAGTGCTGCGGGACGCGGATGACCGGGCCGTCCGGGTGCTTGGCGTCGGAGGAGGACGAGCCGCCCGAGGAACAGCCGGAGAGAACGGGGACGAGGGCGAGCACGGCGGCGGTGAACAGCGCGGGCAGCCGGCTGACGGTACGGGCCCCGCGTGGGGGAGTTGCGGTCGGGTCGGGATGACGTGTGGTCAAAAGTTGCATACGGCGTGTTCTATCGTCTCCAATGTCGCCCATGCATGCCGAAGCCGGAAAGGCGCAGGACCAGCCACCGACCGTCGGGACCGGTGTGGGGCGAAGGGCTCTGATCACGGGCGGGGCGCTGGCGGCCGCCGGGATCGGCGCCGGCGTCACGGCGCTGGCCCTGGACGGCGGCGGCCGCCACGGCGGCGGGACCGGACGGGAGGCGCCGCCGGAGCAGCCCCCGGTGTCCTTCCACGGCGAACGGCAGGCCGGGGTGACGGTCGCGCAGCAGCCGGCCACCCAGCTGCTGGCCCTCGACCTGGCGCCCGCCGCGACCTCGGACGGACGGGCCGCCCTGCGCGGCCTGCTCGGCGAGTTGACCCGGCTGCTGGCCGAGGCGTCGGGCGGCAGCCCGGCGGACGCGCGGCTGCAGGGAGCCCCGCCGGCCCGGCTGAGCAGCCTGGTCGGGGTCGGGCCCGGGCTCGCCGCCCGGCTGGGGCTGAACGTTCCGCCGGTGCTGCTGACCGAGCTGCCCGCCTTCCCCGGCGACCGGCTCGACCCGGCGCGCGGCGGCGGCGACCTGGTGCTCCAGCTCTGCGCGGCGGACCGCTGGCCGCTGTCCGTGGTCGCCGAGCAGGTGGACGCCGTGGCCCGGGCGGCGGGCGCGACGGTGCGGTGGACCCAGTCCGGCTTCCTGGCCCGGACGGCCGGCGGCGCCACGCCGCGCAACCTGTTCGGCTTCAAGGACGGCACGGCGAACCCGGACGGCGAGCAGAGCGGGCAGTGGGTCTGGGGGCCGCCGGGGCCGCACGAGCACGGGACGGTGCTGGTCTACCGCCGGATCAGGATGGACACCGCCGCCTTCGCGGCCCTCCCCGGAGACCGCCGGGAACAGGTGATGGGCCGCCGGGCCGGCGACGGCGCCCCGCTCACCGGCACGGCGGAACACGACGAGCCGGACATCTACGCCAAGAACCCGGACGGCTCGTACGTCATCCCGGCCACCGCGCACGTCCGCCTCTCCAGCCCCCGGCTGGACGGCGGCGCCCGGATGCTGCGGCGGGGCTACAACTACGACGACGGCCCGGGCGACCGCGGCCTGCTGTTCTGCGCCTTCATGCGCGACCCGGCCCAGTTCACCCGCGTCCAGAACCGGCTGGCCGCGCGCGACGCCCTGAACGCCTTCGTCGAGCACACGGCCTCGGCGGTGGCCTACGTGCTGCCGGGCGTGCCGGAGGGCGGGACGCTGGGGGAGGTGCTGTTCGGATGAGCCGGGAGGGGGAGCGGCCGCCGGCCTCGTCGGCCCAGGAAGCGCCCGTGCCCGGTGAGGAGTTGTTCGCGCCCGGTGAGGAACCGCCCGTGCCCGGTGAGGAACCGCCCGTGCCCGGCGAGGAGTTGTTCGTGCCCGGTGAGGAAGAACCGCTGTCCGGCGGGAACACGAGCGCCGGCGTGGTCCGGGTCGGGGACACCGTGCGGCGCCCGGCCGGGCCGTGGACGCCCGCGGTGCACGCGCTGCTGGAGCACCTGCACGCGGTGGGGTACCGGGCGGCGCCGCGCCCGCTCGGCCTCGACGCGCAGGGGCGCGAGGTGCTGACGTACCAGCCGGGCCGGGTGCTCTGGCCGGACCGCTTCCACCTGCTGGACCGGTCCGAGCGGCTGGCCGGGGTGGCCCGCCTGATCCGGGAGTTCCACGACGCCGTCCGGGACTTCACGCCCCCGCCGGACGCCCGTTGGCAGGTGCTGATGCCGCCCGACGGCGCCGACATCATCGCCCACAACGACCTCGCCCCGTGGAACCTCGTGGTCGGCGCCGAGCACCAGTGGTCCTTCATCGACTGGGACACGGCCGCCCCCGGCACCCGCCTGTGGGACCTCGCGTACGCGCTGCACGGGTTCCTGCCGCTGTCGGCGCAGCCGGACCGGCGGCTCGCCGACGCCGACGCGGCGGCCCGGCTGCGGGTGTTCGTCGACGCCTACGGGCTGGACGAGGCCGAACGGCGCGCTCTGGTACCCCTGTTGGGCCCGCGGACCCGGGCCATGCACGACTTCCTGCGGGACCGGGCGGGTCGTGGCGTCCAGCCCTGGGCGAGGCTCTGGGAGGAGGGGCACGGGGAGGTCTGGCGCGGTGACGCCGAGTACATCGAGCGGCGCCGGGAGCTCTGGCTGGGCGCCCTGCTCGACGGTTGACGCCGAGCGGGGCGCCGAGGGTGCTCCCGGTCGCGGGTCGGGCGGGGATCGGCCGCGGGTCGGCCCGGGTCGGCTGCGGGTTGGCTCGGGCTGGCCGCGGGTTGGCTCGGGTCGGCTGCGGGTTACCAGCCCACCGGCAGGCGGGCCGGGCTGCGGGTGGTGCTGCCGAGCTGCCAGGCGAGTTCCGCGACGGGGGTGGTGAGGCGCAGGCCGGGCAACGCGGTGGCGAGGCGGTGCAGCGACTCGCGCATCTCCAGCCGGACCCGCCAGGCGCCGATGCAGTAGTGCGGGCCGGAGCTGAAGGCCAGGGTGGGGGCGGGCAGCGGGAGGCCGAGGTCGGTGTGGAGGCCCTCGGGGTAGACGGCCGGGTCGCGGTTGGCACTGCCGAGGCTGACGGCGACGACCGAGCCGGCCGGGATGGTGACGTCACCGACCTCGATCGGCGCGATGGTGCGGCGGACGGTGGCCTCGTCGTCGCCGAGCGGGATGTAGTGCAGTAGGCGTTCGGCGGTGTGCTCGGCGACGACCGGGTCGGCGAGGAGCGGCCAGTGCTCGGGGCGTTCGCCGAGCACGTACACCAGGGCGTTCGCGAGCGCCCCGGCGACGCTCTCGTTGCCGCTGGCGGTGAGTCCGGCGACCAGGAAGACGAGGGAGTCCTCGGGGACGCCGCCGTCCTGGTCGGCGGCCCGGACCAGCCGACTGACCAGGTCGTCGCCGGGCTCGCGGCGCCGGCGGGCGACCAACTCGGCCATGAAGGCACCGAATTCGGCGAGGGTGTCGCCGTGGTCGGCGCCCGCCTGCTGCTCCGGCCCGTTGCCCGGCCTGTCGTCCGGCCCGTTGTCCGGCCCGTCGCCCGGGTCCTCGCCCTGGGCGAGCAGGGCGAGGGTCCAGCGGTGCAGCCGTTCCTCGTCCAGGTGGTCCGGCCCGTCCCCGTCGAGCCCCATCAGCCGGGTGGTGACGGCGAACGGCACCGGCCGGGCGAACGCGGGGACCAGGTCGGCCGGAGGCCCGGCGGCGACCAACCGGTCCACGGACTGCTGGACGGCGGCGGCGACCCACGGCTGCCAGCCGGCGATGGCGCGCGGGGTGAAGGCCCGTTGGACGGTGCCGCGCAGTCGGCGGTGGGCGGGCCCGTCCTGGTTGAACAGGGACGCCGGGTTGGCGGCCACGTCGGCGGTGGTGCCGGCGGTGCCGACGTCATGCAGGTCGGCCCGGGTGACCCGGGGGTCGCCGAGGACCTGCCGGACGTCGTGGTAGCGGGTGATCAGCCACGCGGGGGTGCCGTCCGGGAGGGTGGTGGGGTGGGGCGGCTGGGCGGGGGTGGTGGGGAGCCGGTGGAGTGGCGGGAGGGTGGTCCGGGGGGCGGCTGTGACGGAGTCCATGGGTCCCTTCGCGGGTTCGGAGGTCCGGCTGGTCGAGGGGAGTCGAAGCGTTCAATTGTCGTATATTCATAGGTAATTGGATGCTTGTGGCGCTTCTCCCCGTTACGCCCCGATGGTATGCCCTGGACGCCCCCAGTCGGGTGCCGGATCGGCGGGCAGCAGCGGCCGGAGCGCGCCCAGCACGGCGCCGACGCAGACGTCCCGCAGCTCGGTGCGGGTGCAGCTCTCCTCGGTCAGCCAGTCGATGACCAGCACCCGGACGAACACCAGCCAGCTGCGCAGGACCTGTGACACCGCCCGCCGCGCCCGCTCGTCCGCGAGCGGGAGGACGCCGAGCAGCCGGCCGCGCAGGGCGTCGAGTTCCTCGTCGATGATGGTCTGGATCACCTGGTCCCCGGCCAGCACGCGGTTGGCCGCGAGCACGGCGTGCCGGTTGGCGATGAAGTAGTCCAGGTGGGCGTCCATGCCCTCCACCAGCTGCTCGACCAGGGTGTCGGCCGGGTCGAAGCGGGTCCTGGCGAGCAGGCCGTCGGCGGCCTCCCGGTAGACCGCGGCGAAGAGGTCGTGCTTGCTCGCGAAGTGCCGGTAGAGCAGCGCGCGGGAGACCCCGGCCTTCTCGGCGACCTCCTCCATCAGCACGTCCTCGTACGGCCGTTCGGCGAAGAGCCGGGCGCCGGTGGCAAGCAGCTGGGCGCGTCGCTCGGCGGGGGAGAGGCGCCGGCGTCGTTCGTGGACTGGCATGCGCGCCAGGTTACTTGACACGCGTCTACTTGTCGGCGCAGGTTAGTAGACACGTGTCAACCAGTGTCAACCAGACCTCTGGAACGGGTGGGTGGGTCATGGCCAAGGCGTTACGGGTGCTCACGTGGACGATGGGGGTCGCCTGCGTGGCGATCGGCTTCGTCCACATCCTGCTGGGGAACGCCGCGATGCCCGGCGTCGCGGACGCCGGGCCGACGGCCGCCAGCTTCGGCCGCTTCATGGGGGCGGTCTTCGCCGGGTACGGGGTGGCCTGGATCCAGGCCGCCCGGCAGGCGCCGGTGCCTGCCCGGACGGTCCGGTGGCTGGCGGCGGTGTTCCTGCTGGGCGGCCTCGCGCGGGTGCTGTCCATCGTGGTCGACGGCCGGCCGCACTGGTTCCAGCTGGTGCTGATGGCGCTCGAACTCGGGCTCGCGCCGGTTTACTTGTGGTTCGCCGACGCGGACGAGCGGGCGGCGCGCGGCGGGAACGGGGCCGGGGCTCGGCCCGGCGGGGCTCAGCCGACCGGGGCTCAGCCGACCGGGGCGTAGCCCGCCGGCTGCGCGGCGACGGTGGCCCGGTCGGCGGTGGCGCCGGTGAGCGCGACGTAGCCGTCCGGGCGGACCAGCACGACGCTGTCGCCGCGCAGCCCGTACGCCCGGGCGACGTGACCCTCGGGGTCCAGCACGGCGGCCCGGCGCAGGCCGGGGGCGGCGGGGTCCGCGTTCTCGCGGACGTCGGCCGGCGCCGGGTGCTCGCCGACGGTCAGCAGGGTGAAGTGCGGGCCCCGGAACAGGTCGAAGAGTCGGGGCGGGGTGCCGTCGGCGGTGGTGCAGGGCGCGTCGGGAGCGCGGTCGCCGGCCCGGATGCCGGTGGTGTCGTCGAGGTCGCGGCCGAGCGGCCCGCCCCGGTAGCCGACCGAGAGCCCGGTGAAGTCGGCCCCGCCCGCGGTGGACGGAGGAGATCCTGGACGAGGTCGTGCCCGCCGCTGCTGCGGGCGCCCTCGGAGGGCTGACCGTACGGCCGCGGCGGAGTAGGCTCCTGGCCGATCGAACGTGCGTCCGCGAGGAGGGCCCGAACATGAGCGGCACCGTAGTGGCGGTCAGCAGCAACGCCGAGTACTCGTTCACCAAGACGAACCGCGACGGCATCATGCTGCTCGCCGGGCTGGGCGTCGAGGGGGACGTGCACGCCGGGGCGACGGTCAAGCACCGGTCCCGGATGGCGCAGGACCCGACGCGGCCCAATCTGCGTCAGGTCCACCTGATCCACCGTGAACTGCTCGCCGAACTCGGCGAGTCGGGCTTCGACGTGCGGCCGGGCGCGCTCGGCGAGAACATCACCACCGAGGGCGTCGACCTGCTCGGCCTGCCGGTCGGCGCGGTGCTGCGGATCGGCCCGCAGGCCGAGGTGGAGATCACCGGCCTGCGCAACCCGTGCGCCCAGATCGACAACTACCGGCCAGGGCTGCTCAAGCAGGTCGTCGGTCGCGCCGCGGACGGCACGATCGTGCGCCGCGCCGGAATCATGGGCACCGTCCGCGCCGGCGGCCCGGTCCGCCCCGGCGACCCCGTCACCGTCACGCTCCCGGACGGCCCGCACCGTCCGCTCGGCCAGGTCTGAGCAGGTTCGAGCGGGTCTGAGCAGATCTGAGCGGGTCTGAGCAGGTCCGAGCCTGGAGGTCGGCCGTGGCGGCGGCGTCAGCGCGGTGGCTCTCCGTCGACTCGGCGCAGGCCGTGGAGGTATGACCTGCCCGCCTTCCAGCTGCGCCACGGACCGGTGGGCGGGTGCTCCCGGTGTCGGCTCGCGGCCGGTAGGGGGCCGGAGTTGGGCACTCCGTCGGCATCGACCGCGCACCAGCCCCGGTCCGGCGGCCACCGGCACCGCAGGTCCAGGCCCCGCCGCCGGTAGGACGGGCGGCCGTTGAAGGTGCCGTCCGGGTCGAAGCGGTGGACCAGGCCGTCCAGTCGGCGGACGAACTCGATCGACTCCACGGTTGATCGCCCCGATTCGACTGCCCGGTAAGGCGGTTGACCGCCGGGCATACCCCTACCCCGTAACGGCTCCGGCTCCCGGCGCGGGAGCTGCCGGGAGCCGGGGGTCGTGCTTCGGGCGCCTTGGGTGCTGTGGATGCCTCGGGTGCCTCGGGTGCCGGATCGGGGTCGGGTCAGGACCTGACGAGGCGGGCGATGGCCTGGTTGGCCTCGCGGATCTTGGTGCCCGCCTCCTGGCCGCCCTCGGCGATGGCGTCGCGGACGCAGCATTCGATGTGCTCGTCCAGGAGTTGGAGGGCGAAGGACTGGAGGGCGCGGCTGGCGGCGGAGACCTGGGTGAGGACGTCGATGCAGTAGGTGTCCTGTTCGACCATGCGCTGGAGGCCACGGATCTGGCCCTCGATGCGGCGGAGCCGCTTGAGGAAGTCGTCCTTGTGGGAGCTGTAGCTGGCCATAGCCGTCTCCGGTTCCTGTGCGGTGAGGCGTGCCCTCACTCTACCGGCGGCGCGGTGGTGGGGAGTCGGCCCGAACGGGCGTGGTGGTGCCCCGCCCGGGCCGACGCGGGCGGGTCAGCCCTCGACGCGGCCGACCAGGTCGTAACCGGCCTCGTCGATGGCGGCGGCCACGTCGGAGTCGGTGAGCGGAAGGGTGCTGCCGACGGTGACCCGGCCGGTCGCGAGGTCCACGGCGACGTCCTCGACGCCGTCGATCTTCTTCAGCTCGGCGGTCACCGAGGAGACGCAGTGGCCGCAGGTCATGCCCTTGACCTGGAACACCGAGGCCCGGGCGGACTCGGCGGCCGGCGCCGCACCGGCGCTGGTGCCGCACGAACCGCAGCAGGAGGAGGCCTCGGTGGTGGCGGACTCGACGGTGACAGTGGTCTCGCTCATGGGTGTGCTCCTGTCATGGGTGTCCGGCGCCGACCGGACGGCCCGGGCGGCTGCTTCACTTCGAACATACCCTACCCCCCTAGGGTAATAGCTAGCCCCTGTGAAGCCCCTCCCCGCCCGGCCGCTCACCGGCCAGCAGATCGTCAACGCCTGGCAGAAGCAGCACGGTTGAGGCACCGAAGTGTGAATCCGGAAGCGGAGTCGAGGGAGCGAGTGGACGGAGACCCGGGAACGGCATGGGAAGAGAAGACGGCGCCGGCCTCCTCGATCGAGGAGGCCGGCGCCGTCTCAGGCGTTCGCCGTCGTCACCGGGTGCGGTAGGCGTCGGCGATGGTCTGCTCGAGGGTGTTGCCGTCGGTGTCGGTCAGTTCGGCGCGCAGGGAGACGGCGGTGCCGGCCGGCGGGTTCTGCACGGTGACGGCACCGGCCTCCAGCGGGAGGCGGGTCCACGAGGCGCCGCCGTCGGTGGAGGCCGAGACGGTCAGCGAACGGGTACGGCCGTCGGCGGCGGCGCCCTGGACGGTGACGGGGATCCGGAGCGGGCTGCCGGCCGTCGCGGTGCCGGTCAGGCCGAGATCGGGGGAGAACCGCACCACGCTCACCGGAAGCGCCGTCGGCCCGGCCGTGGTGGCCGAGGCGAAGGTCCAGGACGCGTTCACGCGGGTGGTCGCGCCGGCCGCGGCCTTGCGGGTCACCGTGGTGGCCAGACGGTACGAGCCCTGGCCCGGGGCCACGGTGAACTCGCCGCGCCCGGGCGCGGCGGACGCGGTGCCGACCAGCACGCCGTCGCGGTACAGCGCGGTGTACGCGGTGTCGAACGACGGGCTCCACGACGCGTGGCCGTCGCCGTCGGCGAGCAGCGGGACGTCGGCGGTGATCCGGTCGCCGTCGCGCGAGACGGCGGGACGCTCGGTGAGCGCCGGGCCGAACACCGGGCCGTCGAAGGTGTGGGTCGTCGTCGTCCCGGCCCGTACGGCGACGCGGTCGGCGGCGTAGTGGTTCCGCGTCACGTCGTCGGCGCCCGGGACGGTGACACCGATGTCCCAGGTGCCGCGCTCGGGCGCGACGAGGAAGGTGGCGGTGCCCGGCGTCTTCATGACCCGGGGGGCGCCGGCGACCGTCCCGGTGCTCGGCAGGACGCTCAGCAGGGCGGTTCCGTTGCTGCCCGGCCCGGCGGCGCCACGGATGTTCAGGGTCGCCAGCTCCTGCGCGGCGTACTGCCGGGCGAGCCCGGTCAGGGCGCGGGTGCCGGAGAAGGTCTGGCCGAGCAGGTAGCCGCCGGTCTCGGTCGCCCAGTGCGCGTCGTACCACTGATTGACCGTCCCGGCCTCGGCCTCGGGCCCCAGGTGGGCCACACGCAGGTTCGTCGACCTGTTGCCGATGTTGGCGCTCCTGGTGACACCCTCGTGCGTGACCTCGACGAACATCGAACTCTGCAGGAACCGTGCGGTGCCGTCCGGGGGCCGGACGTCGACGGGGGCGGTGGTCCGCGCGTCGACGGTGACGGTGGTGTCCCGGTCGAGGTCGAGGCGCGGCTGGACGACCCAGTCCGTCCAGGCCGGGCCGCCCGCCTCCGGGCCGTCGGGCAGGGTGCTGTCCAGCAGGTACCGGCCCCTGGGCAGCCGCATGGTCGTGACCCCGGAGGCGTCCTGCTGCTCGAGGAACTCCTCGACCCCGGCCTCGAAGACCCCGCTGATGTGGGTGCGGTACTTCCCGGCCGGTTGGCCGGCGCGGTCCAGGTGCTTGATCGTGAGGGTGTACGTCTCCGGCTCGGCGGCGAAGGCCGCACTGCCGAAGGCGGGAGTCGAGGCGCCGACCAGTGCGACGGCGACGGCCAGGGCGCGGAGGGCGTTGCGGCGGGGAAGGGAGGTCGTGGTCATGCCCTGTACTGCTCGGCCGGGCACCGGAGTTCCCGTGATCAGGGCCACATCCCGGGCGGGCCGGCGGCTGTGACGCGCATCACCGGAACCCGGGCGGCGGACCGGGCAGAGCAGTGTGTGGAAGCACTCATGAGAACGCGTCTTCGCCGCGGCGACCCCGATGCCCTGGGCGAGCTGTACGACGAGCACGCCCAGGTGCTGTACCGCTACGCCCTGCGCGTGACGGGCGACTGGGCGGAGGCCGAGGACGTCGTCTCGACGACCTTCCTGGAGGCGTGGCGGGGCCGGGAGCGACTGCACCCCGCCGGTCACGGGCCACGCCCCGACAGCGACGGGCCGCACGCCGACGGTGACGGGCTGCACGCCGACGGCGACGGGCTGCGCCCCGACGGTGACGGGCTGCGCCCGTGGCTGCTGGGGATCGCGACCAACATCATGCGCCGCAACGCCCGCGCCCGCCGGCGCCGCGACATCGCGCTGGCCCGGACCCCGGAACGCGGCTCGGTCCCGGACTTCGCCGACGACCTGGTCGCGAACCTCGCCGACGTCGAACACCTGCGGGCCGCGCGTCGCGCGCTCGCCCGCCTCCGGCGCCGCGACCGGGAGGTCTTCACTCTCGTGGTGTGGGCCGGACTGGACTACGCGAGCGCGGCCGAGGCGCTCGGCACGCCGGTCGGGACCGTCCGCTCGCGGCTGTCCCGGGCCCGTGCCCGGCTGCGCGACCTCACCGAGGCCGAAGTCGCGGCGGAGGCCGGGGCCTCGGCCAGGGCTTCGGCCAGGGTCTCCGCGCGCGAGCGGCACCGGCCGGACGGCACCGGAGAGCCCACCGCGGCGGAGGGCAGGACCTCCTCCGCCGTCACCACCTTGCCCGTACCCGGCCGTGTCCCCGTGCTCCGGCCGTCGACCCAGGAGAGCCACGGATGAATGCCACCCCACGGCGCGGTACGCAGTGCCCGTCGTCCGAGGAGTCCGAGCGCCGAGAACTCGCCGAGCTGCTGCCGCCGCCGGCGGTGCCCGGCCTGGACGAGGAGCGTCAACTGCTGCTGAGATGGGAGGTGTTGCGCAGGGCCGTCGCCGATGGCGCCGAGGCTGCTCCGCCTGCCGTGTCCGCCGGGTCCGCCGCGTTTGCCGGGCGGGCGCCGTCCGGACGTCCGACCCGTCGTTCGCTCCGGTTCCGGATCGCCGTGCCGGCGCTCGCCTGCGGCCTGGCGGCCGTCGGCGTCGTGGCGCTGGACCTCGGGGGTGCGGTCGAGCCCGACCGCGCGGTCGTCGAGAGCAGTGCCGCCGGGACCTCCGAAGCGGGACGGCTCCTCGGCCGCATCGCGCTCGCCGCCGCCGAGGCGGAGCAACCAGCGGTCCGCGCCGACCAGTTCGTCTACATCGAGAGCAGGGTCGCCTTCGCCGGGCAGAGCGCCGCGGGCGGTCCCGTGACGACGGCGCCGGCGCACACCCGGCAGGTCTGGCTGTCCGCCGACGGCAGCCGCCCCGGTCTGCTGCGCGAGGACGGCGGGCCGGACAGCCCGCTCCGCGAGGACGGACCGGTCTTCGAGCTCGACCGGCCGGGCGCGACGCCCCGGCCCCACAGCGCACGCCCGGTCGGCCCGTCGATCGCCGAGCCGACCCACGCGTACGTCGCCTCCCTGCCCACCGACCCGGACGCCCTGCTGAAGCTGATCCGGGAACAGACTGGCACCGAGGGCCGGACCGGCGCGGGCCAGGACCCCGACCAGCGGGCCTTCGCCGCGATCGGCGACCTGCTGGCCGAGACCTGGGCGCCGCCGCAGGTCGGCGCCGCGCTCTACCGGGCCGCCGAGCGGATCCCCGGAGTCACCGTGGTCCCCTCGGCCGGCGACGCCGCCGGGCGCGAAGGCGTCGCCGTGGCCCGCACGGCGCACGGACAGCAGACGCAGTGGATCTTCGACCGGACCACGTACGCGTTCCTCGGCGAGCGCATGGTCCTCAGCGAGGCCGGCGACGCGGGTCCGGCCGGGACGGTGCTCGGAACCTCCGCCGTCCTCACCAGGGGCGCGGTCGACCGCGTCGGCGAACTCCCGCTGGAGGCACGGTGACCAGGCGCTCGCGCGACGACCGCTGGGGGTGACAGCCGCCCCCGGCTCCGGCACCGACCCTCGCCGCCCCGGGATGTCAGCGAACAGACTTCAGCGAACAGACGTCAGCGAACAGACGTCAGCAAACGTTTGCTGAAATCTGTTCGCTGACATTCGTCCGCCGTGGCCACGGGCCGCCGGGACCGAGCTTGTTGCGCTTGAGCGGGGAGCGGAGTAGTAAGGCGGCATGAGCGACACCCGTACGATCCAGGAAGCGGTCGTCTGCGAACTCGCACCCGAGGACGGAGCGGAGGCCGCGCTGCGGCACGACCCGGACGCGACCGGGCCCCGCGCCGACTGCGTCCTGTGCGGCGAGCCGACCGAACTGCCCGCCGACCACCCCGGCGGCACCCTCTGCCCGGTGTGCGCCTGGCAGCAGGCGCAGCGAATCGCCTGCTCGGGCTGACCTCGGGCCGCGTCGAGATCCACGGTGGAGTACTGGGCAGGAACCGGTCCCGCGTTGATGCCCGAGATGCGGCCGGCGGAGTCGAAGAGAGCACCGCGGCGCCCCCGCTGGGCAGAGGCACGGCGATCCGGTCGGCGGCTTCCTGCACCGGGATGCCGTGCAGGGCGAACCAGCCGTTGACCACAAGCCGCGGCGAGCGCGCGAAGAGCTGTGCGCCGGTGAGCAGACGGCGCGGCATGGCGACCGGGTCCAGCCGCGCGGGCCGAAGTCGCGGATCTTGCGGTACGGAGGAGACCCGGGTCTCCGGACCGGCCTCCTGGCCGATGTAGCCGGGCGCGCCGAGCACTGCCATGCCGAGGAAGGCCAGCGCCTCCGCCGCCCGGCGCGGGTCGGCGAAACGGGCCGGCTCCACGCCCTCCTGCTGCGGCTCCACGATGCCGTGACGGCGGCCGAACCCGGGGATCCGCGCGCCGGCGGCAGCCACTTCACCGCCGCGCAGCCCCGGATCGACCCAGCCCCACAGCCAGGTCTGCTCGGCCAGGTCGTAGCTGCCCAGCAGTCCCAGCCGAAGGCTTCGGCCGCCGGACTCGTAGTGGCACTGGTCCAGATCGTGGCACTGGTCCAGATCTGCCGTCCACGGCCCAGCCGGGAAGGCCTGGGTGATCATTTCCAGCTGTCGTACGCCCCAGGCCGCGTGGTACTCGGCGTCCAGGAAGGCGTCGGAGAAGGCCACGGTCATCGGGGCGGCTCGGCCCCTGTCAGGTCGACGGCCCTCAGAGGTCTCAGCCCAGGACCAGCAGGGCGAGGCACTCATGAAGGCCACGATGTTCGGCTGGAGTACTACCGGAGTACTAAGCGTCCTCCCGTCCGGCCAGTGCCAGGGTCGAGCCGTGCCGCCCCTTGCGGACCAGCAGCTGGGCGGGGATGCGGCTGCGCAGGTCGGCGACGTGGCTGACGATGCCGACCGCGCGGTCGCGCTCGCGCAGGCCGTCCAGGACGTCCATGACCTCCTCCAGGGCGTGCTCGTCGAGGGTGCCGAAGCCCTCGTCGATGAAGAGGGTGTCCAGCGGCATCCCGCCCGCCTCGTCGGTGACCACGTCGGCCAGGCCCAGGGCGAGGGAGAGCGAGGCGAAGAAGCTCTCGCCACCGGAGAGGGTCGCGGTGTCCCGCTCGGTGCCCGTCCAGGCGTCGACCACCCGCAGGGCCAGGCCCGAGCGCTTGGTGCCGGTGCCCCGGTCGTCGCTGTGCACCAGGGTGTAGCGCCCGCCGGACATCCGGACCAGCCGGTCGCTGGCCGCCGCCGCGACCTGCTCCAGCCGGGCCGCCAGGACGTACGACTCCAGGCGCATCCGCAGCCGGTTCTCGGCCGAGGTGCCGGCCGCGAGCGCGGCGAGCCGGTTGATCCGCCCGTACCGGTCCAGCGCCGGGGCCAGTTCGGCAGCGAGCCCGTCCAGTTGCCGACCGATCGCGGCCAGCGCCGCGCAGCGCTCACGGGCCGCCGCGTGGGCGGCGTGCGCCCGGCCGAGCCGGTCGGTGGCCGCGCCGAGCGCGGCCGCGACGCCGGTCAGGTCCACTGGCGGACGGGCCGCGGCCTCGGCCAGTTCCGGCAGCGCCAGCTCTCGGCGGACGGCGGCGGTCTCCGCGCGGTGCCGTTCCAGCCGCTCCTCCAACCGCTCGCGCTCCTCGCGCGGCAGCAGCACCGCCAGCGCTGCCGCGGCGTCCGGGAAGCCCGCCGCGGCGGCGGCCTTGCCCAGCTCGTCCTCGGCCTCGCCGAGCCTGGCCTCCGCCTCCGCGTGCGCCCTGGCGGCGGTGGCCGTGGCGGCGACCGCCTCGGTGAGCCCGGACAGGGCCGCGGCCCTGTCCGCGACCGAGGCCGCCTCGCCCCGGGCGGCCGCCACCCGGGCCGTCAGCGCCCGCTGCTCGGTGCCGAGCGCCAGCAGGCGGTCGGAGAGGACGGCGGCGCGCTCCTTGGCCTCGTGCAGTTCGTCGACCCGGCGGGCGCGGTCCTGCGACAGCCGGACGATGTCCTGCTCGACCCGGCCGAGCGCCTCCGCCGCCTGCCGTGCCTCGCGGTGCTCGCGCTCCAGCCCGGCGAGGGCCTGCGCGAGCGCCTCCGCGCCGTCCGGCCCGGCCGCGCCGGCGGCAGTGGCCTCGCGTACCCGCAGCGCGGTGAGCGCCTGGTCGGCCTCCGTCCAGGCCCGCTCGGCGGCGGCCTGTGCCCGGCGCGCCCGCTCCTCATCCTCGGCGCCGACCCGGCCGCCGGGCGTGGCCTCGGCGGGCGCCGGGTGCTCGGGCGAGCCGCAGACCCGGCAGGCCTCGCCCGTGCGCAGCTGCTCGGCCAGCTCGGCGGCCATACCGCTCAGCCGGCGGTCCCGCAGGTCCAGGCTGTGCTCGCGGGCGTCCAGCGCGGCGGTGCGCAGCGCGACCACCCGGGGCTCGGCCGCGGCGATCTCGGCGCGCAGGCCGTCGCGTTCCCTGGCCGCTCCAAGGCGGACCGTCAACTCGGCTCGCTGCCCGTCAAGTTGCTCGACCCTTGAGCTCGCTGACCGGGCCTCGGTGTGCTGCTGTTCCAAGCGGCCCAGCTCGTCCTCGAACTCGGACAGCCAGTCCTCGGCCTCCTCTGCCCGTTCCTCGGCGGCGCGCCGGTCCTCCGTCAGGGAGCGCTGTTCGTGGGCGAGTTCGGCGCAGCGTTGCTCCTCCACCCGGGCCGCCTCCAGCCGGACCACCTCGGCCCGCAGCCGCAGTTCGGCCTCGGCGAGCCCGGCGGCGTCCGCCCCGGCGAGCTCCCGGCCCTCGCCACCGGAGCCGGCCAGCGCCTCGCGGTGCCGGCGCTCCGCCAGCCGGGCGCGTCCGAGCGCCTCGGCCGCGCTCTCCCGCAGCCGCAGCGCCGACTCCACCCCGACGGCCTCCTGAGCGGCGGCCAGTCGCCGCCGGTCCGCGGCCGCGGCGGCCTCGAAGCCGGCCAGCCGCTCGGCCCGGTCCAGCGCCTCCCGGTGCCGGCGCTGGCGACCGGCCAGCTCCTCCGCGGCGCCGCGGTGCTCCTGGGCGGCGCGCTGAGCGGCGCCGGCGCCCGCGAGGGCGGCCTCGGCGACGGCGAACTGCTCGGCCGCGCCGCTGCGCAGGACCGCCGCCCAGCCGAGCACCCCGGCGGCCAGACCGGCGTCGTCCTCCTCGGCCGGCACCCAGCCGGCGGCGGGCTCGGCGCCCGGACCGGCCGCCTGCTCGGCCTTGCTGGCGAGGTCCCGCAGCCGCCGCCGGCCGGCCTGGACGACGGCCTCCTGACCGCGACGTTGCTCGGCCAGCCAGGCCTCCACGTGCTGGAACCGCTCGGTGTCGAACAGCCGCCGCAGCAGCTTGCCGCGCTCCTCCGAGTCGGCCTTGAGGAAACGGGCGAAGTCGCCCTGCGGCAGCAGCACCACCTGGCAGAACTGCTCCCGGTTCATGCCGATCAGCCGGTGGATCTCCTCCCCGGCCTCCTGGTGCGACTTGCTGAGCCCCCGCCAGCCGGGCGCGCCGTCGCCCGTGTCGGCGACCCACTCGCGCAGCAGCGTCTGCGCCCGCTCGACGGTGGTGCCGGTGCCGACCTTCTTCGGCCGACGCTGCTCCGGCAGCCGGGTGATCTGCAGCCGCCGGCCGCCGAGGGTCAGCTCCAGCTCCACCGAGGTCAGCCGCTTCGGATCGGCGTGGTCGCTGCGCAGCCGGTTGGCCCGGCGTGCGCCCGGCGTCTCGCCGTACAGGGCGAAGCAGACCGCGTCCAGCACGCTGGTCTTGCCGGCGCCCGTCGCGCCGCGCAGCAGGAACAGCCCGCCGGTGGCGAGCGCGTCGAAGTCCACCGTCTCGCTGCCCGCGAACGGGCCGAAGGCGGTGACGGTGAGCCGGTGCAGCCTCATCGGGGCAGGTCCGCCTTCCGGTCGGTGGTCTCCCGGACGCGCTCGAAGCCCTCGCGCAGCCAGCCGAGCTCGTCCGGCGCCGGCTCGGCACCGGGGCGGACGTGCCGCAGGAAGCCCTCCGCGACCTCGAGGTCCCCGCGGCCGCTGACTCGCGCCGCGTACGACAGGGAGGGCTCGGCGTCGCCGCGCTCGGGGTCGAACAGCAGCTGGAGGGTGTGCGGGAAGCGGCGGCGCAACCGCTCCATCGGCTCGCTCGGCCGGGCCGCGTCGGTGAGCGTGGCCTGCACCCAGGACTGCTCGTGCTCGGCGTACCGCTCGTCGGTGAGCAGCTCGTCGAGGGTGCCGCGCAAGGTCGCCAGTCGGCGCGGCTCGGGGCAGGGGACGCGCTCGGCCGTCACCGAGCCGTCGGCGGCGAGGTCGACCAGCCACATGGTCTTGCGCTGGTTGGCCTCGGAGAAGGAATAGGCGAGCGGGGAGCCGCTGTAGCGCAGGTGCGGGGCGAGCGTCTGGCAGCCGTGCAGGTGGCCGAGCGCGGCGTAGTGCACCCCGTCGAAGACCGAGGCGGGCACGGAGGCGACGCCGCCGACCGCGATGTCCCGCTCGCTGTCGCTCGGCGCGCCGCCGGTGACGAAGGCGTGCGCCAACACCACCGCCCGGGTGCCGGCCGGGCGTGCCGCGAGGTCCGCCCTGACCCGCTCCATCGCCGCCCCGAGCACCGCGGCGTGCCCGCCCTTCGCGAGCCCGAACCGCTCGCGCACCAGCGTCGGCTCCAGGTACGGCAGCCCGTACACCGCGACCGGGCCGTGCTCGTCCGCCAGCAGGACGGGCTCGGCGCACCCGTCCGGGTCGGTCCGCAGGTGGATGCCGGCCCGCCCGATCAGCCCCGCCCCGACCCCGAGACGGCGGGCCGAGTCGTGGTTGCCGCTGATGAAGACCGTCGGCACCCCGAGATCCGCGAGCCGGTGCAGTACGTCGTCGAACATCGCGACCGCTTCCAGCCCGGGCAGCGCCCGGTCGTACACGTCCCCCGCGACCAGCACGGCGTCCACGCCCTCGGACCGGACCACTGCCACCAGGTGGTCCAGGAAGGCGCGCTGGGCGTCGTGCAGGCTCTCCCGGTGGAACGAACGCCCGAGATGCCAGTCGGAGGTATGCAGCAGTCGCATGGTCCCCGACCTTAACCCGCACCACTGACAATCCCGGCCGGCCCTGTGGAACCACGGACCCCGGCGGCCTCTGGGGGAACGGCAGTCGGTGGGCGGCGGCATCTGTCAGCCGCGTGCTGTTCGGATGCCCCGGCGGTGCGGTCCCCGGCGCTCCGCGGCGGCGGCCAAGGGCCCGCGCTGAGCTTGTTCGATTACCTGGGGTGAGTTGTCAGTGGCTCTGTGTATGTTCCTCGATGTCGGCCACTCCCAGCCGGGGTGGTCGGCACTGTCCGGTGTCGGGCGAGTGAACGAGAAGGAGGAGCCATGGCTGCTGTGCGGGAGTCGGTGTGCGAGGTGCTGGGCGGTGCCGCGGCGGGGCGGCCGTCGCTGCGGCGCCGGCGGGTGCTGGTGCTGTCCGGGCGGAGGCCCGGTGTCGGCGGGGCCTCGGCCGGTGGGCCCGGCGGGGCGGTGCCACCCGGAGACGGCCGGCCGCCGGGGGCGCGGGCCGGCGGGCGTGGTGCGCGGGCGGCCGGGCGCGGCGGGCGGGCCCGGGGTGCGCCGCCGCCCCAGCCGGTGGCGGTGGCCCTGGCCGTCGACGCGGGGGACTTCGCCGGGCTGGCGCGGTACGGGCTGTTCGGCGGGCTCGGGCACGCGGCCTACCTGCGGCAGGCGGAGGAGCAGCTGACGGCCCTGCACCGGCAGGGGCTGGAGGTGCATCTTCGGGTCCTGGAGGCGGGCGACTTCGAGGACTACTGCGAGGCGCTCGGCCTCGATCCCCGGATGCCCGCCGCCCGGGTCGCCTACGCGGGTGATCCGGAGCTGGCCGGTGAGCCGTTCGTCTACGCGGGGGAGCGGCTGGCCGAGCTGCTCCCGGTGCTGCTGGACGACCACCGGGCGCGGGTGCGGATGTCCGTGGCCTGCGCGGCCCTGCTGGACGCCATCGGCGACGACCCGTCCGGGCAGCTCCGGATGGCGGCCGTGATGCGGTACGTGACCTCGGTCTACCTGGCGCTGGCCGAGGGCGCGGGGGAGGGCTGCCACCTGCTGACGCTGCGCTGCCACGGCCCTGAGGACGGCGAGGAGCTCACCTCCGCGGTGGACGTCTGTGTGGAGGAGGGCCGGCTGTACCCCGCCGGGCGGGACGCCGAGGCGTTCTGCGTCACGCTCGCGGCGGGTGTCGCTCTGGGCGGGGAGGGGGCGCTGCTGCTGCACGGCGATCCGTCGGCGGGCGTCCGGGTGGACGGCGAGGAGTCGGGCGCCCGGCTCCGGCCGCCGGTCCGCGGCTGGGCGCTGACCGGTGGCCGCCTGCGGGCGATGACGGCGCACGAGGTGTTCGACGAGCTGGCCGACGACGCCGCGCGCGGGCTGCCCTTCCCGCCCGGGGTGGATCCGCTGCCCGGGTTCCCGCTGCCCGTCTTCCGGGGCGCCGGGGAAGGGGGTGGGCCGCTGGGCTGACGAGGGCGTTCATCGCCTCCGCGTTCACCGCGTTCACGGCTTCCGCATCCGCCATGCGGCGCTGGGGACTGTTCATCGACCGCGTGTTCGGGGAAGATTCGGAGAAGATCAACAGCAGGAGCGAGCGGTGCCCCACGCCGCCGCTCCGGCCGCTCCGCTCCGTACCGTGCCCTGCAGGTCCTCCCCGTGCACCGCCGGTCCGGCGAAGCCCGACAGCGAGAGGGGGACGGATGAGCGAGCGGAGTGCGCTCGGTGCCAGGGGGTGGGCGCGGGCCGGTGCCCCCGCCGAGCGCCGCGGGGCGAGTGCATGAGCCCGATCGAGTACAGCGCGGAGGTCGCCGAGCTGCTCGGGAAGGTGCGGCGGCGCCCCACGGCGGGCTGGCCGTGGCGGCCGGGCGAGCAGGTGCCGGAGGGGCTGCCGGTCAAGCAGTCCTGGGGGTGGCTGTTCGCCCCCGACGGGCGGGTGCTGACACTGGTGAACCCCAGGGACGGGATCTGCTCGCTGCCCGGCGGCTCGCTGGAGCCGGAGGACGGTGGGGATCCGGCGGCCGCCCTGGCCCGGGAGGCGGCCGAGGAGGCACAGGCCCTGATCAGCCGGCCGTACTACCTCGGCTACCTCTACGACCGGGTCGGCTCGGCGAACGGCGGGCACGAGTGCGCGCGGGTCCGGATGGCGGCGGTGCTGCGGGCGGTCGGCCCGAGCACGGCCGATCCGGCCTCGGGCCGGCACTACCGGCGGCTGCTGGTCGCACCGGGCCTCGCCGTCGAACTGCTCGGCTGGGGCGGGCCCGGGCTGCGCCAGGCCCGGACGGCGGTGGCCACCGCCGTCCGCTGGCTCGGCGTGCCCGGGGCGGCGAACGAGGCGATCGAGGAGCTGCCGGTCGAGGGCTGCACCCTCGCCCCGGGCACCGTGTACCCCGGGGCCGTGCACCACGGCGGTGGCCACTCCGGCGTGCAGGGCTGACCGCGCGCGGCGCCGTACTCCTGGACGACGTCCCGGTAGTGCTGTCCCGACACCACTGCCCCGACACCACTGTTTCGGCACCACTGTCCCGGCACCGCTGTTTCGACAGCGGTGTCCCGACGGCAGCGTCTCGGCACCACCGTTCCGGCAGCAGCATCTCGGCATGACGCCGCCGCGCGCCGCCCTGAGGCGTTGTTCGCTGCCCTGACGCCCCGCCAGGGCCGATGTCAACATCCGTCGCACGGCTCGGAGCGGCCCCAACGGTGAATTCCAGCCGTGCCGTTGATGTCCCTTTTCGCCCACCTCTCGGCGCGCCTCGGGAGTTCGATCAGCCCCCCCGGGGCTCGCTGACACCTGCTCCGAATCTGACTCGGCGATGTCCGGGCGGCGGCCCCCGGCTTATCGTGCAAGAAATTTCCGCAAGTTGCCGGTCTACGCGCGCAGCGCTACGCGCGTCACCGCGTACCCCTGTTGACCTGCGCGAAGTCACGGATTGTCAGGGGCAGTTCATCTCCGAGCAATCAGACGTCCCGTCAATATCCCTGGCATGACCGCTTCCAGGTTCGGCTACCGCCTGGTATCACTTCTGTGACCCTCACCACGCCACCCCACTGGAGCTGTGATGATCCGCCGTGCCCGTGCTCTGTCCATCGCCGCCATAGCCGCAGGCCTCACCATGACGACGCTGTTCGCCGCGTCCTCCGCGAACGCCGCCGGCGCCAACTACGTGGCCCTCGGCGACTCGTACTCCTCCGGTGTCGGCGCCGGCAGCTACACGGCCGAGAGCGGTAGCTGCAAGCGCAGCACCAATGCGTACGCGTACCTCTGGAAGAACGCGCACGCGCCGTCCTCCTTCAAGTTCGTTGCCTGTTCGGGCGCCAAGACCGGCGACATCCTGAACAACCAGATCTCCGCCCTGGACGCCAGCACCACGCTGGTCAGCATCTCGGTCGGCGGCAACGACGCCGGCTTCGCCGACACCATGCAGACCTGTGTCCTCGGCTCGGACAGCGACTGCATCAGCGCCATCAACACGGCCAAGAGCTACGCCACCAACACCCTGCCCGCCCAGCTGGACAACGTGTACTCGGCGATCAAGGCCAAGTCCCCGAAGGCCCACGTCGTGGTGATGGGCTACCCGCACATCTACAAGATCGGCGGCAGCTGCATCTTCGGCATCAGCGACACCAAGCGTGCCGCGATCAACGGCGCCGCCGACACCCTCGACGGTGTCCTCGCCAAGCGGGCCGCCAACGCCGGCTTCGCCTTCGGCGACGTCCGCAGCATCTTCACCGAGCACGAGATCTGCGGCTCGCAGACCACCTGGCTGAACAGCACCACCCTGCCGGTCGACGAGAGCTACCACCCGAAGGCGTCCGGCCACTCCGGTGGCTACCTGCCGGTCTTCTCGGCGCTGTAAGGATCGCCGCGACGGACCGCCCCGGCGCGGGCCCGTACCGGAGCCGCCGTCCCCTCCCACGACTCGGGAGGGGGCGGCGGCAACGCCGTTTCAGCTGCCGGAAGGCGCCGGGTCGGACGCCGGGTCGGGCGCCGGGTCGGGCGCCGGGCCGGACACGGGGCCGGGCGCCGGTCCGCGTGTCGCGGACCCGGGCGGCGGGAAGGGGATGCCGGAGAGGACCGGCAGCAGTTCCGCCTCCTCGAAGTCGAGGTGGGCCTCCAACTCGGCGGACATCCGGTCCAGTTCCGTCCGGAGCCGCTCCGGCTCGGTGACCGCGATCCCGGCCAGCAGGGCCACCAGTTCCTCCTTGATCCGGCCGATGGCCCGGTGCTGTTCGCCGAGCCGCACCAGGACGTCGGCCAGCTCCGGATGGCTGCGCGCGAGCGCGGGGAAGACGGCTGTGTCCTCGCCGGTGTGGTGGTGCGTCAGCCCGTCGCAGAAGGCCAGGCAGTGCTGGCGCAGCTGCAGCCCGAGCGTGGCCGGTCGGCCCGGGACGTGGGCGTGCGCCTCCTCCCGTACGTGGCGCAGCTGCGCGCGCAGCCAGGTGTGCGTCTCCACCAGCTTGTCGGCGAGGCTGCGCACGGCCGGGGCGGTGGCCGGGGTCGGTCCGTCGGCGGGCGGTTCGGGGCACTCCAGGACGACGACCGGCAACTCCCGTTCGGTGTGCGCCTGGTAGTCCCCGTAGCCCGGGGCCTTCCGGACGACGGCGGCGAACAGCCGCTCCCGGCGGTCGCCTTCGGCGGGTACGGCGACGGTGTCGAAGGCCTCGGTGCCGACTTCGACCCGGACGACCGGGTGGGCGAGGAGGTTGCGGTACCACTGGGGGTGTTCCGGAGCACCGCCGGCCGAGGCGACGACCAGGAGCTGCCCCTGCGCCCGGACGTATCCGAGCGGCACGGTGTGCGGCCGCCCGGAGCGGGCTCCGGTGGTGGTCAGCAACAACAGGTCGCCGCCCTCGAACGGGCCGCCGACCCTCCCGCCGTTGGCGCGGAACTCCTCGATGACGTTCAGATTGAAGGACATGGGCATGCGTGTGTGATGGATCTCCAGAGAGGAAAGGGGGGTTGCGGCCACACGCGGTGTCGGTGCGCTGCCCGAACCGGTGACACGGCCGGTCCCCCGCACCCGGCGCGTCCGTCACGGGACATCGGACACAGGGCACAGGACACAGGGCACAGGACACCGGGCGCGGGGCACGGGGCTCGGAGCGCAGGGCTCAGAACACGGAACACACGTCGCGGAACACCGGATGCGGTTCGCGCCCGCGGGTACAGCGGTACCGCGGTGACCGCCTGGCGTCAGATCAGGGAAGCGGAGAGAGTGCTCATCGCGCATCGACCCTTCGGGAAAGGTGCCCGCTCGGCTGTCGGCCGGCCCACTGCTCTTTGGCCGACGCCGCGCTGCACGCCCCCATTAGAGTCAGCCAGCGGACGCGCTGTCAACGTGCGAGGTCGCCCCGAGAGAAGTCGAACCCGCCGTGCCGCCGCCTCCGCGGGGGGCGGCGGCACGGCGGTGCCCGTCAGCGCAGGTAGTCGACCAGGCCGGCCGGCTTGAGTCCGGCGGCGTCGGCGGCGGCGACGGCGCGCTGGAGGTCGGCGGCGAGGGTGTCGGTCCAGTGCATCAGGACGACGTCGCCCGGCTGCAGCAGGCCAGGGTGCCAGATGTTGGAGGCGCCCCAGCTGAAGTCCGCGTTGGCGGTGAGCACGGTGCGGATGCCGCAGTTGGCGGCGGCCTGGAGGGTGTCGGCGTTCCAGGCGAAGAACGGCGGGCGGAAGAACGTCGGCGCGGTGCCGAAGAGGCGGGTCATGGCGTCCCGGGCGTCGCAGATCTCGACCTGCTGCTGTTCCAGCGGGAGCTTGCTGAGGTCGGCGTGGGAGACGCTGTGGTCCTGGACCGAGGAGCCGGGCACGGCGGTGACCCGCCGGAAGAAGGCCGGGTCGGCGGCGGCCGGCATCGGCAGCGGGAAGGCGGTGATCGGCAGCCGGTGGTCGGCGATGAACCGCTCCGCCTCGGGGGTGCGCTGCCAGCCGTCGTCCACGGTGAAGAAGACGACCTTGTCGTCGGTGGGGACGGAGCCCGCGGCGACGGCCGGGGCGGGCGCGGGGCCGTCCACCCGGACGTCGTCCACCGAGAACGGGCCCTGCTGGTACCAGCCGTGCACGTACAGTCGGACGCTGTGCGCGTTCGGGCCGGTGGTGAACCGGGTGCTCAGCCGCTGCCAGCCGCCGCCGGTGGTCTCCGTCCAGGCGGGCGCGACGTCCTTGCCGGTGCCGGTGGCGCCCAGGTGGACGAAGTCGCCGCGCACCCACGCGGAGGCGGTGTAGGTGGTGCCGGGCCGGACCGCGACGGTCTGCGCGCACTCGCCGGTGGAGTCGGCGTTCGCCGGGGTGACGGTCAGCGCCGAGGCACCGGTGTGCGGGGCGGTGGCGGTGACGGCCGCCTCGGCCGGTCCGCCGGTACAGGTCCAGCCGGGGATGCTGCCCCAGTCGGCGAGGTCGGGGGAGGGCGCCTCGAATCCGGGGTTGGTGGCGAGGTTGACGGTCTGTGCGGCCTGAGTGGCTTGAGTGGCTTGAGTGGCCTGAGTGGTCTGCGCGGTTTGTGTGGCCTGCGTGCTCGGCGCGGCGAGGCCGGTGAGCAGCGCGACCGAGGCGGCCAGCGCGGACAGGCGCATGGACATCGACACGTGGGGACTCCAGCAGGTGGGGGCACGCCCGTGGGGAGGGCGTGAGCGGAATCGGACCGTGGAACTCGGGAACGTGTCGCAACAATGGACTAGACCAATAGGGTCGTCAAGGGAACGGTGGATGAACCCGGCGGTCGTCGATAGGCCACCGCGCCCGCGATACAGGGGACAAGACGGTACGTCAGGGGCCGCGCGGAAACGTCGGGTTCGGGCGGGGCAGGCCGGTTCAGGACAGGTACAGCTCCTCGATGTCCGCCGCGTAGTACTCGGCGATCGCCGCCCGCCGCAGCTTGAGCGAAGGGGTCAGCAGCCCCTGCTCCTCGCTGAACTCCCGTGGCAGCAGCCGGAACGCGCGGATCGACTCGGCCCGTGAGACCGCCGTGTTCGCGGCCGCCACCGCACGCTGGACCTCCACGTGCAGGTCCTCGTCCGCGAGCACCGCCCAGGGGTCCCGCTGCTCCCGCCCGCGCGTCTTCAGCCAGTGCGCCAGCGCCGACGGGTCGAGCGTGATCAGCGCCGCCACGTACGGCCGGTCGTCGCCCACCACCAGGCACTGGGAGACCAGCGGGTGCGCCTCGACCCGCTCCTCCAGGGCCGCCGGGGCCAGGTTCTTGCCACTGCTCGTGACGATGAGGTCCTTCTTGCGGCCGGTGATGCTGAGATAGCCGTCCTCGTCCAGCCGGCCCAGGTCGCCGGTCGCGAACCAGCCGTCGACCAGGGACTCGGCCGTGCAGCGCGGATGGTTGAGGTAGCCGCCGAAGACCGAGCCGCCGCGCACCCACACCTCGCCGTCGTCGGCGATCGCCACCGAGGCGCCCGGCACCGGCTGCCCGACCGTGCCGAGCTTCTGCCGGCCGACCGGGTTGGCGGTGATCGCGGCGGTGGTCTCGGTCAGCCCGTAGCCCTCGTACAACTGGAGGCCGGCGCCGGTGAAGAACAGACCCAGTTCGCGCCGGAGCGTGGAGCCCCCGCACATCACGCTGCGCACCCGGCCGCCGAACACCGCCCGCAGTTTCGGGTAGACCGTCCGCTCGTACGCGAGGTGACGCAGCCGAAGGGCCGCGCCCGGGCCGGGGCCGCGGCCGAACGCCTTCTGCTCCCGGGCGGAGGCCCAGTCGACGGCCACCTGCCGCGCCTGTTCGAAGAGTTCGCCGCGTCCGGCATCCTCGGCGGCCCGCCGGGCCTGCCGGAAGATCTTCTCGAAGACGTACGGGACGGCGTGCAGGAAGGTCGGGCGGAAGGTCTCCAGCGCGGGCAGCAACGCGTCGGTGGAGACCTCGGGGACGTGCCCGATCCGGAAGCCGCCGCGGATCGCCGCGATCTGCACGGCCCGTCCGTAGACGTGCGCGAGCGGCAGGAACAGCAGGGTGGCGGGACGGCCGCCGCCGGTGTCGCGCAGGACGTCCCCCCAGCCGGCGAGCAGGGCGTCGGCCTCGGCGGCCAGGTTGGCGTGGGTGATCAGGCAGCCCTTGGGGCGGCCGGTGGTGCCCGAGGTGTAGACGACCGTGGCGACGTTCTCGGCGGCGACGCCCAGGCGCTGGCGGTGCACCAGGGCGTCGGGCACGCCGCGGCCGTCCTCGGTGATCGCGGCGACGCAGTCGCGGTCCAGCTGCCAGATTCCGGTGAGGTCGGGCAGCGCGTCACAGACCGCGCCGACCGTCATCGCGGCGTCCTCGTCCTCGACCAGACAGGCCACCGCCTGGGTCTCGGCGAGGATCCAGCGCACCTGCTCGGCGGCGGCGGTGGGGTAGACGGGGACGGTGATCGCGCCGATCGACCAGAGTGCGTAGTCGAACAGTGTCCACTCGTAGCGGGTGCGGGACATCAGGGCGACCCGATCGCCGTAGCGCACGCCATGGGTGAGCAGGCCCTTGGCCAGGGCGAGCACCTGGGCCCGGAACTCCCGGGCGGTGACGTCCCGCCACTGGCCGTCCTCGGCCTGCCGGGACAGCTGGACCAGGTCGGGGGTGCGTTCGGCGGTGTCGTAGAGGGAGTCGGCGAGTCCTCCGGTGGCCTCGGACGCGGCCGGGGCGGGAGTGGTGAACTCGCGCACGGTCCTCCCCAGTTCGGTGCCGGTGGTACGGGGTGGGCCGAAACTATCGGATCGTCCCGGCACTGCCCAGGGTTGTGACGGTGACGCGACGAGATCGGCACGGGTCGCCTCGGGTGGTGCCGCCCACGGGGAGGAGCGGGGGAGGAACCGAGGAGGACGCGGGGGAGGAACCGGGGACGGTGCGGGGGAGGAGCCGGGGAGGAGCGGGGGAGGAACCGGGGAGGACACGGGGCCCGCTGTCAACCCCGCCGTCCGGGCACCGGCGGGCGTCACCGCCTCTCGAAGGAGTGGTGACGGCGTAGTAGAGTCTCGCAGACCTGTGGCCGGGAACCCTCCTCCGACCTTTCCCTCAGCACCTCCACGCCGCCCCACGCCGCTGTCCGGCCCGGCCCCACGCCACCCCACCGCTCCCCGTCCGCGCCTGGCCATCCCCGACCGAGGACTCCATGCGTCTGCGCAGCAGCTCGATCCGCGCGAAGATCATCGCGCTGCTCCTGGTGCCCATCATCGCGCTCGCCGCCCTGTGGGCGTACGCGACGATCGCCACCACCGGGGACGTCTGGAGCCAGCTCGGCATCAGCCGTACGTACAAGGAGTTCGCGGGCCCGGTCGACCAGTACACCGGCGACCTGCAGAACGAGCGCCGCGCCGCCGTCCAGCGGCTGGCGGACCCGCGCTCGCCGGTCGCCAGGGAGGCCTACGAACAGGCCAAGGCCGCCACCGACCGCAGCCTGGAGGTGTTGCGGCAGAAGAAGGACGGCTCCGCGGGCAAGCTCTCCGCCCCCCAGCGCGGCCGCTTCGTGCAGATCATCGCGGCCGCAGACCAGCTCGGACCGCTGCGCGCCCAGGTCGGCCGCTCCGCGCTGAACTGGGAGTTCGCGCTGGGCCAGTACAGCGACCTGGTCAAGCCGGTGTTCGGCTTCCGCTCCGCCTACGTCGCCCGGCAGAGCGGCCAGCTCCCCCGCCAGGGCACCATCCTGATCGAGCTGGTGCGCGCCCGCGAGTACCTGTCGCAGGAGGACGCGGCGATGGAGGGCCTGCGCACCGGCGTCGCCAGGCCCACCGCCGAGCAGTACCAGGCCGCGCTGGACGCCCTGCACAACCAGCAGGCGCTGTTCACCGTCTACGTCGCCGAGCTGGACCCCGCCGACCAGTCCGACTACATCGCGCTGCGCGGCGGCGAGGCCTGGGGCGCGCTCGCCCGCGCCGAGGCGGACTTCGTCGGCGCCGGCGGCCCCGACCGGGTGGTGCAGGCGCTCAACAGCGACTCCTGGCGGGAGACCGCCGACCGGGCGCTCGGCGACCTCGCCTCGATCAACAGCCGGATCTCCGCCGGGCTGGACGAGCGCGCGCGGTCCACCTCGATCGGACTGCTGTGGCGCGGCGGCATCGCCGGCGCCATCGGCTTGGTCGCCGTGGTGCTGTCGATCATGATCTCGTTCCGGATCGGCCGGGGCCTGGCCCGGCAGCTGATCGGCCTGCGCAACGCGGCCGACGAGCTGGCCGGCACCCGACTGCCGTCCGTCATGCTGCGGCTGCGCCGCGGCGAGCCGGTGGACGTGGCGACCGAGGCCCCCGAGCTGCACTTCGGGGACTCCGAGATCGGCCAGGTCGGCCAGGCCTTCAACGCGGTGCAGCGGGCCGCCGTCGAGGCCGCCGTCGAACAGGCCGAACTGCGGCGCGGGGTCTCGGCGGTGTTCGTCAACCTGGCCCGGCGCAGCCAGGTGCTGCTGCACCGCCAGCTCACCCTGCTCGACACCATGGAGCGTCGCACCGAGGACCCGGCGGAGCTGGAGGACCTCTTCAAGGTCGACCACCTCACCACCCGCATGCGCCGGCACGCCGAGGGCCTGATCATCCTGGCCGGCGGTTCGCCCGGGCGCGCCTGGCGCAAGCCGGTCCGGATGGTGGACGTGGTCCGGGCGGCGGTCGGCGAGGTCGAGGACTACGCCCGGGTGATCGTCCGGCCGTTCCCCGGCACCGGCCTGCTCGGCAGCGCCGTCGCGGACGTCACCCACCTGGTCGCCGAACTCGTCGAGAACGCCGCGGTGTTCTCCCCGCCGAGCACCCAGGTCACCGTCCAGGGCGAGGTGGTGGCGCACGGCTTCGCGCTGGAGATCGACGACCGCGGCCTCGGACTGAGCGAGCAGCTGCTCGCCGAGATCAACGAACGCCTCGCCGTGGAACAGGAGTTCGACCTCGCCGACACCGACCGTCTGGGCCTGTTCGTGGTCAGCCGGCTGGCCCGCCGGCACGGCATCCGGGTGCACCTGCGGCCGTCCCCGTACGGCGGGACGACGGCGGTGGTGCTGATACCGCGCGAGCTGCTCGCGGAGGCTCCGGACGGGATGCCGGAGCCGGGCGCGGCCGGGAAGCGGTCCGCGGCGGGCGGCCGGCGCGGGCAACGGGACCTGGTCGCGGTGCCGGGGTCGGGGGGAGCCACCCCGTCGGCGGCCACGCTCGGGTCCGGCCGTGCCGGGGCCGGTGCGGGTACCGGAGGTCGCGCGGGAGCCGGCGCCGACGGCGGCGCGGGTGGCCTGGCCGGCAAGCATCGCGGCACGACGGGCGGGCCGAGGCCCTCCGCGCCCGACGTGGGCCGTACGCCGGGCGGGCTGCCGCGCCGGGCCTCCCGGAGCAGGGGTGGGCCGGTGCTGGTCCCCGCTCCCGCGGCGGACACCGAGGACGCGCCGGGGACGGGTCGTCACCGGCGGGAGGACGCCGTGGTGGCCGCGGCCGAGGCGGCCGTCGCGGCTGCAGGTGCGGTTGCCGGTCCGGCTGGGGCTGGTCCGGCCGGCGCCGGTCCGGCGGTGGCGGACGGCGACGACGCCACCGGCGCCGTCGGGCGGGCCGACGCCGTTCCCGCTTCTGCTTCCGCTTCCGTTCCCGTTCCCGTTCCCGCTCCCGTCGCGGACGCCGCGCCGCTCCGGACGGCGGGCGGCCTGCCCCGGCGAGTCCGGCAGGCGAACCTGGCGCCGCAGCTCAGGGACCAGCTCACGGAACAGCTGAAGGAACGGTTCCGCAACGGGGCCGAAACCGACGGCGGGGAGACCCGCGAGGTCAGGGAGCGCTCGCCCGAGGAGGCCCGGGCCACCTTCGCCTCGTTCCAGCGCGGCTTCACCAAGGGGAGGGGCGCCACGGCTCCGACGGACCGCACGGGTGCGTCCACCGGCGCGTCCACGGGCCGCACCGGTGCGCCGGCGGACCGCCCCGGTGCTCCGTTGACGGATCGTCCCGGCACGCCCGACGATCGTCCCGGACGGACGGAGGGACGGTCCACCGCCGTACCGGTCTGGCAGCCGCCGGACCGGTCCCGGCGGGCGATCGGCCCGGCGCCCGCCCCGGCGGCGCTGCCCGCGCCGCAGGACACCGGCCGGGCGCCGCTCGCGCGTCGGGTGCCGCCCGGGCAGCCGGTCCGCCGGAGCCCGGACACCGGTGCGCCCGCACCACCTGCCGTACCCGCACCACCTGTCGTACCTGCTCCACCCGCATCACCTGCACCACCCGCTCCACACGCACCACCCGCTCCAGCGGAAGGAACTGATTCATGACCACGTCGATGCAGTCGTCCGGGGACCTCAACTGGCTCCTGGACGACCTGGTGGGGCGCGTCGCGGCCCTGCGGCACGCGGTGATCCTCTCCAACGACGGCCTGGCCACCGGTGCCTCCCGCGACCTCGGCCGCGAGGACGCCGAGCACCTGGCCGCCGTCGCCGCCGGGTTCCACAGCCTGGCGAAGGGCGCCGGGGGGCACTTCAAGGTCGGTGGCGTCCGGCAGACCATGGTCGAGCTGGACGAGGCCTTCCTCTTCATCACGGCCGCCGGCGACGGCAGCTGCCTGGCCGTGCTGAGCGAGGCCGAGGCGGACATCGGCCAGATCGCGTACGAGATGGCGCTGCTGGTCAAGCGGGTCGGCGAGCACATGGCCGCCGAACCGCGCACCGAAACCGTCCCGCCGGTGAGATGAGCGGTCCGATGGCGGATCCGAAGACGGATGTGCCGGACGGCCCCGAGACGTCGGACGGCCCCCAGGTGCCGGTGGGCACGGCCGGGCCGTCCGGCGTCGGCGGTTCTGCCGGTGCCGACGGTCCGGGCGGTGCGGGCAGCGCGGGCGGCTCGGGCGGTCCGGGGGATCCGGGCGGTCCGGAGGCCGTGGCGGGGGACGGCCAGGCGGACCCGGACGGGCCCGACGTCGACCTGTTCCGGCCGCGCACCCCGGTCGACGACCGCTGGTTCGACGACGAGGCCGGCCCGGTGGTGCGGCTCTACTCGATGACCCGCGGCCGCACCCGGCCGGTCGAGGAGGGGCTGTTCGACCTGATCTCACTGGTCACCGCCGTCGATCCCGGGCCGGTCGCGGGGGCCGTGCCCGCGCACGTCCTCGACCCGGAGCACCAGACGCTGCTCACCCTGTGCCGCCGCGAGCCGCTCTCCGTCGCCGAGCTCGGCTCCTACACCGACCTGCCGGTCAGTGTGGTGCGGGTACTGCTCGGCGACCTCTACGACGCCGAACTGATCAGCGTCACCCGACCCGTTCCGCTCGCCGAGCTGCCGGACGAGCGCCTGCTGCGAGACGTGATCAATGGACTCCGTGCGCTCTGACCCCCACCCCCACCCGGTCGCCACCGGGCCGTACCGGGACGACACCGCGCCCCACCCGGCGAACGTCAACGACCCGCGCTGGCGCGGAGGTCCGGCCGTCGCGGTGAAGATCCTCGTCGCGGGCGGCTTCGGCGCCGGCAAGACCACCCTGGTCGGCTCGGTCAGCGAGATCCGGCCGCTGCGCACCGAGGAGGAGCTCAGCGAGCTGGGCCGCCCGGTGGACGACACCTCGGGGGTGGAGGCGAAGCGCACCACCACCGTGGCGATGGACTTCGGCCGGATCGACCTTCGGCCGGGGCTCGCGCTCTACCTGTTCGGCACGCCCGGGCAGGACCGGTTCTGGTTCGTCTGGGACGAGTTGGCCCGCGGCGCGCTCGGCGCCCTGGTGCTCGCGGACACCCGGCGGCTGGCCGACTGCTTTCCGTCGGTGGACTTCTTCGAGCAGCGCGGCATCCCGTTCCTGGTCGCGGTGAACTGCTTCGAGGGCACTGAACGGTTCGCGCCGGACGAGGTCCGCGAGGCGCTCGACCTCGACCGGGACATTCCGGTGCTGCTCTGCGACGCGCGCGTGCGGCAGGACGGCAAGGATCTCCTCGTCGCGCTGGTCGAGCACGTCGCGTCCCTCAGACGCCGCCGCGCCGCGGTCGGCGCCTGAGGGGGCTCGGCTCCGGTCCGGATCCTGACCCGCCCCGCCCCGCCCGGCCCGGTCCGGCTCGGCTCCGGTCCGGATCCTGACCTGCCCGGCCCGGCGCGGCTCCGGTATGGCCGGCTCCGCTCGGCTCGGCTCGGCTCCGGCTCGGCGTGATTCGGTACCGATCCGACCAAGGCCGTGAGCCGGCCGTTGTTCCGCCTTAAGACGGCTCGGCAGGTGGACGCGCCGACCTGCGTGTTCCGCAAGCCGTCTCATTCGACCGTCCACATTCCGGACGATCACTGTGCGGAAGGTTGCCTAGACCGCCCCGGCCGTGGAAGGCTCTGTGGTCGAAGGCCGCCCGGCCGTGCCGTCGGGAGCGCCGGAAACGCCACGTTCACACGGGCGTTGCGACCGGCGGAAGGCCTTCGACGAACCGGCGAGGCATCGTCGGCGGGCACCGGCAGCGGTGCGCCGCCGGGTGGAGAACGAAGGGGGAGGGCAGCAGGATGACCGTCGGCCGACGACGCATCATCACCGCCGCGCCCGGCTCCCCGGCGTCCGGCGCCCTCATGCCCGGCTTCCTCATGACCGGTGCCTCCATGTCCGGCGCCGCCGTGCCCGGTCCCGCCGATCCGGCGCTCACCGTCCGCCGCTACATCGACCACGCGCTGATCTGCAGCGCGTGTTGTCGCTGACCGGCCTGACCTTCCCGGTACGTCCCCGGCGCTGACGGCCCACCGCCCGACGCACCGCCGAAACCCGTCGACCAGGCCGTAGCGGACCGCCCGTCCGGCGTGCCCGCGGCCGACCAACCGGACCCGCCCAGCGGAGAGAGCACCAGTGAACATCGTCTGCCCCAGCACCGCCCCCGGCCTCGTCGGCCGTACCCGAACGACCGGGTCGGCCCCCGCGATGCGCGCGGGTGGACGGACCGGGCGGTGGAACCGGTGCGGGAGCCGTGCCGCGGACAGCCGACGGGGTCGCCCCGACCTCGAGCCGTTCTGGCCGTCCCGGCAGCCGCACCTGTTCGATCAGACGTGTCCCGGCTCGCCCAGCGCGTCCCGGCCCGCCGCCCGCTGACCCGGTTCGACCCGGTCCAGCCCAGGCAGTACGCCCGGTCGACGCGCAGACGACTCCACCCCGTCCGTCACGCGCGAAATGAGCGGCACACCATGTCTTCTTCCTCCACGGCCACCCTGCCCCTGCCCACCGCGACCCCGCACCTGCGCGCGGTCCGCTCCGTCCCTCCGGTCTCCTCCGTTCCCGTCACCGTGCCGGTCGGTCCCGGCGTGCCCGGGGCCGCCGGGCCGTCCGTCCCCTCGGCGCCGGTGTCCGACCGCTGGCCCGGGGCGGCGGCCCGTGCGCCCCACGCAGGGCCGACCCATGCCGGTCCGGCCCACGTCGGGCTGACCCACGCCGGTCCGGTTCGTCCGGCGGCCGTCCCGGCCCCCGCCGTCGCCCAGCCGGGCGCGGTGGCCCCGCAGGTGCCCCAGGCGCTGCTCGCCGCGCTGCCGGAGGGGGCGGCCGTCGTCGCCACCCTGCCGCAGGGCGTGCTGCCGCAGGGACTGCTGGCGCAGTACGGCACGCAGACCGGCGGCGCGAACGGCGGCCCGCTGGTCGGGTACCTGGTGCTGGTGCCGGCCGAGAGCCTGGCGGCGGGGACCGCGGGCCAGGGGACGGCCGGCCTGTCGGGCGGTCCTGCCGCTGCCGGGATCGCCGCCTCCGGGGGCCACGCCGTCCCCGGGGCCCACGCGGGTTCCGCCGCCCACACGGCCTCGGGGGTCCGTCCGGTCCGCCCGGCGGGACGCGGCATCGCCGTCGACACCGAGCGGCGCAACGCCTACGTCGACGGGCGGCTGCTCGACCTCACGTACCTGGAGTTCGAGCTGCTGGCCCACCTCACCGAGCACCCGCAGCGGGTGCACACCCGGGACCACCTGGTCTCGGCGGTCTGGGGCTACGGCCACGTCGGGGACGGGCGGACGGTCGACGTGCACGTCGCCCGGCTGCGCCGCAAGCTCGGACCGGCCTACCGGGACACCATCGTGACGGTCCGCCGGGTCGGCTACAAGTACACCCCGGCTGCGGTCTGACGGCGGGCCGTCACCGTTCGGTCCGGCAGCGGACCGCTCGTCCCGGGTGTGGACGGGCGGTCCGCTGCTTCGTCGTGCTCCGGTTCGTCGCGCTTCGGTTCGTCGTGTTCCGGCTCGTCGAGTTTCGGCTCGTGGTTTTCCGGGCCGTGGTGTTCCGGGCCGTCGTGTTCCGCCGGACCGTCAGGGGCGCTGGTCCGGCGGCAGGAGGAGGACGGCGAGGGCGTCGGCGCAGCTGCGGGCGTGGCCGAGGAACCAGTCCAGCCGGTCGTCGGTGAGGTGCGCGGGCGTCGAGCGGACCGCCAGGGCGAACCTCGCCTGCCCGGCGCCGTCCAGGACCGGTACGGCCACGGTCCGCACCCCGGCCGCCGACTCGCCGTCGTTGAGCGCGTGACCGGCCGTCCGCACCTTCGCCAACTCCTCGCTCAGGGCAGCGGGTTCGGTGATGGTGCGGTCGGTGAAGGAGGGCAGCGGGCCGAGTGTCGACGGTGCCGTCTCACCCGGGCGCGGCCAGGCCAGCAGGACCTTGCCGAGCGCCGTGGAGTGCAGCGGGCGGCGCAGGCCCAGTCCGGTGTCCGGGCGGACCGAGCCGCCGACCAGGATCACCGCGTGGGCACCGCTGCGGATGGCCAGGTCGGCCGTCGCCTTGGTGCGCCTGGACAGCAGCTCCAGCTCGGGTCCGGCGAGGTGCAGCCCGCGCTGGTGGAAGGTGAGCTGGCCGAGCTCGGCGACGGCCGGACCGAGCCGGTAGCGGACGGTCTGCTCGTCCTGCTCCAGGAACCCGGCGCTGACCAGCGTGCGGGCCAGCCGGTGCGCGGTGGAGACCGACAGGCCCATCCGGCGGGCCAGGTCCGAGGCACTCAGGTCGGGGCCGTTGTCGTGGAAGCAGTGCAGCAGTCCGAGCGCGCGCTGGACGGCCTGCGCACCGGCCGGCGGACTCTGGACGGCGGTGGCGGCCTCGGCCATGGCACCTCGCGTTTCGATAGGAACTCCGGACGGGCGGCCGGAGGCGGGGTCTCAGCGTAGGGCAGCCAGTGCTGCGGGAATGTGTCGATGACGTTGCAATGGAATGGCGTTGATGAACAACTGATCCCACCATGTGGCAAAAGCTTGCTTCCGGTTCGCCCGCCGTGGAACGCTCCTCGTGTCGCGCCGGACGGCCACTCGGCCCGGGCGGCGCCCGCCCCGACTCCACGGAAGGAGAAGCGCCGTGACGTCCCACCGGTGTCTCCCCTTCCGCGCGTGTTGTCGCTGACCGACCCCTCCGCGCCCAGCCCGTCCTGCATCGTGGCGTACAACTCCCTTGCGCACCAAGCCTCCTGGGGCATCGTGCGGTGATCGATCCCGACCTCCTCCGGCCGTCGCCGGAGCCCCCGTAGAGGACCAACTCCGTTGTCCAGTCGCATCCAGAACCCCTCCGCGCTTCCCGACACGCTCTGGTTCACCCGCTGCCCGGTGCCCACCGCGACCGGGATCGCCGCCGACCAGGGCCGGCTCGCCCGCGAGTTCGCCGCCGACGGCATCGCCGTCCGCTCGCTGCAGGACGCTCCGCCCGAGGTGGCCGCTGACCACCACTACACCCACGCGCTGACCGGCCTGTTCCGGGAGGGCGGCAACGTCCCCGCGCTGTGGGCCCGTTCGCGCGGCGAGGCGACCAGGCTGATCGGCCTCACCTGGATCGAGGAGCGCCAGGTGGTGCTGGTCCGGGCCGGCAGCGGCGTCACCGGGCCGGAGCAGCTGCGTGGGTTGCGGCTGGCGGTCCCACATCATGACATCGGCATCGACTTCTGGCGGGCCATGGCGCTGGCCGGCTTCCGCGGCGCCCTCGGGCTCGCGGGCCTCACCCTGGCGGACGCCGAACCGGTGGACGTCCCCGGGATCCCCGGCAGCGGGCAGTGGTCCGCCGAACTGGCCGCGCTGCGGGACGGCACGGTGGACGCCGTGTACGTGAAGGGGGCGCTCGCCGTCGAGGCGGCCCGCCGGATCGGTGCGGAGGTGGCCGTGGAACTGGACGCGGCACCCGACCGCCGGAGCCGGGTCAACAACGGCACGCCCCGGCCGATCACCGTCCACCAGCGGCTGCTGGACGAGCATCCCGAACTGGTCGCCCGTTTCCTCGCGGTGCTGCTGGAGTCCGCCGACTGGGCGGCGGAGCACCCGGAGGAGGTGGGTCGGATCCTGCGGGTCGAGACCGGCGCGGGGGCGGAGGGCGTCGTCGGAGCCTATGCGCCGGGCAGCCACCGGACCCTGCACCTGGACCTGTCGGGGGAGCGGCTGGACCTGCTGGCGCTGCAGGAACGATTCCTCAGGGAGCAGGGCTTCCTTGCCGCACCGGTGGACGTGCAGGCGTGGGTCGATCCGGAGCCGCTCCGCGCGGCCCGCGAGCTGCTGCGGGTGCGGCGTTCGGCCGGGGGCGCGGGTGGGGGCGCGGGCGGGGGCGCCGGGGCGGGTGTCGGTGCCGGTGCCGTTCAGATCACAGACTTCAGCTGACAGCGTTCAGCTAACAGATTTCGAAAGTTGTCAGCTGTCATCTGTCCGCTGCCATCTGTCACTCACCTGGAGAATCCCCGTGAAGACCCCCGGTCTCGCCCGCGCCGCCATCGCGCTGCTCGCCTCCACCGCCCTGGCCGCCTGCGGCTCGTCCACCGACGGGGCCAAGGCCTCCGCCGGGGGCGGGACCGACGGCAGGGCTGACGTCGTGCTCCGCCTGCCCGACCCCGGCAACAACGGCTTCCTCGCCCGAGGCAAGAAGGACGGCTCGCTGGATCAGGCCCTGGCTGCCGTCCACGCCAAGGTCGCCTGGACCGGCAGCGCCGGCCCCTTCGCCCCCGCCGCCCAGGCCCTCTCCGCCGACCAACTGGACGTCGCCCAGGGCTCGATCACCTCGGCCGTCGCCGCACTCGCCCAGAAGCCGGGCTTCAAGCTGTTCGCCCAGACCGCGCCCGACGGCGTCGGCGAGGGCATCCTGGTGAAGAACGACTCACCCGTCAAGACCGTCCAGGACCTGGTCGGCAGGAAGGTCGCCGTCTCCCAGGGCGGCACCAGCGAATACCTGCTCCTCAAGGCGCTCGCGAAGAACGGCGTCCCGGCCGACAAGGTGGAACGGGTCTACCTGCGCGCCGACCAGACCTCCGGCGTCTTCAACTCCGGCCAGGTGGACGCCTGGGCGACCTGGAACACCTTCTCGACACCCGCCATCGCCAACACCGGAGCACACTTCCTGGTCAACGGCCAGGAGGTCGGCTCCGACAACTACGCCGTCTGGGCGGTGCGCAACGGCTTCGCCGACAAGCACCCCGAGGTGGTGAAGGCCTTCTACGGATACCTGCGCGAGAACGGCGAGAAGGAGAGGGCCGACCCGGCCGGCTACCTCAACGTGTTCACCGACGCCGGCCCGACCGCCGTCACCCCCGCGGAGAAGGACGTCGCCGTGAACGTCAGCCGGCAGGGCACCCCCGCCGACGCCATCTCCGACGCCGACACCGCCCGCTTCGCCACCGTCGCCCGGTTCTTCGCCGACCAGAAGGTCACCAAGCAACTGGTGGACGTCAAGCCGTACCTGATCGACGTCAACAAGCTCGGGGACGTAGCCAAGTGACCACCACAACCGAGGAGTTCCCACCGGCGGACACCCGGGCGGCGCTGGCCGCCGGCCTGGTCGCCCCACAGAGCCGGCGCCTGCGCCCCCGCCCCCGCGCGCTCGCCGTGACCCTGCGCACCATCGGTCCGCTCGCCCTGCTCGGTGGCTGGGCGCTCGCCTCCGCCACCGGCGCGCTGACCCAGGACGTGCTCGCCTCACCCGCCCAGGTCGCCCAGGCCATCGGGGAGTTGTGGGGAAACGGCCAGCTGACCGACGCCCTGTCCGTCTCCCTCACCCGCGCCGGGCTGGGCCTCTTCTTCGGCGCGACCACCGGACTGGTGCTCGGTGTGGTCACCGGATTCACCCGCCTCGGCGAGGAGTTGCTCGACTCCGCGATCCAGATCCTGCGCACCGTCCCGTTCCTGGCCCTCGTCCCGCTGTTCATGGTGTGGTTCGGCATCACCGAGACCGCGAAGGTGGCCCTGATCGCGGTCGCCACCAGCTTCCCGATGTACGTGTCCGCCTCGGGCGGAGTCCGCAGCACCGACCGCAAGCTGGTCGAGGCGATGCGCAGCTTCGGCCTCGGCCGCTGGGCGATCGTGCGCACGGTCGTGCTGCCCGGCGCGCTGCCCTCGCTGCTGTCCGGACTGCGCCTGTCGATGACGCTCAGCGTGATCGCCCTGATCGCCGCCGAGGAGATCAACTCCACCGAAGGCATCGGATACCTGATGGCCCAGGCGCAGAACTACTCGCGCACCGACGTCCTCGCCGTCTGCATCCTGATCTACGGGCTGCTCGGCCTCGCCGCCGACGGCATCGTCCGAGTCCTGGAACGCGTGCTCATGCCGTGGCGCCAGGCCGTCCAGGGAGCGGCCCGATGACCACCGACCCGACCGGCACCGCCACGCTCGCCCCCTCTACCACGCCCGCGCCCGCGCCCGCGCCCGCCTCCGGGCCCGAGGAGGCCGTCCCGGCCGTCCACCTGCGAGGTCTGCGCCGGGTGTTCGGCACCAGGGCGGTCCTCGACCGGATCGACCTCTCCATCGTCCGCGGCGAGTTCGTCGCCCTGCTGGGCGCCAGCGGCACCGGCAAGACCACGCTGCTGCGCATCCTCGGGGCGCTCGACCGGGCCGACGGGGGAACCGTGCTCGTCCCCCCGGTGCGCACGGTGGTGTTCCAGGAGCCTCGACTGGTGCCGTCCAAACGGGTGCTCGCCAACGTCACGGTCGGTCTGCCGCGCGGCGCCGCGACCCGGGAGACCGGGCTCAAGGCGCTCGCCGAGGTCGGTCTGGAGCGGCACGCCGAGGCCTGGCCCGCCACCCTCTCGGGCGGTGAGGCGCAGCGCGTCGCACTCGCCAGGGCGCTCGTCCGGGAACCGCGACTCCTGCTCCTCGACGAACCGTTCGCCGCCCTCGACGCGCTCACCCGGCTGCGCATGCAGGACCTCGTCGGTGACCTGGTGCGCCGCCACCGCCCGGCCGTGCTGCTGGTCACCCACGACGTGGACGAGGCCGTACGGCTCGCCGACCGGGTCGTGGTGCTGCGCGACGGCCGGCTCGCCCGGGACGAAGCCGTCACCGTCGAGCGCCCGCGCGACCCGGCCGACCCAGCCTTCGCGGACCTCCGGCGCCGGCTGCTCGCGGACCTCGGCGTCCATTGACGCCCACCGAAGCCCACCGACATCCACCGACGCCCACCGGCGTCCACTGACGTCCGTGTACCACCGAACTCCGCCGCGATTCCGCAGCATTCTCCGACATCCGACAAACCAAGCCCGCCCCACCGGAGTTGACCTGATGACCGTCACCCTCGGCGTCCACGCCAGCAACCCCTCGCTCTACTACCTCGCCCGACTCCCTTACCTGGACGAGGAACTGGCGCCGCTCGGCGAGACCGGCGCCTTCCACCACTACACGGACGGCACCCGCACCGGAACGCTGCTCGCCGAGGGCGTCATCGACTTCGGCGGCACCGGCTCCACCCCGCCGATCACCGCCCAGGCGGCCGGCCACGACCTGGTCTACGCGGCGGTCTCCGCACCCCGCCCGGACCACGGCGCCCTGCTGGTGCTGGACTCCGGCCCGGTGCGGACGGTCGCCGACCTCAAGGGCGCCACCGTCGTCCTCGCCGTGGGCTCCTGGCAGACCCACCTGCTCGCCAAGGCCCTGCACGCGCAGGGACTTTCGTACGGCGACGACGTCACCCCGGTGAGCCCGGGAGCCGGCGAGAACCAGGCCCGGCGGCTGCGCGACGGCGAGATCGCCGGCTGGATCGCCCAGGGCGCGGAACTCGCCGCCGCCCGCCGCACCGGCGAGTTCCGCGAACTGGTCCGCACCGCCGACGTCATCACCGACCGCTCGGTGTTCTTCACCCGCCGGGACTTCGCGACCGGGCGCCCCGAGGTCGTCGCCGCGATCGCGACCGCACTGCGCAGGGCGGACGACTGGGCGGCCGCCCACCCGACCGAGGCCGCCGCGATCGCCGCCGAGGAACTGGGCGGCACGGCCGCCGACTGGCAGGCCGCGCTGGTCGCACTGCCCTGGCGACTGGAGCCCGCCACCGCCGCGTTCATCGCCGAACAGCAGGAGGCCGCGGACATCTTCCACGGCGCGGGCTTCGTCGACCGGGCGCTGACCGTCACCGACGCCCACCTCCCCGCGCTGGAGGCCCCGATGGCCGCCGCGCTCGCGAAGGCGGTCTGAGCCGTGGCCTCCGAAGTCCTCTGGTACATCATCCCGCGCGAGGGGCACTACCCCTGGGAACCGGCCGGGCGCCGCCCGGTCGACCTCCGCTACCTCCAACAACTCGCGGGCAGCGTCGAGCGATTGGGCTACACCGGCGCGCTGCTCGCGACCGACCTGTACGACGTCTGGACCCTCGGCAGCGCACTCGCCGCCGCCACCACCCCGGCCTTCAAACCGCTGCTGGCCGTCCACCCCGGTCTGGTCTCGCCCACCCTGCTGGCCAAGATGGCGCTCAGCTTCGACCACCTGCACGGCGGGCGGCTGCGCTTCAACGTGGTGAACGGTTCGACCACGCAGCTGCGCGAGTACGGGCTGAACGTCGGGCACGACGACCGGTACCGGCTCAGCGGAGAGTACTGGTCGATCGTCAAGCGTCTCACCGCAGGCGAAGTGTTCGACCACAAGGGAGAGTTCTACGAACTGAAGGACGCGGGCGCGAGCCTGCGCGAGCTGGCCCCGGTGCAGCCCGGCGGCATCCCGCTCTGGTTCGGCGGCAGTTCGGCGGCCGGCATCGAGATGGCCGCCCGGCACGTGGACGTCTACCTGACCTGGGGCGAGCCGCCGCACCTGCTCAAGGAGAAGTTGGACCTGGTCCGCGAGCGCGCCGCCGCCCACGGCCGGAGCCTGCGGATCGGGCTGCGGCTGCACCTGATCGTCCGCGACACCGAGGACCAGGCCTGGGCGGCCGCCGACCGGCTGCTGGACGTCACCAGCGAGGCCACGTACGCGCGTCAGCTGGGCGGGGCGAAGGGGGAGGACGGAGTCGGCTGGCAGCGGCAGTTCCGCCAGCACGGCGGCAAGGTGCCGGCGCGGGCCCGGGAGCTGGAGGCCTACCCCAACCTCTGGCCGGGGATGAGCCTGTTCCGCCCGGGCCCCGGCACGGCCGTGGTCGGATCGACGGCCCAGGTGATCGAGCGCCTGCAGGAGTTCGAGGCGCTGGGCGTCGACACCTTCATCCTCTCGGGCAATCCGCTGCTGCAGGAGGCTCACCGGGTTGCAGAAACGGTTCTGCCCGCCCTGGGCATCAAGCGGCCGGCGCCAAACGGTTGATGCCCGACGGCTGACAGGTGACAAGTGACGGATAACGGATAACAGATGACAGCTGACAGATTTCGAAATCTGTCAGCTGTCATCTGTCGATCGTCAGCCGTCACCTGCCAGCCGTCACCCGACGGCAGGCGCTGCGCCCTCTCAGCGACTCAGCCGGTCGATCTCCGCCAGCTCCTCCGCCGTCAGCGGCCCGCCGGCCAGCGCGTCGAGGTTCTGGTCCAGTTGGGCCACGCTGCTCGCGCCGATGATCACCGAGACCACCCGCGGGTCCCGCAGCACCCAGCACAGCGCCAGCTGCGCCAGCGTCTGCCCGCGCCGCTCGGCGACCTCGGCCAGCGCCCGCAGCTGCTCCAGCTTCTGCCCGGTCAGCGCCTCCTCGGTGAGGAACTTCCCGACCGACATCCGCGAGCCCGCCGGCACCTCCCCGGACAGATAGCGGTCGGTCAGCAGCCCCTGCGCCAGCGGCGAGTAGGCGATCAGGCTGGTCCCGGTGTCGCCCACCGCGTCCAGCACGCCGGCGTCCTCCACGTACCGGTTGAGGATCGAGTACGCGGACTGGTTCAGGAGCGCCGGTGTCCCCAGCTCGCGCAGGATCGCCGCCGCCTCCCGATGCTGCTCCGCCGGGTAGTTGGAGATCGCGGCGTACAGCGCCTTGCCGGATCGCACCGCGCTGTCGAGTGCCCCCATCGTCTCCTCGATCGGGGTGTCCGGGTCGTACCGGTGCGAGTAGAAGACGTCCACGTAGTCCAGCCCCATCCGGTCCAGCGACTGGTCGAGGCTGGCCAGCAGGTACTTGCGGCTGCCGCCGTTGCCGTACGGGCCGGGCCACATGTCCCAGCCGGCCTTGGTGGCGATGAACAGCTCGTCCCGGTACGGCCGGAAGTCCTGGGCGAACAGGTAGCCGAAGTTGCGCTCGGCGCTGCCGTACGGCGGGCCGTAGTTGTTCGCCAGGTCGAAGTGGGTGACACCCCGGTCGAAGGCCCGGCGCAGCACCGCCCGCTGCACCTCCAGCGGCTGGGCGTCACCGAAGTTGTGCCAGAGCCCGAGCGAGACGGCGGGCAGCTGGACACCGCTGCGGCCGGCCTTCCGGTAGGTCATCGAGTCATAGCGGTCATCGGCGGCGAGGTAGCTCATGCCGGACATCTTGCCAGCCGACCGCGGCGGAGCGGGCCCTTGCCCCCGTTCCCGGCCGGTGCCTATGCTCGCCGCGGATCGTGTGCGCGCGAGGCGAGAGGGAGGCGAGATGGCAGTCCGGACCGTGACCGCCGCCGCAGCCCGCCGCTGTTGTCGCCGCCACCGCGGCACCGACCGCTGACGCCCCCACGCCCTGCCGCCCCGAGCGGCCCGCCGCCCGCCCCGTCAGCCACGCCGTCGATGCGGCCGTGAGACCGCGGCGCCGGAGCACGCACCGGCTTCCCGGCCTCCGCACGGCTCACCCCGGCCCCCGGCCCCGGCTCCGCCCAGCACGTCCCCGGGCGGACCCGTCCCCGACCCGCCCCCCGGACCGGCCCGACCCGAGCCGAGCCCGACCCGAGCCCGACCGAGCCCGACCGAGTCCGACCCGAGCGCCCAAGGAGACCCGTCGTGCGGTTCACCGTCTCGTCCCTCGTCGCCAACGCCCCCGACCCGGTCACCGGCGTCCGACGCACCCCACAACAGAAGCTGCGCAACGTCGTCGACCAGGCGGTCCTCGCCGAGCAACTCGGCTACGACGGCTACGGGGTGGGGGAGCGACACGGCGAGCCGTTCCTCTCCCCGGCGCCGCCCCTGTTGCTCAGCGTGATCGCCGCCCGCACCTCCACCATCCGGCTGTTCACCGCGGTGACGGTGCTCAGCGTCCTCGACCCGGTCCGGGTGGCCGAGGACTACGCGATGCTCGACCAACTCTCCGGAGGCCGCCTTGAGTTGATTGTCGGCAAGGGCAACGACCCGCGGCACTTCGGGCTGTTCGGGCTCCCCGAGGAGCGTCAGTGGGAGGCGCTCGCCGAGAACTACGGCCTGCTGCACAGGCTCTGGCGTGAGGAGAGCGTGACCTGGGAGGGTTCGACCCGTCCGCCGCTCACGGACGCCACCGTCTGGCCGCGCCCGCTCCAGGACCCGATCCCGGTGTGGCACGGCAGCGCGACCAGCACGCGGTCCACCGACCTCGCGGCCCGGCACGGCGACCCGCTCTTCTCCGCCAACTCCTTCCACCCGCTGGAGAAGTACCGGGCGCTGGTCGAGCACTACCGCGAGCGCTGGGAGCACTACGGGCACGACCCGGCGCGGGCCAGGGTGGGCGCGGGCTTCGGCGGACTGTACGTCGCCAAGCGCTCGCAGGACGCCGTCGAGGGCTTCCGCCCGTACTGGAACGCGCTGTTCGACTCGGCCGCCGGTCGGCACAACAACTCGCCGTTCACGTCGCTCGAGGACGCCCTGGAGCGCGGTTCGGCGCTCGTCGGCAGCCCGCAGCAGGTGATCGAGAAGATCCACCGCTACCACGAGGCGTTCGGCAACGAGGTGGTCGGCATCGGGGTGGATGCGCTCACCGAGGAGGCTCAGCGCGAGCAACTGGAGCTGTTCGCAAGCGAGGTGGCGCCCGAGGTCCGCCGCGCGCTGTCCTAGCCGCGCGGCTCCGGCGCCCGCCCGCGCATTGCGCCGTGCACCCCCTACGCGGCGTGATGCCGACCACCGTCCGTGACGTGACGCGCGCCACCACGCGCGCCGGAATGCCGTTCGGCGGTGCGGGGGATGACGAACGGTCGAGGGGCCGTGGCCGCCGGGGGGCGGCGCACGGCCCTCGATCGTCCCGCCCGCGGCGGAGGGTCCCGCGGCCGGGCCTACGGCGGGCGCTGCGACGGGTCCGAAGATGCCCCGAGGAGACGCCGGGGAGACGCCGGGGAGATCCGCCGAGAGTCCGGGCGGGGTCCGCACTGGCGCCTGTACCTACTGGTATGTACAGTGCTCGGCATGAGCACCCAGGACCGCCTCATCGAGAGCACCCAGGACCTCCTCTGGGAGCGCGGCTACGTCGGCACCAGCCCCAAGGCCATCCAGCAGCGCTCCGGGGTCGGCCAGGGCAGCATGTACCACCACTTCGCCGGCAAACCCGACCTCGCCGCCGCCGCCCTGCGCCGCAGCGCCGAGCAGATGCGAGGCGTCGCCGAGGCCGATCTCGCCGCCCCCGGTACCGCCCACGACCGGATCGCCGCCTACCTGCAGCGCGACCGCGACGTCCTGCGCGGCTGCCGGATCGGCCGGATGGCCCAGGATCCGGACGTGGTCGCGGACCCACACCTGCGCGCGCCGGTCGAGGAGACCTTCGACTGGTTGCGCGGCCGGATCGCCGGACTGATCGCCGAAGGCCAGGCGGCCGGCGAGTTCGCCCCCGCCCTCGACCCGGCCGACACCGCCGCCGCCGTGGTCGCCGTCGTCCAGGGCGGCTACGTCCTGGCCCGCGCCGCTGACAGCGCCGAGCCCTTCGACCGGGCCGTCCGTGGCGCCCTCGGCCTGCTCGCCGCACACCGCACGGCCTGACGCCCCGAGCCCGTCCGTCGGTCAACCTGCCCGCCGGACAAGCAGCCCGTTGGAGAACCTGCCCGTCGACCCCGAGGAGCCATGCCGTGCATGCCATGCAGTACGAGATCACCCTCCCCGCCGACTACGACATGGGCGTCATCCGCCGGCGGGTCGCCGACAAGGGCCACCTGCTCGACGCCCATCCGGGCCTCGGCCTCAAGGCCTACCTGGTCCGCGAGCGCGGCCGGCACGGCTCACCCGTCAACCAGTACGCCCCGTTCTACCTCTGGCGCACCGCCGAGGGCATGAACGGCTTCCTCTGGGGGCCGGGCTTCCGCGGTCTGAGTGCGGACTTCGGCCGCCCCGCCGTCCGGCACTGGCTCGGTGCGGGCCTGGTGCACGGCGCGTCGTCAGTGCCTGTGGCGTCGGCAGCGTCGGCAGCGTCGGCGGGACCGGTAGGACTGGAAGGACCGGTACGAGCGGCCGAGACGGCCGGGCCGCCGACCACCGCCACCCGCGAGACCGTACGACTGCCGGAATCCGCCGACCCGGCCGAGGCCGTCGAACGGGCCATCGCCGAGCTGCCCGCGCACCCGGCCCTGCACACCGCCGCAGTGGCCGTCGACCCGAGCCGCTGGGAACTGCTGAGCTTCGCCCTGTGGCACGGCCCGGCGCCCGAGGACGTGCCCGGCATCCGGTACCAGGTGCTGCACCTGTCCCGCCCCGAACTCGACCGGCTGCCGGCCGGCCGCCACTGGTGAAAGGACCCACCGCCCCGATGTCCCCCGCGACTGCTCCCACCGGCCCAGGCCACACCGATCTCACCAACCGCACCAGCTGCACCGATCTCACCAACCTCACCGGGGCCCCGCTCGACCGCACGGCCGGCCGGGCCCTGCTCACCGACCTCGCCGGCCCGGGCGCCGCCGCCACCCTCGGTGGCCTGGACGCCCTCGCCCCCGGCTTCCCCGACTGGATCGTCACCGCCCTCTTCGGCGGCATCTACCAGCGCCCCGGCCTCGCCCTGCGCGACCGCCAGATCGCCAACCTGGCCGCCCTCACCGCCCTCGGCGGCGTCGAGCCGCAGCTCGCCGACCACGTCCGCTACAGCCGGCGGATCGGCCTGACGGAAGTGGAGATCACCGAAGTCATGGTGGGCCTCGCCCCGTACGTCGGTCTCCCCAAGGCGCTGGCCGGTCTGCGCGTCGCCGCCGCCACCTTCGCGGAGAGCCCCGCCGCGACCGCCGCCGCCTCCGACGACGAGACCGCCGCCACGGAGACCACTACGGAGACCGCCGCCACGGAGACCACTACGGAGACCGCCGCCACGGAGACCACTACGGAGACCGCCGCCACGGAGACCACCACGGAGACCGCCACCACGGAAGCCGCCACCGCCGAGGCCGAGGCATGAGCCGTACCGTCCGTACGGTCCTCGGCGACCTGGACCCCGCCGCCCTCGGGGTCACCGACTCCCACGACCACCTCTTCATCCGCAGCCCGCTGCTCCCCGGCCAGGAGCTGGACGACCCGGACGCGGCCGAGGACGTCCTGCGCGCCTACGCCGCCGCCGGTGGCCGCGCCTTCGTCCAGTGGACCCCGCTCGGCCTGGGCCGGGGCGCGGACTCCCTCGCCGCGCTCTCCCGTACGACCGGTGTGCACGTCGTCGCCGCCACCGGCGCGCACCAGGCGGTTCACTACGCGCCGGGCTTCTTTCCCGAGTCCGACGAGGCGCAGACGGAGGCGGCGGAGCGCCCCGGCTCGTACGCCGACCTCGCGGAACGTTTCGTCGCCGAACTCACCACCGGTCTGCCCGGCGCGCCCGAGGGGGTCCGGGCCGGGGTGATCAAGGTCGCGGGCGATCCGGGACCGGCCAGCCGGCACACCCGGTGGACGCTGGCCGCGGCCGCCGAAGCCCACCACGCCACCGGCGCTCCGATCGCCGTCCACCTCGAAGCCGACGGCGCGCCGCACTGGATCCTGGACCAGCTGCACGGTCGGCACGGCGTCCGGCCCGACCGGATCATCCTCGGCCACCTCACCCGGCTGCCCGACCGCGCGCTGCACCGTGCCCTGGCCGCCGAGGGCGTCCACCTCGCCCTCGACTGCCCCTCCCGGGCGGGCCATCCCGGCGACCACGACGCCTTCGAAGTGATCGCCGACCTGGTCGAGGCGGGGCACGCCCACCGGTTGCTCCTCGGCGCCGACACCACCACCCGGACCGCCCGCGCGGCCGGCGGTCCGGTCCGCCTGCTCACCGAGCTCGCCCCGCGCCTCGCCCGCAGCCACGGCCCGGAACTGCTCGAACTGCTCCTCACCACCAACCCGGCGGCCGCCTTCGCCGCCGACTGGCGCACGCCGTGAGGCATCCGGGCCGCCGCGGCGGAACCGGGCTGACAGCCGTCGGGTGCGCCCTCTACGGTGCCCGCACATGGTGACGCTGACGCTCAGGACCCTGACGACCGCCGACTGGCCGCTCTGGCGGGACCTCCGCCTCGCCGCCCTCACCGACGCGCCGGACGCCTTCAAGGCGGGCCTCGCCGACTGGCACCGGGGCGGCGAGGACCGCTGGCGTGACCGGCTCCGCGTCCCGGGCGCCCACCACGTCGCGGCGCTCCTGGACAGCGATCCGGTCGGTCTGGTCGGCGGCCTCCCCGGATCGCCGGACGGCGTACGGGAGTTGCGCTCGCTCTGGGTGGCTCCGCGGGCGCGCGGCCGGGGTGTCGCCGACCGGCTCGTCGAGGAGGTCGAGCGCTGGGCCCGGGACAGCGGCGGCACCACGCTGCGCCTCGCCTTCCTCCCCGGCAACGAAGCCGCGCTCGCCCTCTACCGCCGCCACGGTTTCGCCCGGCTCGCGGAGCGCGGTGACCTGCTCGCCGACGGGGTCACCCGGGAAGTGCTCCTGGCGAAGCCCCTGCGGTGACGGCGGCCGCCGCCGCGGAGGCGGCGTGGGGGAAGGCGAAGGCGGGGCCTGTGCCGTACGGGGGACGGCACAGGCCCCGCCTTCCATCGGACCGACGGGTCGACCGACGGGTCGACCGACCGGTCACATGTGGGTGCCGCCGTCGATGCGGAGCTCGGTGCCGTGACGAAGGCGCCGTCGTCGGAGGCGAGCATGGCGATCACGCCGGCCACCGTCTCCGGGCCGGCGAAGCCCTGGCCGAGGGCGGGGGAGAGCTTGGCCAGCAGACTGAGGTCGGCGTCGGCGGGCAGGCCCGGGTTGTGGGTCATGCCGCTGTCGATGCTGCCCGGTGCGACGCAGACCGCGCGCAGGCCCTGCTTCGAGTACTCCGAGGCGATGGCGTGGGTGAAGGACTGGATGCCGCCCTTGGTCGCGGCGTACGCGGCCATGTAGGGGTGGGCGAAGCTCGCGGAGGTGGAGCTGAAGTTGACCACCACGCCCTTGCCGCCGGCGAGCAGCGCGGGCAGCGCCTCACGGGTCATCAGGAAGGTGCCGGTCAGGTTCACCGCGAGGAGCTGGTTCCAGAACTCCAGGCTGGTCTCGTGGGTGTGCGCGGAGCGGAGGATGCCGGCCGCGTTGACCAGCACGTCCAGACCGCCCAGGCCGGAGATCGCCTCGGCGACGCCCGCGACGACGGCCGCCTCGTCCGAGATGTCCAGCACCTGGATGGTCAGGCGGTCCGCAGTGCCCTCGGCGGTGGCGCGGTCCAGGGTCTTCTTCAGGCCGTCCTCGTTGACGTCGACGGCGACGACGTTCCCGCCCTCGGCGAGGATCCGGTGCGCGGTGGCCTGGCCGATGCCCGAGCCGCCGCCGGTGATCAGGACGTTCCGTCCGTTGAAGCGCTCCATGGTGGTCTCCGTTCGTTCGCGGTCTCTCGATCCCGATCGACACGGTACGCCTGACTGGCACGTCGTGCCAAAAAGTCCATTCATGCCGATACGGCGCGGGGCGCCACAAAGTCGCGGCGTGTCTCCTTGGCATTCGCCCGCGTAGGCTGGCCCCGTGACCGGACGCCCGACCCTGACCCAGCGCCGCCGTGAGGCCACTCGGCTGGAGATCGCCCGCGCCGCCGCCGCGCTCTTCGCCGAGCGGGGAGCGGAGGCGACCACCGCGGAGGAGATCGCCGTCGCCGCGGGCATCTCGCTGCGCACCTTCTACCGGTACTTCTCCGTCAAGGAGGACGCCGTCGCCCCGCTGCTCGCGGCGGGCGGGCAGGAGTGGGTGGAGCTGTTCGCGGCGAGCCCCGCGGACCTGCCGCTGCGGGAGGCGCTGGAGCGCGCGGCGGTCGCCTCGCTGACCCCGGCCGACGAGGCGCGGGTCGAGATGATGCAGTGGGCCCGCGGCCTGCTGCGCGACCCGAAGCTGAGCGCCACCTGGCAGCGCGTCCACGCCGACTCGGAGGAGCGGCTGCGCGTCGCCCTCACCGAGCGCTGCCCGGACGGCACCGACCCGCTGGAGATCCGGCTGGCAGCCGCCGCCGCGACGGCGGCGATCCGGGTGGCCCTGGAGCAGTGGGCCTCCTCCGGCGCGGCCCTCGCCGGCCCCGGCTCCCCGCAGGACCTCGGTGCGCGCTGCATGCGCGAGCTCACGGCGGGGCTGCGGCTCTGGGAGCGGGTGGCGGACGGGGCGGGCAGGGTGGGCGGCTGAGCCCGCGGGTGACAGCGGCCCGGCGGTCGGTGGCTGACGACAGATGACAGATGGCAGGCGACAGATGTCGGCTGACAGAGTTCAGATGACAACTTTCGAAATCTGTTATCTGAAAGTTGTCATCTGTTCGTCCCTCTCCCCGTGACCTCCCAGCCGCGATCAGCTTCCTCCCAGCCGGCGTTAGGGTTGTTCCTCGCGCCCCGGCGGGGGAACCGGGGTGACCTCCTCGGATGTCCCCAGCGGAGGGGACTGGAGTTCGAGGCGTGGGAGCAAGCAGGACATGGGTCTGACAAGCCACAAGGTGCTGGCGTTGACCGCACTGATCGCGGTCGTGATGATGGTCGGCACGGTCTGGTTGTGGCCCAGGCTCGCGAAGAGGACCTGGCAGGCGGTACTCGGCCGGATCGGCGCCCTGCTCGCCACCCAGCTCGCGGTGCTCGCCGCGCTCGGCCTGGTCGCCAACAACTACTTCGCCTTCTACAGCAGTTGGGACGACCTGCTGGGCACCGGCGACACCGGCCCGGTGGTCATCCACAACAAGGCGGACGCCTCCGGCCGGCTGATGGTGGAGACGATGGGCCAGGCCTCGGTCAAGGGCGGCGGCGCGATGGGCCGCGAGCCCGCCCAGTCCGGCGAGATCCGCAAGATCCGGATCGACGGCGCGGTCAGCCGGCTGTCCACCGAGGGCTACGTCTACCTGCCCCCGCAGTACTTCCAGCCGCAGTACGCTCAGAAGCAGTTCCCGGCGGTGATCGTCAGCACCGGATTCCCAGGAATCGCCGAGAATCTGATCACCCGCTTCAACTACCCGGGCGCCGCGCTCAAGCTGCTGCAGGAAGGCCGGATGCAGCCGACCGTCATGGTCCTGGTGCGCCCCTCGCCCGCGATGCCGCAGGACACCGAGTGTGAGGACGTCCCGAACGGCCCGCAGTCCGACACCTACTTCACCAAGGACGTGCCCTCGGCGATCCAGGCCAGCTACCGGGTCTCCACCGACCCGCAGGCCTGGGCGTTCATGGGCAACTCGACCGGCGGCTACTGCGCGCTCAAGCTGGCCATGCGCCACCCGGACGTCTTCCCGACCGCCGTCGCCCTCTCCGCCTACTACGACGCCGCCGACGACCCGACCACGGGCGACCTCTTCGGCGGCAGCAAGCAGCGCCGCGACGAGGCCAACCTGTTCTGGCGGCTGAAGAACCTGCCGCAGCCGAAGGTGTCCGTGCTGCTGGCCGGCACCAAGAAGGGCGACGGCAACTACCGGCAGGAGACCGAGGCCTTCGTCGACGCGGTGCAGAGCCCGATGAAGGTCTCGTACAGCATGCTGGAGAACGGCGGCCACAACTTCGAGACCTGGAGCGCCCTGCTGCCCTCCTCGCTGGAGTGGCTGTCCCAGCACCTCAAGGTGCCGAACCAGGCGGCATGAACCCGGACGACCGAACCCCCGGAGCAGCGGCCCCGGGGGTTCGGTCGTTCAGTCGGACCGGTCCGTTCGGTCGGGCCGGGCCGTTCGTTCGGGCCGGGCCGTTCGTTCGGGCCGGGCCGTTCGGCCGGACCGGCTCGTACGGCTCGTTCCGCGGCCGTACGGCTCCGACAGCGCGGCGGTCCCGCCGCTCAGGCCACCCGCTCCAGCGTCCCGGTGTGCAGCTCGCCGACCCGGCCGCCCTCGCCCTCGAAGGTCCAGAAGGCGCGGACCGTCAGCTTGCCGAGGTCCATCACATGGCTGACGGTGATCCCGCTCTGCTCCGTCCAGCTGACGAAGTAGATCTCCGGCGCGACCTCGGCGACGTGCAGCCGCACGTCCTCCCACTGGCCCGCGGACTCGCCGAGGCCCTCCCAGCGCAGCCGCGTGCCGTCGGCCGAGTAGGTGTTGCGGAAGGCCGCGCCGTTGTCGGCCCGGAAGAGGTAGGTACGGCCGGCGAAGGCGGGCAGGGGCGCGGTCATGGTGGGGCGGGTCCTCGTCTCTGTCAGGTCGTGGCGAGCACCCGGTCGGGCTCGCCGCTCTTGTGCACGGCGGATGATGTCCGACGTCCAATTTATCCGACCGGGCGCAGTCGGTCAGGCACTCGCCACGGTACGGTCCGCCACCACGCGGTCGCCCGGGTGTGCGACCGGCACATGGGCAGGGCCGCGCGCCGGTCCTACCGTCCGGCCATGAGACGTACCCCCACACGCCCCAGCCCGACCACGCGCCCCGGCAGGAGGCGCGTCCCCACCGCCCTCACCGCCGTGCTGCTGACCCTGGCCGCCGCCCTCCTCGGCACCCCCACCGCCGCCCAGGCGGGCACGGCCCAGGTCACGGCCACGGCCCCCCTCACCCTGGAAGCCACCTTCCCCACCCCCGGCAACGGCTGGGCCAAGGTCGAGCGCTACCTCGACACCACCCCCGGCTTCGGCGCCGAGCAGTTCCCCTCCGACGGCCGCGGCGACCAGGACGGAGCCCGCCGGACGTACTTCGGCACCGCCCGGCCCTCCTCCGCCCGCTTCCTGCTGTACTCCGCCGCCGGCTGGGACACCGGCAGCCAGGCCACCCCCGTCCTGCTGGTCCACGGCGCCAACGACAACGCCGACCGCGCCTGGGCGAACCCGGGGGAGAGCGGCACCTGCGGCGCCGCGAGCTGCCCGTCGACCGGGCTCGCCCAGTACCTCGCCGGCAACGGCCGCCGGGTCTTCGCGATCGGCTTCGCCCACAAGCACGGCGACAACCTGCTCCAGGCACAGGCCGTCGGCGACGCCGTCGCACTGATCCGGGCCCGGCTCGGGGTCCCCCAGGTCGACGTGGTGGCCTGGAGCAAGGGCGAGGTCGCCGCCCGGGCGTACGTGTCCTCGGTGAAGCCCTCCTGGGGGAGGGCGTACGCGGGCGACGTGCGCCGGCTGATCACCCTCGGCGGTCCGCACGGCGGGCTCGACTACGTGTACGCGCACGGCTGGGACTTCGACCTGGTCACCTGGCCGGCCTGCGGCGGCACCGCCAACGCGCCGTCCCCGCACCTCTACATGACCTGCTACGGCACGTACACCGCGCAGCCCTGCCTCGGAGTGCTGCCGAGCGGCGGCTACGACTGCTACCCGGGCCAGCGCCAGCTGCTCGCCCGCTGGGACGGCACCTACGGGGTGGACACCACCGCGCAGGACTGGTGGACCACCTACTACGGAGGCCAGGGCTTCTACACCTCCGGCCAGGGCATCCAGACGGCGATCGACGCGGGCTCGCTGATCGCCCCGCTCCGGCAGGCCGGCATTCCGGCCTCGGTACGCACCTACCTGCTGGCGGGCGGGTCCGCCGACATCCCGGGCGTGCTCAACGAGGGCCGCGGGCCGAGCGACGGCCTGGTCTTCACCGCGAGCGCGCTGGACACCACCGGCATCGCGACGGTCGGCGGTACCCGGCTGCTCACCGGCCTCAACCACCTGAAGCTCGCCTGGGCACCGGACGCCGCGAGCCAGGTCAACGCCTGGCTGAGCTGAGTCGGGAAAGCCGATCAACTCGACTGCCGCGCAGCGTCGTTGATCGCGACCGGTCCACCCCGCGCCGCAGCGGAACTCCCCGATCACCGTCACCCGGTCGACAGGGCCACCCCTGCCGACCGGGCCACGTGACTCAGGAACCGGCAGCCGTCTCGACCACCGTGATGTCGAACGGCTGCCGGTTGTTGCCCTCGTTCCGGTCGTCCGCGCTGCGCACCGTGACCGAGCCGCCGCTCAGCCTGCCCGCCGGCAACTCCCGGTCGAGCCGGACCGGGATGAGGGCGGTCGCGCTGCGCCCCTCCCGCAGCCCGGGCCCGAACACGCAGCGCACCACGCGGCCGCGGCCCGTCACCTGGCAGTCGGACGGGAAGAACGGGCCCTCGGGGCTGACCCCCTCCGGCAGGCTGACCAGGACCGTGAACGGGGAGGCGGTGGTCTCCGGGCCGCCGTTGCCGACGAAGGCGCGGACGGTCGTGGTGCCGCCGGGTGTCGCCGCGTCCGGGTCCGACCGGACCACCTCCAGGTCGGAGGCGGACGGCCGCGCGACGGCGGGCGCGGGCAGCGTGGAGGCCCCGGACGTTCCGGACCCGGCGTCGGACCCGGAACCCGCTCCTGGCTTCGCCCCCGGCGTCGCCGGCGCGGGCAGGGTGGAGGCCCCGGGAGTCGCCGGCGCGGGCAGGGTGGAGGCCCCGGGAGTCGCCGGCGCGGGCAGGGTGGAGGCCTCCGGCGCCACTGGCGCGGGCAGGGTGGAGGCCCCCGGCGTCACCGGTGCGGGCAGGGTGGACGGTGTACCCGTCGCGAGGACCTCCACCGCGGGCCGGGGCTCGGGCCGGCGCAGCGCCCAGGACGGGTCGCCGGCCAGCACCGTCACCGCGCACCCCGCCGCCACGGCCGCGACCAGCCCGGCCCCGCCGAACCCGCGGCCGCCTGCGGCGCGCCGCACGCTGCCATCCCGTGCGCCGTCACCCCGCGCGCCGTCACCCCGCACGTCCTCGCCTCGTACGTCGGCATCGCGTACCCCGCCGCCCGGTGCGGCCTCCCACGCGTCCCGGTGCTGCTGCTCCATCCCCGCTCACCCTGCCCTCGCGTCCCGGCCGCCCGCGCCGTTGCGGGCCGCGTCGGCACCAGGGTGGCGGAGCCGTCGCCGGAGCCCGGTGGCAACCCGCCCGCCGTCCGCTCGAACGGATGACGGGCGCGCCGTCCCGACCGGGTCGGCCGGCAACGGGGGTTGACGGGATGTCAGGGGGCGAGGACCTGCCCCAGCCGGGTCGCGATCTGGTGCATCACCGGCACCAGGGAGGCGGACCCGTCCTGCTCCTCCAGGGCGCGGATCCGGGCCTCCGGTCCGGAGACCGAGAGCGCGGTTGGCGTCGGCGCGCCCGGGACGGCGAGCGCGATGCAGCGGACGCCGATCTCCTGCTCCTGGTCGTCGACCACGTAGCCGTGGTCGCGGGCCTCGGCGAGCTGGCGCATCAGCTCCTGCGGGTCGGTGACCGTGTACTCGGTGTGCGCGGGCAGCGGGTTGGGGCCGAGGACGGCGCGGGCCTCGTCCTCGGGCAGCTGGGCGAGCAGCGCCTTGCCGACGCCGGTGCAGTGCGGCTGGACCCGTCGGCCGACCTCGGTGAACATCCGCATCGAGCGGCGCGACTGCACCTGCCCGACGTACACCACCTCACCGCCCTCCAGCACCGCCAGGTTGGCGGTCTCGCCGGTGGCCTCCATGAGTTCGGCCAGGTAGGGGCGGGCCCAGCTGCCGAGCAGGCGGCCGGCCGTCTCGCCGAGCCGGATCAACCGGGGGCCGAGGGTGTAGCGGCGTGCGGTGTCCTGGCGGACATAGCCCTGCTGGACGAGGGTACGAACCAGCCGGTGGATGGTCGGCATCGGGAGGCCGGAACTGATGGAGAGCTCGCTGAGGGTGGCCACGCCGCCGGAGTCGGCCAGCGCCTCCAGGAGCTGGAAGGCGCGTTCGACGGACTGCACGCCGCCGCCGCTCGCGCGGTCCGTGCCTGTCGTCGATGCTGGGTCGGGGGTCGCGGCCACCGGTGTTTCCTTCACTGTCGGGGAGGAGCGGATTCCCGGCGATCCATTCAACAAATCGTTGAAATTCTGTATCGCGGAAACTAGTCTCCACCTTACAGAATCGAACCCGCCGGCCGGCGGGTGCCGATCCGGGAAGTTCCCCGAGGAAGTTCCCCGCGGAAGTTCCTGCCGGAGCTCCCCCGCCAGACTCAACCGTCTTAGGAGTGTCCTGCTCATGGCTGCAGATCAGGGGTCCGTCGGTTCCTCCCCCGCCGCTCCGGTCGTCACCGTCGCCGGTCCTCGCGTCCACCGGTCGGAGGAGGTGCTCACCGCGGAGGCGACCGCCTTCGTCGCCGGACTCCACCGCGCCTTCGAGGGGCGCCGACAGGAACTACTGGCCAGGCGGAAGGCCCGCCGCGCCGAGATCGCCGCCGCCGGGACCCTGGACTTCCTCCCCGAGACCGCCGCGGTCCGGGCCGCGGACTGGAAGGTCGCCGAGGCACCCCGCGCGCTCCAGGACCGCCGGGTCGAGATCACCGGCCCGACCGACCGCAAGATGGTCGTCAACGCGCTCAACTCCGGGGCGCGGATCTGGCTCGCGGACTTCGAGGACGCCACCTCGCCGACCTGGGAGAACGTGATCGGCGGCCAGCTCAACCTGATCGACGCCTTCGAGGGCCGGATCGACTTCACCAGCGCCGCGGGCAAGGCCTACACCCTCAAGCCCGCCGCCGAACTCGCCACCGTCGTGGTCCGCCCGCGCGGCTGGCACCTGGACGAGAACCACCTGCTGGTCGACGGCACTCCGATGGCCGGCGCGTTCGTCGACTTCGGCCTCTACTTCTTCCACAACGCCGCCCGGCTGCAGGCCAAGGGCGTCGAGGACCCCAACTCCGGCCCGTACTTCTACCTGCCGAAGACCGAGAGCCACCTCGAGGCCCGGCTGTGGAACGACGTGTTCACCCACGCCCAGGCCGAACTCGGCATCCCGCACGGCACGATCCGGGCGACCGTCCTGATCGAGACCATCACCGCCGCGTTCGAGATGGACGAAATCCTCCACGAGCTGCGCGACCACGCGGCCGGCCTCAACGCCGGACGCTGGGACTACCTTTTCTCGATCGTCAAGAACTTCCGCGACGCCGGCGAGCACTACATCCTGCCCGACCGCAACAGCGTCACCATGGCCTCGCCGTTCATGGCCGCCTACACCCGGCTGCTGGTGCAGACCTGCCACCGGCGCGGCGCCCACGCGATCGGCGGCATGGCCGCGTTCATCCCGAGCCGCCGCGACCCGGAGGTCAACGCGGCCGCGCTGGAGAAGGTCAAGGCGGACAAGGACCGCGAGGCCGGCAACGGCTTCGACGGCTCCTGGGTCGCCCACCCCGACCTGGTGCCCGTCGCCCGGGCCTGCTTCGACGCGGTGCTCGGCGATCGGCCCCACCAGAAGGACAACCCCGGCCCGGCCGAACCGGTCACCGCCGCCCAGCTGCTCGACATCGCCGGCGGCAGCTGCACCCGCGCGGGGCTGCACAACGCCGTCCAGGTCGGCATCCGCTACATCGAGGCCTGGCTGCGCGGACTCGGGGCCGTCGGCATCTTCAACATGATGGAGGACGCCGCCACCGCCGAGATCTCCCGCTCGCAGATCTGGCAGTGGATCCACAACGGGGTCGTGCTGTCCGACACCGGCGAGAAGACCACCGTCGAACTGGTCCGCGCCCTGGTCGCGACCGAGCTCGCCGAACTCCGCGCCGAACTGGGGGAGGAGACCTACGGCGCCGGCCGCTGGCGCGAGGCCGCCCGGCTCTTCGAACAGGTCGCCCTGGCCGAGGAGTTCGTGGACTTCCTGACCCTCCCCGCGCTTCCCCTGCTGGGCTGAGCCCCCGGCCGGCCCAAGCCCCGTTCCGTTTCGCCCGTACGGAACGGCCTCTCTCGTTTTCCCGTACAGGAGTCGAACCCATGGCACGCATCTTCTTCAACGGCCAGGCGATGGTCGGCGGCCCCTTCCACGCGAAGGTCGCCGACGCGCTGGTCGGGCCGGCCCGGACCGCGCCCGGCTACCGCTTCTTCTCCATCGACGACGTGTGCCCCGGCCTCCTGCGCGACCCCGCCGTCGACACCGCGATCGAGGGCGAGCTGTACGACATCAGCCTGGAACACCTGCGGGACGCCATCCTCCCCGGCGAGCCGCGCGAACTGGAGCTGGGTGTGATCGAACTGGAGGACGGCTCCGCGTGCCTGTCCATGCTGCTCGCCCGGGGCGAGGTGGAGCGCGGCGTCCACCGCGAGATCACCCATCACGGCGGCTGGCGCGCCTATCTGGCCACGCTGGGGCGAACGGCCTGACGGCTGACAGTCGACAGCTGACGGATGACAGCTGACAACTTTCGTCATCTGTTATCTGTCATCCGTCATCGGTCGGCCGTCGGCTGTTCGCCGTCATCCGTCGACCGTCCGTCGCCAGGTCGTCCCCAGCCCGCTGCGCCGGTAGAGGACGCTGCGCCGCCCGATGCGGGCGTCAGACCGGACGGGCCGCCAGCTCGCGGGCGGCCCGCGCGCAGTCGCGTGCGATCCGGTCCTCGTCGACGGTGGTCAGCTGCCCCTTCTCGACCACCGCGTTGCCGTTGACGAACAGCACCGACAGCGGCGGCAGCGCGCCGAAGGTGAGCGCGGCGACCGGATCGGCGATGGACGAGTGCATGATCCCGTCGATCTTCCACAGCGCCAGGTCGGCCAGCTTGCCGGCCTCGACCGAGCCGATCTCGTCCTGCCGCCCGAGCACCCGGGCGCCGCCCATGGTGCCCAGGCGCAGCGCCTGCCGCCCGGTGAGCGCGGTGGGGGAGCCGTGCAGCCGGTTGATCAGTAGCGCGTTGCGCAGCTCGGTGCCCAGTTCGCCGGACTCGTTGGAGGCGGCGCCGTCCACCCCGAGCCCGACCGGGACGCCGGCCCGGAGCATGTCGGGCACCCGGGCGATGCCGGCCGCCAGGCGGGCGTTGGAGGACGGGCAGTGGGCGACGCCGGTGCCGGTCTGGGCGAACTTGGCGATGTCGGAGTCGTTCATGTGCACGCAGTGCGCCATCCAGACGTCCTCGCCGAGCCAGCCCACCGACTCGAAGTAGTCGGTCGGCCCCATGCCGAACAGCTCCCTGCAGAACTGTTCCTCCTCGGCCGTCTCCGAGCCGTGGGTGTGCAGTCGGACGCCCTTGCGGCGGGCGAGTTCGGCGGACCGGCGGAGCAGCTCGGTGGAGACGGAGAAGGGCGAGCACGGCGCCATCGCGATGTGCAGCATCGAGCCGAAGGAGGAGTCGTGGTACCGGTCCACGGCGGCCTCGGACGCGGCCAGGATGTCGTCCGGTTCCTCGACGGCGTGGTCCGGCGGCAGCCCGCCGTCCTTCCGGGAGCGGTCCATCGAGCCGCGCAGGGCGGTGAAGCGCAGGCCGAGTTCCCGGACGGCCTCGATGGAGGCGCCGAGGACGTCGCCGCCGTCCTTGGGGAAGACGTAGTGGTGGTCGGCGGCGGTGGTGCAGCCGGACTTGAGCAGCGCGGCGGCGGAGCCCTGGCTGGCCGCGTGCACGAGCTTCTCGTCGACCCTCGCCCAGGTCGGGTAGAGGGCGACCAGCCAGTCGAACAGGATGTGGTCCTGGGCCAGGCCGCGGGTGATCCACTGGTAGAAGTGGTGGTGGGTGTTGACCAGGCCTGGGGTGACGAGGTGGCCCTCGCCGTCGATCCGGCGCACCACGTCGTCCAGCCACGCGGGGGCGGGGCCGTCGCCCACCGCCTCGATGGTGTTGCCGAGAATGACGACGTGGCCGCGGGCGTACTCGGTGTCGTTCGCGTCCACGGTGGCGATCGCGGCGTTCTCGATCACGATCCGCTGGTCGCCGGGCGGGGGCTGGACTGCCATGTGTGACTCCTAGGGGAGGGCCGGAGGGGCGTACGCCGCACGGCGCACGCCCCTCCCCGGACCGGTCAGGACGGTCTCGCCGTCGGAACTGCCGGAGCCGTCGGAACTGCCGGAGCCGCCGGAACTGCCGGAGCCGCCGGAACCGGCGCGCCGGAGGCCGGGCCGGACCCGGCTCGGCGGGCGGCGCCAAAGTGGTGGAAGAGCAGGTTGAGCAGGACGGCCATCACGCAGCCGGCCGAGATCCCCGAGTGCAGCAGGGTCCGAGCGGCCTCCGGGAAGGAGTCGTAGAACGTCGGCGCGGCGATCGGGATGATGCCGACACCGAGCGAGACCGCCACCAGGACAGTGTGCGAGTTGGACTCCATGCCCGCCTCCGCGAGTGTGCGGATGCCGCTGGCCGCGACCGTGCCGAAGAGCACGATCCCGGCGCCGCCGAGGACGGGCTGCGGAACCAGCGAGACGACCGAGCCCAGCACGGGGAACAGCCCCAGCAGGACCAGGATGCCTCCGCCGGCCGCGACCACGAAGCGGCTGCGGATCCTCGTCAGCGCCACCAGCCCGATGTTCTGGGCGAAGGCGCTGGCGGCGAAGCCGTTGAAGACGGGACTGAGCGCGGTGGCCAGACCGTCCGCCCGCAGGCCGGCGGCGAGGGTGGGTTCGTCCGCCTCGCGATCGACGATCCGGCCGAGCGCGAGCATGTCGGCGGTGGACTCGGTCATCGAGACCACCATGACGATGCACATCGAGACGATCGCGGCGGCGTCGAACTGGGGCGCGCCGAAGTGGAACGGGGAGGGGAGCGCGAAGATCTTCGCGTTCTGGACCGAGCCGAAGTGGGCCAGCCCCAGCGGGAAGGCGATCAGGGTGCCGAGTGCCAGGCCGACGAGCAGTGACAGCTGCTGCCAGAAACCGCGCAGCAGCCGGTTGCAGAGCACCACCGCGACGAGGGTGATCGCGGCGAGTCCGACGGCCCGCATGGAGCCGTACCCGGGGGCGCCCGGTGAACCGCCGCGCGCCCAGTTGACCGCCACCGGGAGCAGGGACACCCCGATGAGGGTGATCACGGTGCCCTGGACGACCGGAGGGAAGAACCGGATGAGCCTGCAGAAGTACGGCGCCGCGAGGAAGCACAGGAGCCCCGCGACGATCACCGCTCCGAAGATCACCGGGAGGGCGTGCTTCGGTCCGTGCTCCTTCGCTATGGCGATCATGGGCGCGACCCCCGCGAAGGAGACGCCGTTCACGAACGGCAGTCGCGCGCCGACCCTCCAGACGCCGAGCGTCTGGAGGAGCGTGGCCAGTCCGGCGGTGAACAGGCTGGCCGAGATGAGCAGGGCGAGCTCGGCGGGGGAGAGCCCGACGCCGGCGCCGGCGATGAGCGGGGGTGCGACGACCCCCGTGTACATCGCGGCGACGTGCTGGAGTCCGGTGGAGAACAGCTTCACCGGCGGCAGCAACTCGTCCACGGGGTGGGTCCCGGCCCGGGGCGGCTTGCCGGGCAGGTGTGCCGCCGCGCCGTCCGGGCCGCGCGTTCTCGGTGGGGTGGAACCGCCGTCTGTACTGCTGGTGTTGCTGGGTGCCATGTCGAGCCCCTCTTGTGCCCGTGGCTCCCGGCGCGCCCGTGGCGCTGGAGTGCGGCCGGTACTGCTGTGACCGGGGGCGGGACGGCGGTGCGGGGTTCCCTCGGCCGGCCCCTCCAGTGCCCCGGGCCGGCCGCCGCGAGGCAGACACGAACTCCGGTGGGTGGGGTGGGGGTGGAGAAACAGCTGGTACGGGTGGAGCGTGCGGTGCTGCCCGGGGTGGAACGCGGGGTGCTGCTCGAGGCGGAACACGGGGTGGAACGACCGGTGGTGTGTGGAACGCGGGGTGCTGCTCGAGGCGGGCGGCGGGGTGGAACGACCGGTGGTGTTCGGAGCGGAACGACAAGTGGAACGCGAGGGCCGGCTGGCGCGGCGCTTCCGGGCGGCGTCCACCTGGTGGGGGAGGTCAGGTGACCGGGATGACCGGGACGACGCCCTCGCGGTGCACGGTGCCCTCGATCAGGCCGTACATGCGGTCCGCGGCGTAGTAGACCTCGTTCTCGTTCCTGAGGCCGAACGGCTCCAGGTCGACCAGGAAGTGGTGCTTGTTCGGCAGTTCGAGGCGGACCTCGTCCACCTCGGCGCGGTTGTCGAGGACCCGGGTGCCCATCGCGTGCAGGGTCTGCTGCAGCGAGTAGGAATAGGTATCGGCGAAGGCCTCCAGCAGGTGCCGCTTCACCTGGGCGTAGGAGCGGTTCCAGTCGGGCTGCGCCTCGCCGTCCCGCCCGCTGTGGCCGAACTTCCACCGGGCGGTCACCTGGGTGGCGAGGATGCGGTCGTACGCCTCCTCGAGGGTGGTGTAGTCGTCCTTGATGTAGCCCCAGAACTCCGAGTTGGTGGAGTTCATGACGACCAGGTCCTTCAGGCCCGAGATGACCCGGACGGCTTCCCCGTCGTAGACGATCTCGCTGGTACGGACCTCCTGGCCGCTGCGGACGAAGGAGTGGCCCACCTCCTTCTCCTCCACCACCTCCTTCTTCTTCTCCTCCTCCGAGCCGATGAAGTCGGCCGAGCCGTCCCGCGTCCGGATCCGCTCCCAGGCGTACTCCTCGATCCGGATCCGGGCGCCGTGCACGACGCCGCGCTCCGTGTCGTCGACGAAGTGGCGGGCCAGGAGGATGCCGAACGCCTCGGCCGACTCGATGCCGTACTCCTTGGCGAAGGCGTAGACGGTGTTCTTGATGGTGTCGGTGGGCAGGCAGTTGGCGTTGGACCCGGTGAGGTGGACGTCGTCGAACTCGCCGCGCAGCGAGACCGAGACGTTCAGGTCCTTGATCTCGTGCCGGGCGGAGTCGCGGTGGATCCGGACGATGCGGTTCTCCGCCTTGCCGTACTGGTTCTGACCGAGCACGTGGGCCATGACGTGGCTCCTAGGCTTTCCAGGTCGGCCCACTAGCTTCCGCGGTAGACCGAGTATCCGAACGGACTGAGCAGCAGCGGCACGTGGTAGTGGTGCTGGTCGGGCGCGACCGTGAAGACGATCGAGACCTCGGGGAAGAACGGAGGCTCGGAGGACTCGGGCGCGTGGTACGCGCCGGTGTCGAAGAGCAGCCGGACGACCGAGCCCGGCTCCACGGCCGGCAGGTCCCTGGCCCGGCCGTCGGAGTCCGTGGCGCAGGTGCCCAGCACCTGCCAGCCACTCTCGGTGTGCAGTGCGAGCTCGACCGGGACGCCTTCGGCCGGCCGGCCGAGGCTGGTGTCGAGAACGTGGGTGGAGATGCCGGTCATCGGTGAAGTGCCCTTACCTGTGGCGTAGATGGCGAAGCGTCAGTTGTGGTGTGAGGCGAGCGGATGTGAATCTGGACGCCCGGGGGGCGATGTCGCCACGGATGTGACGAATCGTCAGGACGGGTGTCAGGATGTGTCGAGCAGGCGGTTGAGCCGGATGTCGTTGATCTTGCGAAGCTCCTCGCGGACGATCTCCGCCTCGGTGGCCGCGTCGTTGGGGTGGCGCTCGCGCAGGGCGGCGAGCAGGCCGACCGCGGAGCGGCCGGTCGCGCAGATCAGGAACACGTGGCCGAACTTGGCCTCGTAGGCGGCGTTGGCCTCGTTCAACTCGTCGAGGACCGCCTGATCCACGCCCCGGATTCCGGCCTGTTCGCACTCGGAGGTGGCGTCGCCCGTCAGGGGCTCGCCGATCCGGGCATGGCCGGCCATCGCGTCGCGCAGGTCCTCGGCCGTCAGGGACGCCACGGCGGCCGCGTTGGCGGCGAGCAGGGCCTCGCGGTCGGACCAGGGCTTGTCCGCCGCGACCGCGGCGGCCCAGCGGGGGCTGGAGCAGACCTCCAGCAGGATCCCTTCCAGCTCCGCGGCATCGGCCGAGGCCAGGGCGTCAAGGGTGTGGGGGTGGTTGGTCACGAGTGGACCTCCTGGAGAGTGGTGCCACCCGGAAAAGCTAGATCGGGCCCACCCGGTCGTCAACACTTTGTTGAACGATTGGTGGCTGCGTTTCGAACGGGGCCGCGAAGTCGGGCCCTTTCGTGTGCGATTCGCCAAGTGTGCCCCGCCGCAAGCCGATCCAGTCCTGTCGTGGCGGCGGGGTCACCCGTTCGGAAGCCCCGCGGCGGGGTCCGGGCGCGCCCCGGAGGGCGCCGAACCGGGCGTCAGGACGACTTCGCGCCGTCCTGGCGGTTCAGGTAGTTGTACACGGTGAAGCGGCTGACACCCAGGGCCGAGGCAACGGTCTCCACGCCGTGGCGGACGGTGAACGCGCCGCGCTCCTCCAGCAGGGCGACGACCCGCTGCTTCTGCGACCGGTCGAGCTCGGCCAGCGGGCGGCCGTCGAACTGGCGGGTCATCTCGGTGAGCATCCGGTCCAGCGCGCTGCTCAGGTGCGGCAGCCGGACGGCCAGGGCGGGGGTGCCCTCCCACTCCAGGACCACGTCGTCGGGCTTCGCCTCGTCCAGCGGGACGGGCGTCGCGCCGACCGCGGCCAGCAGCGGCTTCACCGCTGCGGCGAGCGGGTGTTCCACGTTCTCGGTCACGGCGTACCGTCCTCCTCGCCCAGCACGCTGACCTGGACCGAGATCCGGGTCGCCCCGGCGTCCAGGGTCTCCTTGAGCAGCTTGGTCACCGCGGCCAGGACCTGCTCGGCCTCCCCCTCCGCGCCAGTGCCGAAGGGGCCGACGGACACGGCCAGGCCGGCCGCGTCGACGACCTCGCGAGCCGCCGCGGCGTGCTCCGGGAACGTCTCCAGTTCGAACGGTTCTGTCGTGAACTCCACCATCAATCGCACGGGGTCACTGTAGCGAGCGGGGGTGCGGACGGGGCAGGGGCTTGGGTGATCGAACGGTCCGGCCCCCGTGAGCGGCGACAGCCCCGCCCCGCGAACCCCGAGGCGGCTTCAACAAAATGTTGCAACTCCCTTGACGCTCGCTCGGTGGGCCGGAGATGCTGCCATCGTCTTCCATTGCACAGAATTCCTCTTCCGTATCGTGGAAATCGAGCCGAAGGGGAGAGGGCTGAGAGGGGAGTGCGACGTGACGGCGGCTGCCAAGCACGGCTTCACGGTCAACCTGTCGATCCTGTTCGGCGAACTGCCGCTCCTGGAACGGCCCGCCGCGGCCGCCGCGGCCGGATTCACCGCCGCCGAACTGTGGTGGCCCTTCGAGGCGGAGCCCGACCCCTCGCGGGCCGAACTGGACGCGCTGCGCAGGGCGTTCACCCACGCCGGCGTGCGGCTCACCGGCCTCAACCTGCTGGACGACCTGAGCGAGGGTGCCCGCGGGACCGTCTCGCTACCGTCCGAGCGGCACCGCTACCGCGCCAACCTCCCGGTCGCCGCGGAACTCGCCGCCTCGCTCGGCGCCACCGCGCTCAACGCGCTGTACGGCAACCGGGTCGAGGGCGTCGACCCGGCCGAGCAGGACGCGCTCGCGCTGGAGCACCTGGTGCTCGCCGCGCGGGCCGCGCACGGGGTCGGCGCCATCCTGCTGATCGAGGCCCTGAACGAGACCGAGTCGCCGGACTACCCGCTGGTCTCGGCCGCCGCCGCGGTCGAGGTGGTCGACAGGGTCAACGCCGCCACCGGCCTGGGGAACGCCAGGTTCCTCTGCGACCTGTACCACCTGGCCAGGAACGGCGAGGATCTGGCGGCGGTCATCGACACGTACGCCGACCGCATCGGCCACGTGCAGATCGCCGACACCCCGGGCCGCAACGAGCCCGGCACCGGCGAGCTGGACTTCGAGGACCTGTTCGCCCGGCTCACCGCCATGGGCTACACCGGCGTGATCGGCCTGGAGTACCGCCCCTCCACCGGGGTCAGCGCCGACAGCTTCGAGTGGCTGCCGCGCGAACTGCGCACCGCCGCCAGGTAGCGGAGCCGATGAGCGTCACCCCGCCGCGTGCCGCCGAGTCGCGGGCCACCGGGGAAGCGTCACCGAGTCGCGAGCCACCGGGGAAGCGTCGCCGGAGCCGCGAGTCGCCCGGGGAAGCGTCGCCGAGCCGCGAGCCACCCGGGGAAGCGTCGCCCGAGCCGCGAGCCACCCGGCGGAAGCGCCGCCGACCCACCCGACCCCCCGCCCGCACACACAAGGAGCTCGACGCGATGAGCCGCAGGATCGCCTTCATCGGCCTCGGCATCATGGGCGGCCCGATGGCCGCCAACCTGGTCAGGGCCGGCCACCACGTCACCGGCTTCAACCGCACCCGGCCCCCGATCGACGCCCTGGTCGCGGTCGGCGGCCACGGGGCCACCGGCATCGCGGACGCGGTGCGGGACGCCGAGGTCGTCATCACCATGGTCCCGGCCGACCCGCAGGTCGAGCAGGTCGTCCTGGGCGAGGGCGGCGTGCTGGAGAACGCCGGGCCCGGCACCCTGCTGATCGACATGTCCTCGATCACCCCGCAGACCTCGATCAAGGTCGGGGCCGCGGCCAGGGAGAAGGGCGTCCGCACCCTGGACGCTCCGGTCTCCGGTGGCGAGGCGGGCGCCGTCGAGGCCGTCCTGTCGATCATGGTCGGCGGGGCCGCCGAGGACTTCGCCGAGGCCGAGCCGCTGTTCGGCGCGCTGGGCACCACGGTCGTCCACGTCGGCCCGTCCGGCGCCGGCCAGACCGTCAAGGCCGCCAACCAGCTGATCGTCGCGGCCAACCTCCAGGTGCTCGCCGAGGCCGTGGTGTTCCTGGAGAACGCCGGCGTCGACCTCGCGTCCGCGCTGGACGTGCTCGGCGGCGGCCTGGCCGGCTCCACCGTGCTCGACCGCAAGAAGGCGAACCTGCTGAACCGCGAGTTCGCGCCCGGTTTCCGGATCGACCTGCACCACAAGGACATGGGCATCGTCACCGACGCCGCCCGCGCCGTGGGCGCCGCGCTGCCGGTCGGCGCCGTGGTGGCCCAACTGGTCGCCTCCGCCCGCGCCAACGGCGACGGCTCGCTCGACCACTCGGCGCTGCTGCGCGGCGTCGAGCGGCTCTCCGGCCGCGAGGTCGGCTGACCCCCCGGGGGCTCCCGAGCGGAGTGCCCGGCTCCGAACTCCTCCTGGCGGCGTGTACCCGTTCCGATGGTGCCGGCGCCGCCAGGAGGCCGCACTCGGCCGGCGAGCGGGCCGGGGCTCATCCGCCCGCCCGCCGGTCGAACCAGGCCGGCGACGCGTACGTCCCGCTGTGGGGGGCGCCTCGATCGAGCCCGGTACGCGTCGCCCTGCTTCGTCCCCGCCGAGGGAGGCCTCCCGTACTCCCGGCCACGCAGACCGAGGGGCTCGCACCCCGGGCCACCCGGGCCCATGCTGGACGCACACGCCCGTCGGGCGCACGTCTGCCGGGCGCGCGCCTGTCGGATGCATGCCTGTCGGACGCGCGCCTACCGGACGCACGCCTGTCGGACGCACGCCGCAGGACCACCGCCAGACCCGTACGGAAACGAGGACCGCGCCATGCCACCCACCCCCCACCAGGGCCATGTGGTCGTCGCCCCCGACAAGTTCAAGGGCAGCCTGGAGGGCGCCGAGGCGGCGGCCCGGATCGCCGCCGGCATCCGGCGCGCCGCGCCCGGCACCGAGGTGCGCGAACTGCCCGTCGCCGACGGCGGCGAGGGCACCCTGGCCGCCGCGCTCGCGGCCGGCTTCAGCAGGGTCCCGGCCGAGGTGGCCGGCCCGACCGGACTGCCGGTGGACGCCGCGCTGGCCGTCCGGGACGACACCGCCGTGGTCGAGCTGGCGCAGGCCTCGGGCCTGGCCCGGCTGCCCGGCGGCCGGGCCACCCCGCTCACGGCCGGGTCCTACGGGGTCGGCCAGCTGATCGCCAAGGCGGTCTCGCTCGGCGTCAAGCGGATCGTCCTGGGACTCGGCGGCAGCGCCTGTACGGACGGCGGCGCCGGCATGGTGCAGGCCCTCGGGGCGCGGCTGCGCGACGCAGACGGCGTCGAACTCCCGCCCGGTGGCGCCGCGTTGCGCCGGCTCGCGGAGATCGACCCCGGCCCGCTGGCCGACGCCCTGGGCGGGGTCGAGGTCGTGGTGGCCTGCGACGTGGACAACCCGCTGCTCGGGCCGCGCGGCGCCGCCGCCGTCTACGGTCCGCAGAAGGGCGCCGACGGCGCGGACCTGGTGGCGCTGGAAGCGGGGCTGACCCGGTTCGCCGACCTGGTCGCCGAGGCCACCGGGCGGGACGTCCGGGAGGCGCCCGGCGCCGGCGCCGCCGGCGGGGTGGGCTTCGCCGCCCTGGCCCTGCTCGGCGCGACCGTACGACCCGGCATCGAGCTGCTGCTCGACCTGCTGGGCTTCGACGCGGCCGTGCGCGGGGCACGCCTCGTCGTGACCGGCGAGGGCTGCCTGGACGCGCAGACGCTGCACGGCAAGGCCCCCGCCGGAGTCGCCGCGGCCGCCGCCCGGGCCGGGGTCCGGGTGGCCGCCGTGGCGGGCCGGCTGGAACTCACCGAACCCCAGTGGCGTGCCGCCGGCTTCACCGCCGCGATCGCCCTGACCGACCTGCTCGACTCGACCGACCTGCTCGACTCGACCGACCTGATCGACCCGACCAACTCGACCAACTCGACCGCCCTGACCGGCCCGACCGACCTGACAGACCTGGCCGAGCGGTCTGGGGAGAGCATGGCCAGGGCCGCCGAGCTGGCCGAACTCGCGGGGGAGCGGTTGGCCCAGCGCCTGCTGCCGGGCTGACCCCGTGCGCGCGGAGCCACCGGACGCCCCCGACCCTCCAACGCCCATCCATTGACGTTTTGTTGAAGACAGGCCTAGGCTCCCGGCAATCCTTCGCCTCCACCCGTGTTCGCGCACCACCGACTCCCAGGTTCCGGAGGTCTCCCATGCCCTTCAGCCAGCCGACGGTGATCCGCTCCCGACGGGCGGTCCTGCCCGACGGCGAGCACCCCGCGGACGTGCTGATCCAGGACGGGAGGATCGTCCGGACGGCCCCGCACGGCTCGCTCACGGCCGGCGACGGCGAACTCGTCGACGTCGTCGACCTCGGCGACACCGCGCTGCTGCCGGGCCTGGTCGACACCCACGTGCACGTCAACGAGCCCGGCCGCACCGAGTGGGAGGGCTTCGCCACCGCCACCCGGGCCGCCGCGGCCGGCGGCGTCACCACGATCGTCGACATGCCGCTCAACTCGATCCCGCCCACCACCACGGTGGCCGGGCTGGCGGCCAAGCGGAAGGCCGCCGAGGGCCAGGCCTGGGTCGACCTCGGGTTCTGGGGCGGCGCCGTCCCCGGCAACCTCGCGGACCTCGAACCCCTGTACCGGGAAGGCGTGTTCGGCTTCAAGAGCTTCCTCGCCCCCTCGGGGGTGGAGGAGTTCCCGCACCTCGAGGCCGCCGACCTGACGGCGGCGCTGGCCGAGCAGGCCCGGATCGGGGCGCTGGCGATCATCCACGCCGAGGACCCGGCCGTGCTCGCCGCCGCCCCGCAGCAACCCGGCGTCCACTACCGGGACTTCCTGGCCTCGCGGCCCGCCGACGCGGAGACCGCCGCCGTCGCCCACCTGCTCGCGGCGCTGTATCGGACCGGCGCCCACCGCACCGGCGCCCGGGTGCACGTCCTGCACGTCTCCTCCGCCGCCGTGCTACCGCTGCTGCGACGGGCCCGCGAGGACGGCGTACGGGTGACCGCCGAGACCTGTCCGCACTACCTGACCCTCGCCGCCGAGCAGGTGCCGGACGGCGACACCGCCTTCAAATGCTGTCCGCCGATCCGCGACGAGGCCAACCGGGACGCGCTCTGGCAGGCCCTGGCGAACGGCGAGTTCATCGCCGTCGTCTCCGACCACTCACCGTCCACCCCCGACCTCAAACTGCTGCCCGAGTACGGCGGCAGCGGCGACTTCGCGGCCGCCTGGGGCGGAATCGCCTCGCTCCAGCTCGGCCTGCCGGCCGTCTGGACCGAGGCCCGCCGGCGCGGCCACGCCCTGGCCGACGTGGTGCGCTGGATGTCCGCCGGACCGGCCGCCCTGGTCGGTCTCACCGGCACCAAGGGCGCCATCGCCGCCGGCCACGACGCGGACCTGGTCGCCTTCGACCCCGACGGCGAGTTCGCCGTCCGGGCGAGCGGGCTGCACCACCGCAACCCGGTCACCCCGTACGCGGGCCGGACCCTCACCGGCGCGGTGCGCACCACCTGGCTGCGCGGTCGCGCGGTGGACCCTGCCGCCCGCCCCTTCGGCCGACAGCTCGTCCGGCCGCACTCCCACCCCGACCCCACCTCACCGCCACCCCGTCCGAACCCGCCCAAGGAGAGTCAGTGACCACTGCCGGCACCCCGAGTGCTCCCTTCACCGAGCTGGTCGACCTGGCCTCCCGACCGCTCGGCGCGGGCGTCGTCGCCACCAACGAGGACACCTTCGCGGACGCCGAGAACCTGCTGGTCGCCGCGCCGGCCGAGTTCCGCCCGCACACCTTCGGCCACAAGGGCCAGATCATGGACGGCTGGGAGTCCAGGCGCCGTCGCGGAGTCTCCGCCGAGCAACCGCACCCCACCGACGCGGACCACGACTGGGCGATCGTCCGGCTCGGCGCCGCCGGGGTGATCCGCGGCGTGGTCGTGGACACCGCCCACTTCACCGGCAACCACCCGGAGTCCGCCTCGGTCGAGGCCGCGTCAGTCCCCGGCCACCCCTCGCCCGAGGAACTCCGGGCCGCCGAGTGGACCACGATCGTGCCGCGCACCGGGCTCAGGGGCGACACCGCCCACGAGTTCGCCGTCGCGGACGGCACCCGCTACACCCATGTGCGGCTGAACATCTTCCCGGACGGCGGCGTCGCCCGCCTGCGGGTGCACGGCGAGGTGCTCCCGGACCCGCGCGAACTCGAAGGCCTCACCTTCGACTTGGCCGCCCAGGAGTACGGCGGCGTGGCCGAGGCGGCGTCCGACCGCTACTTCTCCTCCCCGCACAACCTGAACGCTCCCGGCCGCGCCTCCGTCATGGGCGACGGTTGGGAGACCCGGCGTCGGCGCGACAAGGCCAACGACTGGGTGCGGATCGCCCTGGCCGGGGGCGGTGAGGTCCTGGCCGCCGAAGTGGACACCTCCTGCTTCGTCGCCAACGCCCCCGGCTGGGCCGACCTGATCGGCTTCGACGCCTCGACCGGGGCCGACCCGGCCGACGGCGAATGGTTCGAACTCCTGCCCCGCACCCGGCTCCAGCCCGACACCCGGCACCGCTTCCGGCTCGACGCCGGCCGCCCGGTGACCCACGTGCGCATCAACGTCTACCCGGACGGCGGCCTGGCCCGCCTCCGGCTCACCGGCCGCCTCACCGAGGCCGGTCGCACGGCCCTCGCGCTGCGCTGGTTCGACGCCCTCCCGGCCGCCGAGGCCCGTGCCGCCCTCGCCGCGGCCGGTGCCGCCGCCGGCGAGGCCGCCGCGCTGACCGCCGCCCGCCCGGTCGTCGACCCGACCGGGGCCGCGGCCGTCGTCCGGATCCTGCTCGGCTAGTTGTTCTGACCCGTGAGCCCTGTCACCAACCTCTGTGGTCAGTACAGCTAGTCGACGGTCCGTCGGTTCATCTCCGGAGCCACGAGCCCTACTCGTACGGCCGCCCGGCCCGGACCGGCGACGCGCCGTCCGTGCCGCCGCCGTCCCCGCCGTCCCCGCCGCCGCCGTCCCCGCCGTCCGCGCCGCCGCGCTCCTGCCCGGCGGTCGCGGAACGCGCCCCTCCCTCCTGGGTGGTGGGGGAGGGGCCGTCGCGTCCGCCCAGGTCGGCGGACGGGGCTACACGGATTGTTCACGGATATGTACGGACGGCAGCCGTCGGAGCCGCCGGGTCGATAGGCTGGTGCGTGCCCGCGGTCGCTCCGTGGGGGGACATCGGAAGGGGACGACATGTCGACACCAGTCCCGGGCCGTCACGCCGCGCTTGACCAGGGTCCGACGGGCCCGTTCACCTCCCTCCAACACGCCCTCAGACTGATGGAGGCGGTCGACCGCCACCCCGACGGCGCCACCCTGGTGGCCCTCGCCCGGGAGACCGCGCTCGGGCTGCCCACCGTGCGGCGGCTCGCCGAGATCCTGGAGGTCGAGGGCTATCTCCAGTGCCAGGACGGGGGTTGGCTGCTGGGCGGCACCTTCGCGCTGCTCGGCCAGCACAACCGGGAGCAGCTGGTGAAGGCCAGGCTCAACCGCAAACTCGCGGAACTACGGGACGAGTTGGGTGCCGCGGTGTACTTCGGCCGGTACCACGACGGCGAGTTGTCGGTGGAGGCGGTCTCGGCCGCCGACTACGCCCCGGCCGTGCAGGAGTGGGTGGACTTCAGGGCGACCGCGCACGCCAGCGCGATCGGCAAGTGCCTGCTCAGCCAGCTGGACGTGGACGCCCGGCGCGACCACCTCTCCCGGCACCCGGTCGCCCGGCTCACCTCCCGCACCGTCACCGACGCCGACCAGCTGATGCACCGGCTGGAGCGGCAGCCGGCCACGGTGCCGGTGCTCGACATCCAGGAGTACGCGCTGGGCACGGTGTGCGCGGCGGTGCCGATCACGGCGGGCAGCACGGTCGGCTGTCTGGCCACCTCGATGCCGGCGGACAACATCCACAAGCTGAAGGCCGCCGCCGAGCTGCTGGCGGCCCGGGCGGCGCCGCTGATGCTGGCGATGGCGGTCTGACGGCGGGTCGGCGGTCGCGTGGGGGTCAGGGGAAGCCCTGCCGGGAAACCGGTGGGGCTTCCCGCGTTTCCCGTGGCGTCGGCCGGTGCATCACTTATTAGACTCGATGTCGATAAGGGCGGGCGAAACCCTTGTCCCCACGGCTACCCGCGAGTACGTTTCCCTGGAGCCGAGCCGCCGCCCCCAGGTCAGGAGGGCCTGCCATGCCCCGTTCCACCCTCGTCCCCGCCCTCGCCGCCCCCGCCGCGCGCGTGCACGACAACCTCGTCCTGGAGCCCCGGGACGTCCGCTTCGACTGGGCCCAGCTGCCGCTGCACTGGATCCCGGACGAGCCGATGGCCACCCACGTCATCAACGTGCTGCACCTGCTGCTGCCCGAGGGGGAGCGCTGGTTCGTCAAGGTGTTCAAGGAGGCGTTGCCGCTCATCCGGGACGAGCAACTGCGCGAGGAGGTCCTCGGATTCATCGGGCAGGAGGCCATCCACGCCGAGGCGCACCAGGAGGTCCTGGACCACCTGCTCGGCCAGGGACTCGACCCGAGGCCGTACGTCCGGCAGATCTCCTGGCTGTTCCAGCGGGTCCTCGGCGACAAGCCGGGGCTGACGGCGGCCCAGCGGCGGGAGAGCGTCATCGAGCGGGTCGCCTTCATCGCGGCGATCGAGCACTTCACCGCCTTCCTCGGCAACTGGGCTCTCAACTCCCCGGGTCTGGACCGGGCCAAGGCCGACCCGACGATGCTGGACCTGCTGCGCTGGCACGGCGCGGAGGAGGTCGAGCACCGCAGCGTCGCCTACGACCTGATGGTCCACCTGGACCCGGGCTACCTGCGCCGGGTGCGCGGGATGGTGTTCTCGGGGCCGCTGCTGGTCCACCTCTGGGTGCGCGGCGCCCGCTTCCTGCTCGCCGCCGACCCCACCCTGGAGGGGCGACTCAAGCCCACCTGGCGGGAGGCGGGCCGGATCGCCAAACGCGGACTGCTGCCGGACCCGCTCAGGTCGATCCGCTCCGGGCTGCGCTACCTGCGGCCGGGCTACCACCCGACCCAGGAGGGCTCGTCCAGCCAGGCGCTGGGCTACCTCGCCACCTCCCCGGCCGCCCGCGCGGCTGCCGGGCGCGGCTGACGGTCGACAGGTTTCAGCGAACAGATGACGTCATCTGTTCGCTGAACTCTGTTCGCTGAAGTCTGAAATCTGAACGCCGAACTCTGACATCCGAAACCTGTCAGCTGTCGCCCGCCGCCCGCCCGCCGCCCCGCTCCCACCCCAAGGACCCCGCCGGATGGACCAGCTCACCCCGCCCCCCGACCTCTACGGCCGCCCCCGCGCCGACGGCTTCATGCGCCGGCTCACCGCCTTCGGCGACCGCTACCACCCGGCCCTCGGTGGCCCGCTGCTGCGCCGCAACCCCCGCCGCCCGTACAGCCGCCCCACCCCTGCGCTCCGCCTGGTCGTCGCCGATCGCCGCCCACTGGCCGCCGGCGTCGTCGAGTTGACCCTCGCCGACCCCTCCGGCAGTCCGCTGCCCCGCTGGCAGCCCGGCGCCCACCTGCGCCTCGTCCTGCCCTCCGGCCGCGAGCGCCACTACTCCCTCAGCGGCGACCCGGCCGACCGCACCGCCTACCGCATCGCCGTCCGACGGCTGCCCGAGGGCGGCGGCGGGTCCGTCGAGGTCCACGACGCCCTGCACCCCGGCACCCGGCTCACCGCCCGTCGCCCGCGCAACGGCTTCGCCTTCTGCGCCGAGCCCGCCGTCCTCCTGCTGGCCGGCGGCATCGGCATCACCCCGCTGCTCCCGATGGCCCGCGAGGCGCAGCGCCACGGCCTGGACTGGCGCCTGGTGCACGTCGGCCGCAGCGCCGACACCCTCCCGTACACGGACGAGCTGCGGGCCCTCGATCCGCGTCGGGTGGTGCTGCGCACCGACGACGAGCACGGCGGCGTCCCCACCGGCGCCGAACTGCTCGCCCACGCCCCGCGCGGCGCCGCCGTCTACTGCTGCGGCCCGGCCCCGATGCTCACCGCCGTGCAGCGCGCCCTGGACGGCTCCCCGGCCGCCTCGCTGCACTTCGAGCGCTTCGGCGCCGCCCCGATCACCGACGGCGAGCCCTTCACCGTCCGCCTCGGCGCCGACGGCCCCGCCCTCGACGTCCCCGCCGACCGCTCCGCCCTGGACGTGCTGCGCGAGGCCCGCCCGGACCTCCCGTACTCCTGCCACCAGGGCTTCTGCGGCACCTGCGAGGTCCGCGTGCTGGCCGGGCCGCCCGATCACCGGGACCGCCGTCTCACCCCCGAGCAGCGTGCCGCCGGCGCCCTGCTGCCCTGCGTCTCCCGGGCCGCCGAGGGCGAGACCCTCGTGCTGGACCTCTAGAAGGAGCCCCTCACCATGGCGAAAGCGACCCCCGCCTTCCGCTACACCGAGCGCGACCTCACCCGCTTCCGCGAGACCCAGCAGCTCGCCTACCACTGCGCCGAACAGGTCGCCGCCTGGATCGAACCCGGCGTCACCGAGCGGCAGGCCACCGCCGAGCTGCGCCGCCGCCTGGTCGCCGCCGGGGTGCAGGACTTCTTCCACATCCCCTTCGCCTGGTTCGGCGACCGGACGGCGTTCCGGCACTTCCACACCCCGCTGCAGTTCTTCGCCGGCAACCGCCGGCTGGAGGAGGGCATGCCGTACGTGCTGGACTGCGCGCCCGTGGTGGACGGCTACACCGCCGACATCGGCTACGGCGGCAAGGTCGGCGAGAACCGGGTCTGGGACCGCCTGGCCGCCGACCTCGAGGTCTACCGCGAGCTGATCCTCCAGGAGGTGCGGGCCCGCAAGCCGCTCTCCGAGGTGTACGCCGCAGTCGACGCCCAGATCGCCGCGCACGGCTACGACAACCGCCACCAGGTGTACCCGGGCCGGGTGATCGGCCACCAGGTCACCCGCAACACCGCGCGCGGCCCCGCCGGGGTGAACGTCTTCGGCTTCGGCGTGCGCACCCTCCAGACCCTCGGCCGTGAGCTGATCTCCGAGCGGCTGCACGGCCGTTCACCGCTCTGGGCGGACGGGCGCTCGTCCCGGCACGCGCCCACCCCGGGCCTGTGGGCGGTCGAACCGCACATCGGTTTCCGGGGTGTGGGCATCAAGTTCGAGGAACTGCTGGTGGTCACCGAGGACGACGCCTACTGGCTCGACGACGACCTGCCGCACGTCCGCCGCTGGACCGCGACCACCGGGCAGACTGCAACCCAGAACACCGCCGCCACCCAGAAGGCCGCCGCCACCGAGCACGCCGCCGCCACCCAGAACACCACCGCCACCCAGAACGCCGCCGCCACCCAGAAGGCCGCCGCCACCGAGAACGCCGCCGCCACCCAGAACACCACCGACACCGAGAACACCGCCGACACCAAGAGCATCGCCGCCACCGAGCCGACCACCCTGGAGGCCACCCGATGACGAGCCCGTCGCAGCGCCGCCCGGCGAAGACCCTGGCGAAAACCCCGGCGGCGCCCCCGGCGGCGCCCCCGGTGCGCCGCCGGACCGTCCACTCCGGCGGCCTCCCACTCGCCGTCTTCGAGCAGGGCGACCCGGACGCCCCCACCGTCCTCCTCGTACACGGCTACCCCGACACCCACGCCGTCTGGGACGACATCGCCGCCGACCTCGCCCGCGACCACCACGTGGTCCGCTACGACGTGCGCGGCGCCGGCGAGTCCGCCGCCCCCGCCGACCGGTCCGGCTACCGCCTGGAGCACCTCGCCGAGGACCTGTTCGCCGTCGCCGACGCCGTCAGCCCGGACCGCCCGGTCCACCTGGTCGCCCACGACTGGGGCTCGATCCAGTCCTGGGAGGCCGTCACCGCGCCCGGCGCCGAGCGCCGGATCGCCTCGTACACGACCCTGTCCGGCCCCAGCCTGGACCACATGGGCTACTGGCTGCGCCACCGGCTGCGCCGCCCCACTCCCCGCCACCTCAAGCAGCTGCTGCACCAGGGCCTGCACTCCTGGTACATCACCGCCTTCCACCTGCCCTACCTCGCCCCCGGTGTCTGGCGCCTCGGCCTGGCCCGGGCCTGGCCGCGGGTGCTGCGCGACCTGGAGCACGTCACCCCGCGCGCCGACCACCCGCAGCCCAGCCTGCGCCGCGACGCGGTCCGCGGCATCGAGCTGTACCGGGCCAACTTCCGCCCCACCCTGGGCAGTCCGCGCGAGCGGCCGACCGAGGTGCCGGTCCAGCTGATCACCCTCACCCGGGACCGGTACGTCGGCACCTACCTCTCCGAGGGGCTGGAGCGCTGGGCACCCGAACTGACCCGCAGGACGCTGCACGCCGGCCACTGGTCGGCGCTGCTGGAGAAGGGAGCCACCGTGGCCGGGATGGTCCGCGAGTTCACCGCCCGCATCGACGCGGGGCAGGCCCGAGGGGCCGAGGGCGACGGCCGGCTGGTCGTGGTCACCGGCGGCGGCAGCGGCATCGGCCGGGCCACCGCGCTCGCCTTCGCCGAGGACGGCGCCCGGGTGGTGGTCTGCGACCTCGACCTCGCGGCCGCCGAGCGCACCGCCGAACTCGCCTCGCTGATCGGCGCGAAGGCGCACGCCTACCGGGTGGACGTCTCCGACGGCGCCGCGATGGACGCCTTCGCGCAGACCGTCGCCGCCGAGCACGGCGTGCCCGACGTCATGGTCAACAACGCGGGCGTCGGGCACTCCGGGACGTTCCTGCAGACCACCGAGAAGGAGTGGCAGCGGGTCCTGGACGTCAACCTCTGGGGCGTGATCCACGGCTGCCGCGCCTTCGGCACCCTGATGGCCGACCGCGGCCAGGGCGGCCACATCGTCAACGTCTCCTCGGCCGCCGCCTACCTGCCCTCCAAGGCGCTCACCGCCTACGCCACCAGCAAGGCCGCGGTGTTCATGCTCTCCGACTGCCTGCGCGCCGAGTTCGTCGCCCACGGCATCGGCGTCTCCACCATCTGCCCCGGCATCGTCAACACCAACATCACCCGCACCTCCACCTTCTCCGCCACCACCTCCACCGAGCAGGCCGCCAAGCAGGCCCGCGCCGCCAGGCTCTACGCCCGCCGCGGCTTCCCCCCGGAGAAGGTCGCCACCGCCATCCTCACCGCCGTCCGCACCGGCCGCCCCGTCGTCCCCGTCACCCCCGAGGCCAAGGCCGCCCGCTTCCTCTCCCGCCTCAGCCCCGGCCTGCTGCGCCTCGCCGCCCGCCTCAACGTCACCTGACCGGGCTTCGCGCGGGCGGACCCCGCCCCGGGTGGCCCCCAGCGGCCGCCCGGGGCTGTGAGAGCATCGAGGCCCATGGAGATGACAACGGCCCTGTGGTCCTTCGCCCTCGTCGTGGGACTGCTGACGCTCACCCCCGGTCTCGACACCGCGCTGATCCTGCGGACCTCGGCGCTGGGGCGGCGCCGGCAGGCGTGGGGGGTCGTGCTGGGGATCCAGACCGGGACGCTGCTCTGGGGGACGCTGACCTCGGCCGGGGTGACGGCGCTGCTGACCGCCTCGCAGGTGGGGTACGAGATCCTGCGCTGGGCGGGTGCGGCGTACCTGGTGTGGATGGGCATCGGGATGCTGCGCAACCGGGGCGGTGAGGCGGCGGCCGAGGAGGAACCGGAGGACGGCGGGTTCGCGCACGGCTGGCGGCGGGGCACGCTGACCAACCTGCTGAACCCCAAGGTCGGGGTCTTCTACGTCGCCGTGCTGCCGCAGTTCATCCCGGCCGGGGCCCCGCACTTCGCCGCCGGCGTGGCGCTGACCTGCGTGCACGTCGTGGAGGGCCTGCTCTGGTCGACCGTCCTGGTGGGCTTCGCCCAGGCGCTGCGCGGCTGGCTGCGCCGGCCGGCCGCCCGACGGCTGATGGACCGGGTGACCGGCGCGGTCGTGGTGGGCTTCGGCGTGAAGCTGGCACTGAGCGACTGACCCCGCTCGCTCGGTTCGTCCTCGCTCGTCCTTGCTCGTCCCGTTCGTCCCTGTTCGTTCCCGTTCAGGCCGCGTGGGTACGGGGCTCCGGGCGGCCCGCGGTGGCGCCCCCGACGTCCCCGTAGCCCCCGTCGCTCTCCGTTTCCCGGTGGGGCGGGTCGTGGTGGATCGGCCCGTCCGAGGCGCTCAGCGGCAGGCAGCTGCCGCCGCGCCGGTGGGCGACGATCTCGGCGGCGACCGAGACCGCCGTCTCCTCCGGGGTGCGGGAGCCGAGGTCCAGGCCGATCGGGGAGCGCAGCCGGGCCAGCTCGGCCTCGGTGAGCCCCGCCTCGCGCAGCCGGGCCACGCGTTCGCGGTCGGTGCGGCGCGAGCCCATCGCGCCGACGTAGCCGACCGGCAGCCGCAGGGCGCGCTCCAGCAGTGGGATGTCGAACTTGGCGTCGTGGGTGAGCACGCACAGCACGGTGCGTCCGTCGATCCGGTCGTGCTGGGAGTCCAGGTAGCGGTGCGGCCAGTCGACCACCACCTCGTCGGCCTCGGGGAAGCGACGGGCGGTGGCGAAGACCGGCCGGGCGTCGCAGACGGTCACGTGGTAGCCGAGGAACTTGCCGATCCGCACCACCGCGGCCGCGAAGTCGATCGCCCCGAAGACCAGCATCCGCGGCGCGGGCACGTACGACTCGACGAAGCAGGTGACGGTGCCCTGCCGGCGGTCGTCGCAGGGGCGTCCGTCCAGGCCGAGTACGAGCCGGCCGGTGCGTCCGGCCTCCAGCATCGCCCGGGCCTGCGCGACGACCGCCCGCTGCAGGCCGCCGACCGTCGAGGGGGCCGGCGAGAGCGCGCCCTCGACGCCGTCGGCGGTGACCGCCAGGGCGGCCCCGACCAGCCCGTCCGGCCCGGCGATCACCCGCACCAGCGCCACCGGTGTGCCCGCCGCGACGTGGGCGATCCCGGCGTCCAGTCCGGTGTCGGCCCCCGGCGCCACCGGCTGGACGAAGACGTCCAGGACGCCGCCGCAGGTCAGCCCCACCGCGAAGGCGTCCTCGTCGCTGTACCCGAAGCGTTCCAGGGCCGGCCGGCCGCTCGCGATGGCGGCCTGGCACAGCTCGTACACCGCGCCCTCGACGCACCCGCCGGAGACGCTGCCCACCGCCTCGCCGTCGGCGTCCACGGCCAGCGCGGCTCCGGGGTCGCGCGGAGCGCTGCCGCAGACGCCGACCACGGTGGCCACGGCGAAGGAACGCCCGGTCGCGTGCCAGGCCAGCAGCTGCTCGGCGATGTCCTGCATGGGGTGAGGCTCCTTACACGGTTTCGACAGTAGCGGGCGGCGCCGCCGTAGGGGAAACGATCCCGTACGACGGCGGTGCCGCCCAAGGCCGCTGCCCAGGGCGCTACCGCGCGAGGCCGTGCTGTCCGCCGAGCCCCCGGCCGGGGGCTCAGCCCGGCCGCTCGGTGGTCAGGTGCTCCGGCCGCACCGGGATCCGGTTGAGCGCCAGCCCGGTGGCGTCGCGGATGGCGGCCACGATGGACGGCGTCGCCGAGACGGTCGGCGCCTCGCCGACCCCGCGCAGCCCGTACGGCGCGTTGGGATCGGGCAGTTCGAGCAGTTCCACCGGGATCGGCGGGGTGTCCAGGATGGTGGGGATCAGGTAGTCGGTGAAGGAGGCGTTGCGCACCTTGCCGTCCCGCAGGACGATCTCCTCCATCACCGCGAGGCCCAGCGCCTGGGTGCAGCCGCCCTGGATCTGGCCGACCACGGAGAGCGGGTTGAGCGCCTTGCCGACGTCCTGGACGGCGGTGAGCTCGACCACCTTGACCAGGCCCAGTTCCACGTCCACGTCCACCACCGCGCGGTTGGCGCAGAAGGAGTACTGGACGTGGCCGAAGCCCTGGCCGCTCTCCCTGTCGAAGGGCTGCGTGGGCCGGTGGCGGTGCACGCGGGTCTGCTCGACGGCCCCGTCGCCGAGCAGGTCGACGACGGGGACCAGCACGCCGGCGCTCCTCGACACCACCTTGCCGCCGGCCAGCACCAGGTCGTCGTGGGTCCAGCCGTAGCGCCGGCGGCCCCGGTCGAGCAGTTCCCGGCGCACCGCCTCGGCGGCCAGCTTCACCGCACCGCCGGTCATGTACGTCTGGCGCGAGGCGGAGGTCGAGCCGGCCGAGCCCACCGAGGTGTCGGCCGGGTGGATGGTGACCCGCTCGACGCCCAGCTCGGTGCGGGCGATCTGGGCGTGCACGGTGACGCCGCCCTGGCCGACCTCGGCCGCCGCGGTGTGCACCATGGCGACCGGCTCGCCGCCGATCGCCTCCAGCCGCACCCGGGCGGTGGAGTAGTCGTCGAACCCCTCGGAGAAGCCGACGTTCTTGATCCCGACCGAGTAGCCGACGCCGCGCACGATCCCCTCGCCGTGCGAGGTGTTGGACAGCCCGCCGGGCAGCCGGCGCAGGTCGGGGCGCTCGGTGTCCAGCGGCGGCGGAAGCGGCATCTCCTTGGCCCGGCGCAGCAGTTCGGCGACCGGAGCGGGCGCGTCGATCTGCTGCCCGGTGGGCATGGAGTCGCCCTGCGAGACGGCGTTGATCTGCCGCAGCTCCACCGGGTCCATGCCCAGTTCGGCGGCCAGCTTGTCCATCTGCGACTCGTAGCCGAACGCCGCCTGCACCGCGCCGAAGCCGCGCATCGCCCCGCAGGAGGGGTTGTTGCTGTACAGCGCGAGGGCGTGCATCCGCACGTTCGGGATCACGTACGGGCCGTGCCCGAGCGAGGCCGCGTTGCCGACCACGGCGGGGGAGGTGGAGGCGTACGCGCCGCCGTCCAGCACGATCCGGCAGTCGGCGAAGACCAACTTGCCGTCCCGGGTGGCGCCGTGCTCGTAGTGCATCCGCGCGGGGTGGCGGTGCACGTGGCCGAAGAAGGACTCGTCCCGGGAGTAGACGATCTTGACCGGTTTGCCGGTGCGCTGGGCCAGCAGGCAGGCGTGGATCTGCATCGACAGGTCCTCGCGGCCGCCGAACGCGCCGCCGACGCCGGCCAGGGTGAGCCGGACCTTCTCCTCCGGCAGGCCGAGCACCGGAGCCATCTGCCGGCGGTCCGCGTGCAGCCACTGGGTGGCGACGTAGAGGTCGACGCCGCCGTCCTCGGCGGGCACCGCGAGGCCGGACTCCGGGCCGAGGAAGGCCTGGTCCTGCATGCCGACCTCGTAGTCGCCGCTGACGATCACGTCGGCCAGCGCCCGCACCTCGTCGGTCACGCCGCGGCCGGAGACCAGCCGCTGCTCGTGGCAGATGTTGCCGTACGCATGGGACTTGTACGCGTGCGGCTCGTGCACGTACCCGTACGTCTCCGGGTCGAGGCACTGCTCCTCGGTGACGATCGGGGTGAGCACCTCGTACTCGACCGCGATCTTCCTCGCCGCGCGCCGGGCCGTCTCCGGGTGGTCGGCCGCGACCAGCGCGACGGGCTCGCCGTGGTAGCGGATCCGGTCGATCGCCAGGGCCGGCTGGTCCTGGACGTCCAGGCCGTAGTACTTGGTGCCGGGGATGTCCTCGTGGGTCAGCACCGCGTACACCCCGGGCACCTTGAGCGCCTCGGAGAGGTCCACCGAGAGGATGTTCGCCCGGGGGTGCGGCGAGCGCAGCGCCGTGCCCCACAGCATGTCCTCGTGCCAGAGGTCGGAGGAGTAGGCGAACTCGCCCCGGACCTTCAGGTTGCCGTCCGGGCGCAGTGGCGAGCCGCCGATGCCGTCCTTGGACGCCTGGTCGATGCTCCGGAGGTTCTTCTGCCCCTGGATGGTCCGCTGGACCGCCCGGCCGCTCGTGGCACCGCTCGCGACACCACCCGTGCCAACGCCGCCGCCCGTGCCGCCACCCGTGCCAACGCCGCCGCCCGTGCCGCCACCCGTGCCAACGCCGCCGCCCGTGCCGCCACCCGTGCCAACGCCGCCGCCCGTGCCACCGCTCGCCGCGCCGCTCATCGCGTACCGGCCTTCCCCGCGCCGCCCATGCGGGCCGAGGCCAGCCGCACCGCGTCCATGATCTTCTCGTAGCCCGTGCAGCGGCACAGGTTGCCGGACAGCGCCTCGCGGATGTCGTCGTCGCTCGGCCGCGGGTCGTCCGCCAGCAGCGCGTCGGTCTGCACCAGCAGCCCGGGGGTGCAGAAGCCGCACTGGACGGCTCCGGCGTCGACGAACGCCTGCTGGACGGGGCCCAGTTCGCCGTCCTGCCCGCTCAGGCCCTCGACCGTGCGCACCTCGCGGTCCTGCACCTGTCCGGCCGCGACCAGGCAGGAGCAGACCGGGACGCCGTCCAGGTAGACGGTGCAGGAGCCGCACTCGCCCTGCTCGCAGGCGTTCTTCGAGCCCGGCAGGCCGACCCGCTCGCGCAGCACGTACAGCAGGCTCTCGCCCTCCCACACGTCGTCGGCCTCGACCGGCTTGCCGTTGGCGGTGAAAGTGACCCTCATGCCGCGCTCCTGATCTGCTTGCCGTAGTCGTTCCAGGTCCAGGTGAGGGTGCGGCGGGCCATCACGGCGAGCGCGTGCCGGCGGTAGTCGGCGGTGCCCCGGACGTCGTCGATCGGCGAGGCCGCGGCCTTCACCAGCTCGCCGAAGCGCCGGACCACCTCGGCGCCCAGCGGCTCCCCGGACTCCCACAGGCCCCGCTCGGCGAGCACGCCCCGGAGGTACTCCTCGGCCTCGACGGCGCGGCGCGGCGTGGGGGCGGCCGAGCCGATGCCGGTGCCGACGGTGCCGCTGCGCGGGTGCAGGGCAAGACCGAACGCGCAGACCGCGATCACCATGGCGTTGCGGGTGCCGATCTTCGAGAACTGCTGCGGCCCGTCCGCCACCGGGACGTGCACGGCCCGGATCAGCTCGTCGGCCGCCAGGCAGTTGCGCTTCACCCCGGTGTAGAAGTCGTCGATCGGGATCATCCGGGTGCCGCGCACCGAGGCCGCCTCGACGAACACGTCCCGCCCGGCCGCCAGCAGCGCCGGGTGCGAATCGCCGGCCGGGGAGGCCGCGCCGAGGTTGCCGCCGACGCTGCCGCGGTTGCGGATCTGCGGCGAGCCGACGGTGCGGGCCGCCAGCGCCAGCCCGGGCAGCGGGCCGGACAGCTCCGCGATGATCCGGGCGTAGGGGATGGCGGCACCGAGCCGGACGACGCCGCCGTCCTCGGACCACGAGGTGAGTTCGGCGATGCGGTTCAGGTCGAGGATCGCGGACGGCCGGTGCATGTCGAAGTTCAGCTCGACCATGACGTCCGTGCCGCCCGACAGGGGCAGCGCCGTCGGCTGTTCGGCCTTCACCGCGAGTGCCTCGTCCCAGGTGGCGGGCCGAAGGAACTCCATGCGGGTGTCTCCTCACGTCGTCGCCCGCCGGGTGTCCGGCGGCGTGTCGCCCAGTGAACCGCTGTGACGCGGCCCACTGGCAGTCACCGATGGCATGAAGCCCCGGCTGTGAGCCCGCCCGGCATCCTGTACGTTCCTCTAAGGAGGGGAATCCCGCAGCCCAGGTGTTCGCCGGGTGCTACCTACGACCGTAATCCCGGCCGTGACGCGAGGGCTACGGACCCGCACACGCCCCTACGGCCAGGCCCTATCGTTACCCCTTCGTTCCTCCCCCCAAGCCCCGTTAAGGAGTCCGCGGATGCGCGTCCGTGACCTGCTCGCCCCCGGCGCCCCGGGACTGCGCCTGCTCGCGGCCGAGGAAGAGCTGGACCGGCAGGTCAGCGGTGTGATGACGACGGACCTCCAGGACCCGGGCCGCTACCTGCACGGTGGCGAACTGGTGCTCACCGGCATGCTCTGGCGCACCGTCCCGGCCGACTCCGAGCGCTTCGTCCGCACCCTCGCGGCCGGCGGCGCGGTCGCTCTCGCGGCCGGCCAGGCCGAGGTCGGGCCGGTGCCCGAGGACCTGGTCGAGGCCTGCCGCCGGCACCGGATGCCGCTGCTCGTCGTCCCCGACGACGTGGCCTTCGGCACCGTCACCGAGTTCGTCGGGCGCCAGCTCTCCGCCGACCGCGCGGCCGACCTCGCCGCCCTGGTCGACCGGCACCGCCTGCTGGTCTCGGCGGCCGGCGGCGGCGGACTGGACGCGGTGCTGGACCTGCTCGGCGGCGACCTCGACCTGGACTGCTGGGTGCTCACCCCGACCGGCGCGGTGATCGCCGGCCCCGCCGACCGGCTCTCCGCCCAGGACCGTGACCAGCTGGTCCGCACCCACCTCGCCGCCCAGCGCCAGCGCCGCCGCCCCCCGCACCGGGCCCGGCTGGCGGCCGGCTCCTACTCGCTGCTGCCCGCCCCGGCCCCGGTCCCCGACTCGGAGCCCACCCCCGCTCCCGCCGCCGGCGAGCCCGACGCGCCGCCGGCCGACCGCCCGCTGGCCGACTGGGTGCTCGTGGTCGCCGGCGACGTCACCGAGTGGACCACCAAGCGCCAGCAGCTCGCCGAGAACCTCGCCCGGCTGGTCGCCGCCGAGCGCCACCGCCGCGACGAGGGCCGCCGGCTGCGCCGCCGCCTCGCCGACGAGGTGCTCGCCCTGCTGCGCCGCGACGCCGACCCGGCCGAGATCAGCCGCGGCCTGTACGCCTCCTCGGCGATGGCCGCCCGCTACGAGGGCCCCGGGCGCAAGTCCCAGGCGCAGGAGGACTCCTGGCTGGTGCTCAGTGCCGAGGGCACCGGCCTGCCGGAGGGCGCCGTACGGGCGGTGCTGGAGGAGGCCCTCGGCGGCACCGACGACCGCGCCCTGATCGCCGGAACGGGCACCGGCGCCGTGGTGGTGCTGCCCGCCCTGGAGGGCCCGGTGCCCGCCGACACGCTGCGCGAACTGCTCGCCCCGCTGGAGGCCGGGCTCGGCGCGGACGACCGGATCACCCTCGGCGTCTCCGCCCCCGCCTCCGGGGCCGGCGGCCTGCGCGGCGCCCTGGAGGAGGCCCGGCACGCCCGCCGGATCGCCGCCTCCCGGACCGGCCGGATCTGCGTCGCGGGCCCGGAGGAGCTCGCCTCGCACGTCCTGCTGCTGGCCGCCGTCCCGGACGAGGTGCGCCGCGCCTTCCGCGGCCGGCTGCTGGACAAGGTGATCGCGTACGACACGGAGCACCAGGCGGACCTGGTCCGCACCCTGGAGGCCTTCCTGCGCTCGGACGGCTCCTGGACCCGCTGCGCCGCGCAGCTGCACGTCCACGTGAACACCCTGCGGTACCGGATCGGCCGGATCGAGGAGCTGACCGGGCGTGACCTCTCCCGGCTGGAGGACCGGGTGGACTTCTACCTGGCGCTGGAGCTGGCCTGACGCCGCACCCGCCCGGACGTGCGACAGGGCCCGGGGGGGGCGAGGGGGGGGGGGGGGGGGGGGGGGGGGGTGTTTTCCTTCAGGGCTTCCCTGTCCCGGTGGGAGGGGAGGCAGCGA
>NZ_JBVILX010000010.1:0-184496 GCF_055580145.1 Kitasatospora sp. NPDC032121 | reverse complement strand
CTCCCCGTCTCCAAACGGGAAAACCCCCCCCCCCCCCCCCCCCGCACCCCCCCCCCCCCCCCCCCCCCCCCCCCCCCCCCCCCCCTGCCCGTACGGTTCGCTACTGCCGGTCCGTCACTGCACCGGGATGACGGACGTCAGCCACTGGAAGGCGGACGGGACCATCTTCTTCCACTGCTCGGTGGTGTGCGGGCCGGAGCCCTCCTCGACCTGGACGGTGGTCGGGGCCTTGGCCGCGGCGCGGATCGCCTCGCCGTCCTCGAAGCCGTCCCCCTTGGAGCCGCTGACCAGCAGGGCGACCTTCGGCGGCTGCGCGGCGGTCTTCAGGATGTTGACCGGGTTGTTGGCCTCGCGCAGCTTGGCGTCCTTGCCGACCAGGGAGTCCGGCTCCTGGGCCGGGTCGTTGTAGCCGGACATCGCGATGGCGGCCCGGTACCGGTTGGGGTGGGCCAGCGAGATCTTGGCCGCGCAGTGGGCGCCGGCCGAGTAGCCGGCGATCGCCCAGCGGTCCGCGGACGGGTCGGCGCGGAAGTTGTCCAGCACCATCTGCGGGACGTCGCGGGTGATCCAGGCGTCGGCGTTGATCTTGCCGGGGATGTCGGTGCAGCCCGCGTCCTGGTTGTTCAGCAGCTTCGTGCGGGGCGAGACCAGGATGAACGGGGCGACCTTGCCCTGCTGCATCAGCGGCTTGAGCTGGTCGGAGACCTTGAGGGTGCCGTACCAGGTGGAGGAGGAGCCGGGGTAGCCCGGGATCAGCTCGACCACGGGGAACTTCTTGTCCTTGAACGCCGGGTCGTTGTACTGCGGCGGCAGCCAGACCAGCACCTCGCCGTCGACGCCGGACACCTGGCCCTTGAGCTCGGTCCGCTGCACGTCCTTCGGCACCGCCGGGTCATCGACGCCGCCGAAGCTCTGCTTGACCTTCGGCGGCTCCTTGGCGGCGTCGGCGGCGCTCTGGCCCGGTGCGGCCGCGGCCGGGTCGACCGGGGTCACCACGGGCACCGCGCGGACGTGGTTGCCGGTGCCGAGCAGGTCGTCCCAGTTGCCGTAGATCAGGTTGGCGTTGTTGACCATCACGAAGACCATCAGGACGGCCGTGACCTGGCAGAACATGATCATGACGATCCGGGTGAGGTACCGCACCGGCTTGGGGCCGCCGACCTTCCCCCAGAACAGCAGCGCCACCGCGATGGAGACCGGCACCAGGATGACGGTGAGGAGGAAGAATGGCGTACCTGTCAGTTCCATCGATTCTCGTATCCGGGTCGCACGCCGCCCGGGCCCCACTCGCCCGGACGCACGTCAATGGCATCAGACGGCGATGGACCGATGATCGGTTGCCGTCCGAATCTGTGCGGAACCTGAGAGGAACATCACTTTCTCGTGATGAACCCCCTTCGGACCGGCACCTAAGTCTGCCACCCGAACGGACGCCGTCCGGACCAGGTGCTCAGCGAACTACCAGGAAAGGTCCCCCGGGGCACCTTACCTCCCAGGCCGTTCGACCTGCCGGGCGAGGCGGTGCGATCGCGCGCGGCACGGGCAGGGAGACTATGGGGATGAGCATCACCCGCTTTCGCCCGTCCCGCCGCTTCTGGCCCGTGTGCGCCGTTCTGGCACTCGCGGTCACCGCGGCCGGTTGCAGCAGTACCGGAGGCAGACGCGCCGAGGAGGCCCGCGCCAAGGCCGCGGCCACCGGCGCCAGCGCCGTCACCACCCCGCGCTGGAAGGTCGCCATGGTGACCCACGCCGGAGCCGGCGACGCCTTCTGGGACACTGTGCGCAAGGGCGCCGAGCAGGCCGCCGCCAAGGACAACATCACCTTCCTGTACTCCAACGACGCGCAGACCCAGAACCAGGTCCAGCTCGTCCAGGCCGCCATCGACCAGAAGGTCGACGGCCTGCTGGTCACCCTCGCCAAGGGCGACGCCATGGCCGACGTCCTCGGCAAGGCCAAGGCCGCCGGCATCCCCGTGATCACGATCAACTCCGGTCAGGAGTTCTCGCAGAAGTTCGGCGCGCTGACCCACGTCGGCCAGGACGAGTCCACCGCCGGCCAGGCGGCCGGCGCCGAACTGGCCTCGCGCGGCCGCAAGAACACCCTCTGCGTGATCCACGAGCAGGGCAACGTCGGCCAGGAGCAGCGCTGCTCCGGCGCCCAGTCCAAGGCCGGCGGAACGTTCCAGGTGCTCTACGTCAACGGCGTCGACATGCCCGACGCCCGCGCCGCGATCTCCGCCAAGCTCCAGGCCGACCCGTCCATCGACACCGTGCTCACCCTCTCCGGCCCGATGGCCGCCACCGGCCTCCAGGCCATCCAGGACGCCCACCGCGGCGTCGAGCTGGACACCTTCGACCTGGGCACCCAGGTGGTGTCCGGGCTGAAGTCCGGCAGCGTCGGCTTCGCCGTCGACCAGCAGCCCTACCTCCAGGGCTACACGGGCGTCGACCTGATCTGGCTGTACAAGTACAACCTGAACATGCTCGGCGGCGGCAAGCCCGTCGAGACCGGCCCGCAGATCCTGACCAAGGACAACGCCGACGCGCTCGCCGAGTACGTCGCGAGGGGGACCAGGTGAGCACCCCCGACCTCCTCGCCAGGGACGGCCTGCTCGACGACCGTCCGGCGGCCCTGCGGCGGCTCCTCGCCCGCCCCGAGCTCGGCTCGCTGATCGCCGCCGTCGCGGTCTTCGTGGTCTTCGCCGCCGTCGCCGAACCCTTCCTGCGGGTCTCCTCGATGGGCACCGTGCTGTACGCGGCCTCCACCATCGGGATCATGGCCGTGCCGGTCTCGCTGCTGATGATCGGCGGCGAGTTCGACCTCTCGGCCGGCGTGCTGGTCACCACCGCCGCGCTGACCTCCTCGATGGTCTCGTACCAGTTCACCGCCGTGACCTGGGTCGGCGTGTTGGTCTCGCTGGCGACCACGCTGGCCGTCGGCTGGTTCAACGGCTGGATGCTCGGCCGCACCAGGCTGCCCAGCTTCATCGTCACGCTCGGCACCTTCCTGATGCTGACCGGCGCCAACCTGGGCGTCACCAAGGCGATCTCCGGCACCGTCTCCACCAAGTCGATCGCCGACATGGAGGGCTTCGCCTCCTGCCGGTGGCTGTTCGCCTCCGAGGTCACCATCGGCGGACTGGCGATCAAGGCCACCGTCTGGTGGTGGCTCGGCCTGCTCGTGGTCGGCAGCTGGGTGCTGCTGCGCACCCGCTTCGGCAACTGGATCTTCGCGGTCGGCGGCGACGCGGACGCGGCCCGCGCGGTCGGCGTGCCGGTCGCCCGGACGAAGACCCTGCTCTACCTGGGCGTCGGCTTCGGCGCCTGGGTGCTCGGCCAGCACCTGCTGTTCTCCTTCGACACCGTGCAGTCCGGCGAGGGCGTCGGCAACGAGCTGATCTACATCGTCGCGGCCGTCATCGGCGGCTGCCTGATCACCGGCGGCTACGGCTCGGTGGTCGGCTCCGCGCTCGGCGCGCTGATCTTCGGCATGGCCAGCAAGGGGATCATCTACGCCCAGTGGAACCCGGACTGGTTCAAGTTCTTCCTCGGCGCGATGCTCCTGCTGGCCGCGCTGCTGAACGCCTACGTCAAGCGCCGGGCCGAGCGGGGGCCGCGATGAGCAAGGACGTTTCGGCGGCCTCCACGGTCTCCGCCGGGGACGAGCTGCTCTCCCTGGACGGCGTGGGCAAGAGCTACGGCACCGTCCGGGCGCTGCAGGACGTCTCGCTGACCCTGCGGGCCGGCGAGATCAGCTGCGTGCTCGGTGACAACGGGGCCGGCAAGTCCACCCTGATCAAGATCATCGCGGGGCTGCACCAGCATGACGAGGGCACCCTGACCGTCGGCGGGGAGGAGGTCCGCTTCGACTCCCCGCGCCAGGCCCTGGACCGCGGCATCGCCACGGTCTACCAGGACCTCGCGGTCGTCCCGCTGATGCCGGTCTGGCGCAACTTCTTCCTCGGCTCCGAGCAGGGCATGCGCCGCTGGGGCGGCCTGCGGCTGGACGCCGACGGGATGCGCGCCACCACCCGCGAGGCGCTCGCCAGGATGGGCATCGACCTGCACGACGTCGACCGGCCGATCGGCACCCTCTCCGGCGGACAGCGCCAGTGCGTGGCGATCGCCCGCGCGGTGCACTTCGGCGCCAGGGTGCTGATCCTGGACGAGCCCACCGCCGCGCTCGGCGTCAAGCAGTCCGGGGTGGTGCTCAAGTACGTCACCGCCGCCCGCGACGCCGGACTCGGGGTCGTGCTGATCACCCACAACCCGCACCACGCGTACCTGGTCGGCGACCACTTCACGCTGCTCAAGCGGGGGCGGATGGCGGGCAGCCACCCGCGGGCCGAGATCAGCCTCGAACAGCTCACCACCGAGATGGCCGGCGGCTCCGACCTCGCGGAGCTGTCGCACGAGCTGGCCAGGCCGTCCGTCTCCGGTCCGTCCCTCTCCGGTCCGTTCGCCCCCGGCGCTTCCGGCTCCGGCCCTTCCGGCTCCGGAGGTTCCGGCTCCGGAGATTCCGACTCCGATCCGTCCGACCCCCGTGAGGAGCGTCCGCAGCTGTGACCAGCTCCCAAGGCAGCACCCGGCCGCCCGTCCTGCCCACCCTGCTCGGCCTCGGCCCGCGCGCCGAGCGCCGCCGCCGCGCCCTGCCCGCCGGGATACTGCGACTGCCCACCATCGGCGTCGACATCGGCGGCACCAAGGTGGTCGCCGGAGTGGTGGACGGCGAGGGCAAGGTGCTGGAGAAGCTGCGCACGGACACGCCGCACAAGAGCAAGAGCCCCAAGGTCGTCGAGGACGTCATCGTCGAGCTGGTGCTCCAGCTCGCCGACCGGCACGACGTCCACGCCGTCGGCATCGGCGCGGCCGGCTGGGTCGACGCCGACCGCTCCAAGGTGCTGTTCGCCCCGCACCTCAACTGGCGCAACGAGCCGCTCCAGGAGGCGCTCAGCGAGCGGCTGCGGTTCCCGGTGATCGTGGAGAACGACGCCAACGCGGCCGCCTGGGCCGAGTGGCGCTTCGGCGCCGGCCGCGGCGAGGACCACATGGTGATGCTGACCCTGGGCACCGGCATCGGCGGCGCGGTGGTCCGGGACGGCTACGTGGACCGCGGCAAGTACGGCCTGGCGGGCGAGTTCGGGCACATGCAGGTGCTGCCCGGCGGCCACCGCTGCCCGTGCGGCAACCGGGGCTGCTGGGAGCAGTACTCCTCCGGCAACGCGCTGGTGCGCGACGCGCGCGAACTGGTCGCCGAGGAGTCGCCGGTGGTGCAGCCGCTGCTGGCCCGGGCCGGCGGCACGGTCGAGGGCATCACCGGGCCGCTGGTCACCGAGGCCGCCCAGGACGGCGACCCGACCGCGACCGAGCTGCTCTACGAGGTCGGCACGTGGCTCGGCGTCGGCATCGCCAACCTGGCCGCCGCGCTGGACCCGGGCCGCTTCGTGATCGGCGGCGGGGTCTCCGAAGCGGGCGACCTGCTGCTCGGCCCCGCCCGGGACACCTTCCGCCGCACCCTCACCGGACGGGGCTTCCGCCCGGAGGCCGCCATCGTCCACGCCGCCCTCGGCAACGAGGCCGGCCTGGTCGGCGCGGCCGACCTGGCCCGGCAGGTGGCGCGGCGCTTCCGCACGATCAAGCGCCGGCGGGTGGAGCGCAGCGCGCTGTAGCGGGGAGCCGCTGACGGCGGACAGCTCACGGCGGACGGTCGACAGCTGACAGCTGACGACGAACGGCCGACAGCTGAGAGCTGACAGCTGACAACGAACAGCCGACAGGTTTCAGATGACAGATTTCGTTTTCTGTCATCTGAAACCTGTCGGCTGTTGCCGTTCCGCTCCCACCGAACCCGCCGGCCCTGTAGCCCCGTCAACTACCCATTGATATCGGCGCGGTGTGGTTGTCGGATCATGCCTCCTGTGGAACAACTGATGAGTTGACGTCGACTCAGGAGGACTCGCATGAGAGCTCTGGCCCGTCTCGCGCCGTCTCTGTTACTCACCACCGCACTGGTCTGGTCCGGCGTCGGACCGGCCGGCGCCGCGGCCCCGCCGTCGAAGGTGCCGGAGGCGGTGGGCTGGGGCGGGGCGGTGGCCACCGTCGACGCCGACGCCACCGCCGCCGGCATCGAGGTGCTGCGCAACGGCGGCAACGCGGTGGACGCGGCCGTCGCCGCCGCCGCGGCCCTCGGGGTCACCGAGCCGTACTCCTCCGGCATCGGCGGCGGCGGGTACTTCGTCTACTACGACCACGCCACCGGCCGGGTGCACACCATCGACGGCCGCGAGACCGCCGGCCGCACCGCCGACAGCGGCCTCTTCCTGGAGGACGGCAAACCCCTGGCCTTCGCCGACGCCGTCACCAGCGGCCTGTCCGTCGGCGTCCCCGGCACCCCCGCCACCTGGGACGCCGCGCTGCGCCACTGGGGCACCCGCTCGCTCGCCCGGAACCTCGAACCGGCCGAGCGGATCGCCGACAACGGCTTCGTCGTGGACGACACCTTCCGCAACCAGACCGCCGACAACTACGCCCGGTTCAAGGACTTCCCGGCCACCGCCAAGCTCTACCTGCCGAACGGCAAGCCCCCCGAGACCGGCAGCGTGCAGCGCAACCCCGACCTCGCCGCCACCTACCGGCTGCTCGCCAAGGACGGCGTCAAGGCCTTCTACCAGGGCGAGTTGGCGCGGGACATCGCCGACACCGTGCAGCACCCGCCGGTCGACCCGGCCTCCGGCCGGGGCGTCCGCCCCGGCAAGGTCGACACCACCGACCTCGCCGACTACCGGGTCCGCGAGCAGGCGCCCACCCACGTCTCCCACGGCGCCTACGACGTCTACGCGATGGCCCCGTCCAGCTCCGGCGGCACCACCGTCGGCGAGGCGCTCAACATCCTGGAGGACGGCGGCGACGTCTCCGCCTACAGCAGCACCCAGTACTACCACCACTTCCTGGAGGCCTCCCGGATCTCCTTCGCCGACCGCAACCGGTGGGTCGGCGACCCGGCCTTCAGCGACGTCCCCACCAGGCAGCTGCTCTCCGAGCGCCACGCCGCCGCCCGGGCCTGCCTGATCAGCCCGGACCACGCGCTCACCAGCCCGCTCGCCCCCGGCGACCCGCGCCACCCCGCGCCCTGCGCCGACACTGGCCAGGCCGTCCCCGAGCCGTACGAGGGCCCCAACACCACCCACCTGACGGTCGCCGACCGCTGGGGCAACATCGTCTCCTACACGCTCACCATCGAGCAGACCGGCGGCAGCGGCATCACCGTCCCCGGCCGGGGCTTCCTGCTCAACAACGAGCTGACCGACTTCGACTTCACCCCGCTCGCCCCGGGCGTCCCCGACCCCAACCTGCCGGGCCCGGGCAAGCGGCCGCGCTCCTCGATGTCCCCGACGATCGTGCTGCGCGACGGCGAGCCGCTCCTCGCCACCGGCAGCCCGGGTGGCGCGACCATCATCACCACCACCCTCCAGGTGCTGCTCGGGCGGCTCGACCGGGGCCTGAGCCTGGAGCAGGCCATCGCCGCGCCGCGCGCCAGCCAGCGCAACAGCGCCGCGACCCAGGCCGAGCCCGGCTTCCTGGCCCTGCCCGAACGGGCCGCGCTGGAGGGCCTCGGGCACAGCTTCGTCAGCAGCGGTGAGATCGGCGCCGCCACCGGCGTGGAACGGCTGCCGGACGGCCGCTGGGTGGCCGCCGCGGAACCGGCGCGGCGCGGCGGCGGCTCGGCCGCGGTGGTCCGGCCCGCACGCTGATCGGACCGGCCTGTCGGTGCCGGGCGGTATGTTCGGGGTGGGTCTCCCGCGAGGGGAGGCCCACCCCGTCCGTCATGCCCGTCCGCACACCCGACGCACACCCGTCCGCACCGAACCACCGGGAAGGCCGCCCGCCGTGACCGTCCGCATCGCCACCTGGAACATCAACTCCGTCACCGCGCGGCTGCCCAAGCTCCTGGAGTGGCTGGAGAGCGCCAAGCCCGACGTGCTCTGCCTCCAGGAGCTCAAGTGCGCGGCCGACGCCTTCCCGTACGAGGCGGTCCGCGAGCTCGGCTACGAGACGGCCGCGCACGGCACCGGCCGCTGGAACGGCGTCGCGATCGTCTCCCGGCTCGGCCTGGAGGACGTCGTGCGCGGCCTGCCCGACCAGCCCGGCTACCTCGCCGACGGCGCCCTCCTGCCCGAGGTCGAGCCGCGCGCCGTCGCCGCCACCTGCGGCCCGGTCCGGGTCTGGTCGGTCTACGTGCCCAACGGCCGCGAGGTCGGCCACGCGCACTACCGGTACAAGCTGGAGTGGCTGGAGGCGCTGCGCAAGGCCGCCGCCGAGGACGCCGCCGGCTCCCGCCCGTTCGCCGTCCTCGGGGACTTCAACATCGCCCCGACCGACGAGGACGTCTTCGACACCGCCGCCTTCGAGGGCCTCACCCACGTCACCCCGGTCGAGCGCGCCGCGCTCACGGCCCTCGGCGACATCGGCCTCCGGGACGTGCTGCCCCGCCCGCTCAAGTACGACCGCCCCTACACCTACTGGGACTACCGCCAGCTGGCCTTCCCCAAGAACCGGGGCATGCGGATCGACCTCACCTACGCCAACAAGCCCTTCGCCGACGCCGTCACCGACAGCTACGTGGACCGCGAGGCCCGCAAGGGTAAGGGCACCTCGGACCACGCGCCCGTCGTGGTGGACCTCGACCTCTGATCCGGTCGGCGGGCGGCACGGCAGTGGGCACGGCGGCGCCATGACCGGCATCACAGCGGGTCACGGGTCGTAACCCGAACGGGTGTGAGCGCTGGCCGGGCGCGAGGCGGGTCCCTACCGTCGGTGAATGACCGGGTGCGGTTGATCGAGCACGTGGACATGGGAGTCCCCGGCCGCGCCCGAGAATCCCGGAGGTTCCGGCATGCGCCCCATGCGTACGGCCGCCGCCGCCCTGATCGGCGCGACGGCGCTGACCGGCCTGACGGCCCCCCTGGCATCCGCCAGGGACGGCTCCGCCTCGGTCAGCCCGTCCCAGGCCGCACCGGGCCAGACCGTGCGGGTCACGGTCTCCTGCGAGAAGTCGGACAAGCCCGACGCCAAGACCGTCACCGCCCGCTCCGCCGCCTTCGAAGGCGGCCCGGCGACCCTCACCCTGGGCCCCGACGGCAAGCACAGCGGCTCCGCCCGGCTGGCCGGCCAGTACGCCGGGGACAGCAGGGTCGACGGCACCTGCCCGGACGGCGGGGCCTTCGCCACCACCGTCAAGGTCGCCGCCGAGACCTCCACCACCCCCGACAGGAGCCTCGGCGAGTGGGGCGAGGCCGCGGGGGAGTGGGCCGGCTCGCTCGGGCAGTCCGGCGCCGACAGCCGGCAGGTCGCCCCGCACGGCTCCGTGCAGACCGGCCTCGGCGGCTCGGTCGCGGCGAATCCGGCGGAACTGGCCGGCGGCCTCGCGCTGGTCGGGGGCGGCGTCGGCGGCTTCTGGCTGCTGCGGAGGCGCGGTGCCTGAGGCCTCGCCCCGCGCCCGAGGGCGCGTCCCCGTGTCGCGCCGCCGGAGCCCTTGAGGGCCGGCGGCACGGCGGTATGTCGGACGGTCGGACGGTCGGGTGATCCGGCGATGCGGCTGTCCGCTGACCCGACGACCCAGTGATCCGACGACCAGGCGGTCAGGAGATCCGGCGGTCAGGCGGTCTGCGGTCCGGCGCCGTTGTCGGCCTCGCGGTGGAGCCGCTCCTGGTGCCGGAGGGTGCCGTCCGCCAGCAGGTACTGGGCCAGTACATAGGTCGCCATGATCCAGAACTGATGGCCCGGCAGCTCCCGCCACTTCGCCAGCTGGGTGGCGATCAGTGTGTCGGAGAGCAGGAACAGCGCCCCGCCCAGCCCGGTCCGCCAGCCCAGCCCGGCCGAGGTGACGGCCGTCGAGGCCAGCAGCAGGCTGTAGCCGGCCACCGGCACGCGCAGGTCCCCGAGGTCCGGCCAGAGCTGTCCGACCAGGGCCACCCAGGCCGTCGCGTACGCGGCCGCGACCACCAGGGCCCGGCGGCGGTCACTGAGCGCGCCGCGCTGGACGAACATCGTCACGTAGCAGACGTGCGCCGCCGCGAACGAGCCCATGCCCGCGAGGAACGCGGGGTCGTTCTTCAGCTGGAGCAGCACGTCCCCGCCCGCGCTCAGCAGCAGCGCCGGCGCCAGCAGCTTCGGCGCCTCCCGGCCGGCCTTCGCGGCCGCCGTCACGCTGTGCGCGGCCAGCAGTGGCATCAGGGCCGGCTTGGTGGCGTTCTGGAGCACCGAGACGCCGGAGGCGATCGCGCCCAGGTGTGCCGCCGAGGTGGCCGCGAAGCCGCCCAGCAGGCCGCTGGCCGAGCGCAGGCGTGCTCCGAGGCCGACGCGGTTGGTGGTACGGACAGTCATGCGTGCGCCTCTCGGTGATCTGCTCTTCGGACCGACCCTAGAGGAGCCGGAGCGGCGGCGGAAGAGCGGGTTACCGGTGCGTAACCCCCGTCGGGCGCGGCGGATGACGGGGCGGTCGGTTAGCGGAGCGCGGGCGCCCGCTTCGAGGGCTCTTGCGGAGAGTTCCTCAGGAGGGCGGTTGCTGCCGTCGGGTGACCCGGGCACCGTCTAGTCTGGACCCCGACATGGATCAGCAGGAGTACGCGGTCGGCGCCACCCGGGTGGCCACCGGCAGGCCGGACGGACGCACGGGCGGGGCAGGACGGGGAACCGCCGCCGCCGTCCTCGCCGTACGCGAAGCCGGGCCCGCCGATGCCGTCCTCGTCGTACGCGAAGCCGGGCCCGCCGCCGACGTCACGCTCTCGCCCGACCCCGGACTGCTGCGCCTGGCCCACTGGTTCGCCGCCGCCACCCCCGGCACCGCCGACGACCTCTGTGCCGCCTCCTTCGGCCTCTACCCGGCGCGCCACCTCGGCGGCGCCGCCGAACCCGCCGCCGAGCCCGGCGTCAGCTGGTGGCACGGCCCCACCGCGTACGGCGCCACACCCGTTCGCCCTCGCGAGGACCGCACCGACGGCGGCCTGCGCCGCGCCCGGCGCGACGACGCCGCACTGCCCGTCGTCCGGTCAGGTGCCAAGCCGGGCAGGCCGGGTCGGCACCGCAGGCCCGAGGGCACGCCGGTGGTGCCGCCCACCGTGACGGCGCAGGATCGTTCCGGCGAGGAGCTCCCCGCGGCCGAACGCCGGATCGCCGCCCGGCTGTTGCTCGCCCATCCGCTGGTCACCGCCTCCGGCCCGCACGCCGACGGCTTCCCGCTGATCCGCCGTCACCGCGACTGGCTCGCCGAGCGCTTCGACACCCTGCTCGGCTACCGCCTCGTGGTCGGCCCCTGGCATGCCCGGCTCTGCAAGGCCGGCCTCGGCGCCGACGCCGCCCGCCGCCTCGAACACCCCGTCACCGGCGCGCCGTTCACCCCGGCCGGGTACGCCCAACTCGCCCTCGTACTGGCCCTGTTGGTCGACGCCCCGGAGGAGCTGGGATACCGGCGGCTGCTCGACGCGATGGGCGCCGCCGCACCCGAACTCGCCGCCGAACAGGCCGACCTCGACATGGCGCTGGCCGCACTGGCCGGCTGGCAGGTGCTCGGCGAGCTGCCCGCCGACCCGGCCGACGGCTCCTTCGTGCTGACCGTGGACCGCGAACTCGCCCGTGCCGTCCCGGCCGGCCCGCCCGCCCTCGCCGACGACGCCGACGACCTGATCCGCCGCGCCGCCGAGGCCGAACCCGCCACCGCCGTCCGCCGCCTGCTCGCCGAGACGCCCGCCGTCCTGGCCGCCGACCTCCCCGAGGACCACCGCGCCTGGCTGGCCGAGCACCGGCTCAGCGGCCCGGCGGCGCTCGCCGAGTTCCTCGGCCTCGAGGCCGAACTCCGGGCCGAGGGCGTCGCCCTGCTCGACCCGGCCGCCGAACTCACCGACCTCGCCCTCCCCGGTGCCGGCACCCTCGCCCAGGCCGCCCTGCTGCTGGTCGAGCGCCTGGTGGAGGAGGTCCGCCCGCTGCCCGGCGAGACGGTGGCCGGCGACGTCCCGATCCCGGACGCGCTGATAGACGGGGTCCTCGGCGACATCGCGGACGAGTACGGCCTCCCCGCCCGCTACCTCGCCGACCGCACCGCCCTGCGGCGCGACGCCCTCGACCTGCTCCACCGCCTCGCCCTGATCGCCCCCACTCCCCACCCCACCCGGCCCCCGGCCTGGCGCCTGCGCCCCCCGGCCGCCCGCTACGCCCCGGCCCCCGACCTCCACCCCACTCCCGGCACCGGCCGCCACTCCCGCCCCGGCCCGTTCGTCCCACCCCCGCCCGGCCCCCGCACCGAACAGCGGGCGTAGCCGGGGTTTGCGCCCCCCCCGGCGGCCCGCTTCGCCCCGGCCCCCGATCTTCACCCCGTCCGAACTTCACCCGTCCCCGGTATCGGCCGCCCGTCACGCCCCGGCGCCCGACCTCCACCCCGTCCCCGGTATCGGCCGCCACTCCCGCCCCGGCCCGCTCGTCGTGCCCGCCGGTGACCGGCCGGGGGTACCCGATCGGTGGTGGCGGAAAGCAAGAAGCACCGCGTCCGGTGTGGGACCGCGGTGCCGGGTGGGGCGGGTTGCTACTTGCTGGCGGAGGCGCTGGTGACGGGGCCGTGTTCGACGGTTTCCACGGTGGCGCCGACGCCCAGGGTGCCGAGGGCGATCGAGGCGAGGACGGCGGTGACGGCGAGCAGCCGGCGGTGCCACTGGGGCAGGGGGAAGCGCGGTTCCTGGAAGGGCGCCTGAGGGCTGGCGTTCATGACAGGGAGGTTTCCAGGGCGGTGTGAACGGTCGGTACGCGCGGGTGAAGTCCGGACGGGGGTTGGGCGTCGGTTGGTCGCATATGCCCCACCCGTCGCCGGGCGGGGCATATGTACTGGTCAGCGGCGTGTGCTCGACTCGCCGACGACCTCGCGGACGGCGTCCCGCAGGCCGTGCGGCGGGTGGACGCGGGAGGGGGCGGCGGCCGGGTCCTCGCGGAGCTCCTTCACCAGCGAGACGCACAGCAGCAGCATCACCACCACGAACGGCAGCGCGACCAGGATCGTCGCGTTCTGGAGCGCGGTGAGTCCGCCGGCCAGCAGCAGGGCCGCCGCGACGCCGCCCATCAGCACGCCCCAGACCACCACCAGCCAGGTGCGCGGGTGCAGCGAGCCCCGGCTGGAGAGCGAGCCGAGCACCAGCGAGGCGGAGTCGGCGCTGGTGATGAAGAAGGTCATCACCAGCAGCACCGCGACCACGCTGGTCACCGAGCCGAGCGGCAGCGAGCGCAGCATCTCGAACAGCGAGGCCTCCGGGCCCTGCGGGATGGTCGCGACGAGGTCGGCCGCACCGGTGGTGACCAGCCGGATCGCGGTGCCGCCCATCACGCAGAACCAGATGACCGTCGCCCCGCTGGGCACCAGCAGCACGCCGAGCAGGAACTGCCGGACCGTGCGGCCGCGCGAGATCCGCGCGATGAAGGTGCCGACGAAGGGCGCCCAGGAGAGCCACCAGGCCCAGTAGAAGATCGTCCAGGAGCCGAGCCAGCCCTCGTCGGTGAAGGCGCCGGTCTGGGTGGACATCACGAGCAGGTCGGAGAGGTAGCCGCCGACCGAGGAGGGGATCGCGTCGAGGGCGAACACCGTCGGGCCGAACACGAAGACGAAGAGCATGATCAGCGAGGCCAGGACGACGTTCGCGGTGGATAGCCACTTCACACCCTTGTGCACCCCGGAGAACGCGGAGACCACGAACGCGGCGGTCAGTGAGCCGATGATGACCAGCTGGGCGTTCTGGGTGTTGCGGACGGAGGAGATGTAGCCGAGCCCGTCGGCGACCTGGAGCGCGCCGAGGCCGAGGCTGGTCGCGGAGCCGAAGACGGTCGCGAACACGGCCAGCAGGTCGATCGTCCGCCCGGCCCAGCCGTCCGCGCCGCGCTGTCCGATCAGCGGGACGAAGGCGGCGGAGATCCGGTTGCCCCGGCCCTTGCGGAAGGTGGTGTAGGCGAGGGCCAGGCCGCCGACCGCGTAGATCGCCCACGGGTGCAGGGTCCAGTGGAAGAGCGAGAACTCCAGGGCCTGCTGGGCGGCGGCCGCGCTCTGCGGTTCCAGACCGGAGCCGGGCTGCGGGGTGGCGAAGAGCTGGAGCGGCTCGCCGACGCCGTAGAACATCAGGCCGATGCCCATGCCGGCGCTGAACATCATGGCGATCCAGGCGAGGGTGGAGAACTCGGGCCGGTCGTCGTCGCGGCCGAGCCTGATCCGGCCGAACCGGCTGAACGCGAGCAGCACGCTGAGCACCAGGAAGACGTCGGCGGCCACCACGAACAGCCAGCCGAAGTTGTGCAGCACCCAGCCGAGCGCCGTGTCGGAGGTGCGGCCGAGCGACTCCTCGGCGAAGACGCCCCAGGCGACCACCGCCAGGACCAGGACCGCGCCGATGCCGAACACCGCCCGGTCGGCCGGAAGGGTCGCGGCGGGTTCGTCGGGCTCCTTCGCGGGCTGGTCGGGCGGGGGCGGCTGGCTGCTCATCGGATGGACCTCTCGACATACTCGGCGGGCTCGGCGCGCCCGGAGCGCTCGAAATCAAGCTGTATGTCGCACTATGTCCAGTTCACTCCGCCGGTGGCGGGACGACGCGCCGGGGACGCGCCGGGTCCGGATTCACGTCCCGTCAGGCCGCCCGCCCCTCGCCGTAGCCGTGCCCGGACTCGTGCCCGTAGCCGTGCCCGGACTCGTGCCCGGAGTCGTGTGCGGTGGCGATGTAGTGGGAGAGCGCGCGGCGGTTGCGGGCGAGGTCCTCGATCCGGGAGTCCAGGTCGGCGAGTTCGTCGCGCAAGATGGCGAGCAGCTGCGGGCAGGCCTCCAGGACGGGGACGGGGCCGGTGGCGCAGGGCAGCAGCTCGGCGATGACCCGGGTGCTCAGGCCGGCCGCGAGCAGGCTGCGGATCTGCCACACCCGGACGGTGTCCTCCTCGCCGTACTCGCGGTGGCCGGCCGCCGTCCGGCCCGGCCGGAGCAGGCCCTGCTCCTCGTAGTAGCGGAGCAGGCGGGTGGACACCCCGGTCAGGCGGGCGAGTTCTCCGATGCGCATGACCGGGCGAACACCGCCGCCCGTCGGGGTGTTCCCGCGGCCGCGGCTCGCTGCGAACCCCGCTGCCACGCCCGGCGGTTCGGGAGCGGAATCGGCCATCGACGGGTGTTCGCAGGTGAGTTCGGACGCGGGCCGGGGTTTCCCCGGGGGCCGGAACGGTAGGAGTCCAGACGGTGAGAAGGTCGGGCCGGGGAACGGGGGCCCGTCCAGGACGGCCTTCACGCCCCGGGCGTGGTCGCGCGCGCAGCCGAACCTCCAACGCTGACACGGAAGGAACACCGTTCATGGACAACGAGGTCCGCATTCCGAACGAAGCAACCCCGACACAGGACACCCCGGCACGGGACACCTCGGCACGGGACGCCAGGGCACGGGACACCCGGACACCCGACGTCCCGGGGCGTGCGGCCGGGGACGGTACGCCCGCCGACGGCGTGGAGCGCCGGACGCTGCTGCGGATGGCCACCGCCGCCGGGGTGCTCGCCGCGCCGGTCCCGGCCGTCCCGGCGCTCGCCCAGGGCCGGGCGGCGGCCGCCGAGGAGGGGCCCACGCCCGCCCCCGGCCCCGCGCCCGCGCCCGCCGCCACGTCCTCGTCCGTGCCCGGGATCGTCAAACCACTGCCCGCCGAGTGGTTCGTGCCGCACGGCACCAACGCCGAGACGCGCTGGGACGCCTTCCGCGACGCCGACGGCGACGCCGTCGTCGGCCGCCACGTCCCGGTGGAACGGTTCTTCGTCCGCAACCACACCAGCACCCCGCTGATCGACCCCGACACCTGGCGCCTGCGGGTCTTCGGCAGCGGTCTGCGCGGCGCCCCGACGGCCGAGCACCCGGTCGAGTTCGGCCTCGAGGAGCTGCGGGAGCTGCCCTCCACCCGGATCAGCGCGCTGATCGAATGCGCCGGCAACGGCCGCAGCTACTACGCCGGTCAGCAGGGCCAGCCCGTCCCGGGCACGCCGTGGACGCTGGGCGGCGTCGGCTCGGCGAGCTGGCGGGGCGTCCGGCTGGCCGAGGTGCTGCGGGCCGCCGGGCTGACCGGTGCGGCGGTGGACGTGCTTCCCGTCGGCCTGGACCCGGACTACGTCGTCGGCGGCACCAACTACGGCCCGGTGCGCCGCCCGCTGCCGATCGCCAAGGCACTGGACGACGTGCTGCTCGCGTACGAGATGAACGGCGAGCCGCTGACCCCGGACCACGGCGCGCCGGCCCGGCTGGTGGTGCCCGGCTGGGTGGGCATCGCCTCGATCAAGTGGGTGGGCAGCCTGGAGGTCGCCGACCGTCCGCTGTACTCGCCGTGGAACACCGACTTCTACCGGATGTTCGGCCCGGACTACCCGCCCGGCGGTGGCGAGCCGCTCACCACCCAGGTGGTCAAGAGCGCCTTCGAGCTGGCGGCGGGCGCGCGGCTGGCGGCGGGCCGCCGGCACCGACTGCACGGGCGCTCCTGGTCCGGAGCGGCGGCGGTGCGCCGGGTCGAGGTGAGCGCCGACGGCGGCCGGACGTGGCGGCGCGCCGACCTGCGCGACGAGCCGCGGGCCGACGGCTGGACGCGCTGGAGCATCGACTGGCACCCCGAGCGGCCCGGCCGGTACGAGCTGCGCGCCCGCGCGACGGACCGCCGGGGCAACACCCAGCCCGAGCGGGCGGTGTTCAACCGGGAGGGCTACCTGTTCGGAGCGGTGGTGGCCCACCCCGTGACGGTGGTCTGAGCGCTGCCGGTGCCCTGAGCCGTGTGGCCCTGGGTCGCGCCGGCGCCCTGGGCCGTGCCGGTCGTCCGGGGCCGGCGGGCGCTCAGCCGGTGGACTGGACCTCGTACGGGGCCGGGTAGCGCGTCTCGTACGGGTTCAGCACCAGCCGCACCACGTCCTCCAGGCGCCGCCGGGCGTCCCCGAGGGTGGTGCGGCCGGTCACCCAGGCGGTCAGCTCGCCCTGCCAGGCGTGGGCGACGATGTGCCGCACGAGGTCGCTCGCGGCGGCCGGCACCTCGGCCGTCACGGCCTGCAGGGCGGTGCTGTCGGCCCGGGCCATGCCTTGCAGCGCCTCGCTGGCGAACGGGTCGGTGGAGGCGGCCACGGCCACCCGTAGTCGGGCGAGTTCGGGCTGCCGCTGGTAGGCCCGCATCCCGCCCCGGACGAACCGCACCGCCCGGTCGGTGGCCCCCAGTCCGGCCCTCGGCCCGCGCAGCTCCGCCACCAGGTCGGCCAGCAGCAGGCGATGCCACTCGGCGATCGCCGCTGCCAGGAGGTGGTCCTTGGAGGAGAAGTAGCGGTACGCCGTCCCCAGGGCGACTCCGGACCGCTCGCAGACCTGCTTCATCTGCATCCGCTCGACGCCGATCTCGTTCACCAGGGCGAGCGCGGCCGCGATCAGGCTTTCGCGGCGTTCGAGCTGACGCGGAGACATCGCCTCCACCGGCCGTGGTGACAGGTCAACCTTGGTCACCCGCACCATGATACGGGCCGGGGCCGCTCAGGAGTATGACGCCGTCCGGCCCCCTTCCGTTCGTGCGGTGGTCACCGGGCCGCGAGGGCGTCACGAGGGGTCGCGGATCAGCGCTTCCTGGACGGCGGAGGCGACCAGTCGGCCGTCCAGGTCGTAGAACTCGCCGAGCGCCAGGCCCCGGCCGTCCGAGGAGGACGGGCTGCGCTGGGCGAACAGCAGCCACTCGTCGGCCCGGAACGGGCGGTGGAACCACATGGCGTGGTCCAGCGAGGCCATCACCAGGCGGGGCGGTTCGGTGCGCTGGAAGAAGTTCGGCTGCAGGTTCAGCCCGGCGGTGGAGGCCAGGGTGAGGTCGGACAGGTAGGTGAGGGCGCCGGCGTGCAGCAGCGGGTCGCCGTCCGGCAGCGGGGAGGCGGTGCGCATCCAGACGAAGTGCTGGAGCAGACCGGGAACGGCCGGCGGCAGTCCCGGGGCGTCCGCCGGGACGAACCGCACGTCGAGGTCGCGGAAGCCGCCGTCCGCGGCGAGCGCCCGGCGCACCTCCTCGGGGAGCCGGGCGACGGCGTTCGGCAGCGACTCGGGGTGGGGCAGCGGAGGGACCTCGCGCTGGCGGTCGGGGGCCGGCTCGGGGTGCTTGAAGGACGCCGAGAGGGTGAAGATCTCGTTGCGCCCCTGGAGCGCCGTCACCCGGCGGGTGGTGTACGACACGCCGTCGCGGACCCGCTCGACCAGGTAGTCGATCGGGTGCTCCGGGGAGCCCGGCAGCAGGAAGTAGCCGTGCAGCGAGTGCACCGGGCGCTGCTTGCGGGAGGTGCGCCCGGCGGCGACGAGCGCCTGCGCGGCCACATGGCCGCCGAAGGCCCGCATCGGGGCGCCGGCGTGGCAGTGGCCCCGGAACGTGTTCTCGTCCAGCTGCTCGATCTCCAGCAGCTCGGCGAACGGGGCGGCCGGCCGGGCGTGCCGTTCGGCCCGGACGTGGGGTTCGGTCAGGTCGGTCACGAGGCCATAGTGGCAGAAGCCAACCGTGCCGCGGTGTGACCTGGGTAACGTCGTCGCGACGGCCGTCGGATGACATAGAACACGTTCCAGTTCGATTCTCGGGTCGAGGGCGCGGGAGACCCGTCCGAGGCCGAGGCCGGGGCCGAGGCGGGGCCGGTGCCGGCGGCGGTGCCGGCGGTGGTGCCGGGGTCGGTGCCCGGGTCGGTGCCGTCCCGGCGGATTGTCAGTGTCCTCACCTAGCGTGCTCGGCATGACGCAATCCGCACAGGCGTACGCCTATCTGCGCCCGTCGGCCGTCCTGGACGGCGCCGACGGCCGGTGCCTCGACCTGGCCACCTCCGGCGGCGCCACCCCGCTCGGCGCCGCCGCCAACCCGCGCTTCTTCGCGGGCTTCCTGGCCGATCCGGCGCCGGCCGCCGCGGCCCTGCTCGCGGTCGCGGACGTCGCCGCCGCGCGCTACTACCAGCCGCAGCTGCGCGCCTCGCTCGACCCGGTGGTCACCGCCAACGGGGATCGGCTGCGCTTCGAGTCCTTCTCGGGCTGCTGCGGCGTCTACGCCCGGCTCGACGTGCTCCAGGCCGGGCTCGACGGGGACGAGATCGGCCACGGCACCACCAACGTGGACGTCAACAACCCGCTGCGCGAGGCGCTGACCAGGATCGGCCCCGCCGACCCGCTGCACCTCGCGGTCGGGCCGGACGCGCTGGAGGTCACCACCTTCGACGGCCCGCTGGTCGAGAAGAAGGTCCCGCTGCCGGAGCGCTGGCTGCGCGGCTTCGCCGAGACCCAGGTGGTGGCCGCCGGCTTCGAGCTGCGCGCCGAGCTGCCCGCCGCCGAGGCGGTCCGCTTCCTGCGCTCGCTGCCGCGGGCCGGGCGCGGCGGGCGGGCCGGCGTCGGCTGGGTCGTCCCGGCCGGGACGTCACTGCGGCCGACCACCCGTCCGGTCCCCGGCGCGGTCTGCCTGCCCGGGCCCGAGCGGCTGGTCGCGCTCCAGCGGGTGCTGCGCCACGCGCTCGCCCTGCGGGTGTACGGGCCGGTGCCGGCCGGGGAGCCCACCGCCTCCGCCTGGGAGGCGGTGCTGCCCGGCATGCGGCTGACCCTGACGCTGTCGCCGGACGCGTCCCGGGGCTTCTCCGGCGAGGGCGGCGTGCTCGACTCGCTCGCCACCGCGTCGGCCGAGCGGGACGCCGAGCTGATCGCGGTGCTGCTCGCCTGGGAGCCCCGGATCGAGGTCGGGGACCTCGCCGCCCAGTCCGGGCTGAGCCCCGAGCGGGTCCGCGCCGCGCTCACCCGGCTGGGCACCGCCGGGCAGATCGGCTACGACGCCGCCGAGGCCGCGTACTTCCACCGCCAGCTCCCGTACGACGCCGGGCGGGCCGAGGCGGTCAACCCCCGGCTGCGGGCCGCCCGGGCACTGGTCGTGGCGGGCGCGGTGCGGCTCGAGGAGGGCGGGGCGACGGCCGTCGTCACCGTGGACGACCACATCCAGCGGGTGCGCACGGACACGTCGGGACGGTCGAGCTGCACCTGCCTGTGGTGGGGCAAGTACCGGGGCGGGCGCGGGCCGTGCAAACACGCGCTGGCGGTCGGGATGGTGCGGGACGCGGCCGCCGGGGCCGGGTCGGCCGCCGGGGCCGTGGAGACGGTCGGGACCGTGGAGGCCGCCGGGGCTGCGGGGACGAAGGGGGCCGGAGCGTGAGCACGACCTCGGGCACCGACCGGCAGGGGCCGGTCGACGAGCTGCTCGCCGCCGTCCGGTCCGGTCGGTTGGAGCGGATACCGGAGCTGCTGGCCGCCCTGGACCCGGCCCAGCGGCGGGCCTGCCTGCCCGCCCTCAAGGAGCTGCGCAAGGAACTGCGCCAGGACTGGTCACGGGAGTCGGCCGAGGCCAAGGGCAGGCTGCTGGTGGCCGGAGCCGGCTGCCACGCCGGCCCGGCCGGCGCCGCCACCTGGCTGGCCGGCAGCGACTTCGGCGTCCGGGACTGGGCCCGGAACTCCGTGCTGCACCAGGTCATCGAGGCGCAGCCGGTGGAGTGGCAGGTCGAGGTGGTCACCCGGCTCGCCGCCCGGCCGGTGCGGAGCTGGGGCTGGTCGAGGTACCCGGTGATCGAGGCGGTGGTCCGGCGCACCGGCTGCGAGGTGCCGCGCGGCGAGTCCTTCGTCCGGAGCTGGATGGACCACATCGACGAAACGGGCGGCCCGCGCCCGACGCTGGCCGACACGCTGCGCGAGGACGCCTTCACCCCGGTGCTGCTGCCCGAGCTGTTCGAACTCGCCGATGTCGGCTACACGTTGACCTTCCGGCTCAGCCCGCGCCCCGGCGACATCTGGACGGAGGCGATCGGCGAACTGGCCGCGGCCGGAGTGGTGGACCGCGTCCAGCTGCTCGACCGCTGCCTCGCCCGACTGCTGCGCGGCGGCAAGGCGACCGACCAGCGGGCCTTCCTGGAGGTGTTGCGGGCGCTCGCCCCGACGGCCGAGGAGTACGCGGCCAGGGTGCGCGACCTGGTGGCCCTGCTGGACGGCCTGTCAGTGATCGCCGGGCACGCCCAGGACGTCCTCGCCGGGCTGGACGAGGCCGGCCTGATCGAGCCCGAGGTGCTCACCGAGGCCTCGGCGGTGGTGCTGTTCCGGAACGAGAAGAAGCTGGTCCGCGCCCAGCTGGCCTGGCTGGAGAAGGCCGCCCGGCGTGCGCCCGCGCGTTCGGGAGCGGTGGTGCTGGCCGCGGCCGAGGCCTTCGGACATCCGGACACGGCCCTCCAGGAGCGAGCGCTGAACGTGGTGGCCCGTCACCTGAAGGCGGCGGGGGAGGCGGTGCTGGCGGAGCTGCGCTCCGCCGCCGAGACGCTCAACCCGGCCCACCACCGGCGCGCGGGCGAGCTGTTCGGCGCGCCGGTCGGCGGCGACGGGGACGACCCGGACACCGGGTGGAACGAACTCCTGCCGCCTGCCCCCGAGCCGCGTCCGCTCGGCGCGCCGATCGGCTCGGCGGCCGAACTCGCGGAGGAACTGTCCGCCCTGCTCGCGGCGCGCGAGCCCGGCATGGCGGCCTTCGAGCGGGTGCTGGACGGGCTGGTCCGGCTGAGCCACCGGGACCGGGCGGCGCTGGTCGAGGCGCTGGAGCCGGTCCGCCGGGTGCACCCGTGGCGCGGCACCGGCAGCTGGGGGGACTGCACGCCCCGGGAGATCCTCTTCGTGGTGGCCGCGGTGGCCGGTGAGCTCCCGCCGCGCCGGTTCTGGGACTCCCTCCGCGGAAGGGACGACTCGGCGCTGCGCGGCCCGGGCACCACCGTGCCCGGGGCCGTTCTCGCCGCCCGACTGGAGGAGGCGGCCTGGCAGGTGACGGCCACCCGGCCGCCGTACCTGCTCGCGACCCCGACCGATGCCACCGGCGCGCTGGACCCGGCCGTGCTGGTCGAGCGGATCGCCGGGTACGAGGCGGCGGGTGTCACACCGGGGAAGGCCGACCTGTCCCAGGCCCTGCTGCGGGTCGGGTCGGTGGCGGACGGGCCGGTGGCGGTCGGGTCGGTGGCGGACGGGCCGGTGGCAGAGGAGGCGGCGCTGAAGGCCGCCGAGGCGCTCACCTCCCCGGCCGGGCGCCGGCTGGCGCACTGGCTGCGCACCGGCGGACTGCACGGTCAGCCGTCCGAACGGGTGCTGTTCGCGCCCGGCAAGGGGCTGCGGCGCACCAACGTGTACGGGAACCGCTGGTGGGAGGAGATCGAGCGGATCGCCGTCGCCCAGCCGGGCATCGGCGCCGGGCCGGTGGGGCCGGGCGGCGAGCGGCTCCCCAGCGAGTTCCTGGCCCTGCTGGACGGCACCGAGCCCAGCGTGGCCCGCGCCCGCAAGGTGTACGACTGGAGTCGGCGGCCCGTCGCGCACTGGTTCGCGATGCTCCCCTGGCACCGGGAGGAGCTGGCCGCGCGCTGGCTCGACCCCTTCGCCGAGGGCGCCGACCGGGACGAGCGCGGGGCCGCCGGCCACCTCCCGCTGCTCGCCGAGGCCGGCGGCCCGGCCGGGCTCGCGCTGCACCTGGCGCTGGCGTACGGCCTGGGCGCCCGGCATGCCGAGGACCGGACGGCGGCGGTGGACGCACTGCTGGTGCTCGCCGCGCGCGGCGACCTGGACGGCGCGCTGCTCGGCCGCGAACTCGGGGCCCTGGTGGCCTGCGGCACGGTGACGGCCGGCCGGCTGGGAGCGGCGCTCACCCTGGCGGCGGAGAGCGGCGCCCGGGCGACGGTCTGGTCGGTGCTCGGGGCGGCCCTGCCGGCCCTGCTGGGGGAGGCCGACCCGTCGACGCGCGGGCTGGGTGACCTGATCGCGCTGGCCACCGACTGCGCCCGGCGCACCGGCGCCCGCGGGCCGGTCGCCGAGGTGACGGCGGCGGCCGGGCGCGGCGGCGCGGGCCGGGTGGTCAAGGAGGCCCGGGCGCTACGGGACGTCCTGGCGGGCTGAAGGGCTGAGGGGCCGGGCCGTTGACGGGCCGGGCGGTTGACGGGCCGTGGTGCGGGATCGGGGTGGCGCGGGACCGGTGGCGCGGGCGCGGGGTGGTGCGGGGTCCGGTGCGGGGCGGGCCTAGGGTGGGCGGGACCTTCCGCCTGCCCTGCCCACCGGAGCGCCCGTGCTGCACCTTCGCCTGATCGTCCCGCCCGACCTCCGGACCCGCGTGCTGGACTGCCTGGACGAGGTCGTCGGGGTGACACACGTCGTCCTGCTCCCGGACGCGGCCGTCCGGCCCGCCGGTGACGTGGTGCTCTGCGACGTGGCCCGCGAGGCGGCGGACGAGGTCCTGGGCGCGCTGCGCGCCACGGGGCTGGCCGAGCGCGGCGCGATCGACGTCTCGGCGGTCGAGCTGACCCTCTCGGCGGCGGCCGAGGAGGCCGAGCGGCTGGCCCCCGGGGAGGGGGCGGACGCGCTGGTGTGGGAGTCGGTCTCCGAGATCACGCACGAGGAGTCCACCCTCACGTGGGTGTTCCTGGCCTTCCTCACCACAGCCACCATGCTCGCGGCCTGTGGCGCGGTGCTGGACAGCGCGATCCTGATCGTCGGCGCGATGGCCGTCGGACCGGAGTTCGGGCCGCTGGCCGGGCTCTGCGTGGCGGTCGTCCAGCGACGGCTGCGCCCGGCACTGCGATCGTTGAACGCGCTGGTGACGGGTTTCGTGGTGGCGATGGGGCTGACGGTCTGCTTCGGGATGCTGATGGAAGGCCTCGGGCTGTTCAGCGAGGCGAAGTTCGACGCCGTGCGGCCGAACACCTCGTTCATCTGGCAGCCGGACGCGACGTCCTTCGTGGTCGCCTTCCTGGCGGGCGTCGCGGGGCTGCTCTCGCTCACCTCCTCGAAGGCCGGGGCCCTGGTCGGCGTGGCGATCTCGGTCACGACCGTGCCCGCCGCGGCCAATGCGGCCGTCGCCCTCGGCTACGGCGACGTCAAGCAGTTCTGGGGCTCCAGCGTGCAGTTGCTGCTGAACCTGCTGGGGATCGTGCTGGCCGGGGTGCTGACCCTGTTGGTCCAGCAGGCGGCTTGGGCGGTGATCCGGCGTCGAGGGGTGACGGTGAAGGGCTGACGGGATTCAGCTGACAACTTTCAGCGAACAGATTTTGAAATCTGTTCGCTGAAAGTCGTCGCCTGTTCGCGCGCCCCGCTCCCGCCCGCCGCCACCCCTTCGCCCGGCCGCCGCCCGTCGACCAGCGGCGGGACCTCGCGCGGGGCGGCGGCGACGGCGCGCCACCACAGGCGCAGGGCGGGCGGGCGCGCGGGTTCGAAGGGCTTGCCGGGGCGGGGCACCGCGAGCCGGGCACCGAGCGCCTGGGCCGCGGTGACCACCCGCTCCGCGGGCTCCTCCCAGGGGTGCAGCGCGAGGTTGAAGGTGCACCAGTGGATCGGCAGCAGCAGCGCGCCGCCCAGGTCCAGGTGCGCCCGCACGCCCTCCTCGGGGGTCATGTGCACCTCGGGCCAGAAGTCGCTGTACGCGCCGACCTGCATCATCGTCGCGTCGAACGGGCCGAGCCGGCGGCCGATCTCGGCGAAGCCGGGGAAGTAGCCGGTGTCCCCGCTGTGGAAGATCCGCCGTCCGCCGCCGGCCACCACCCAGGACGCCCACAGGAACAGCGAGCTGGTGCGCGGCCCGCGGCTGCAGTAGTGCCGGGCCGGTGTGGCGGTCAGGGTCAGCCCGGCGACCTCGGCCGACTCCCACCAGTCCAGTTCGACGATCCGCTCGGCCGGTACGCCCCAGTGCTCCAGGTGCGCCCCGACCCCGAGCGGCACGGCGAACACCGCGTCCGTCCCGATCAGAGCCCGGACGGTGTCCATGTCGAGGTGGTCGTAGTGGTCGTGGGAGATCACGACCACGTCCACCGGCCCGAGTTCGGACAGCGGCAGTGGCACCGGGTGCAGCCGCTTGGGCCCGGTCCAGGAGAAGGGGGAGCAGCGCTCGCCCCAGACCGGGTCGAGCAACACCCGCCGCCCGCCGATCTCGGCCAGCACGGAGGCGTGCCCCAGCCAGGTCAGCCGTAGTCCGGACTCCGGCGGCGCGGCCAGGTCGACCGGGAGCAGCCGGTGCAGCGGAATGGCGGCGGTCGGCCTCCGGCGGGCCTTGTCCCCGGTCAGCTGGGCGTGGGTGATCTCCAGCGGGCTGCGCTCGTACACCAGGCGGCGGGTGGGCACCGGGTTGCGGAAGGCGCCGTCGGCGAACTGCGGGGAGCGGCGGATGCGGGCCAGTCGCTCACCCCTGGGTTCGGCGCCGAAGGGGTCGGTCCTGACCCGGTGCCAGGCGGCCCGGGGCAGTCCGGCCAGACCGGGGACGGCGCGCTCGGCGGCGGGGCCGGTGACCGGCGGGGCGAGCTGCGAGGACAGACCGGCGAGGCGGGAGAACCACGGGGCTGGGCGGGGCACGGCTCCTCCAGGGACGGTCACGGCTACCGGGCGGGCCGGGGCGCTCAGCGCAGCGCCAGATGGGGCTGCTGCGATACGACAACCATCTCGTCGGAGGTTACTCGTCGTGGGCCGTCCGGACCTGGTGGAGAGCCCGGCGCGGTCCAATCGGGGGACCCGGGAGGAACGGGCCGCACGCCGTCGCCCGGGCCCGCCCGCTCCGCTCCGCCCGGCCCCGCACGCCTGCCGGCACGCGCGCCCTCGGCCCGGGCCCGCGCGCCCTCGGTCCGGGCCCGGGTGGGCGCGCTCCCGTCAGGCGTAGAAGCGGGTGATCGTCTCCGCGACGCAGTGCGGCTTGGTACTCCCCTCGCTGACCACGGTGAACCGCACCACCGCCTGGACGCCGCCCGGCACCTCGGTGGCCGAGAGCAGCTCGGCGGTGGCCCGGATCGCGGTGCCCACCGGCACCGGGGCCGGGAAGCGCACCTTGTCGGAGCCGTAGTTCAACGCCATCCGCACGCCCTCGACGGCGTAGCACTCCTTCGCCAGCACCGGGATCATCGACTGGGTCAGGTAGCCGTGCGCGATGGTCGAGCCGAACTGGCTGTCCTTGGCCCGCTCCGGGTCCACGTGGATCCACTGGTGGTCGCCGGTCGCCTCGGCGAACAGGTCGATCTGCCGCTGCTCGATGGTGTGCCACTGGCTGGTGCCCAGCTCGGTGCCGACGGCGGCGGTCAGCTCGGCGAGGGAGGTGAAGGTCGTCACGGTGAGCTCCTGGTGGGGATGGGCCCGGGGGAGGGGTCAGGACGCCGGAAGCGTATGCCTACCCACCGGTATCTGTCAGGAGCCGAACGGAAAACCGGTGTTCACGGGCCCGGCGTCCGCGCTCCCCAGGCCCACTTGCCCGGCACCCATCCGCCCGGCACCCATCCGTCCGGCGTCCATCCGCCCCGCACTCATCCGTCCGGCGTCCATCCGCCCGGCCTCCGAAGGCCGCCGCGTCTGGCGGGCCAGGGCGCCCGGCCCGGTCGGGAACAGTCGGCGGCCGCTCACCAGCTCCGGCACCAGCGCGACGAACAGCGGCTCCGGATCGCCCACCCAGGGCCGCAGGCCTGAGCGCAGCACCCGCCGGATCTGCTCGGGGTCGGTCATCACGTCGGCCCGCCCGTGCACCAGGACGCTCCACCCGGTGCGGGTGGCCGGGTCCAGCAGATCCGCCTGGAAGGCCACCACCGTGCCGTCAAGCCCGCGCGCGGTGGCACTTCCACGGCGCACGGCGAGCACCAGCCGCCCGTCCAGGACCTCGAAGGAGACCGGCAGGACGGCCGGCAGCGCGTGCTCGGTGTACACCACGCGCCCGACGGGCACGGTGCTGAGCAGCCGCAGGCACTCGGCCTCGCTCAGGGTCTCCACACGGTCCTCACGCTCCATGCGTCCGATCGTCCTCGGTCGGCGCGCGTACCGATAGGGCCCATGGTCCCTGAGCGGACGGGCCGGGAGCCCCGTCGGAGGCCGTCGGGGGCGGTAGCCTGCCCGGCGGGTGGAGAAACGGTGGAGGAGGGGGACGGCCGGATGGCGGGCGGGGTCGATCTGGTGGTGATCGGGGCGGACGGCGGCCCCGACCGGGCCTTCGGGGGTGCGGCGCTCGCACCGGACGGCGCCCGGCTGCTCGCCGAGGTGCTGCCCGGGATGTGCTTCGACACCGGAGCGGCCGGCTGCAGGGTCACCACGGTGCCGCCGGACGCGGACGCCAACGCCATGCTCACCGCCGTCCGGGACGCCGCCCAGCACCCCGGCCGCTGGCTGCTGGTCTGCCTGGTCGGCCAGTTGGTGGCCGACCCGCGCGGGCGCCGGCTCGCCCTGGTCACCGCCGGCAGCACCGCTGACAACGCCTACCGCCGGGGCCTGGCCTGGGACTGGGTGGTCAGCGCGATGGTGCACGGCGACCAGGAGGAGGCCCTGCTGCTGGTCGACGCGGTGGCCGACCGGGACACCTGGGCGGCGGTGGAGAACGGCGAGGACGGCGCCGGTGAACTGCTGAGCTACTCCAGGGTCCCGCTGTGGGGCCGGATCGGCCGCTACGCCCCGGGGAACCGTTACGCCCCGGGCAGACGCGGCCGGGACGCCGTACTGCCGGGCGGGGAGGGCTCGTTCAGCCGGGCTCTGACCACCGTCCTGCGCCAGGGCGTCCCGGGTGCCCCCGCGGCCGTCGCCCCGCTCGATCTCCAGCCGGCCGTGGCCGCACTGACGGGCGGTGGAGAACCGGTCGGTAGTTCGGGTGCGCCTGGCGCGCGCCTGCTCGTTCCGCCGCACGCCGGGCGGCTTCTGATGCGCAATCGGGCCGCAGTTCGGGGCGCATTGGCCGGATTGTCGCTTTCCGAGGAACTGTTGGCCGTTCTGTGGCGGGAAAGTGCCCCGACGGAACCGCCTTCCGCGTAAGGTCAGGGGGCCTGAGGTGTTGCCGTGATGGGGTGGGTTGGCGAAGAATCGATCCCCAGCGGAAACACCGGTGGGACGGCGGAATTCTCCTGGCGGCCGTGGATCACGGATCAGGTCGGTCGCAATGAGGTGGGGCCATGCGGCAGCGCGGAAATGTGTTGCGCCCTGGGGCGGTTGGGGTCGGTGGGGCGGTACTGGTGTTGCTGCTCGGCGCCTGTGCGAGCGGTGGCGCGGGTGGTTCCGTCGATCGCCTCGGGTCGGCTGCGCCCACCGTCGCGGGAGTGGATCCGCTAACTCCTTCGAGTGGTTCGGTAAACGGCTCGATCGCGCCGACCAGCGGCCCGGAAGGGGCCATGGGGCGGCTTGCCCTGAAGGCGTATCAGGATTGGTGGCAGGCCCAGGCGGACGTCTTCGGGCGTGCGGATTCGGACGGCTACGGACTGGAGCAGTACTCCTCCGGCCGGGCGCTGTCCGACAGTCTGGTAAGCCTCCGTCAACTGCGCGAATCCAAAGCGGTGATGACCGGAACACCGCGCAATTCCGCGGTGGTCAAGGCCATCGACCTGAAAGCCGATCCGCAGACCGCCGTGATCGAGGACTGTGTCGACCTGTCGGACTGGCACCGCGTCGATGCCGTGACCGGGGCCGCCAAGGATCCCGGATCCCGCCTGAACCGGTACGTCGCCACCGCGTCCCTGCGCTGGTTCCAAGCACATTGGTTGATCAACGACTTCAAGCGGGAGGTGGACCGGACATGCTGAACGCGCGGAAACCGGCCCGGCGGATCGCGATCGCCGTGTCGATGTCGGCCGGACTGCTGCTGTCCTCGGCGGTGAACGCGTCCGCGGACGAACCACCGGGCGGCGGGGCCGAACAGTGCTACCCGACCGTGATCTGCGTGGACGTCCACTCCGGTGGAACGACCCCCGGGCCCGGCGGATCCCAGCCCGGCGGCGGCGGTTCGGACACCGGGCCGCAGCTGTGCGACTACCACCAGGTCACGTGGGCCTGCCACGACCCCGAGCTGGGCTGGTTCAGCAGCAGCAAGGGCTGCTACTTCCGCCCGCTGGACAACCCGCCGGCCGCGGGCGACCCGGCGTGGGGCGGCCACGACCCGAAGGACGGCGCGCTCTACACGAAGGTCTGCCCGCAGACCGACGGGGGCATGGGCGGCGCCGAGATCGTCTTCGAGGCCACCACGCCGGGGCAGGACGTCACCACGGAGGCCAGGGTCATCGAGCGGGCCACCGACCAGGTCCACTTCACGCCGCCGGTGGGCCGGGCCGCACCCCAGAACACCGCGGTGGTCAACGCCCCGGTCTGGCTCTGGGCGGACGGCGCCGCGCTGCCGGGCGTCGGCCACGCGGAGCTCGCGGGCATCGCGGTCACCGTCACGCCCCGGCTGGTGAAGGCGGACTGGAGCTTCGGCGGCAACCTCCAGACCTCCTGCGCCACGACCGGCACGCCGTACGACCCCAAGTACGGCGACGCGAAGTCCCCGGACTGCGGCTACGAGTTCAGGACCAGCTCGGCCGGCGAGAAGAACGGCGTCTTCAACGCCACGGTGACGATGCAGTGGGAGGCCACCGTGGTGGTCACCGGAGGGCCGAACCCGCGGACGTTCAAGCTCCGGGGCATCAGGCGGAGCAGCACTCCCTTCCAGCTCAAGGTCGCCGAGATGCAGGTGCTCAACTGAGCGCGCCCGAACGGGAGCGGCCGGTCGGCCGCTCCCGGGTGGTGGCGCCGGTACGGCGATTCACACACTGACCAGCCAGATCAGCCAGATCAGCGAGACCAGCGAGACCAGCCACACCAGCCTGACCGGCCAGACGAGCCGGAGACGAACGAGGGAAGGGCGGAACCCGGTGGAGAACCGTACGTTCGCGACGCCGGGATCCGGCACCTCCGCGGGCGCGGCGGCGTCCGTGCCGCTCCCGGAGCAGCCGGAGCAGGGCGGCCGGGGCAAGGGCCGGGGGCGGGCCGTGCCGCACGCGCCCGGGCGGACCATGCGGGCGCGGCGGCGGCGCCCGGCGGTGCTGGCGATGGCGGTCGCGCTGATCGCGGCCGGCGGGCTGGGCGGGGCCGTCCTCTACAACAGCACCGGCCAGCGGGTCGCGGTGCTGGCACTGGCCCGGGATGTGCCGTGGGGACAGGTGATCACCGAGGACGACCTGGTGGTCGCCCGGATCGCGGGGGACCCGGCGCTGCACCCGGTGTCGGCCCAGGACCGGACGAAGGCGGTCGGCATGCGGGCTGCCACCGACCTCAAGCGCGGCGCGATGCTCACCGGCTCCGACCTCGCCCAGGGCCTGTCGCTGCAGCCCGGGCAGATCGTCGTCGGCGTGTCGGCCAAGCGCAGTCAGCTGCCCGCCAGCCGGCTGCAGCCCGGCGTCCAGCTGGTCATCGTCTTCACCCCCGACAACGGCCGGGCCGACTCGCTGCCCGCCACGGTGATCACCGTCGGCCGGGTGGACACCGACGGCAGCCAGGTGATCGACGTGGCGGTCGGCACCGCGGACGGGCCCCGGCTGGCGCAGTGGGTGGCGAGCGGGCGGATCCAGGTACTGCTCGCGCCCCGCGGCGCGGCGGCCGGAGCCCCCGCGGCCGGTGCCCCCGCCGGCGGTGCCGCGCCGGCCCCGGCGGCGAGCGGCGCGCCCTCGGCCGCCGCCGGCACCCAGGGCGCCCCCGCACCGGGCGCCCCCGCACCCGGGGCCGGCACCCCGGGCGCCGCCACCTCCGGCGGTGCCTCGCCCGGAGCGCCGGCCGCGACGGGCGGTGCCTGATGGCCGTGATCGCGGTGGTCGGCGGCCCGGGCGCACCGGGAGCGACCACCACCGCCCTGGCGCTGCTGCTGTCCTGGCCGCTGCAGCCCGGCCGGCGGATCCTGCTGGTCGAGGCCGACCCGGACGGCGGCGCGGTGCTCGCCGGCGCCCTGGAGGGCCGGGTCGAGGCGGTGTACGGGCTGCGCAACCTGGCCGTCGCCGACCGCCGCGGGCTGCTCGCGCAGACCATCTGGGAACAGCTGATCGACCTCTCGCCCGAGGGCGGCGCCGAGCGGCTGCTGCTGCCCGGGCTGACCGACCCCACCCAGGCGCCCGGCCTCGCCTACACCTGGGAGCCGCTCGCCGAACTGCTGCGCGGCGTGGAACAGCAGGGCTACGACGTCATCGTGGACCTCGGCCGCTCCGGCGCCACCGGCCACAGCGCGGTGCTGGCCCGCCGCGCCGACGTGGTGGTGGCGACCGTGCGCACCACGCTGCGCGGGCTGAGTTCGGTCCGGCCCCGGCTCGCCGCCCTGGCCGAGGACCTGGCCTCGGCCGGCACCGGGGCGGACGCGCTCGGGCTGCTGCTGGTCGCCGAGGGGCCGTACACGCGGGCGGAGGTGTCCCGAGAGCTCGGGCTGCCGGTGCTCGGGGTGCTGCCGCACGCCCTCCGGACGGCGAAGGTGCTCTCCGACGGCGGGGACACCACCGACCGGCGGTTCATCCGCTCGGAGCTGATGCGGACGGCGCGGTCGGCGGCGGACGAGGTGCAGCTGCTGATCCGCCGTCGGCGCCAGCGGCTCGCGCCGGGCGTCGCGCAGGACGCGGCGCCGGCCCAGCTGACGGCGGGCGGTGCGGCGGGTGGTCCGGCGGCCCCGGTCGTGGCGGCGGTGCCGACGCCCCCCGCCCCGACCACCTCCGTCCCGGCGTCCCCCGCCCCGACGGCTCCGATGCCGGCCCCGCCGATACCGACCCCGCCCGTGCCGATGGCGCCGCAGCAGCCGATGCCGTCGCAGCCCTCGCAGCCCTCGCAGCCCTCGCAGCCGTCGATGCCCGTGCCCTCGGCCGGGCCCGCGCCCTCGCCCGCGCCGGGCCCGTACGGGCAGTCGGCGTACGGGCAGTCGGCGTACGGGCAGTCGGCGTACGGGCAGGGCGGCCGGCCGGGGTACGCGCAGCCGGGGTACGACCAAGCCGGGTACGTCTCGGGTGGTGGGTACGGGCAGGGCGGCCACGGCCAGACCCCGTACGCCTCGGGTGGATACGGCGCGGCGGCCCACGGCCACTCCGCGCAGGGGCAGTCTGCGCAGGGCCAGTCCAGTCAGGGCCAGTACGCACAAGGGCAGTTCACACAGGGCCAGTTCACGCACGGCCGGTCCGGCTACGGGACGGCCGAGGGCGAGCAGCCCTCGTACAGCCCGCCGCAGCCCGTCCCGCCGGTGATCACCACAGGACCGGTGGCGCCGCTGGCCGGGCTCGCCCCGCAGCCGGCCGCGCCGGCGCCGTTCCCGGCCCACGTCCAGTCCGCCCCGTACGGCGAGCCGGACGACCGGTACCCGCTCCAGCAGCCGAGTGTGACGGACCGTAGGGACGATCCCGACGGCCCGTACCCGCCGAACCCCGGGGAGGTGCTCCGTGCGCGGTAGCCCCCTGCACCAGCGTCCCGCCTCCGATCCGGCCGCGCTGCCCTGGAGCACGCCGGTGCCCACACCGGTGCCCACACCGGCGCCGGCGCCCGGCCCGGTCGCCCCGCCGCACGGGTACCAGCCCGGCCCGGTCGCGCCCCAGCCGGCCGCCGCCCAGCCCGTCGCGCCGCAGCCCGTCCCGCCCGGCACGGCCGGGCCCACCGCCGTGCCCTCCCAGCTGCCCTCGCTGGACCTGCGCGGCGCCGCCACCCGGCCCGCCGTCGACCCGCAGGTCGCCCGTGAACTCAAGCGCCAGGTCGCGGCCGAACTGCACCAGCAGATCACCCGGTTGACCGCTGCCTCCGGCTCCGATCCGGACCGCGCCACCCGCCGCCAGCGCGGCCGGGCGCTGATCGAGGAGGCTGTCGCCCGGTGGTCAGACGCGTACGCCCAGACCCACGGCATCCCGCCCACCCGGGAGCAGGACCGCGCCCTCGCCGAGGCCGTCTTCGACCTGCTGTTCCGGGCCGGCCGGCTCCAGCCCTACCTGGACGACCCGGAGATCGAGAACATCCTGATCAACGGCTGTGACGACGTCTGGGTCTCCAAGGTGCACCAACCCCTGCGCCAGGTACCGCCGGTGGCCGACAGCGACGCCGAACTCGTCGAGCTGCTCCAGGACCTGGCCCGCCAGCACGGCGGCGGCGAGCGCAGCCTGTCCACCGCCAGCCCGACCCTCGCCCTGCGCCTGGAGGGCGGCATGCGCCTCCAGGCGCTCACCGAGGTGACGCCCCGCCCGTACGTGGCGATCCGACGCCACCGGGTGGCCTCCGCGACCCTGCCCGAGATGGTCGAACTCGGCACCCTGGACGCCACCTTGGCGGCCTTCCTGGCCGCCGCGATCCGGGCCAGGAAGAACGTCATGATCACCGGCACCCAGGGCGTCGGCAAGACCAGTCTGCTGCGCGCGATGGCCGCCGAGATCCCGCCGGACGAGCGGATCGGCACCCTGGAGTCGGAGTTCGAACTCTGGCTGCACACCCTCGGCCACCTGCGCCAGGTCGTCCCGATGGAGGCCAGGGAGGGCAACGGCGAACGCGTCGAAGGGCGCCTGGCCGGGGAGTTGAGCATCGGCGACCTCATCCCGGCCGCGCTGCGCATGACGCTCTCCCGGATCATCGTCGGGGAGGTCCGCTCCGGCGAGGTCGTCCCGATGCTGCGGGTGATGACCAACGGCGAGGGCGGCTCGATGTGCACCCTGCACGCCCGCGGCCCGCACATGGTCGTCGACCGCATCGCCGAACTCTGCCTGGAATACGGCTCGCACATGACCGACTCACTCGCCTACCGGCTCACCGCCAACGCCCTGGACCTCATCGTGCACGTCACCATGGTCGACGAGACCGCCGTCGGCGGCCGCCGGCACCGCTTCGTGTCCCACGTCCTGGAGGTCACCGGCCTCGGGGAGAGCGGCCGGCCCGCGCTGAACACCGTCTTCGGCCCCCGGCCGGACCTCGGCGAGCCGCGGGCCGTCCCGCACACCCCGCCGCAGTGCCTGGACGACCTGCGCCGGGCCGGCTTCGACGCCTCGCTGCTCGGCTCCCGGTACGGGAGTTGGTCCACCCCGCTGCAGCTGCGGATCGGCGGTGGCGCGCGGTGATGCTGCTCTTCGCCCTGTGCGGGCTGGCGCTCGCGGGCGGCCTGGTCGCCCTGGTGGTCTGGGCCCGCGGCAGCGAGCCCGGCGACGAGGACGGGGCCGAACCGGCGGTCAACCCGCTGGCCGGCCGCCTCCACGTGTTCTGGTACGGCGCCCCCGGGACGGCCGCGAACCGGATGGTGCGGCTGCGCCGCGTCCAACTGCCGCTCGCGCTCGCCGGGGCGCCGCTGGCCTGGCTGTTCACCGGCATCCCGCTGACCGCGCTGCTGGTGCCGCTGGCCGTCTTCGGCCTGCCCTGGCTGTTCGACACCACCCGCCCGGACACCCACCGGATCGAGCGGCTGGAGGCGCTCTCCGAGTGGACCCAGCGGATCGCCGACGTGCTGCTGCTCGGCGTCGGCCTCAACCAGGCCATCGTCACCAGCCGCCGCACCGCCCCGGCCGCCCTGGAGGACGAGATCGGCGAACTGGCCGCCCGGCTGCAGGCCCGCTGGCGGCCCGAGGAGGCGCTGCGCGCCTTCGCCGACAGCCTCGCCGACGCCACCGCCGACAAGGTCCTCGCCGCGCTCGTGCTGCGGGCCGGGGACAGCGGCCCCGGACTCGCCCGCACCCTCTCCGACATGGCCGACTCGGTGCGCGAGGAGGTCCGCCAGCGCCGCGCCATCGAGGCCGACCGGGCCAAGCACCGGACCACCATCCGCTGGCTGGTCGGCATCATCGTGCTGGTCGTCACGGTCGGCTCCTTCAACACCGAGTACACCCGGCCGTACGGGACCTTCCTCGGCCAGGTGGTGCTCGCCGTCGTCGCCGCCCTGTTCGTGGCGATCATCGCCTGGATGCGGGCGCTGGCCTCCCACCCGCCGGTGCCCCGGCTGCTGACACCGGACCGGCGCAGCAGGAGCGGGCGGCGCTCCGCCGCACCGGCGACCGAGCCGCAGCCGGCCGAACTGCTCGGGGAGGTCCGGTGATCTCCCCCTGGTCCGTGCTGGCCGGCGCCGCCGCGGCCGGCGGCCTCGCCCTCCTGGTCGCCGAACTGCGCCCTGCGCCCCCGGACCTGCGCCAGGCGCTGGACCGGCTGCACGCCACCCCCGCCGACCGCGAGCAGCACCCGGACGAGCGGCCCCGCTGGTACGACCGGATCGGCGAACGGTCCGTCCACCTGCGCGGGGTCTCCGTCCCGCGCCGCGAACTCGCCCTGATCGGCCGCACCCCGGCCCGGTTCATGGTGCACAAGCTGCTGTTCGCCGCGCTCGGCCTGATGCTCCCCGCCTACCTGGGCGCGATGGCCGTGCTGATGGACGTCGGCCTGCCGTTCGCGCTGCCGCTGGTCATCGGCCCGCTGCTGGCCGGACTGCTCTGGTTCGTCCCGGACGCCATCGTGCGCGGCGAGGCCAAGGAGGCGCGCACCGAGTACCTGCACGGCATCGCCGCCTACCTGGAACTCGTCGCGATGGAGCGGGCCGCCGACTGCGGCCCCGCCGAGGCGCTGCGCCGGGCCGCCTCGGTCGGGCAGGGCGCGGTGTTCCGGCGGATCCGCGACGCCCTGGAACGCGCGGCCACCGACCGGCTCCCGCCGTGGGCCGGACTCGACGCGCTCGCCGAGGAGTTGGGGCTGAGCCCGCTCCAGGACGTGGCCGACATCATGCGGCTGTCCGGCAACGACGGCGCCGCCGTGTACGACACCCTGCGGGCCCGCGCCAAGGGCCTGCGCGGGGAACTGCTCGCCGAGGACCTCGCCCGCGCGAACGCCGACAGCGAACGGATGGTCGCGCCCGGGGCCGCGCTGACCCTGCTGATGACCGTCCTGATCGTCTTCCCCGCCCTGCACCAGATGCTCAACTGACCGCGCCCATTGCCTCGTTCACGTCCTTCCGGGCCCCATCGGCCCGGTCGGAGCAGCCGGCACCACCCGCCACACCACACCACACGGCCACACTCCCGGAGATCCCGATGACCGTACGACTCGTCCAGCTGGCAGATCGGGTGCTGCGCCCCGTCCTGCTACCGGTCCAGTTCGCGCTGCTGCTGTTCACCTTCCGGCTCGGCCGGCTGCGGGCCGCCCGCGCGCGCGGCGACCGCGGTGCGATCAGCATCGAACTCGCCCTGGCCATCATCGCGTTGGTGTTCGTCGCGGGCGCCGTGGCGACCGCGCTCTACCTGCTGAAGGACAAGGTCGTCAAGAAGGTCGAGCAGGACCCGAACATGCCGGGCGGCGGCGCGGGCGCGGGTGCGGGCGGCGCCACCCAGTGACGCGTCCTGCTCTCCGCCGCAGGGGCGACCGGGGGGCGATGAGCCTGAGCCTGGCCATCGTCTTCCCGGTCGTCCTGCTGCTCCTGCTGCTCGTCGTCCAGGCCGCGCTGATCTGGTACGACCGGCAGGTCGCGCTCACCGCCGCCCGCGAGGGCGTGGACGCCGGCCGGGTGCAGGGCAGTGCGACGGACGGCGAGAAGAACGAGGCGGCCCAGCGGCAGGCCCGCGACTTCCTCGACCGGCAGGGCGTGCACGGGTACACGGTGCGCACCGACGGCAGCACGGCGCAGACCATCAGGGTCACCGTGCGGTTGAACCCGCCGCTGCTGATTCCGGGGCTCAGGGCGCCCGCCGTCACCCAGTTCGCCGAGGCGCCGCGAGAGCGCTTCGTGGCGCCGGTGGTGACGCCGTGACGGGCATGACGGGCGTGACGGGCATGGCGGGGGCACCGGGCGTACCGGCGGCACAGGGGGCGTCGGGCGGCGGTCGCCGGCCGCGGTCCCGTCTGCGTTCCCGTCTGCGGCTCCGGTCACGTCCGCGTCCGCGCAGGCGGGACCGGGGCGGGATCGCGATCGAGGCGGCGATCGTCGTGCCGGGCGTGGTCGGACTCGTCCTGGTGGCCATCGCCGCCGGGCGGGTGCAGTCCACGGCCGGCACCGTGGAGGCCGCCGCCCGGGCCGCGGCCAGGACCGCCTCCCTGCAGCGCAGCGTGGACGGCATGGACCAGCCGGCCAGGGACTCCGCCCTCGCGACGCTGCGCCAGCAGGGCGTGTCCTGCCGCAACGGTGACGTGCGGGTCGGCAGGGGGGAACTGAACCTGCCGGGCGGACCGGTCACCACCGTCACCGTCACGGTGGTCTGCGACGTGGAACTGGCCGACCTGCTCGGCGGACCGTCGGGGGTACCCGTGACGAAGCACCTCGTCGGCGAGTTCACCTCGGTGGTGGACCGTTACCGGGGCACATGACGGCGCGCGGCGCCGTCACCCGGAAGACGGGGGATTGGAGACGGCCCGTGCGGGGGAGACGCAAGCGGAGAGCGCCCGGGGGATGACACAACGGTACCGAGCGGCGCCCGGTGGGGGCCGGTGGGGAGAGCATCGTGCGGAGTGGGGGGAGGGGACGGGAGTGGTGAGCCGTCTGCGGCGACGGCTGTCGGCGCGCCGGTCCGACCGGGGCGCGGTGGCCCTCTTCGTGGCGATCTGCGCGGCGTACGTCGTGCTCGTCATCGCCCTGGTGATCGACGCCGGCGGCCGGCTGCGGGTCGCCGAGCGGACCGACGCCTACGCCCTGGAGGCCGCGCGGGTCGGCGGCCAGCAGCTCGACCGGGCGGCCGTCCTGCAGGGCAAGGGCTTCAAGGTCCAGGAGAAGTACGTCCGGGACGCCGCCGATGCCTACCTCGCCCTGTACGGCCTGCGGGCGGGCGAGGTCGAGTTCTCCGGCGACGGCAAGGTCGTCACCGTCACCGTGCGGGCCGACTACCGCCCCGTCCTGCTGGGCGCCCTCGGGGAACGGAAGGTAACGGGCAAGGGCAGTGCGACCCTCGTCCACGGAGTCGAGAAAGCGGAGACCGACTGATGGCCGCGCCACGTGCCAAGGACCAGGCCCGTACCGCCCAGGCCCGTACCGGCCGGGCCGGGACGTCCCATCGCGCCGGCGGCGCCCGAGGGCCCGCCGCCCCCGCCGCCCCGGTGCCCCGACCATCCCGCGGGCGCGGCCGTGCCGTGATCACCGCGCTCGGCGCGCTGGTCACCCTGCTCGCCCTGCTGTTCGGCGTCCCCGCGCTGCTGCTGTACGGCACGGAGGCGGTCGCCGGGATGGGCGAGGTCGCCTCGGGCGGGGTGGGCGAGGCGCTCACCAGTCCGGACGACGGAAGCCTGTTCCTGTGGGCGCTGGTGGTCGTCGGCTGGATCGCCTGGGCCTGCTTCGCGCTCTCCGTCCTGCTGGAGATCCCCGCCCAGCTGCGCGGCCGGATCGCCCACCGCATCCCCGCCTTCGGCTGGAGCCAGCGGCTCGCGGCCGGGCTGGTCGGCTCGGTGCTCGCGCTGGTGCCGGTGGCCGGTTCGGCCTTCGCGGCCGTTCCCGAGCCGGCCCACGGGTCCGTCGCCCAGGCCCAGTTGGCGCCGGGCGGCGCGCAGCGTGCCGCACTGCCCGCCGCGCAGGCCGCGCCGGCCCTGACGCCGGCCGCCGAGCAGCAGGCCACCTACACGGTGCGGGACGCCCGCCCGGCCGACAGTCTCTGGTCCATCGCCGAGCGCCAACTGGGCTCGGGGGAACGGTGGGTGGAGATCGCCAAGCTCAACGACGGCCGGGTGATGGGCGATTCGGGCATCCGCTTCGACGCCGAGCGGCCGATCCAGCCCGGCTGGGAGCTGCTGATGCCGGCGGACGCCAAGCCTGACGAGGCGAGGACACCGGCGCCGGCTCCCGCCCCGGCTCCCTCGGGGGACGCCGCGCAGGGCACGCCGCAGAGCGCGCCGCAGGGGGCCCCGCAGGCCGGGACGGAGGCGGGGACGGAGGCCGGCGGCCCCGGTGGTGCGGGCGGTTCCGGTGGGCAGCACACCATCACCGTCCAGGTCGGGGAGAGCCTGTCGACCATCGCCCAGCGGGAGCTGGGGGACGGGGAGCAGTGGCCGAAGCTGTTCGAGGCGAACAAGGGGGCGCAGGCCCCGGACGGCGAGCAGCTGACGGATCCGGACGTGGTGGTGCCGGGGATGGTGCTCACGGTGCCGGGGGCGGGGGCCGCCACTCCGGCGCCTGCTCCCGCTCCCGCTCCCGTGGACCAGGCGCCCGCTCCCGCTCCCGCTCCGGCGCCCGCTCCGGCTGCCGGGGACCAGGCCGCGGCGCAGACCCCGGCGCCGGGCGCTCCCGCGCAGGGCGCGCCGCAGTCGGCCCCGGTGCCCGCGCCCACGCACACGCCGGCGCACGCGCCCGCCGCGCACGCCGACCCGGCCGCCGACGACGACTACGGCGTCGCCCTCTCGGCCTCCACCGTCGGCGTCCTGCTCGCCGCCATCATGGTCGGCACCGTCGCCCACAAGCGCGGCACCCAGCAGCGCGCCCGCCGCCCCCGGCACCGCATCGCGATGCCCGAGGCCGAGGCCGCCGCCTTCGAGAACGAACTGATGGCCCGCCAGGACCAGGCCGGACTGGAACTGCTGGACCGCGCCCTGCGCACCCTGGCCCGCAACACCGTGCGCGGCGGCAAGCGGCTGCCCGCCATCGTCGCCGCCCGGATCACCCAGGGCCAGACCGTCGAACTGCACCTGTCCGGCCCGGCCACCCCGATCGCGCCGTTCCGCGCCGCCCACGCCGCCAACGTGTGGTGGTGCAGCGCCGACTCGGGCGACCTGCTCAGCCCCGGCCAGGCCCGGAAGACCCCCGCGCCGTACCCCGCGCTCGTCACCCTCGGCACCTCGCCGGACGGCTCGGTCGTCCTCGCCGACCTGGAGGCCGTCCGGCTGCTCCACCTGTCCGGCCACCCGGACGACGCCCGGGACGTGCTGCGCACCCTCGCCATCGAACTGGCCCACAGCCCGCTCGCCGACCGGCTCCACCTGCACCTGGTGGACCTCGCCGAGGAGGTGCCGATCAGCGGCCCGGCCGCCGAACGCGTGCACCGCCACCCCACCCTGGAGGCCGCGCTCGCCGCCCTCGGCCCGCGCACCGCCAAGGCCCGCGCCACCCTGGTCGCCGCCGAGGCCACCAGCCCGCGCGAGGCCCGCAGCCGCGGCCAGGCCGACGAGTCCTGGACGCCCGAGATCGTGCTCTGCGCCCACCAGCCCGGCGGGGACGTCCCCGCCGAGCTCGGGCGCCTGCTCGACGCCCGCCCGCGCACCTGCGTCGCCGTCATCACCCGCGCCCCCGAGCGCGGCACCGGCCCGGTCGCCCGCTGGACCCTGCCGACCTCCGGCCAGGCCGCGATCCCCGGCCTGCACCTCACGGTCGAGCTGCAGCGTCTCGACGTACGGCAGTACGACCAGGTCGCCGAGCTGCTCCGGGTCGCCGACGACACCACCCAGCACCCGGCCCCGGCCTGGACCCTGGACGGACCGGAGGACGACACCGACACCACCGAACTGCCCGCCGCCGTACCGGTGCTGGCCGCCGTCGGGGCCTCGGTCGCCTCGGCGGTCTCGGCGGTCGGTGGGGCGTCGGCTGGTGGCGGCCCGGGCGGAGGTGCTTCGGGCGGGGGCGCCCCGGGCGGAGGTGCCGCTCGTGGCGGGGCCGTGGCGGGCGGGACGGACGAGGGCGCGGACGCGGCTGCCGGTCCCCGGCTGCTCGCCCGGGTCATCGGCACCGGGGCCAGCCCGTTCGCGGGCACCGATCCGGTGGCGCCGGCTCCGGCGACTGCCGCCCTGCCGCCCGCGGCTCCGGCCGCGACTCCGGCTCCGGTTCCCGGGCCGGCTCCGGTGCCGGCCGGCCCGGCGCGCTTCGTCGTCAACGGGCAGGGACGGCAGGCGGCCACCGACGAGACCACCCGCGACCTGCGGCGGCCTGACCCGACGGAGGGCGACGGGGCGGACGAGCCGGGGGACTCCGCTTCGGAGTCCACGGCGACGGTCGTGCTCGCCGTCCAGCCCGTCGTGCCGCAGCCGGTCGCGCCGCGGCCGGTGGCGGGGGATCCGGTGGCGGCGGAGCCGACCGGCTCGACGACCGTCGAGGAGTCGGCGCCGCGGGCCGACCACGCTCCGGAGTCCACTTCGGAGGCGGCTTCGGAGGCGACTGAGGAGTCCGCCGCCGAGTCCGCCGCCGGGACCGGGCCCGCCGGGTTCGCGGATGCCGTCGAAACCGCGGACACGGTCGGTACGGAGGAACCGGCGCCCGCCGTCGAGCCCGGCCCCGCCGCCGTCGCCCAGGTCGCCCGGACGACGCCCGGTCGCAGCGACAGCGACGACCTGCTCGCCATCCTCCGCTCCCCGGAGGCGCACGCCCCGCGCAACGCCCCCCGGATCCGGTTGCTCGGCCCGGTGGACGTCGCGGGAGCCCTCGGCGCCGCCGCACCCGGCGCGCTGCCCCGGCTCACCGAGCTCGCCGTCTACCTGGCGCTGCGGCCGGGTTCCGAACTCCACGTACTCGACCACGACCTGCACCCCGGGGCGGCGCACCTCGACCCGCACCCCACCGCGGGCGACGCCAGGAGCCCGCTGCCGGCCAAACTCTCCGACCTGGCCGACTGGTTCGGCACCTCGCCGGAGGGCCGCGCCTTCCTGCCCACCGAGGGCACCGAGGGCTACGCCTTCGCCCCGGCGGTCACCTGCGACTGGGACGAGTTCCGCGGCCTCTACCGGCGCGGCATGCGCAGCACCAGTGCCACCGCCGACGCGGCCCTCGCCCACGCCCTGGCCCTGGTCCGCGGCGCACCGTTCGCCGAGGCCCCGCCGGCCTCGTACGGCTGGGCGGAGGCCGAGCGGCAGGACATGATCGCGGCGATCGTCGACACGGCCCACGAACTGGCCGCCCGCCGCCTGCAGTACGGCGACCACCGCAGCGCCGAGGCCGCCGTCTTCCGCGGCCTCGCCGTCGCCCCGGACGTCGAACTGCTGCACCGGGACCTCTTCTACGCCTACGCCTCGGCCGGCGCCCGGGACCAACTCCTGCGCGCCGTCAACCGGTTGGACGCGCTCAGTCGCCGCACTGGCCGGGACCTGGACGCCGACACCGTCGCCCTGCTGCGGGACCTGCTCGCGGGGTCCTGAAGCGGACCGCCGACTGCCCGGTCACTCCCCACGGGGGTGGCCGGGCAGTCGAGTTGACGGGCCGGTGGCCGATGTGGCGGCCCTGTGGACGTCTCGCACGGATGTGGCCGGCGGATCGGGCGGCCGACTGCCCGGCGGCCGGCGGCCCGTGGGCTGGGAGGGTGCGCCGGCGGCCCGTGGGCGGGGAGGCTGCGCCGGCCGGTCAGACCGTCCGCAGCCAGGTATCCAGGGCCGTGAAGTCCGCTTCGGTGAGCCCTCGTCGGGGGTCCACCCGGTGCAGCATGGCGCGGGCGGGGGAGTGCGCGGCGACCCAGCGGCCGTCGGCCTCGGTGATCTCGTCGTCCACCCAGGCGAACGGCCGTCCGCCCGCCCATTCGACCAGCGCACGGGTCTTCCAGTGCAGGCCGTCCGGTCCGTCGGGCCAGTCCGGGGTGTCCGTGTCGTCCACCGGCCAGTCCACGACGGGCAGTCGGGGCAGACCGAGCCAGGGCGCGAGGCACTCGTTGGCGTCCTCCAGCCAGGTCGTGGCCCAGACCGGCTCGGCCGGCAGGCGCAGCAGCCGCGGCCCCAACTCCGGGTCCACGCGGGCGATCAGCAGGTTCCCGGCCGGGGCCGTGCCGGACGGGACGTACGGGCTGCGGTAGGTGGGGTAGCCGCCCGGGGGCGGGTCACCGAAGGGGATCAGCGGGCCGTCCACGTCGAGGAACAGCAGGGGGCGATCGGGATCGATCATGACGGCACCATAGCGGGACGGGGCGGGGGGTGGGCGCGCCGATCGGCCACCCGGCCTGGAACGGGTGAGCCGGGATCTCGTAGGGTGGCGCGCACGGAGTGTGGTGGCAGGCACCACGCAGGCGAGGGCATCAGACGCCGCGGGAGCGGCGGGGCGGGGCGGTGACCAGGAGATGGCGGAGACGACAGCGGTTTCCGGAGGTCCCGACCCTGCACCGGAATCGGGTCCCTGGGACGCCGTACCGCCGCCCCCGCGCCTCCCGGCCGAGGACCACCCGCCCGGTCCCGCCGCGCTGTACGAGCCGCCGCCGGCGCCTCCGGCCGCCCCCGCTCCCGTCCCGGCGCCCGCTCCGGTCACCGCCTCCGCGCCGGGTGCCGCGCAACCGGTCGGGCAGGCGCCCGCGCCGCCGCCCGCGCCCCCGACGGCACCGCCCGTTCCGCCCACCGGATGGACCCTCACCGGGCTGCCCGCCGCCGGGGCCCTGTCCTCGGCGACCCCGCCGCCGTTCCCGGTCCAGAGCGCGGCGCCGGTCGCCGCCGTCGGTACGGGTGGTGCCGGCAGCGCCGGTGCTACCGGCGGGCTCGGTGCCGCGCCGCGCGGGCGGATCCTGGTGATCGAGGGCGGGTACGGCACCTCCGGCCGCCGCACCTGGGGCCGTGGCGGGCCGACCCAGGCGCCGGTGCTCTCGGCGATGCTCGCCGCCGTCTCGCCGCAGGTGCTCCTCGCAGCGGACGCGGTGGACGCCGTCCACCTCCCCGGTGCCGGCGACCCGCACACCGTCCTCGCCCACCTGCGCGCCGCCTCCCGCCACCCCGGACCGCTGCTGATCCACCTGGGCGGCCACGTCGTCGCCGACAAGCGCGGCGGACAGCTCCAACTGACCCTGCGCGACGCCAAGCAGGACGGCCTCCCCTGGCCAGCCATCGCCGCCGAGCTGAGCCACCGTCCGGCCGAGTGGCAGACCCTCGTCATCGCCGATCTGAGCGCCGACCAGAACGCCTGGCCGTACCTCCAGGGCACCGTCTCGCCGCTCAGCGAGGGCATCCCGCTGTGGGCGGTGGTCAGTCCGGACCCGGAGCAGATCGGCACCTTCACCCGCGCACTGATCGAGGCGCTGCACGGCGGTCGGCCGGGTGCGGGCGAGGTGCTCGCGCCGGAGCAGCTGCGGCAGCAGGTGTACTCGGTGCTGCGTCCGGACGTGGTCATCCTGGCCACGCACGCCCCGGACCGGCCGTTCTTCCGCAATACGGCTCGTCGCGGCGAGGGCCTGCCGGCCGAGGTTCCGCCGATGCCGGCGGCGTCGGCGGTGTCGATGTCGGCGGTGTCGGCGGTTCAGGCGGCCGGTGTGGTGCCCTCCGACATGTCGTCGCCCCCGGCGCCGCCGCTACCGCGTCCGGGGGAGCCGCGGGACGCGGTCCCCGAGTGGCCGGTGCCGGCTCCGGCCGCGGTGCCCGCGCCGCCGACCGGGGCCCCGGCGGCCGCGGGCGGTCCGGTCAGCCTGGTCAAGCCGGGTGTTCCGCCCACTGCGCCGCGACCGGCCCGTCCGGTCAGCCTGCTGAAGGCGGGCGAGACAGCGGCGGCCCCGGGCGTGAGCCTGCTCAAGCCCGCCCCGGCCGACGCCGTGCCCGAGGACAGCACGCCTCCGGCGGGTGTCACGCTCCTCAAGTCCCGGCCGGAACCGACGGGCGAGGCCGTCGCCGAGCCCGAACTCCCGCAGGAGGAGGCCGTGGCGGCCTCCGAGATCGCGGTCGGGGAGGCCGTCGCGGAGGCCGTCGCGGAGGCGCGCGAGGCTGTCGAGGAGCCCGAGGTCGAGGTCGAGGCGGCGTCTGAGGTCGACGTCGAGGTCGAGGCGGCGTCCGAGTCTGAGGCCGTCCCGGTGGAGCCCGCGCCGACGGACGAGGTGCCCGTCGAGGGGGAGCCCGTCGACGTCGTTCCGGCCGAGGACGCGACTGCTGACGAGCTGTCGGCCGACGCCGCGCCGCAGGACGAGGTGCCGCAGGACGAGGTGCCGGTCGACGAGGTGCCGCGGGACGAGGTGCCGGTCGGCGAGGCCACCGCCGACGCGCCGTCGGCCGACGAGGCTCCGGCTCCTGCTCCGGCTCCGGGCGACGCCACTGCCGAAGCCCCGGCCGACGAGGACGGCGCGGCCGGTCCGCCCCGCGCGGACTACCGCGAGGTGATCGGACGGATCGTCCGGAGCGCCGACGCCGGGGACCACGCCGCCGCCACCGATCTGGCCTTCGCCCTCGAACTGGAGGCGATCGCCGAGCACGGCGCCGTCTCCGAGCCGGTGCTGCAGGTCCGGCAGGTCCGGGCGCACGTCTGCCGGCTCGCGGGCCGGACGGCCGAGGCCGCGGACATCTACCGCGAGGTGGCCCTGACGCTGCTCCGCTCGCAGGGCCCGGACCACCCGGAGACCCAGCGGGCGGCCACCAACGCCGAGGCCTGCTGGCGGGCCATCACCGACCGTGCGGAGGCCATCCGGATCGCCCCGGAGATCATCGAACTGCGCGCCTACCTCCCGGGTGCCGACGGTCGCAAGCTCCGCGCCGCCGAGCGCTACCTCGCCCAGCTCGCCGCCACCGGCTGACCGACCGCCGACGGGTAACAGCGGACGGACAACAGCGGACGGAAAACAGCGAACAGCTGACAGATTTCAAAATCTGTCAGCTGTTCGCTGTCGTCTGTTATCTGTTACCTGTCACCCATCGCCCGCGTCACCTGCCACGGGCGACCCGCCCGCTCACCGACCGGCGATCGCGTGCACGAACTGCGTTCCGTCGATGGTGCCCAGGCCGCTGGCGAGGTCGTAGCCCTCGGTGGCGTTGTAGCCGGTGACGCCGTCCCAGCCGTTGTCGCCCTGCTTCACGTCCACGATGCCGCTCCACTTGCTCGGCAGCAGGTTCATGCCGTACAGGCGCCAGTTGAGCTGCCCGAGGCGGTGCCCGGCGAGCTGGTCGGCGAGTGCGACGACGCCCGAGAACAGCGGGGTGGCCTCGCTGGTGCCGCCGGTGAGGTGCCAGCCGACGGAGGTCGGGTCGTAGGACTCGTAGGTCCAGGCGGCGCCGTCCACGGCCGCGCTCATGCTGATGTCCGGGGTGCCGCGGTGGTTGCCGGTGACGCCGGCGACACCCGCCTGGTACCACGGGCGCTCGAAGATGCCCGAGACGCCACCGCCACCGGCGCCGGACTTGTCGTGCCACACCTTGTCGGGCGCGGTGCGGTTGCCGGAGTCGTCCAGGGTGAGCTGGGTGCCGCCGATGGAGGTGACCAGCGGGTCCGAGGACGGCCAGGAGTTGACCTTGTACGGGTACAGGTCGGTGCCGTTCTCCTTGGCGTCGGTGGCACCGTTGTCGCCGGAGGCGGCCAGCACGGTCACGTTGTGGTCGGCGGCGGCCTGGAAGGCGTAGCGCAGGTCGGTGAGCGACTTGAAGTCGCCCTTGTCGTACCCCGGGAAGGTGTTCTCGGTGGCGCCGAAGCTCTGCGAGATGACGTCGGCGCGGCCGGCCTTGATGAGGGCCTTCTCGGCGTCCATCATCTCGGGCAGGCCGGTGGTGCCCTCGGTCTCGGCGACGCCGGTCTCGACCAGGATGATGTGCGCGTCGGGGGCGATCGCGTGGGCGTACTCGACGTCCAGGGTGGTCTCGCCCGCCCAGCCGGTGTGGTCGGGGTTCTTCGGGTCCCAGGTGGGGACGTTGCCCCACTTGACCACCTCGACGTTGGTGTCCGGGATGCCCCACTGCTTGTCGAAGACCTCCAGGTCGTGCTGGATGGTCGGCGAGCCGAAGGAGTCGACGATGACGATCGTGCGGCCCTTGCCGGTGATGCCCTCCTGGTACAGCGGGTTCAGGTTGTAGGCGGCCCGGTACTGCAGCGGCGAGTAGCAGTGGATGCCGACCTGGCTGACGCACTGGGTGGTGCTCAGCGGGGCGGGGCGGCCCTGGGCGCTGTGCTGCCCGAAGGAGGCGGGGCGCACGTGGACGCCCGTGAGGTCGTGGGCGGGGGCGGCGATCGCGGTGCCGGCGGCCGGAACGGCGACGGTGCCGGCCGTGAGGGCGGTGGCCCCCACGGCGAGCAGGGCCAGGGCGCGGCGGAGGGTGGCGGGGCTGCCCATGGGGCTCCTTGGGGCGCAGGGCCCGACCTGGTTCGGTCGGGTCGGTCCGGCCATCCCATCGAGAGCTGCATGATCATGCCATAGTCATTTGGTGGGGTCGCACGATCGAGGCCATGGTCACGCTCGGCCACGCGAAAAGGTAAAGGTCATCCCAGGGGAAAGTAACCTCCCACCTGGGGCCGTCAGGTGATGACGCGTCAGAAATCCGCCCGACCGTGCCGTCTTCTGGCATCGGTGCCTCGCCGTCAGACTTGGCGGGCGCAGGACGTGAGGCGATCGGCGAGCGCGATGACGAGGTCGCGCAGCGCGTCGGGGCGCTCGATGACAAACGGCCGGTCGAGCGAGGCGAGGACCCGGGGCAGCCAGTCGAGCTCCTGCGCCCGCAGCTCGACGCGCAGCCAGTGCCCGGCCGCCGGGTCCTGGCCGGCCGCGGGCTCGTGCTCCTCCAGAATCGCGACGCTCGCGGGCAGGTGCGCGCGGATCTGCTCGACCGTCCCGTGGATCCGCAAGGTCACCTCGTGCCGGTACTCGGCCGTGGCGAACCCCGACAACACGCGCTCGGCCGGAGCGGGACCCGCGGGCGCTTCGAACGAGCCGGGCAGGGCCCTCGCGGCCGCGATGCGATCGAGCCGGAAGGTCCGGTCCTCGCCGACCCGGGCGTCCTCGCCCGTCACGTACCACCGGCCCGCATGGGCGACGATCCCGTACGCGTGCAGTGTGCGTTCGCTGCGCCGTCCGTCGCGGTCGGTGTAGCGGATCGAGACCGGCCGGCGGTGGCGCACCGCATCGGCGATGGTGAGCAGGAGCCCGGCGTCCGGCTGGTCCAACTCGCCGGGCTGATCCGTGAAGGCGAGGGCTTCCAGGAGGGCGTCGAGCCGGTGGGCGATGTGCTTGGGCAGCACCCGCCGGATCTTCGCCGAGGCCGTCTCGTTCGCCGTGCGCTCCGCCGTCGTCAGCCCTGCCCGGCGGCCGGCGACCAGGCCGAGCAGCACGGCCAGCGCCTCGTCGTCGCTGAGCATGAGCGGAGGCAGGCGGTACCCGGGGGACAGCCGGTACCCGCCGTAGCGGCCGCGCACCGACTCCACGGGCACGTCCAGGTCGATCAGCTGGTCCACGTACCGCCGCACGGTGCGCCCTTCGACGCCGAGACGGTCGGCGAGTTCGGCCACGGTCCGGGTGCCGCCCGACTGCAGCAGCTCCAGGAGCGTCAGCACGCGGCCGGTGGGTCGGGACATGTCCGCAGCCTAATGCGAATAGAGGACCGATTCTGTCCACTAATCCTCCTAGCCTGCGACGTGCACGCCTCGTGCACGCCTCCAGCACGGCCAAGGAGATTCCCATGGACTTCGTCTCGATCCGCATCATCACCGGCGACGTCGCACGCCTCGTCGAGTTCTACGAGCGGGCGACGGGGATCCGGGCGGTACGGGTCACCGAGGACTTCGCCGAACTCAGGACCGCGGGCGCGACCCTCGCGATCGCCAGTACCCGCACCGTCCCGCTGTTCGCCCCGGGTTCCGCCCGCCCGGCGGACAACCACAGCGTGATCACCGAGTTCCTCGTCGACGACGTGGACCGCGTTCACCGGAACCTGACCGGCTTCGTCGCCGACTTCGTCAACGAACCCACCACGATGCCCTGGGGCAACCGGTCGCTGTTGTTCCGCGACCCCGACGGCAACCTCGTCAACTTCTTCACCCCCGTCACCCCGGAGGCCATCGAGAAGTTCGCACGCTGACGCCACGCACGGCCGCTCACCGGGAGCCCCGAGATCCTGGGGCCCCGGTGAGCGGCCGCCGAGTCCAGGAGCCGCCACCGGCGGGGGCGGCGGACCGCGCCGCCGGCCCCCGGAAGACGTCCGCGCTCCCGCGGCGGCTCGCCGTCGAGGGCGCCACGGAACCGGCGTCCCGAGACAACACGCCTAGCGCGCACCGCCGTTGACGTACAGCGTCTGTCCGCTGACGTAGGAGGCCTCCTCGCTGGCCAGGAAGGCGACGACCGAGGCGATCTCCTCCGGCTGCCCGACCCGGCGCAGCGGCGTCCGGGCGGCGACCTCGGCCTGGTGGTCCTCGGCGCTGCTGCCGACCCGCTCGGCGGTGGCGGCGGTCATCGCGGTGGCGATGTACCCGGGCGCGACGGCGTTGACGTTGACGTTGAACGGCCCGAGCTCGATCGCCAGGGTCGCGGTGAGGCCCTGGATGCCGGCCTTGGCGGCCGCGTAGTTGGCCTGGCCCCGGTTGCCGAGGGCGGAGCGCGAACTGAGCGAGACGATCTTCCCGTACTTCTGCGCCACCATGTACTTCTGCGCGACGTGGCTGCAGTTGTACGCGCTGGTCAGGTTGACCGTCAGCACCGCGTCCCAGTCGGACTTCGGCATCTTGAAGAACAGGTTGTCCCGGGTGATCCCGGCGTTGTTGACGAGGATGTGCACCCCGCCGAGGTCCGCCGCGACCTGGGCGAACACCGCCTCCACGGCGTCGTAGTCGGCCACGTCGCAGCCGTACGCCCGGGCGGTGCCGCCCTTGGCGGTGATCTCGGCGACCGTCCCGGCCGCCCGCTCGGCGGTGAGGTCGACGACGGCGACCGCCGCGCCCTCCTCCGCCAGCCGGCGGGCGGTGGCCGCCCCGATGCCCTGCGCCGCTCCGGTCACCACGGCGACCTTCCCCGCGAACCGCGTCATGTGAACTCCTTGGAAGTTGGATCAACAGGCGACGAGCGACGAGTGGCAGGTGACGGCTGACATCGGACGGCGAACAGATGACAGATGACAGATGACAGATGACAGAAAACAGATTTCGTCATCTGTCACCCGCCACCCGTCATCTGTTCGCCGCCACCCGTCAGCCGCCTCCCCGCCGCCGCCGGTCGTCAGACGTTCTCGACCAGCACGGCCGTACCCTGCCCGACACCCACGCACATGGTGGCCAGGCCGCGCCTGGCGCCGGTGCGGCGCATCCGGTGCAGCAGGGTGGTGAGGATGCGGGCGCCGGAGCCGCCCAGGGGGTGGCCGAGCGCGATCGCGCCGCCGCTGGGGTTGACCACCTCCTCGGCCCGCTCCGGGCTGAACCCGATGCCGTCGGCCGAGGCGAGCGCCTGGGCGGCGAAGGCCTCGTTCAGTTCGGCGGTGTCCAGGTCGGCGAGCGACCAGCCGGCCCGCGCGAGCACCTTCGCCGTGGCCGGCACCGGCCCGATGCCCATGACGTCCGGCTGCACCCCGGCCGAGGCCCCGGCCACGTACCGGCCGAGCGGCTGGAGCCCGAGGTCGCGCAGCGCCTCCTCACCGACCAGGAGCAGCCCGGCCGCCCCGTCGTTCATCGGCGAGGCGTTCCCGGCGGTGACGGTGCCCCCCGGCCGGAACACCGGCTTGAGCCCGGAGAGCTTCGCCAGGCTGGTGTCCTCGCGGATGCTCTCGTCCCGGCTCACCGTCACCCCGTCCGGCCGCTCGACCGGGACGAGTTCGGCGTCGAAGTGCCCGTCCTTGCGAGCGGCTCCGGCCCGCTGGTGGCTGCGCAGCGCGAAGGCGTCCTGGCGTTCCCGGCCGATGCCGTACCGGGTGGCCACCTCCTCGGCGGTCTCGCCCATGCTGAGCACGCCGTGCAGTTCGGCCATCCGTGGGTTGGTGAGCCGCCAGCCGAGCCGGGTGTCGAAGGTCTCCATCCGGTGCGGCAGCGCCTCGTCCGGGCGGGGGAGGACGAAGGGGGCGCGGGTCATCGACTCGCAGCCGCCGGCCAGCACCACGTCCGCCTCGCCGGAGCCGATGGCCCGGGCGGCGAGGGTGACGGCCTCCAGCCCGGAGGCGCAGAGCCGGTTGACGGTGGCACCGGGGACGGTCTCCGGCAGGCCGGCCAGCAGGACGGCCATCCGGGCGGCGTTGCGGTTGTCCTCGCCGGCCTGGTTGGCGGCGCCCCAGTAGACGTCGTCGATCCGGGCCGGGTCGAGCGCGGGCGCGTCGGCGAGCAGGGCGCGCAGCACGGTGGCCGAGAGGTCGTCCGGGCGGACCGTGGCGAGCGCACCGCGCAGCCGGCCGATGGGTGTGCGGCGGGCGGCGGCGAAGTAGACGGGACGCACGTCGTCGGGCTCCTTGTCGGGTGGCGGGGGCGGGTGGCGGGGCGGAACGGGTCAGAAGGCGTTGACGCCGGTGAGGGCGCGTCCGATGAGCAGCTGGTGGATCTGGCTGGTGCCCTCGTAGAGGGTCATCACCCGCGCGTCGCGCAGGTACTTGCCGACCGGGTACTCGTCGATGAACCCGTACCCGCCGAAGACCTGGAGCGCGTTGTTGGCGGCCCGGACGGCGGCCTCGCTGGCGTACAGCTTGGCGACGGAGGACTCGGTGGCGAACGGCAGGCCGCGCTCGATGTGGTCGGCGACCTTCCAGGTGAGCAGCCGGGCGGCCTCGACGTCCACGGCGATGCCGGCCAGCAGCTCCTGGACGAGCTGGTGGGAGGCGATCGGCCTGCCGAACTGCTCGCGCTCGCCCGCGTAGCGGACGGCGGCCTCCAGGCAGGCCCGGGCGATGCCGACGCAGCCGGCCGCCACCGACATCCGGCCCTTGGCCAGTGCCGCCATGGCCACCGAGAACCCCTTGGCGACCTCGCCGAGCCGGGCGCTGTCCGGCACCCGGACGTCCTCGAAGGTGAGCCCGGCGGTGGCCTGGCCGCGCAGGCCGAGCTTGCCGTGGATCTCGGTGCGGGTGAAGCCGGGCAGGTCGGTGGGGACCAGGAAGGCCGTGATGCCCCGGTGGCCCCGCTGTTCGGGCGCGTCGCCGCCGGTGCGGGCGAAGACCAGGGCGACGTCGGCCCAGGTGCCGTTGGTGATGAACGTCTTGGCGCCGCTGATCAGCCAGTCCTCGCCGTCCCGGACGGCCCGGGTGGTGAGGTTGGCGGCGTCCGACCCGGTGCCCGGCTCGGTGAGCGCGAAGCAGGCGAGCGCCTCGCCCGAGGTGAGCCGGGGCAGCCAGTGCCGCTTCTGCTCCTCGGTTCCGAAGGCGTTGACGGACTTGCCGACGAGGCCGAGCGAGACCGAGACGATCCCGCGCACGGCGGAGTCGCCGCGCCCGAGCTCCTCCAGCACGAGGCAGTACGCGAGGTGGTCGCCGCCGCTGCCGCCGTACTCCTCCGGGATGGTCAGCCCCAGGAAGCCCACCTTCGCCAGCTTGCCGACGATCGCGCGGTCGACGGACTCGGCGCGGTCCCACTCGGCGGCGTACGGCACGATCTCGCGGTCGGTGAAGGAGGCGGCGAGGTCCCGGACGGCGGCCTGCTCCTCGGACAACTCCAGGTTCACGGAGGCTCCCGAATGCGGTGTCCAGGGCCCGGCGCGGGGCCCTGGCCCATTAAACTAGCGCTGCAAGTTTTATGGGGGCGACTGTAGCCCCGCCCGGCCCGCGCTGGGAAGAGGCACCTGCCAGAATCGGTCCCCACGCACCCGACCGGACGAACCGGAGGAACCCGTCGCGATGGCCCGTCCACGCACCCCGCTGCTCAGCCGAGAGCGCATCGTCGCCGCCGCGCTGCGGCTGATCGACGACGAGGGGCTGGACGCCCTCTCCACCCGCCGACTCGCCACCGAGCTGTCGGTCAGCGGGCCGTCGCTCTACAACCACTTCGCCACCAAGGACGACCTGCTGGACGCGGTGGTGGACAGCGTCATCGGCGAGGTCGACCTGTCGATGTTCGGGACCGCGGAAACCACCGGGACCGCCGCAGCCGACGAAGCCGCAGGGGCGGCCGGAGCCGACGGAACCGCAGGGACGGCCGGAACCGCCGGCGCCCCCGCCACTGCCGGTGCCCCCGCCACCCCCGCCACCCCCTGGGCCGAGGCGCTGCGCGACTGGGCCCGCTCCTACCGCGCCGCGCTGGCCGCCCACCCCAACATCGTCCCGGTGCTCGCCCAGGGCCCCCGGCGGCGGCCGAACGCGCTGCGGCTGGCCGACGCGGTCTTCGGCCACCTGGTCGAGTCCGGATGGCCGCGCGGCCAGGCCACCAGGATCGGCGCGCTGATGCGCTACTTCGTCACCGGCTCGGCCCTCGCCTCCTTCGCGGCCGGCTTCCCGGCGGACGCCGACGTCTACGACGCGGCCGACTACCCGCACCTCGGCGAGGCGCACCGGCTGGCCGGGCACCGCGGGACGGTGGACGAGGGCGCCTTCGAGACCGGGCTGGAGGCGCTGCTCGACGGCCTCACCCTGCGCTACGCCCGGCTCGCCGAGCGGACCTGAGCCGTCGGACCCCCGCCTCGCCCGAGCCTCGCGCCCGCGCCCCGCCGCCTCCGCCCGCACCCCCGCCTCGCGCCCCGGGGTCCCCGTCCCGCGCCCCGCGACCCTCCGCAGGGCGATCCCGGCCCCGCGGAAACGATTCGGCCCCCGCACCCCCGCGCTGATCGCGCCGGGGTGCGGGGGCCGAGAGTCCGACGGGCGGATCAGCCCATGTCCTCCAGTCGGACGCCCTTGGTCTCCTTCATGAACTTCGCCACGAAGAGGATGGACAGCGCCGCGAAGGCGGCGTAGATCAGGTAGGTCGACGACAGGTTCCAGCGCGACATGGACGGGAACGAGAGGGTGATCGCCCAGTTCGCGATCCACTGCGCGGAGGCGGCGACGGAGAGCGCGGCGGCGCGGATCCGGTTCGGGAACATCTCGCCGAGCATCACCCAGACGACCACGCCCCAGGACATCGCGAAGAACAGCACGAAGGCGTTGGCGGCGACCAGCGCCACGGTGCCCTGGAGGTCCGGCAGGGTGAGGTTGTCCCCGCTGCCGGTGGCCGAGGAGAAGGCCCAGCCGGCCGTGCCGAGCGCGACCGCCATGCCGGCCGAGCCGATCAGGGCGAGCGGCTTGCGGCCGATCCGGTCGACCAGCACGATCGCGATCACGGTGCCGAGGATGTTGATCACCGAGCCGACGAAGCTGATCAGCAGCGAGTTGCTCTGGTCGATGCCGACCGACTGCCACAGGATCGACGAGTAGTAGAAGATCACGTTGATGCCGACCAGCTGCTGGAAGACCGACAGGCCGATGCCGACCCAGACGATCGGGAGCAGGCCGAACCGGCCGCCGAGCAGGTCGCGGAAGCGCGGGCGGTGGTCGGAGGCGATCAGCGTCCGGATCTCGGTGATCCGGGCGTCGGGGTCGACGCCCTCGCCCTCGACGTCGGCGAGCACCTTGCGGGCCTCGTCCAGACGCTCGGCCTGGATCAGGTAGCGCGGGGACTCGGGGATGACCGAGGCGAGCACGAAGTAGACCGCGGCCGGGACGACGCAGATGCCGAGCATCCACTGCCAGGCCTCCAGGCCGAGCAGGTGGCCGCGGGTGTCGCCGCCGGCGGCCTGCGCGAGCACCCAGTTGACCAGCTGGGATATCGCGATGCCGAGCACGATCGCGGCCTGCTGGAAGGAGGCCAGCCGGCCGCGGTACCTGGTCGGAGCGACCTCGGCGATGTACGTCGGGGCGATCACCGAGGCGATGCCGATGGCCGCGCCGCCGAGGACGCGCCACAGGGCGAGGTCCCACGCGGAGAACGGCAGCATCGAACCGACCGCGCTGACCGCGAACAGCAGCGCGCCCGCCTTCATGACCTTGATGCGGCCGTACCGGTCGGCGAACCGTCCGGCGAGCGCCGCGCCGATCGCCGAGCCCAGCAGCGCCGAGGAGACGATCAGTCCGGTCACGCCGCTGCCGACGCCGAACTTCTCCTGGATGCCGGAGACGGCGCCGTTGATCACGGAGCTGTCGTAGCCGAACAGGAAGCCGCCGAGGGCCGCTGCCGCGGTGATGAAGACGACGAAGCCGAGGCGGCCGGGCACGGGGGCCTCGACCGCCCCGGAGGGCTTCTGGGTGACGCTCACGATCTGACTCCTGGTACTCAACGCTGAGCTCGGTAGCCGAGATCGTAACCCCTATTCGTTTAAGTCTTGTACACCAGGACCCTCAAGTTTTGCTCTGAGAATTCGTAAGGTGAACAAGCAAATTGGCCGCCACGGGAGCCCGGGCCGCGCCGGTCAGACCGGCGAGGAGAGCGAGAGCCCGAACCGGCCCTGCGGGTCGGTCCACCAGTGGGTCAGCCGCAGCCCCGCCGCCGCCAGCTCCCCGGCCACCCGCTCCCGGCGGAACTTGGCCGACACCTCCGTGCGCAGCTCCTCGCCCCGGGCGAAGTGCACCGGCAGGTCCAGGGTCGGGATCTTCACGGTCTGCGCGCGCAGCGAGCGCAGCCGCATCTCGATCCACTCCTGCTCCGCGTCCCAGAGCGCGACGTGCTCGAAGGCGTCCGGGTCGAAGTCGGCGCCCAGCTCGCGGTTGAGCACGTTGAGCACGTTCCGGTTGAACTCGGCCGTCACCCCGGCGGAGTCGTCGTAGGCGGCGACCAGCACCGCCGGGTCCTTGACCAGGTCGGTGCCGAGCAGCAGGAAGTCGCCCGGCTCCAGGGCTGCGCGCAGGCGGTGCAGGAAGGCCGCGCGCTCCAGGGGCAGCAGGTTGCCGAGGGTGCCGCCGAGGAAGGCGACCAGGCGCGGGCCGCCCTCCGGGGGCAGGCCGAGCCGGGCGGTGAAGTCGGCGAGCACGCCGTGCACCGCGAGCCCGGGGTACTCGGCGGCGAGCGCGGCGCCGGCCGCGGTCAGCGCGCTCTCGCTGACGTCCACCGGGACGTACGTCTCCAGGGTGTCGAGCGCGCGCAGGGCGTCCAGCAGCAGCCGGGTCTTCTCGGAGGAGCCGGAGCCCAGTTCGACCAGGGTGCGGGCCCCGGTGGCGGCGGCGATCTCGCCGGCCCGGGCGGCCAGGATGGCCCGCTCCGCGCGGGTCGGGTAGTACTCGGGCAGTCGGGTGATCTCCTCGAACAGCTCGCTGCCCCGGGCGTCGTAGAACCACTTCGGCGGCAGCCACTTGGGCTGGGAGGTCAGCCCGTGCTGCACGTCGTGGCGCAGCGCGGTGCTGAAGTGGTCGGCGGGCAGCAGTCGGGTGAGATCGAAGGTGTCCATGACAGGGTGGTTCCTCTGTTCAGAAAGTGAAGGGAGAGTGTGGAGTGGGGGTCAGTTGCGGCCGGGGAGGCGGCTCACGGTGACGTCGCGCGGGTCGGCCAGCAGCAGCGAGCCGTCCGGGACGGGCGTCCAGCCCGGCGCGTCGTCGTACGGTTCGGAGGCCACCACCGTGCCGAGGCCCGGCAGCGCGCGGTGGTACAGGGAGTCGCCCCAGGTGGTCGCGGCGATCACGGTGCCGTCGGTGAGCAGCAGGTTGAGTCGCCCGGTGGTGTGCGCGGCGACGTCGGCGACGGTGCCCGCCAGCGCCTCGCCAGGCCCGGCGCCGGCCCGCAGCCGGTGCAAGGTCAGTGCCCACAGCAGCGCCGAGTCGGTGCGCGCCTCGAGGTCCAGCAGCTCGGCCGGGGGCAGCAGGGCGGCCAGCGCGTCCAGCTTGCCCGGCCAGCCGGCCACCGCGCCGTTGTGGCTGAACAGCCAGCGCTCGGCGGCGAACGGCGCGGCCGCGCCCTCGCCCGGCGCGCAGCCCTCGGTGGCGGAGCGGACGGCGGCCAGCAGTGCCCGGGTGCGGACCACCCGGGCGAGGTCGGCGAAGGTCTCGTCCGCCCAGATCGGCCCGGTCCGGCGGTAGCGCGCGGGCACCTCGTCCCCGTCCGCGTACCAGCCGAGGCCGAAGCCGTCCGCGTTGACCGTGCCGTACTGCTGGACCCGGGGTGCCCAGGACTGGCGGTACAGCCCGAACGGCGGGTGCACCAACAGCTCCCGGGGCGCCACCGGCTCGCCCACATAGGCGATGTGACGACACATCAGGCCGCCTCCAGGTCGCGCGCGGTGCGGAACCCGGCGAAGATCTGCCGACGGATCGGGTAGTCCCAGTTGCGGAACGTGCCCCGGCAGGCGACCGGCGCCACCGCGAAGCAGCCGCCGCGCAGCACCTTGTACTCGGGGCCGAAGAAGACCTCCGAGTACTCCCTGTACGGCCAGGCCCGGAAGCCGGGGTAGGGGCGGAAGTCGCTGGCCGTCCACTCCCACACGTCACCGATCAACTGCCGGACGCCGTACGGGGACTGGCCCTGCGGGTAGCTGCCCGCCGCGGCCGGGCGCAGGTGGCGCTGGCCGAGGTTGGCGTGCTCGGGGCCGGGCGGGCCGTCGCCCCAGGGGTAGCGGCGGGAGCGGCCGGTGGCCGGGTCGTGGCGGGCCGCCTTCTCCCACTCCGCCTCGGTCGGCAGCCGCCGTCCTGCCCACCGGGCGTACGCATCCGCCTCGTACCAACTGACGTGCAGCACCGGCTCGTTCGGTTCGACCGGCGCCACCGTGCCGAAGCGCCGGCGGAGCCACTGGCCGTCCTGGTGGCGCCAGAAGAGCGGGGCGGTCAGGTCGGCGTGCCGACGGTGCTCCCAGCCCTCCGGCGTCCACCAGCGCGGGTCGTCGTAGCCGCCGTCCGCGATGAAGCGCTGGTAGGCGGCGTTGGTGACCGGGGTGGTGTCCAGCAGGAAGGCCGGCAGGTCGACGGTGTGCGCCGGGCGCTCGTTGTCCAGGGCCCACGGTTCGGTGTCCGTGCCCATGGTGAACGGGCCCGCGGGGATGAGGACTTCGGCGGGCAGGGTGGCCGCGTCGGCGGGTGCGGGCGGCGGCGGGGGAGCGGCCAGGGCCGGCTCGCCCCGGCGGAGCTGGTGGGTGATCAGCATCGTCTCGTCGTGCTGCTGCTCGTGCTGGGCGATCATCCCGAACGCGAACCCGGCCTCCAGCAGCGGCGCGCCCTCCAGCGGGCTGGCGGCCAGCAGGTCCAGCACCCGGCCGCGTACGTCGTGGGCGTAGGCGCGGGCCTCGGCGGGCGGCAGCAGCGGCAGGCCGGGGCGCTCGGCGCGGGGGTGCTGGAAGGCGTCGTACAGCGGATCGATCTCGGGGTGCATCGGGTCGCGGCCGCCGACGTTGCGCAGCAGCCAGAGCTCCTCCTGGTTGCCGATGTGCGCGAGGTCCCAGACCAGCGGCGACATCAGCGGGGAGTGCTGGGCGGTGAGATCGCCGTCCTCGACGCAGTCGGTCAGCGCGGCGGTGCGGGCGCGGGCGGCCAGCAGCTCGGTGGCGATGCTCTCGCGCAGCGCCTCGGTGCCGATGGTGCCGATGCTGCCGGTGGTGTCGATACCACCGGTGGCGCCGGTGGTGGTGGCATCGGTGGCGGGGGCATCGGTGGCGGGGGCGCCGGCAGGGGTGGTGGCGTCGGTGCGGTCCGTGCGGCCTGCCCCGGTGCCCCCGTGGGGTCGGACGTCGGTCATGGTGCGGCCTCCTCCGGGGGAGTGCGTAGGGCGCCGGAGCGCAGGGCGTCCAGCTGGTCGTCGGCCGGGCAGCGGCCGCGCGCGGGGTAGCGCTCGGCGAACTCGGCGACGGTGGCGCGCAGCCGTCCGGCACCGGGCAGGCGGCCCAGCGCGGCGTCGGCGGCGGCGAAGCAGGCGAGGGCGGCCCGGCGGAGTTCGGGGTCGGCCATGGCCAGGGTGGCGGCGCGGCGCCAGACCTCGTTGCGCGGCGCGCGCGGACCGTCCGCCCCCGTCGGCGGCTCCAGCGGCTCCAGCGGCTCCACCGCGGCCAGCGCGGCGTCGGCGGCCACCGGGTCGTCCAGCAGCGCGGTGACCAGTGCGGTGACCACCACCCAGCCGTCCCCGGGCTGGGCGTCTACCATCCGCAGCTCGAGGTGGCCGCGCGGGCGTACCGGCGGGAAGAGGGTGGTGCGGTGGTATTCCAAGTCGTCGAGCGTGGGCGGGCGTTCGCCCGCACCGCGGATCCAGTCGCGGAAGGTCAGTCCGGCCGGGGCCGTCCACGGCAGACCCTCGGGCCTTCGCACGCACAGCACCCGGGCATCCAGCACGTACTGCGCCCAGGCCTCGCGAGGGTCCCCGTGGTCCGGCTCAGGGGCGAGCGTGCGGGTCGGGTCCATCCGCGACCAGACGATCTGTCGGGTGGACCGGTGGCCCGTCGGACTGCCGTCCAGGACAGGGGAGTTGGCGAAGGCGGCGACCAGTACCGGGCCCAGCCGGTGGGCCAGGCTCCAGCGGCGCTCGACCGCGTGCGGGCCGTCCGCCTCGCCGGCGTCCAGGCACACCTGCACCGACGCGGTACCCGTCATCATGATCCGGCCCCAGGGCCCGGCGGAGTTGAAGAAACGCTCCATCGCGAGGTAGCGGGGGTGGTCCAGCACCATCCGTCGGGGGCGGGCCAGGGAGTCCGTCCCGGTGCCGGTGAGTCGCAGGCCCTGCGTCGCGAAGGCGGCCCGCAGGGCGGTCAGATCGCGTCGGGTGTCCTCGACGCAGGCCAGGAGGCCGGTGGCGGGCGGGGAGCTGAGCTCGACCTGTCCGCCGGGTTCGAGCGTGACGCGCGAACCGGAGGGGAGCGAGGTGCCGTCCGAGCCGCCGAGGGGCAGCGACTCCAGTGCGGCGTGGAGCAGTTCGGGCCGTACGGGCCGGGAGGGACATCGTTCGTCATGGACGAACCACTCGACCTCCACCCCCACCAGCCGGGGCGGTCCGATCTTGAAGCAGACGCCCGACACGTGGCTGCGCGCCCCCGATTCGGTCAACGGGGTCACCCCGGGCGGGGGCGGTGGCGTGCTCTGCCGGTCGGGCGGAGTGGTGCGGGATACCGGTATCACCGGACTCACCATCCTCGGGATCACGATTGCGGCCCGGTCTACCCTGCCCAGTCTGCTACGGAGCATGCGGGGGCGCCCTGCAAAATTCGCATGAACATACGTTTCCGCAGGTCAGAATTGTGGCAAACGGGTGATGCCGGGGCTTTTCCGGCGGGTCGGCGGGCCGCGTTCCGAAGGCGGGCGAGCGAGGCATGTGCCGGGGTCACAGGCGCTCCAACCGCTCCAGGACGGTCGCCAGCACCGGGCCTGGCAGGGCGTAGTTCAGACGCAGCGAACCCCGGCCGCCGGGGCCGAACTCGGCGCCGTCGGAGGCCTCCAGGCCGCAGCGCTCCAACAGTGCCCGGCGGGCGCTCGCGGGCGGCAGACCGAGTGCGGCCGCGTCCAGCCAGAGCAGGTAGGAGGCCCGCGGGGTGGAGCGGACGGCGGGCCCGAGGCGGTCGGTCAGCAGGGTGCGGGCGGCGGCCAGGTGGGCGAGCAGCGCGTCCAGCCAAGGGCCGCCCTCGCGCAGTGCCGCCTGCTGCACCGTCTGCTCCAGCAGGCCGCCCTCCCAGAGGCCGTAGCCGGCCAGCGCCTCGGCGAACCGGGTGCGCAGGGCGGAGTCGGGAACGAGGGCGAAACTGCTGGGGATCCCGGAGCAGTTGAAGGTCTTGCCCACGGAGTTGAGGGTGACGACGAGGTGCCGGTGCGCCGGGTCGGCGACGGTGACGGCGACGGGGTGGGCGGGGCCGGTACGGGTGGCGTCGGGGCGGGTTGCGCCGGGCTGGGCGGCGTCGGGGTGGGTGGCGTCCGGCGGGGCGGCGTCGGGGTGGGTGAGGTCGCCGTGCACCTCGTCCGAGACCAGCAGCGCGCCGCCTTCGGCCGCCGAGGCGGCGAGACCGCGAACCGCCTCGGCCGGCCAGACCGTGCCGGAGGGGTTGTGCGGGTTGCTCAGCAGCACCGCTGCGGCGGGGCGGGGGAGTGGGCCGGGAGGCAGCCGGTAGCCGCCCGGGCCCCGGAGGAGCGGCAACTCGCGGTACGGGAGGCCGGCGGCGCGGCAGAGCTGGGCGAAGCCGCCCCACTCGGGGGTGGGGAAGAGCACCGGGGCCTGCGGCCGTACGGTCTCCAGCAGGACACGCAGGGCGGTGCGCGGGCCGCAGGGCAGCAGCAGCACCCAGTCCGGGTCGACCTCGGCGCCGTGCCGGGCGCGGTACCAGTCGGCCACCAGCGTGCGGCCGGCCGGGTCGCACACCGTGTAGCCGTACGCGCGGTGGCGGGCGCGCCGCTCCAGCGCCGCGGCGACGGCGGGCGGGCCGGGCAGGTCCATGTCCGCGAGGCCCATCGGGATCACCCCGGGGGCGTCGGCGCGGGCCCACTTGCTGCTGCCGGTCCCGGCGCGGTCGAAGGGGGTTTCGAATCCGAAGTCGGGGCCGGGGTCGGGGCCGAAGTCCGGGCCGGGGTCGGAGGTGCCGCGGACAGATGACAGATTTCGAAATCTGTCATCTGTCCGCTGAAATCCGTCGTCTGTCATCTGTTCGCCGTCACCCACCCTCCGTCACCGTCCTCCGGCACTCGCGTCCCGCCGCGACCGCCGTCCGACGCCCGTCATCGGCCACCCGCCCCGCCAGGTGCGCCGCCAGCCCGCGGCGCCCCCGGCGCATCATCACCGCATGGTTGGCCCGGAACAGCGGGTGCAGCGGCAGGGCGAGCCGTCGCAGCAGGGCCTTGCCGGGCCGGGCGTCCTCCTCGAACAGCACCCGGCTGCCCGAGCCGTCGGCCGTCACCGTGAACCGGGACCACCCGGTCAGGTCGCCGCTCATGGCCACCTCCAGCACGCCTGCGACCGGGTCGCGCCGGCTCGCCGCCAGGCCGATCACCAGCCGGTACGGCAGCAGCGCCCGCACCACCACGTCCCCGGAGTCCTCTCCGGTCGGCCGGACCTCGCGGATCTCCGGCCACCACAGCGGGTAGCCGCGCACGTCCTCCAGTGCCGCGTACACAAGGGGTGCCGGGGCCGCGAGCCGCCAGACGCCCCGGAATCGGTAGTGGTTGGGGTCCACGGCCCCACCCTAGATCCGGCCCGGCCGGCCCGGAGGGCGAATGCGGTCGGAGCGTTGCCGAGCCGGTCCGCGGTGGGTCGGACCGGAGGTGAACGCGCCACAAGCGCCCGCCCGTAGGGAAGGGTGCACTCCGCTTGCACCCGTTCGAGGTGCGGGGGAGGATCTTCCGTGCTTGTAGTCTCATCAGTCACGGCAGCATCCCCAGGGCGCTGCATCCCCAGAACCGGAGTGAAGGAGTCACAGGCATGCGGCGACCGAGCTGGGTCCCGGAGGGCACGGACCTGGACAAACCGAACGCCGCGCGGGTCTACGACTACTACCTGGGGGGCTCGCACAACTTCGAGGTCGACCGGGAGATGGCCCGCAAGGCGATCGCCCTGTGGCCGGAGCTGCCGCAGATCATGCGCTCCAACCGCGCCTTCCTGCGCCGCGCCGTGACCTTCCTCGCCGAGCAGGGCATCAGCCGCTTCCTGGACATCGGCTCCGGCATCCCGACCTTCGGCGCGGTGCACGACATCGCCCGGGCGGTCCGCCCCGAGGCCGAGGTCGTCTACGTCGACCGCGACCCGGTCGCCGTCGCACACAGCCGCCTGCTGCTCGAGGACGACCACGGCAGCGACGCCGTCCAGGCCGACCTGCGCGACGTCGCCGACCTGCTGGCCCGCCCCGAGGTCACCGGACTGCTCGCGGCCGGCGAGCCGGTGGCCGTGCTGCTGGTCGCCGTCGCCCACTTCGTCACCGACGAAGAGGACCCGTGGAAGCTGATCGGCGTGATCCGCGACGCCCTCCCGCCCGGCAGCGCGCTGGTGCTCTCGCACGCCTCCCTCGAAGGCCGCCCCGACCAGGCCGAGGACCACCAGAAGCTCTACCAGCGGACGCCGACCCCGCTGACCATGCGCACCCACGAGCAGATCACCGCGATGTTCTCCGGCTTCGAGCTGGTCGAGCCGGGCGTGGTCCACCTGCCGCTGTGGCGCCCGGACCAGCCCGGCACGGTCGGCGAGCACCCCGAGCGGATAGCCGGGGTGGCGGGCGTGGGATTCCGCCCTTGATCGGACGCGACGGACGACGCACCGGCGGCCGCACGCCCCGCGCGGCGGCTGCCGGGAGCGCTGCGCCGGGTACGGGCGGCAGCGGGACACGCACCGCCCGAACCGGCGTGCACCACAGAGGAACCAGGTTCAGCAGATGAGTACCACCCCGGTGCGCGGCAACGCGGAGCGGTTCCACGAGGACTGGGCCCGACTGCTCTCCGCCGACCACGGCATCGCCGTCCACCCCGGCCTGCTCGGCCGGCTGGTCGCGCGCACCGCCGCGCTGCTGCACCGCGCCCAGGAGGACGACCCGTTCGAGCCGCGACTGGCCGCGCTGGCCGGCGCCGAACTGGTCGACGCGCACTTCACCGACCCGGTGCTGCTGGCCAGGGCGGTCGAACTGCTCCAGGCCCAGCCCGTCCCCGACGACCGCGGCCCGGCCCTGACCGGCGCCTTCGCGGCCGGCTGGGCGGGGGCCCTGCGCGAGCGCACGCTGACCGAGCAGGAGGCGATCCGCACCGCCGCCGACTCCGCCCGCAAGGAGGCCGAGCGGGCGCTGCGCGCCTCCGAGGCGCGGTTCCGGGCGCTGTTCGAGAGCGCCGCGATCGGCATCGGCATCGGCGACACGGACGGCAACATCCTGGCGGTCAACAAGGCGCTCCAGGAGCTGTTCGGCGCCGGCCCGGAGGACATGATCGGCCGCCGGGTCGGCGACCTCGTCCACCCCGAGGACACCCCGGGCGTGTGGGAGGCGTACGAGGAGCTGATCAGCGGCAAGCGGGACTACTTCCAGTTCGACAAGCCGTACTACCGCCAGGACGGCGAGATCATCTGGACCCACCTGACCGTCTCGCTGATCCGCGACGACGACGGCACGCCGCAGTACCAGGTCGCGATGCTGGAGGACGTCACCGACCGCTACCGACTCCAGGAACGGCTGCGCCACCAGGCCACCCACGACCCGCTCACCGGCCTGCCCAACCGCGCGGCCTTCTTCGAGCGACTGGAGAAGCTGTTCGAGGAGCCCGAGCCCGGCGCCCGCTTCGGCCTCTGCTACGTCGACCTCGACGGCTTCAAGGTGGTCAACGACAGCCTCGGCCACGACATGGGCGACCAACTGCTGGCCGCCGTCGCCGCCCGGCTGAAGGCCGCCCTCAGCCCGCTCGGCCACCTGGTGGCCCGGCTCGGCGGCGACGAGTTCGTCGTCCTGCTGGAGAAGTGCCGGGGCGAGCAGGAGGCGGTGGCCGCCGCGAAGACCGTGCTCAGGGCGCTGGCCGGGCCGGTGCTGATCGGTGACCACAAGCTCGCCGTCGGCGCCAGCGTCGGCGTGCTGGAGCGGCGGGTGTCCACCACCACCCCCGGCGCCGCCGTCCGGGCCGCCGACCTCACGCTCTACCGCGCCAAGGAGGCCGGCCGCGGCCGCTGGACGCTGTTCGACCCCAAGGAGAACGCCCGGGCGGTCAGCCGCTACGCGGTCTCGGTGCGGATGCCCGCGGCCCTCGACCGCGGCGAGTTCTTCATCGACTACCAGCCGCTCTACCGCCTCGCGGACGGCCGGCTGGCCGCCGTGGAGGCACTGGTGCGCTGGCGTCACCCCCAGCTCGGCGTGCTCGGCCCGGACGAGTTCGTCACCACCGCCGAGGAGACCGGGCTGATCATGCCGCTCGGCCGCTGGGTGCTGGAGCAGGCCTGCGGCCAGGCCGCGGACTGGATCAAGCGGTACGGCGACGCCGCCCCGCAGCTCAACGTCAACCTGGCGGTCCGGCAGGCCCGCAGCGCCGCCCTGGTCACCGACCTCGGCCGGATCCTCGACAGCACCGGACTGGACCCGGCCCGGCTGCAGCTGGAGATCACTGAGTCGACCGTGGTCGGCCCCGAGGACGAGGCGCTGCGCACCCTGCACGGGCTGGTCGACCTCGGGGTGTCGCTGGCCGTGGACGACTTCGGCACCGGCTGGTCCAACCTCGCCTACCTGCGCGACCTGCCGGTCTCCGGGCTGAAGATCGCCGGCTCCTTCGTCGGCGACCTGCACGAACCGGGGAAGGACGAGTCCACCGGGTGGCGGATCGTCAGCGGACTGGTCTCGATGGCGCACGCGCTCGGGCTGAACGTCACCGCCGAGGGCGTGGAGACCCACCGGGACGCCGAGCGGCTGCGGACCCTGGGCTGCGACTGGGCGCAGGGCTGGCACTTCGGGCGCCCGGTGCGGCCGGACGAGATCGCCCGTCGAATCGTGGAGGAGCCGTTGGGGCGCCCGGTTGAGGAGCTGAGGCAGGCCTGACGCTCGGGCCCCGATCGGGGCCGGCTCGGGTTCCGCGGCGAACGGCGAACAACTGACCGCCAACTGATGACGGATGACAGCTGACAGATTTTGAAATCTGTCAGCTGTCAGCTGTCGTCCGTCGGCCGTCGTTCCGTCCCCGCGCGCGGCTCCTCAGCCGACCAGTCGGGAGAGCTCGATCGAGTGGCCCGTCCGCTCCGCCTTCGCCCGCAGGTAGCGGACGTTGCTCGCCGACAGGTGCACCCCGGTCGGTACCCGGCGCCGTACGGCGATCCCCAGCCCGGCCAGCTGCGCCGCTTTGTCCGGGTTGTTGCTCAACAGGTCGATGCCGGTCGCGCCGGTGGTGCCGAGCGCGCCGAGCATCTGGGCGGCCGCGGTGTAGTCCCGGCCGTCCTCGGGCAGGCCGAGCGCGGTGTTGGCGTCGTACGTGTCCAGGCCGGAGTCCTGGAGGGCGTAGGCGTCCAGTTTGTTGTAGAGCCCGATGCCCCGGCCCTCCTGCCGCAGGTAGAGCAGGTACCCGCCGGCCTCGCTGATCAGCTCCACCGACTCGCGCAGCTGCGGACCGCAGTCGCAGCGGTCCGAGCCGAAGACGTCGCCGGTCAGGCACTCGGAGTGCAGGCGAACCAGCGGCGTCCCGCCCTCGGGGACCGTGCCGAGCGCGAGCGCCAGGTGCTCGGCGCCGTCGGCGAGGCCGTGGAAGGTGAAGGCCTCCGCCTCGGTGCGGTAGCCGTCGGGGAAGGTCAGCGGGATGCGCACGCGCGAGCGCACCGTGGCGGAGCCGGGCTGCGGCATGGGCGGGTCTCCGTGGATCAGGGGTGGATCGGAGGGTGGAACGAGGGTGGATCGGAGGTCGACCGTACTAGGTAGTTCCAATTTGAACAACTAGCGGCCGGATGATGCCGGGCCCGACCACGGAGGCGCCCGGTGCCCCGGGCGGCCCCGACCGCCGCCCCACCACGGCTTCCAGCATGTGGATGGTGCGGGACCCGCGGTGTGGACACTGCGAGACTGGCCGCGTTTCCTGGGCACGTCCCTCAGGCCCGCCGGGACAACCGCGCCATGCCCATCGACGACACGGAAGGGTCCTGACCAGATGCCGACGACCCCCGCCACCCGCAACTCCTCCCCCTCCTCGTTCGACGCGGAGCAGCGCGCGATCGAGGCGCTCTACGCGGACGTGGTCCGCCGCAACCGGGGTGAGGACGAGTTCCACCAGGCCGTCCACGAGGTGCTGGAGACCCTGGCGCCGGTGCTTGCCCACCGCCCCGAACTCCTGGACGCTCGGATCATCGAGCGGATCTGCGAGCCCGAGCGGCAGCTCATGTTCCGGGTGCCGTGGACGGACGACTCCGGCGACATCCACGTCAACCGCGGCTTCCGGGTGGAGTTCAGCAGCGCCCTCGGCCCGTACAAGGGCGGACTGCGCTTCCACCCCTCGGTGAACCTCGGCATCGTCAAGTTCCTCGGCTTCGAGCAGATCTTCAAGAACGCGCTCACCGGCCTGCCCATCGGCGGCGGCAAGGGCGGCTCCGACTTCGACCCCAAGGGCCGCTCGAACGCCGAGATCATGCGGTTCTGCCAGTCCTTCATGACCGAGCTGTACCGTCACCTCGGCGAGTACACCGACGTGCCGGCCGGGGACATCGGCGTCGGCGGCAGGGAGATCGGCTACCTCTTCGGTCAGTACAAGCGGATCACCAACCGGTACGAGAGCGGCGTGCTCACCGGGAAGGGCCTCGGCTGGGGCGGCGCGCAGGTCCGTACCGAGGCCACCGGCTACGGCTGCGTCATGTTCACCTCCGAGATGCTGCACAGCCGCGGCGAGAGCCTGGACGGGCGCCGGGTGGTCGTCTCCGGATCCGGCAACGTCGCGGTCTACGCGATCGAGAAGGCGCAGCAGCTCGGCGCGACCGTGCTCACCTGCTCCGACTCCTCCGGCTACGTGGTGGACGAGAAGGGCATCGACCTCGACCTGCTCAAGGAGGTCAAGGAGGTCCGGCGGGGCCGGGTGTCCGACTACGCCCGACTGCGCGGCGGTCACGTCCGGTTCGTCGACGGCCCGAGCGTGTGGAGCGTGCCCTGCGACGTCGCGCTGCCCTGCGCCACCCAGAACGAGCTGTCCGAGGCCGACGCGCTGGCCCTGGTGCGCAACGGGGTGCTCGCCGTCGCCGAGGGCGCGAACATGCCCACCACCCCGGCGGCGGTGCGGGTGTTCCAGGAGGCCGGGGTGGCCTTCGGCCCGGGCAAGGCGGCGAACGCGGGCGGCGTCGCGACCAGCGCGCTGGAGATGCAGCAGAACGCCTCGCGGGACTCCTGGACCTTCGAGCACACCGAGGAGCGGCTGGCCGGGATCATGAAGCACATTCACGACTCCTGCTTCACCACCGCCGAGCGCTACGGTCACCCGGGCAACTACGTGGTCGGCGCGAACATCGCCGGCTTCGAGCTGGTCGCGGACGCGATGCTGGCCCAGGGCCTGATCTGACCCGTCGTGTCACGGCCGCCGGCCCCGAGCCGCCGACGGCCGTCGCCCGGCGATCGGTACCCGACCCGAGCGGGCACCGATTGTCGGGTGCGGCAGGGTGGGTCCTTCCTACGGTGGACGCAGTAAGGGAAGGACGGGGGTCGGCGTGCTGGAGCACCTGAACCAGGCGATGGACCGGATCGAACGGGACCTGGACCGCGAGGTCGACGTGGCCGAGCTGGCGCGGATCGCGATGACGTCGGAGTACCACTTCCGGCGGCTGTTCTCGATGCTCGCCGGAATGCCGCTGTCGGAGTACGTCAGGCGTCGACGGCTCACCGTCGCCGGGGCCGAAGTGCTGGACGGCGAACGGACGTTGCTCGACGTCGCGGTCCGGTACGGGTACTCCTCGGGGGAGGCGTTCGCCCGGGCGTTCCGGGCCATGCACGGAGTCGGGCCGGGCGAGGCCCGGCGCGGTGGTGCGGTGCTCGTCTCCCAGCCCCGGATGTCCTTCCGACTCGTCGTGGAAGGAAGCAGCAGCATGGAATACCGGATCGTCGAGAGGCCGGACTTCCGGATCGTCGGCCGGAAGGCCCGGGTCACCCTGATCTACGTGGGGATCAACCCGGGGATCGCCGAGTTCATCAAGGGGCTCGGCAAGGAGACGGTCGAACGGATCGCCGCCCTGTCCGGGGACGACCCGGCCGGGATCGTCTCGGTGAGCGACGGCTTCTCGCCGAACCGCGAGGAGGGGTCCGAACTCGACTACTGGCACGCGGTGGTGGCGCGCGAGGGGGTCGCCGTCCCGGCGGACCTGGACGTGCTGGACGTACCGGCGGGCACCTGGGCGGTGTTCACCAACACCGGGCCGTTCCCGCAGGCCTTGCAGGAGATGTGGGGGGACGTGGCCGCCCAGTGGTTCCCGTCCAACCCGTACGAGGCGCGGCCGGGCCCGGAGATCCTCCGGACCCGCCCCGTCCCGGGGACGGCCGACGCCGAGGCGGAGCTGTGGATCCCGGTGGCGCGGGCCGTGCGCGGCTGACAGGTGGCAGCCGACGGATAGCCGAAAACGGATAACCGAAAACGGATGACAGATGACAGCTGACAGATTTTGAAATCTGTCAGCTGTCATCTGTTCGTCCGCCCCCTGGCCACGCCCCACCCGCTCCGACGGCCACGCCCCACCCGCCCCGCCCGCCCCGTCCGCGCCCCGCCCACCCCGTTCGGCCCACCACCGCCCGCCAAGCTCCGCCCCCGCCCCGCATGCTGGGGCAGGAGGTGCGGGGGCCGAGGCGCCGAAGACCCGGGGGGCCCGAGCAACGACCAAGCTGCGAGGACAGACGTCATGAAGCAGACCTCCGTGACCACCAACGCCCCCTGCTGGACGGAGCTGGGCACCTCAGACCCGCCCGCCGCCCGGGCCTTCTACACCGAGCTCTTCGGCTGGCAGGAGGACCACAGCGCCCGCCCAGGGGACGGCGACTACACCCAGATGCTGGTCGGGGGCGCCCCGGCCGCCGCCATCACCCCGCGCTACGCCCCGCAGCAGCCGATCGCCTGGACGGTCTGCATCGCGGTCGCCGACGCCGACGCGACCGCCGCGAGGATCAAGGAGTCCGGCGGCCGGATCCTGAAGGACCCCGCCGACGCGTTCGACTTCGGCCGCTTCTCGGTGGCCGCCGACCCGTCCGGCGCGGTGTTCATCCTCTGGCAGGGCCGCTCCTTCAAGGGCGCCGGCGTGTTCAACGAGCCCGGTTCGCTCGGCTGGGCGGAACTGCGCACCCGCGACCCGGCCGGCTCGCTCGCCTTCTACCCCGCGGTCTTCGGCTGGGACGTCGCCCCGTCCGAGAGCTACCCCCAGTGGCGGCTGGACGGCCGGGACTTCGGCGGCGTGCTGACGATGGACGACCGCTTCCCACCGCAGGTGGCCCCGCACTGGCTGCCGTACTTCGCGGCCGCCGACGTCGACAACACCGTCAGCCGGGCGGCGGCGCTCGGCGGGGACGTGCTGATGCCCGCCACCGGCACGCCGGGCGGCCGGCGGATCGCCGTGCTGCGCGACCCCCAGGGCGCGGCGTTCGGCGTCTACACCGCCGGCGCCGAGGGCTGACCGGCACGCCGCAGGGCGCGCGAGCGACGCCACCCGGCCACCGCCACCCCGGCCGCCCCCGCCGTGACGGCCAGCGCGCCCAGCGGCACCACGTCGCCGACCCGGTCGTACCAGGTCAGCGTCCCGGGCGCGGTGAGCGGCAGCCGGACGGTCAGCGCCCCGGTGCCGTCGGTGCCGAGCCGGGCGAGCTCCCGGCCCTGGGCGTCGAAGGCGGCCGAGACCCCGGTCAGCGAGGCCTGCACGGCCGGCCGGCCGGTCTCGGCGGCCCTGATCGCCGCCAGCGAGACGTGCTGCTCGGGCGCCCAGGTGTGCTGGAAGGTCGAGGTCGAGGACTGGTAGACCAGCACCCGGGCGCCGTCCCGGGCGGCGGTGCGGCCCATGTCGGGGAAGGCCGACTCGAAGCAGATCAGCGCCCCGACGGGCAGTGGCGCACCCGCCCGGTCGGTGGCGGCCAGGAGGTGGAAGGACGTGCCGGGTGCCCGGTTCTCGCCCGCGGCCCGGCTGACCCCGGCGATCCAGCCGAGCATCGGCCGCAGCGGGATGTACTCGCCGAACGGCACCAGCCGGATCTTGCGGTAGCGGTCCACCACGCCGGTGGGGGAGACCAGCACCGCGTCCTTGGAGATCGGCCCGTCGGCCTTGCGGGCGTCCTCCCCGGCGACGACCTCGGCGCCGGTGGCCGCGGCGAGCCGGCGCAGCGCGTCCAGCGCGGCCGGGTCGCGGTCCAGATCGGCGGCGGTGCTGCTCTCGCCCCACACGACCAGGTCCACCGGCCAGCCGACCAGTCCGGCGGTGATCCGCGCGCTCGCCTCGAACCGGGCCTGCGGGTCCTCCACGATGCCGGGCTGGACCAGCGCCACGGTCACCGCCCCGTCGCCGGCCGGCGCCGCACGCAGCGCGAACAGCAGCGGGCCGCACGCCAGCACCAGCACCACGGACCCGGCGGCGAGGGCCCGCGGCCGCCGGTGCACCGCGGTCAGCGCGATCAGCACCCCGGTGTTCACCGCCGCCACCGCCGCGCTGACCAGCCAGATCCCGCCGGCCGAGGCCAGCCCGAGGATCACCGGGTGCTGCCACTGGGTGGCGCCGAGCAGCGCCCACGGCCCGCCGAGCGCGGGCCAGGACCGCGCGTACTCGGTGGTCACCCAGACCGCCGGCACGACCAGCAGCGCCAGCGCCGCCCGACGGGCGGTCAGCCGCGGCTGCAGCAGCCGGTGCACGGTGTACCCGACGGCGCTCTGGAGTGCCCCGAACAGCACCGCGAGCACGGGCAGTCCCGGCCCGATGGACGGGACCAGCCAGTACATCGCGGTCAGGATGAACCCCGAGCCGAACCACCAGCCGCGTACCGCCGCCTCCCGGCCCGACGGCGCCCGCTGCATCAGCAGCAGTCCGGGGACGAGCGCGACCCAGGCCAGCCAGGCCTGCCCGGGCGCGGGGAAGGCGAGCACCGGTACCGCTCCGGCCGCCAGCGCACCGATCCGCGCGCGGTACCGGTGCGGCGCGTGGGGCTCCCGTTCCTCGGCGGCAGGCGTGCTCAGGGTCGGGCTGGCGGGAGCGGAGCGACGCGGCATGACCCGTATTGTCCGCTGGAAGGGCGTACACCACCAGTACGTTGATCAGCCGAACGGGTGACGGAAACATGACGTTCGGAACCAGTGGCCTCGGCCGTACCAATGGACGCGATCGAACTGACGAGCGGGTCCGCCGGCGCCGCCACACCAGCCGACGCACCGCCACACCGGCTGGCGAACCGGGGCGGGCCAGCGAACCCGGGGCGGGGCGGCGAACCCGGGGCGGGGCCGGAGGACTGAGAGCCCTGGCCCCACCCCACCTCGCCCCGCCCCACCTCGCCCCGCCCGCGCGTGCGCGCGTGCGGGCTCAGCCCTCGCCGCCCTCCAGGTCCCCCTCGGTCTCCAGGAACGCGGCCTGCAACTGCTGGATCAGCTCCGGGTCCGGCTGCTCCCACAGCCCGCGGCTCGCCGCCTCCAGCAGCCGCTCGCTGATCCCGTGCAGCGCCCACGGGTTGGCGCCCGCCAGGAACTCCCGGTTGACCGGGTCGAGGACGTACTCCTGGGTCAGCTTCTCGTACATCCAGTCCGCGACCACGCCCGTGGTGGCGTCGTAGCCGAACAGGTAGTCCACCGTCGCGGCCATCTCGAAGGCGCCCTTGTAGCCGTGGCGGCGCATCGCCTCGATCCAGCGCGGGTTGACGACCCGGGCGCGGAAGACCCGGGCGGCCTCCTCGGTCAGGGTGCGGGTGCGGACCGTCTCCGGGCGGGTCGAGTCGCCGATGTAGGCGGTCGGTGCCTTGCCGGTGAGGGCGCGCACGGTGGCCACCATGCCGCCGTGGTACTGGAAGTAGTCGTCCGAGTCGGCGATGTCGTGCTCGCGGGTGTCGGTGTTCTTCGCGGCGACGGTGATCCGCTTGTACGCGGTCTCCATCTCCTCGCGCGCCGGGCGCCCGTCCAGCCCGCGGCCGTACGCGTAGCCGCCCCAGACCGTGTACACCTCGGCCAGGTCGGCGTCGGTGCGCCAGTCCCGGCTGTCGATCAGCTGGAGCAGGCCCGCGCCGTACGTGCCCGGGCGGGAGCCGAAGACGCGGACGGTGGCCTTGCGCTCGTCGCCGTGCACCGCGAGGTCGGCCTGGACGTGGGCGCGGACGAAGTTCTGCTCGTCGGGCTCCTCCTGGGCGGCGGCCAGGCGCACCGCGTCGTCCAGGAGGGCGACCACGTGCGGGAAGGCGTCCCGGAAGAAGCCGGAGATGCGCAGCGTGACGTCGATGCGCGGGCGGCCCAGCTCGGCCGGCGGGATCGGCTCCAGGCCGGTGACCCGGCGCGAGGCGTCGTCCCAGACCGGGCGGACGCCGAGCAGGGCGAAGGCCTCGGCGATGTCGTCCCCGGCGGTGCGCATCGCGCTGGTGCCCCAGAGCGAGAGCCCGACCGAGGGCGGGTAGGCGCCGTCGTTGTCCGCGCGGTAGCGCTCGACCAGCGAGGCGGCGAGGGCCTGGCCGGTCTCCCAGGCGAGCTTGCTGGGGACGGCCTTCGGGTCGACGGAGTAGAAGTTGCGGCCGGTCGGCAGCACGTTGACCAGGCCGCGTAGCGGCGAGCCGGAGGGCCCGGCCGGGACGAAGCCGCCCTGCAGCGCGTGCAGCACGGCGTCCAGCTCGTCGGTGGTGGCGGCCAGGCGGGGCACCACCTGGGTGGCGGCGAACGCGAGGACCCGGTGCACGGCCTCGGGCCGCCCGGCGGCGACCTTCTCCACCGCCTCGGGCGCCCAGTCCTCGGCCTCCATCGCCTCGACCAGGGCGCGGGCCTCGGCCTCGGCCGCGTCGGTGGCGCCCAGGGTCAGCGCCGCCTCGTCCAGCCCGAGCGCCTCGCGCAGGCCGGGCAGGGCGCTGACGCCGCCCCAGATCTGCCGGGCGCGCAGGATGGCGAGCACGATGTTGACCCGGTCGGTGCCGGTCGGGGCCTGGCCGAGGACGTGCAGACCGTCGCGGATCTGGGCGTCCTTGACCTCGCAGAGCCAGCCGTCGACGTGCAGCAGGAAGTCGTCGAAGCCGTCGTCCTCGGGGCGCTCGTCCAGGCCGAGGTCGTGGTCGAGCCTGGCGGCCTGGATCAGGGTCCAGATCTGGGCGCGGATCGCCGGCAGCTTGGCCGGGTCCATCGCGGCGATGTTGGAGTGCTCGTCCAGCAGCTGCTCCAGGCGGGCGATGTCGCCGTAGGAGTCGGCGCGCGCCATCGGCGGGACGAGGTGGTCGACGAGCGTGGCGTGGGCGCGGCGCTTGGCCTGGGTGCCCTCGCCCGGGTCGTTGACCAGGAAGGGGTAGACCAGCGGCAGGTCGCCGAGGACGGCGTCCGGGCCGCACTCGGCGGACAGCGCGGCGGTCTTGCCGGGCAGCCATTCCAGGTTGCCGTGCTTGCCGAGGTGGATCACCGCGTGGGCCCCGAAGCCGCCGTCCTCCCGGGCGGCCTCGATCCAGCGGTAGGCGGCCAGGTAGTGGTGGCTCGGCGGCAGGTCGGGGTCGTGGTAGATGGCGACCGGGTTCTCGCCGAAGCCGCGCGGCGGCTGGATCAGCACGAGCAGGTTCCCGGAGCGGATCGCGGCCAGCACGATGTCGCCGTCCGGGTTCTGCGAGCGGTCGACGTACAGCTCGCCGGGGGCCGGGCCCCAGTGCTCCTCGACCCGGTCGCGCAGGCCCTGCGGGAGGGTGGCGTACCAGCGGCGGTAGTCGGCGGCGGGGATGCGCACCGGGTTGCGGGCCAACTGGTCCTCGGTGAGCCAGTCCTGGTCGTAGCCGCCGGCCGCGATCAGGGCGTGGATCAGCGCGTCGCCCTCGTGGCCGCCGTCGCCGTCCTCGAACGAGGGGAGGTCGTCCCCGAGGTCCATGCCCTCCGCGCGCAGCCGCTCCAGCAGCCGTACCGCGCTGGCCGGGGTGTCCAGGCCGACGGCGTTGCCGACCCGGGCGTGCTTGGTCGGGTACGCGGACAGCACCAGTGCGAGGCGGCGCTCGGAGGCCGGGACGTGCCGCAGCCTGGCGTGCTTGACGGCGGTGCCGGCCACGCGGGCGGCGCGCTCCGGGTCGGCCGCGTAGACGGTGAGGCCGTCCTCGTCCAGCTCCTTGAAGGAGAACGGGACGGTGATCAGGCGGCCGTCGAACTCCGGCACCGCGATCTGGGTGGCGGTGTCGAGCGGGGACAGTCCGTCGTCGCTGCCCTCCCACTGGGCCCGCGACCAGGTGAGGCAGAGCGCCTGGAGGATCGGGCGGTCGAGCGCGGCCAGCGCGCCCGCGTCCCAGGCCTCCTCGTCCCCGCCGGCCTGGGCGTCGGCCGGGCGGGTGCCGCCGGCGGCGAGCACGGTGGTGACGATCGCGTCCGCCTCGCCGAGTGCGGCCAGCAGCTCGGGCTCGGCGCCGCGCAGCGAGGCGCAGTAGTAGGCCCGGGCCTGGGCGCCCTGGTCCTCGACGGCCCGGCAGAGGGTCTCCACGAAGGCGGTGTTGCCGCTCATGTGGTGGGCCCGGTAGTAGAGCACCGCCACCGTCGGGCCCTCGGACGTACGGGCTTCGCGCTCCAGCGGGCCCCAGGCCGGGGCGGAGGCGGGCGGGGCGAAGCCGTGGCCGGTCAGCAGCACGGTGTCGGAGAGGAAGGCGCCCAGCTCGGCCAGGTTGGCCGCGCCGCCGTGGGCCAGGTAGGCGTGCGCCTCGGCGGCGATGCCGGCCGGGACGGTGGACAGCTCCATCAGCTGGGCGTCGGGGGCCTGTTCGCCCGTCAGCACGACCACCGGGCGGGGGCCGGCCAGCAGTGAGTCCAGGCCCTCCTGCCAGGCGCGGCGTCCGCCGAGCAGGCGGACGACGACGAGGTCGGTGCCCTCCAGCAGCGCGGGCAGGTCCTCGGGGGTCAGGCGCGCCGGGTTGCCGAGCCGGTAGCGGACCGGGCCCTCGGAGGCCCGGGCACTGAGCAGGTCGGTGTCGGACGTCGACAGCAGCAGGATCATGAGAAGGCCCTCCCGGCCTCGTCGGTGGCCGGGGTGGCCGGGATCTGGGCCGGGTCGGCCGCGCGGTCGACCGGGGTGGTCGTGGCGGCGGCCGGGTCGGCCGCGGAGACGGCCGGAACGACCGTGGTGGCGGCCGAGGACGCGGGCGCGGGCATGCGACAGCGCTGGAACATTTCTGCCTTCCTCGGGGTCCGCGCCCCGGGCCGGTGGAGGACGGCAGGAGTTCCTGGCTCCCGCGGCCACCGGGCTACCGGTGAACCGCGGTCACAGTGGCGGGACCGCACCGGGTTCGCACCGGTTTCCTCCCCTGCGCCGTCGCTGGCGTTCGGACGGCCCGCGGGGGACCGTCCGCCAGCATCGTACGGGGTACGGCTGACCTGGGGGAGAGTGAGCTTTCGGACGTCCGGTTCGCGAGGCCGGTGGCGGGGCGGGCCTCGGGACCGGTGGCGGGGCCGGGGTGAGGGCGGGCAGGGGCCGGGATGCGGGCGGGCTCGGGACCGGGGTGAGGGCGGGCTCGGGGCCGGGGGCGGGCCGGGTGTGATGCAGCAGGCGGAGGCAAGCGATCGGATCATCTGTATGCTCGCCGCCATGCCACCGACACCCGACGCCACCGCGCCGGGCGCCGCAGGACCCGACCGGGAGGTGCCCGACCGGGGGCGTGCGGACGCCTGCCCCGGAGCGCTTCGTCTGCATGCGGCCGACGACGGCGCCCTCGCCCGGATCCGCCTGCCCGGTGGTCTTCTGACGAATCGTCAGGCGCTCGCACTGGCCGAGGCGGCCGAGGTCCTCGGCGACGGTGAACTGGAGACCACCTCGCGCGGCAACGTCCAGTTGCGCGGCCTGGCCCCGCACTGCGCGTCCGAGCTCGCCGACCGGCTGCGCGCCGTCGGACTGCTGCCCTCGGACACCCACGAGCGGGTCCGCAACATCGTCGCCTCCCCGACGGCCGGGCTGGACGCCGCCGACGGCACCCCCGGCAGCCGCGGCAACGCCGATGTGCAGGCCTGGGTACGGGAGTTGGACGCGCGCCTGTGCGCGAGCGACTGGGCGGCCGGGCTCTCCGGCAAGTTCCTGTTCGCGCTGGACGACGGGCACGGCGACGTCGCCGCGCTCGACGCCGATGTGACATTGATCGCAGGCCCGGACGGCACCCGGCTGCTGCGCCTCGGGCGCGACGACCACGGGCACCCGGTCGAGGCCGGGCGGGAGGTCACCGCCGTCCTGGACGCGGCCCGCTCCTTCCTGGCGGCGCTGCGGACGAACGGACGCAAGGCCTGGCACCTGCGCGAGGTCCCCGAACTGCTGCCGGCCGGCTCGGTGCCGCTGCCCGCCTTCGCCGGTGCCGCGCCCGCCGTCGGCGCGCTGCCCGGCGGACTCTCGGTGGGACTGCGCTTCGGCCGGGCGAGCGCCGGACAGTGGCGGACGCTGGTCGCCGCCTCGGCCGGTGAACTGCGGCTGACCCCCTGGCGCGGGGCGGTCCTGCCCGGCGCACCGGCCGACCGGCTGCCAGCGCTCGCCGAGGCCGGCTTCCGCACCGAGCCGGGCTCGGCCTGGGAGCGGGCCACCGCCTGCACCGGACTGCCGGGCTGCGCCAAGTCGCTGGCCGACGTCCGTACCGACGCGGCCCGGGCGTTGGACGCCGGTGCTGGTGCTGGTGCCGGTGCCGGGCCGGCAGGTGCGGTGCCCGCCCGGCCGCCCGCCCGACTGCCCGTCCGACTGCCCGTCCACTGGTCGGGCTGTGAGCGGCGCTGCGGTCATCCGGCCGGGCGGTGGGTGGACGTGCTGGCGACGGGGCGTGGCTACCGGGTGACGGTGAACGGCGCCGCCGCCGACGCGGCGGATCCCCGGGCGACGAGCGTCGGCGCGACGAGCATCGATGTGACGAGCATCGACGTGACGAACGAGGAGATGGCCGAGGCGGTCGCCGAGGCCAGGAGGACCACGAAGTGATCGAGTACGAGAAGGACGGCGCGTCCATCTACCGCCAGTCCTTTGCCACCATCCGTGCGGAGGCCGACCTGGCCGCCCTCCCGGCGGACGTCTCCCAGGTCGCGGTGCGGATGATCCACGCCTGCGGGATGGTCGACCTGGTCGAGGACCTGGTGTACTCGCCCGGCGTGGTCGCCTCCGCGCGCGCCGCGCTGCGCGCCGGTGCGCCCATCCTCTGCGACGTCAACATGGTCGCGAGCGGTGTCACCCGCAAGCGGCTGCCCGCCGACAACGAGGTGATCTGCACCCTCACCGACCCGTCGGTGCCCGAACTCGCCCGGGCGATGGGCAACACCCGCAGTGCCGCGGCCATGGAGCTGTGGCTGCCCCGGCTGGAGGGCGCGGTGGTCGCCGTCGGCAACGCGCCGACCTCGCTGTTCCGGTTGCTGGAGATGATCGAGGCGGGCGCCCCCCGACCTGCCGCGGTGATCGGCGTCCCGGTCGGCTTCATCGGCGCCGCCGAGTCCAAGCAGGCCCTGGCCGAGCACCCCTCCGGCCTGGAGCACCTGGTGGTCCGCGGCCGGCGCGGCGGCAGCGCGATCGCCGCCGCCGCCATCAACGCGATTGCGAGCGAAGTAGAGTGACGGATCCTCAGAACGCCACGGGCCGGCTGTACGGCGTCGGGCTCGGCCCGGGCGACCCGTCGCTGGTGACCGTCCGCGCCGCCGAACTCATCGGCAAGGCCGACGTGGTGGCCTACCACAGCGCCCGGCACGGCCGGTCGATCGCGCGGTCGATCGCCGAACGGTACCTGGCGGGTGGGCAGATCGAGGAGAAGCTCGTCTACCCGCTCACCGTCGAGACCACCGACCACCCGGGCGGCTACCGGGGCGCGCTGGACGAGTTCTACGAGGAGGCCGCCGCCCGGCTGGCCGCCCACCTGGACGCCGGGCGCGACGTGGTGGTCCTCGCCGAGGGCGACCCGCTCTTCTACGGTTCCTACCAGCACATGCACAAGCGGCTCGCGCACCGCTACCCGACCGAGGTGGTGCCGGGCGTGACCTCGATCAGCGCGGCCGCCGCCCGGCTCGGACAGCCGCTGACCGAGGCCGAGGAGACGCTCACCGTCATCCCCGGCACGCTGCCCGAGGAGGAGCTGACAGCGCGGATCGCGGCCGCCGACTCGGCCGTGGTCATGAAGCTGGGGCGCACCTTCCCGACCGTCCGCCGCGCCCTGGAGCGGGCGGGACGGCTGGCGGACGCGCAGTACGTCGAGCGGGCCTTCATGGCGGGCGAGCGGATCGCCCCGCTCGCCGAGGTCGACGACGAGACGGTGCCGTACTTCTCGGTCGCGGTGCTGCCGAGCAAGGTCGCGCCGCTGGAGCCGGAGGTCCGGCTGTCGGACGGCGTCGGCAGCGTGACCGTGGTCGGCACCGGGCCCGCCGGACCGCTCTGGCTGACCGCCGAGGCGCGCGGAGCGCTGTCCGAGGCCACCGACCTGGTCGGCTACACCACCTACCTGGACCGGGTGCCGGAGCGTCCGGGGCAGCGGCGACACGGCTCGGACAACAAGGTGGAGTCGGAGCGCGCCGAATTCGCCCTGGACCTCGCCCGGCGCGGGCACCGCGTCGCGGTGGTCTCCTCGGGCGACCCGGGGGTGTTCGCGATGGCCACCGCCGTCCTGGAGGTCGCCTGTGAGGAGGCGTACCGGGACGTCCCGGTACGGGTGCTCCCCGGGATGACCGCAGCCCACGCCGCCGCCTCCCGGGCCGGCGCCCCCCTGGGGCACGACTACGCGACGGTGTCGCTCTCGGACCGGCTCAAGCCCTGGGACGTGGTGGCGAAGCGGCTGCGGGCCGCGGCCGAGGCGGACCTGGTGCTCGCGCTGTACAACCCGGGCTCGAAGTCCCGGACCACCCAGGTCGGCCTTGCCCGGGACCTCCTGCTGGAGTACCGGGCGCCGGAGACCCCGGTGGTGATGGCCCGCGACGTCGGCGGCCCGACCGAACGGGTGCGGATCGTCCGGCTGGGCGAACTCGACCCGGCGCTCGTCGACATGCGGACCATCCTGCTGATCGGCTCCTCGCAGACCCGGGCGGTCGAGCGGGGCGGCGGTGTGGAGGTCGTCTGGACGCCGCGGCGGTACCCGGAGGAGTAGCGGGCGCCGGGTGACGGACGACGGATGACGGATGACAGATGTCAGCCGACGGACGTCAGATGACGGATGTCAGCTGACAGGTGACGGACGACAGATGACAGCGAACAGATTTCATCATCTGTTCGCTGTCATCTGTCATTCGTTCGCCGTCCTCCGGCCGCCGCTCTCCGCTCCGCGGCCCCGCTACCGGGTCGGCTTGGTGATCAGCAGCTCGGTGTTGTGGTCCGTGCCCGTGCCCAGCAGCGCCGTCGCGCGGCCGTTCGGGTCGTTGTACGACAGCTCGCGGTAGAGCGCCGCGAGGTTGGCGTCCGAGGTGCTGCCGAAGTCCGTCCCGTACGGTGCGGAGGACTCGATCAGCGTGGTGAACAGCGAGAGCGTGCCGTCCCCGTTGTCCGCGATCTCGATGATCCGCCCGTGCTGCGGGTAGTCGATGTGCGAGGCGGTGTTGATCTCCCAGAACGCCCGCTCCGGCACCGCGTGCCCGTGCGGCGTGATCTTGTTCATGTGGGTGTGCCCGTTCACCCACGCGACCACGTTCGGGTAGCGCTGGAGCAGCGCCACCAGCTCGTTGCCGTCGTGCCGCCCCTCGAAGATGTTGCGCGGGTCCGGCAGCAGGTTGCCCATCGTGCCGCTGGTGTGGTGGCTGAAGACGAGGACCAGCTCGTCCGTGCTCCCGCCCGTCACCTTGCGCCCGTCGGCGTCGTACCAGTGACCGCTGTGCGCCTGCAACTGCTGCTCCAGCCAGCGAAGTTGCGCGGTGCCCAGCGAACCGTCGGCGAACCCGGCCTGGTTGGTGGTGTCCAGGCTGATGCCGACCACCTTCTCCGAGATGCGGAAGGTGTAGTAGAGCTTGCCGCTGTTCGCCATGTCCGAGGTGAAGCCGTGCCCGTACGGGCCGGCGCCGGTGACCGCCGGGTTCAGGTGGGCCTTGGCGAACTCCTTGAGCGTGAACGGCCGGCGGCGCTCGTCCGGGGTGACCTTGCGCACCAGGTCGCCGCTGGCGATCAGCTTCGCCAACAGCAGCACGGCGCCCGCCGGGTCGCGGCGCAGCGAGTCCATCAGCTGGGCGGCCGTGGCGTCGTCGCAGCCCTCCAGCTTGTACTGGCCGGTGTACAGGTCGTTCAGCAGCCCGAGGTCCGGCAGCGAGCCCTCGATGCTGTCGTCGTGGTTGCCGACCGTGGTGTACCAGGGCGTGCGCAGGCCCGGCGCGTCGAAGGGACGCCCGGCGGCCGACAGGAAGCCGGGTATCTGCGGGAAGCCCTTCGCCTTGTAGCCGTCGCTGTAGGCGAGTTCGGGGTTCCAGTAGGCGGCGTTGCCGGAGTTCTGGACACCTTCGTAGCGGCCGAGATCGCCGGTGCTCTGGGCGAGCCGGCCGCCGCCCATGACCTTGAGGTACCAGTCGAGTTCGGCGAGCTCGTGGTTGTCGGTGTTGTCGCCGGTGGCCATCACCATGCTGAACGGCATCCCGGTGTAGGGGCCGCCGGCGAGCGAGTTGACGCGCTCGACGAGGGCCGACACGCCGCGGGCGTTCAGGGCCTCCTGCGGCCGGTACGCGCTGCCGTTGAACTTGGCCAGGTACTCGAAGCGCACCGGGGACTCGGTGTCCACCAGGTGCAGGTCGCTGAACTGGACGAAGCTGGCCAGGCCGGTCCGGCGGTCGTCCCGCCCGGTGGTCGCCGGCGCCAGCTCGCCGCGCACCACCAGCGGCCAGCCGGGCCCGGCCGTCAGCCGCTTGTAGCCGCCGGTGCCGACCGGCGTGGCCACCTGCTCCAACGTGGTCCCGGCGACCCTGACCGCCCGCGCGGCCGTCGTCGCCAGTGCCCGGTCGCGCGCCGCGGCCGAGGCGAACTGCGCGCCGCCCAGCGACAAGGCCGACCAGGCGGCAGCCACCGACGTACCGGTGAGGAACGTACGCCGACTCATCCCTGCCACAAAAACCCCCACATGCTGATGGCCCGGCGGGGCAGTCGACCCCGGCCGGGCCCACGTCTGTCATGAACCCGCTTCTGGCGGACCGCCAGATTACTCACTGGTAGGCGCGGCGGGCGAGGCCCGTGCGGAGAACTCTTCGGGAACGCGGGGCGGCCGCCCCTGCGCAGCTCCCGCACGAGGCGCCTCCACGCCGCGCACGACGCGGCCCGCCACCACCCCCGGTCGGGCCCCGCCCGGCCCGGTGGGGGAAAATCGGCGACGGCGTCCGAGGTGGCCGCCGAGCGGAGCGGGACGGCGCGGGCGCTGTCGGAAACGGGGCGCAGGTGGCCGCAGCAGGAGCCGAGCCGGGAGTGGGAGCCGCGGCCGGAGCGGCCGGAGCGGCCGGAGCAGCCGGAGCGGGCGGCCGGGCCGGCCAGCTGAAGAGCAGTGGCCTGCGGCCCGGCTGGACGACGGGTGCCTGCGCCACCGCCGCCACCAAGGCCGCGTACACCGCGCTGCTCACCGGGGAGTTCCCGGACGCGGTGGTCGTCACCCTCCCCAAGGGCCAGCGGCCCGCCTTCGCCCTCGCGGCCGAGGAGCTGACGACGGCCGAGGAGCTGACGGGGGCCGAGAAGCTGACGGGTGTCGAGGAGCCGGACGGCTCGACCTGTGCCGACGGGCCCGCCGGCGCCGACGGGCCGACCGCCGCGCAGTGGCCGGCCGCCGGAGGCGAGCGCCTCGCCGCCATGGCCGGGGTGGTCAAGGACGCGGGCGACGACCCCGACGTCACCCACGGCGCGCTGATCCGCTCGACCGTGCGCTCCGGCGAGCCCGGTGCCGGCGTGGTGTTCCGGGCCGGTCCGGGGGTGGGGACGGTCACCAAGGCCGGCCTGCCACTGCCCGTCGGCGAGCCCGCGATCAACCCGGTGCCCCGACAGATGATCCGGGACGCCGTCGCCGAGGTGGCCGCCGCGCACGGCGGCAGCGGAGACGTGGTGGTCGAGATCTCCGTCGACCACGGCGAGGAGATCGCCAGGTCCACCTGGAACCCCCGGCTCGGCATCCTCGGCGGCCTCTCCATCCTCGGTACGACCGGGGTGGTCGTCCCGTACTCCTGCTCGGCCTGGATCGACTCGATCCGTCGCGGGGTGGACGTGGCCCGGGCGGCGGGGCGTACCCACGTGGCCGGCTGCACCGGCTCGACCTCGGAGAAGGTCGCGGTCGCCGAGCACGGGCTGCCCGAGGACGCGCTGCTGGACATGGGCGACTTCGCCGGTGCCGTGCTCAAGTACCTCAAGCGCCACCCGGTGCCCCGGCTGACCATCGCGGGCGGCTTCGCCAAGCTGTCCAAACTCGCGGCCGGCCACCTCGACCTGCACTCGGCGCGCTCCCAGGTGGACAAGGGGTACCTGGCCGAACTGGCCCGCCGCGGCGGGGCGGACGCGGTGCTGGCCGAGGCGGTCGCGGGTGCCAACACCGCCCTGGAGGCGGTGCAGTTGTGCCGCGCCGCCGGGGTGCCGCTCGGGGACCTCGTCGCGGAGGCGGCCCGGGCGACGGCGCTCGGCGTGCTGCTGGGCTCGCCGGTCGCGGTGGACGTCATCTGCATCGACCGCGCGGGCACCGTCGTCGGCCGCGCGGAGCCGCTGGGGCCGTGACGCCGCGGGACGGCGACAGCCGCCCGGGTCGTGGCACCGCCCGGGACGGCGACCGCCGCCGGGGCCGTGACATTGTCACGAGTGTCACGACGATGCGACAACATCACCTGGTGATGTGAAGAACTGACGCCCATACGGGATGAGAAACGGACAAATGGAGTGCTTTACCGACCCCCGATTCTGTCGTCATCTCAGCCATGAGATATCGTCTGGCGAGTGACAGGCGACTACCTCACCCGTATCGGCACCCTCATCCGTACCGCGCGCCAGCACCGGGGCTGGTCCCAGGCGCAGCTCGGAGAGGCTCTCGGAACCAGCCAGAGCGCGGTCAACCGCATCGAACAGGGCAAGCAGAACGTCAGCCTTGAGATGATCGCCCGCATCGGGGAAGCCCTCGACAGCGAGATCGTCTCCCTCGGCTACTCCGGCCCGATGCACCTGCGCGTCGCCGGTGGCACCCGGCTCTCCGGCGCGATCGACGTCCGCAGCAGCAAGAACGCCTGCGTGGCGATCCTCTGCGCCTCGCTGCTGACCACCGGCCGCACCACGATCCGCAGCGTCGCCCGGATCGAGGAGGTCTACCGCATCCTCGAGGTGCTCACCAGCATCGGCGTCAGGAGCCGCTGGATCAACGAGGGCCGCGACCTCGAACTGACCCCGCCGGCCGAGCTGGACCTCGCGGCGATGGACGTCGAGGCCGCCCGCCGCACCCGCAGCGTGCTGATGTTCCTCGGCCCGCTGATGCACCGCGCCCAGCGCTTCGCCATCCCGTACGCGGGCGGCTGCGACCTCGGCACCCGCACCGTCCAGCCGCACCTGACCGCGCTGCGCCGCTTCGGCCTGGAGGTCGCCACCACCGGTGGCGCCTACCACGCCTCGGTCGAGCCGGGCGCCCCGCAGGACCGCCCGATCGTGCTGACCGAGCGCGGGGACACCGTCACCGAGAACGCCCTGCTGGCCGCCGCCCGGCACGACGGCGTCAGCGTCATCCGCAACGCCTCGCCCAACTACATGGTCCAGGACCTCTGCTTCTTCCTGGAGAAGCTGGGCGTGAGGATCGAGGGCATCGGCACCACCACCCTCACCGTGCACGGCGTCCCGGAGATCACCTGCGACGTCGACTACACCCCGGCCGAGGACCCGGTGGAGGCGATGAGCCTGCTGGCCGCCGCCGTCGTCACCTCCTCCGAGCTGACCATCCGCCGGGTGCCGATCGAGTTCCTGGAGATCGAGCTCGCGGTCCTGGAGGGCATGGGCCTCGACTACGACCGCACCCCCGAGTACCGCGCCCACAACGGCCGCACCCGGCTCGTCGACCTCACCGTGCGCCCCTCCAAGCTGACCGCGCCGATCGACACCATCCACCCGATGCCGTTCCCCGGCATCAACATCGACAACGTGCCGTTCTTCGCCGCCATCGCCGCGGCCGCGCACGGCACCACGATGATCCACGACTGGGTGTACGACAACCGCGCGATCTACCTGACCGAGCTGACCCGCCTCGGCGCCGACGTCAAGCTCCTCGACCCGCACCGCGTGCTGGTCCAGGGCCCCACCCGCTGGCGCGCCGCCGAGATGGTGTGCCCGCCGGCCCTGCGCCCCGCCGTGGTCATCCTGCTTGCCATGCTCGCCGCCCAGGGCACCTCCGTGCTGCGCAACGTCTACGTCATCAACCGCGGCTACGAGGACCTCGCCGAGCGCCTCAACTCCATCGGCGCCCGGATCGAGACCTTCCGCGACATCTGACCGGCCGACGCGCCACTGACCGGCCGACGCGCCACTGACTGGCCGACGTGCCACTGACTGGCCGACGTGCCACTGACTGGCCGACGTGCCACTGACCGGCCTCACCCGTCGAGGCCGGTCAGCAGCACGGCGACCTCCAACCCGGTGTTCAGGTAGTCCACGAACACCGGGTTGTTCAGTGCCCAGGGCGAGCGTCGCTCCCGGACCAGCCGGACCGCCTCGCCGCACTCGTACCCGAGGCCGACCAGTGCCTGCGCCACCACCAGGCCCGAGCGGTTGTACCCGGAGTGGCAGCGCACCAGCGTGCGCCGGCCCCGGCGGACGGCGGACGCGGTGAGCTCGGCCGCCTCCTGGACGGCGAGCAGCTGACCGGGGGAGAGCGGGCCGTCGGGCACCTCCCGGACGACGTGCTCCACCCCCGGCGCCGGGCCGTGCCCGGGGAGCGCGAACAGGCTGACCACCAGGTCGAACTCCGCCCGCACGATCGCGAGTTCCAGCTCGCCGCCGGGCGGGGTGTAGTAGTGCCCGCCCATCCAGAGCCCGGGGACGATCTCGTTCCAGGGCTCTGGCGGCCCGGGAGTCTCGCGTTCCTTCTGGCGGGTGCGCACTGCCTGCTCGTTCCTTGCTCTCAGGTGCCGATCGACGCTCCTCGGCGCCGTTCGGCGCTCTCCGGCGCCCTCCGGTGCTACTCGCCGGTGGTGCCGTCGAGGTGTTCGCGGAGGAGGTCGGCGTGGCCGTTGTGGCGGGCGTACTCCTCGATCATGTGGGTGAGGATCCAGCGGAGCGAGAAGACCTCTTTGCCGTAGCGGCCCAGAACCTCCAACGACTCCGCGGCGGCGACGAGTTCCCTGGCGTGGTCGCACTCACGGCGCCAGATCGCGAAGGCCTCGTCGGGGTCGGCGGTGTCGGCGTCGAACTCGGCGAAGGATCCGTCCGGGTGCTTCCAGAAACCGGGCACGCCTTCGTCGTCGAGGACGTTGCGGAACCAGCTGCGCTCCACCTCGGCGAGGTGGCGGACCAGCCCGAGCAGGGAGAGCCCGGACGGCTCCAGCACGCGGGCGCGGAGCTGCTCCGCGGTGAGGCCCTCGCACTTCATCGCGAGAGTGGCGCGCTGGTAGTCCAGGAAGCCTGCCAGAGTGGTGCGTTCGTCGGCGGTGCGGGGAGTCTGGGTGCGCTGATCATCGGTCATCGTGCCATCCTGCCCGCCATCCGACGGGCCCGCCCCGCATTATCCGCGGCCCGGCCCGGCCCGGCCCGGCCCGGCCCGGCCCGGTCCTGGCGGCCTGGTGGGAGTGTCAACGGCCTGGCTCGCTACCGCAGTTGCTCCAGCCAGTGCAGCGCGCCCGGGACGTCGGGTGTGACCGGGACGCCGTCCGGCACCGGAGGGCGCTCCACGATGATGACGGGCAGGCCGAGCCCGCGGGCGGCGGTCAGCTTGGGAGCGGTCGCGGCGCCGCCGCTGTCCTTGGTGACCAGGACGTCGATGCCGCGCCCCCGCAGCAGCGCCTCCTCGCCCTCGATCGTGAACGGCCCGCGGTCCAACAGGACTTCGCACGAGGGCGGCAGCGGAGGCTCGGGCGGGTCCACCGACCGGGCGAGGAAGTGGACCCCGTCCAGGTGGGCGAAGGCGGCGACGCCCTGCCGGCCGATGGTGAGGAAGACCCGTTCGCCGCGCCGGGGCAGCAGTTCGGCCGCCGCGGCGAGGGAGGGGGCGGGGAGCCAGCGGTCGCCGTCGACCCGGGTGAAGCCAGGGCGGCGCAGCACCAGCAGGGGGACGCCGGTGGCGGCGGCCGCGAGGGCGGCGTTCCGCGAGATTCCGGCGGCGAACGGGTGGGTGGCGTCCACCACCGCGTCCACGCGTTCCGTGCGCAGCCAGTCCGCCAGTCCCTCCGGCCCGCCGAAGCCGCCGATCCGCACCTCCCCGGCGGGCAGCCGGGGCCGGGCGACCCGGCCGGCCAGCGAGCTGGTGACCCGGAGTGCGGTCGGGGCGGGCGCGGTCGGGGCGAGTTCGGCGGCCAGCGTCCGCCCTTCGGTGGTCCCGCCGAGGATCAGGACGTGCCGCATCAGGCGCCGCAGGGCTCGTGCGGGCGCTCGCGGTCCGCCGAGTAGAGGTGGCTGTCGCGGAACTGCTCGGCGGCCAGCGTGCGGCCGACGATGATGACGGCGGTGCGGACCACGCCCGCCGCCTTGACCTGCTCGGCGATGTCCCCGACGGTACCGCGCAGCACCAGCTCGTCGGGGCGGCTGGCCATCGCGACCACGGCGGCCGGGCAGTCGGCGCCGTAGTGCGGGAGCAGCTGCTCGACCACGTCGTCCACGTACGAGGCGGCCAGGTGCAGCACCAGCAGGGCGCCGCTGCGACCGAGGGTGGCGAGGTCCTCGCCCTCGGGCATCGGGGTGGCGCGCTTGGCGATCCGGGTGAGGATGACGGTCTGGCCGACGGTCGGGACGGTCAACTCCCGCTTCAGCGCTGCCGCGGCGGCGGCGAAGGCGGGCACGCCGGGGACCACCTCGTACGGCACGCCGGCCGCGTCCAGACGGCGCATCTGCTCGGCGACGGCGGAGAACACGGACGGGTCGCCGGAGTGCAGCCGGGCCACGTCCTGGCCGGCCTCGTGGGCGGCGACCAGTTCGGCGGTGATCTGGTCCAGGTTGAGCTGCGCGGTGTCGATCAGGCGGGCGCCGGGCGGGCACTCCTCCAGCAACTCGCGCGGGACCAGGCTGCCCGCGTACAGGCAGACCTCGGCGCGGGCCAGGATGCGCTGGCCGCGCAGGGTGATCAGGTCGGCCGCGCCCGGGCCTGCTCCGATGAAGTGGACGGTCACGAGGCGTTCTCCTGAGGGGTGTTGAACACGGCGGCGTCGGGTTCGGCGGTGTCTGGGTCGGCGGTGTCGGCTTCGGCGGTGTCGGGCTTGGCGGTGTCGGGCTTGACGGCCGACCACTGGGTGACCGGCATGGCCTGGCGCCACCCGGTGAAACCGCCCACGGGGACGGCGTGGGCGACGGCGAGTTTGACGAGCTCCCCGCCGTGGCGCCGGTACCACTCGGTCAGCAGCGCCTCGGACTCCAGCGTCACGGTGTTGGCGACGATCCGGCCGCCGGGGCGCAACGCCGACCAGCAGGCGTCCAGCAGGCCGGGCGCGGTGAGGCCGCCGCCGATGAACACGGCGTCGGGGGTGGGGAGTTCGGCGAGCGCGGCGGGAGCGGGGCCGGTCACCACACGGAGCCGGGGCGCCCCGAGCGCGGCGGCGTTGCGGGCGATCCGCGCGGCCCGCACCGGGGCGCGCTCGATGCTGACGGCCTGGCAGTCGCGGTGGGCGCGCAGCCACTCGATCGCGATCGAGCCCGAGCCGCCGCCGACGTCCCAGAGCAGTTCGCCGGGGGACGGGGCCAGCGTGGCGAGGGTCGCGGCGCGGACGTGCCGCTTGGTGAGCTGGCCGTCGCTCTCGTACGCGGTGTCGGGCAGGCCGGGGACGACGGAGGTGCGGGGGCCGTCGCCGAGGTCGACGGCGATGACGTTCAGCGGGTCGCCGGGCGGGTGCGGCCAGCCGTCGGCGGGGCCGTCCAGGTGGCGTTCGGCGGGGGCGCCGAGCTGTTCGAGCACCCGCAGGCGGGCGGTGCCGTAGCCGCGGGTGGTGAGCAGTTCCGCGACGGCGGCCGGAGTGGCGGCGTCGGCGCTGAGCACCAGCAGGCGGCGGCAGGGGTGGAGGGCGAGGGCGAGGGAGTCCAGCGGTCGGCCGACCAGGCTGACGACCTCGGTGGCCTCCAGCGGCCAGCCGAGCCGGGCGCAGGCGTAGGTGACGGAGGAGGGGTGCGGCAGGACGCGCAGGCGCTCGGCGCCGACGGTCTCGGCGAGGGTGCGGCCGATGCCGTAGAACATCGGGTCGCCGCTGGCCAGCACGGCGATGCGGCGGCCGGCGTGGGCGGCGACCAGCCCGGGGACGGCGGGGCGCAGCGGGGACGGCCAGGGGACGCGTTCGGCGGTGACCTCGTCGCGGGGGAGCAGGTCCAGTTGGCGGGGCCCGCCGACGACGACCTCGGCCTCCCGGAGCGCGGCCCGGGAGCCGACCGCGAGGCCGGGCCAGCCGTCGGCCCCGATCCCGACGACGGTGATCGGGGGTGGCAGCTCGGGCACCGGGTGGCTCCTCGTCGTTCGATGGGCCGATGAGCAGGAAAACTCACTGGCCGGGGCAGCCTACCTGGCGGTCTGTGGGAGGTTCGGTGGCGGATGACAACCGACAGGCGGCAACCGACGGCCGACGACCGACAAGTGACAGGCGACAGATTTCAGATTTCAGATGACAGCGAACAGATTTCAAACTCTGTTCGCTGTCATCTGTCACCCGCCTCCCAGTCCCCCGACTCGATCAGCGCCGGCTGCTCCCGCAGCCGCGCCTCGGCCCTCGGTCCGGCGAGGTAGACCCAGGCCTCGCGCGGCTCGCCCGTCGCCGTCCGCACCGTCAGCCGGCGCCGCACATACAGCCCGGTCCCGTCCGCCCGGCAGTCCTCCAGCCGGTCCAGCGCCTCCAGGGCTCCGGCGTACGCGCCCGGGCGTACGGTGACGAGCTCGCCGAGGATCCGGCGCCCGGGCGCCGGATCCGCAACCGCGTACGGGAAGCCGGGGCCGTCGTGCAGCGCGGCGCCCTCCAGTACCGCCGGCCGGATCTCGGCGTACCGTCCGGCCAGGTGGACGGCATGATTGCGGCCGCCGCTGCGCAGAGTGCCGTACACGAAGAACGGCAGGGCCTCCTCGGATGCGGACACGGGTTCGACCTCCTCGTCGGGGAGCGCCCACGGTACGTCCTGCGGTCCGACTTCTGATACCGACTGGCGCGCCGGGCCGTCCATGCGCTCTCATGTCGGATGTTCGGCCAGCACCGTCCAAGGGGGACACGCATGACATCGCCCGCTTCACCCTCCCAACCGGCCGCTACCCCCGGCCCAGCCCCCGACACCCCCGACACCCCCGGCATCCCTGCCGCCACCGCCACCGCCACCGAAGCGAAGAGCAAGGCCATGACCAAGGCAGCCCCGACCCCCACCCCGCCCACCGACGCCGGCCCCGCCGCCCGTCTCGGCGGCGCGGTCTGGCTCGCCCTCCTCGTGGTCTACGTCGTCTGGGGCTCGACCTACCTGGCGATCCGGGTCGCCGTGGAGACGATGCCCTCCTTCCTCTCCGCCAGCGCCCGCTTCCTCACCGCCGGCCTGTTGCTGGCCGGCTACCTCCTGGTGCGCCAGGGCCCGGCCGGTCTGAAGGTGACCCGGCGACAGCTGGCCTCCTCCGCCCTGGTCGGCCTGCTGCTGCTGACCGGCGGCAACGGCATGGTGGTCCTGGGCGAGACCTCCGTCCCCTCCGGTCTGGCCGCCCTGCTGGTAGCCGCGGTCCCGCTGTGGATGGTGGTGCTGACGGCGTTCGGCGGAGAGCGCCCGAGGCCCGCCGAGCTGGCCGGGGTGCTGCTCGGACTGGTCGGCCTCGGCGTCCTGTCGGCCCCCGCGATCGGCGGGTCGATCGAGCCGGGCGGCGTGATCCTGATCATCGGCGCCACCCTGCTCTGGGCGACCGGCTCCTTCGTGAGCAAGAAGATCCCCATGCCCGGCAACGTGCTCGCCGCGAGCGCCTTCCAGATGCTGGCCGGCGGTCTCGGCAACCTGCTGGTCGGACTGGGCCGCGGTGAGCAGCACGGGCTGGACCTCGGGGCGATCTCCGGCCGGTCCTGGCTGGCCCTCGCCTACCTGGTGCTGTTCGGCTCGCTGCTCGCCTTCACCGCGTACGCCTGGCTGCTGCGCGCCGCGCCGCTGACCCTGGTGGCCACCTACGCGTACGTGAACCCGGTGGTCGCGGTGCTGCTGGGCTGGCTGATCCTGGCCGAGCCGCTGACCGGCCCGACCCTCGCGGGCGGCGCGATCGTGGTGGCGGGCGTCTGCCTGGTGGTGAGCGTCAGCCGGCGGCGTCCGGGCCGCTCGTCGAGCGCCGGGAGTCCGGCCCGCCGGGAACGTCAGCCCCGCCGGGAACGTCAGGCCGGCTGAACCGGCCATCCCGGCCATCCCGGCCATCCCGGCCGAACCGGCCGTCCCGGCCTTCCGACCGGGACGATCCCCCTGGCGTGCCGCCCGACGTTCGGCTCAGAAGGAGTGCGGCGCCCTGCCCGTCCACCAGTTGCCGGGCGCGTCCGGGTCGCGGCTGGTCCAGAACTCGATGATCGCGTTGGTGAACTCGGCTGCGGAGAGCACGCCGTCGCCGTCGGTGTCGAGGTGGCGGAAGGCCTCGTCGGCGTCGTCGCGGGAGAGGCCGGCGAAGTGGCCGCGCTGGAAGACGAAGAACTCGCCGGCGTCCACCGTCCCGCTGCGGTCGGCGTCGGCGACGGCGAGGAAGGCGCGAGCGAGTGCGCCGAGGATGTCCTGCGCGGCCTCCGGGTCGTCGGCGAGCGAGCCGGTCGAGGCGACGAACTGCTGGCGGGTGATCGCCTCGGTGCCGGCGGGCAGCCGGGCGAGGTGCAGGTCGTGCCAGGTCGTCAGGTAGGCGCGCACTATCACGGCCTCCGCCTCGGAACCCTCCTGGTGGCCGAGCGAGCGGGCCACCGAGAGGCCCATCAGGACGTGGTCCCGCTCGGTGAGCAGGCCGTCGCCGTCGGCGTCGAGGTGATCGAAGCCGTGGTTGATCTTTGCGATGAGCAGGTCGTCCGACAAATGTGCCCCCTCGGTTGGTGATTCCTTGCCCGGGTCTCCTACGTCACACCGCCTGCACGCTAGCGCCTCGAGCCGGAGCGGCGCAGCCGAACGAAGGGTGCACGACCTTCCGTTCACTCCTCCTGGTGGTCGGCCCAGACGTACGCCCCCGGCAGCAGGGCCGACACCGGCACGGTGCGCAGCTCCGGCCCCCGCCCGACGATGACCCCCACCTCGGGGAAGTAGTCAAGCAGCACCTGCCGGCACCGCCCGCACGGCGGGATCACCCCGCGTTCCCGGTCGCCCACGGCCACCACGGTGGTGAGCTCGTACGCCCCCTGGCCGGCCGCCGCGCCGATGAGCACCAGCTCGGCACACGGCCCGCCGGTGAAGTGGTAGGCGTTCAGCGCGGTGACGATCCGCCCGTCGGCATTGCGGCCCGCGGCCGCCACGGTGTGGTTGTCGCCCCGCGCGTACCGTCGTGCGACCTCCAGGGCCGCCTCCACGAGTTCCTCGTCCACGGTCGTCCGGTCGCTGGTGGTGGACATCGTCGCTGCACCTCTCCGATCGCGTCCGACGGGTCCGGTCCCGTCCGACGGGCCTCGATCATCTCAGTGCACCGCCGCCAGCAGCTCCCGCGTGTACTCGGTGTGCGGCGCCTCGAACAACCGGTCCCGGTCGGTGGACTCGACCAGCCGGCCCCGGTGCATCACCGCCACCCGGTCGCAGAAGTGCCGTACCACCGCGAGGTCGTGGGAGACGAACAGGAAGGCGACGCCGAGCCGTTCGCGCAGCTCCATCAGCAGGTTGAGCACCTGGGCCTGTACCGACACGTCGAGCGCGGAGACCGGCTCGTCGGCGATGATCAGGCGCGGCTGCGGGGCGAGCGCCCGGGCGATGCCGATCCGCTGGCGCTGTCCGCCGGAGAACTCGTGCGGGTAGCGGTCCAGGTGCCGGGCCTCCAGCCCGACCTGCTCCAGCAACTCGGCGGAGCGCTCCCGCCGTTCGGCCGGGCTCAGCGAGGTGTGCAGGCGCAGCGGGGTGTCCAGGGTCCGGGCGATGGTCCGGCGCGGGTTGAGCGAGGAGTACGGGTCCTGGAAGACCAGCTGGATCTCCCGGCTGAGCCGCTTGCGCAGCTCCCGGTCCGGCCGGGTGACGTCCTGCCCGTCGTACGACACCTGTCCGCCGGTGGGCCGTTGCAGCCCGGCCAGGACCCGTGAGGTGGTGGACTTGCCGGAGCCGGACTCGCCGACCAGCCCGAGCGTCTCGCCGGGGGCGATCCGCAGGCCGACCCCCTCGACCGCCCGGACCGGTTCGGCCCGCAGGCCGGGGAAGCGCCGGCGCCCCGGGAAGTGCACGGACAGGTCCTCCACCTCGACCAGCCAGCGCTCGGGACGCCGGACGGTCCGCGGCCGGAACGTCCGGGACGGCGCCGGCTCGTCGACCGTCGGCAGGGCGGTGCCCGGTACCGAGTCCAGCCGGAGCGCCGCGCCCACCAGTGCCCGGGTGTACGGCTCGCGCGGTGCGGACAGCAGCTCGGCGGTCGGCGCGGACTCGATCCCGACCCCGCCGCGCAGCACCAGCGTGCGGTCCGTCGTCCCGGCGACCACGCCCAGGTCATGGCTGACCAGCAGCACCGCCGTCCCGTGCTCGCGCTGCAACTCGCCGAGCAGGTCCAGAACCTGCCGCTGGACGCGGGCGTCCAGGGCGGTGGTCGGCTCGTCCGCGATGATCAGCCGGGGGTCGTTCATCAGGGCCATCGCGATCATCACGCGCTGGCGCATGCCACCGGAGAACTGGTGCGGGAAGTCGCGGGACCTGGCCGCCGGGATGCCCACCCGGGCGAGCATCTCGCCCGCCCGTCGGCCAGCCTCGGCCCGGCCCGCGCCCGGGTGGTGCAGCCGGTACATCTCGGCGAGCTGGGCGCCCACACCGTGGAAGGGGCTGAGCGAGGTGAGCGCGTCCTGGAAGACCAGTGCGGCCGTCCCGCCCCGCACCCCGCGCAGCGCGGACTCCTCGGCGCCGACCACCTCCTGCCCGCCCAGCCGGATCGAGCCGGTGACGGTGGTGGTGCGCGGGTCGTGCAGGCCGAGGACGGCGAGCCCGACGGTCGACTTGCCGGAGCCCGACTCGCCCACCAGGCCCAGGACCTCACCCGGCGCGAGGTCGAACGACAGGCCCCGGACGGCGGTCACCGGCGCGCCGCCGCGCGGGTCGGCGAAGGCGACGGTCAGATCGCGGACGCTCAGCACGGGCTCGACGCCCGTCGCCCCGGCGGTCTTCGCCCCGGCGGCCCTCGCCACGGCGGCCGGCCCCTCAACGGCCTTCGCGGAGGCGGCTCGTCCCTCAACGGCCTTCGCCGAGGCGGTCTTCACGCCGTCTCCCGGAACAGTGGATCTCATCGACGGACTCCCCATCAGCTCAGCCGGACACGCGGGTCGAGCCAGGCGACCGCGAGGTCGGCCAGCGCGACGAACAGCACCATGAAGCAGGCGGCCAGCAGCACCGCGCCGACCACGGCGGGCAGGTCCTGCCCGCCGACGGCCTCCGCGGCGAACCGCCCGACCCCGTTCAGCCCGAACACCGTCTCGGTGATCACGGCCCCGCCGAGCAGCGCCCCGGCCTCCAGCCCGATCAGCTGCACCAGCGGCCCCGCGGCGCCGCGCGAGGTGTACTTGAGGTGGGCGCGCAGCCGTCCCAGGCCCTTGCCGCGGGCCGTGCGGACGTACTCCTCGTTCATCGTCTCCAGCAGCTGCGAGCGCGAGAGCCGGGCGAACACGGCCGAGTTGACGAAGCCGAGGACGAGCCAGGGGAGCAGCATCCCGCCCGCCCAGGCGGCCGGGTCGTCGGCCGGCGCGGTGTAGGAGGGCAGCGGCAGCAGCCCGGTGGAGTACACCAGCAGCCACTGCGCGACGTACCCGAGGAAGTAGATCTGCACGCTCGCGCCGACCAGGGTGAAGCCCGACAGCAGCCGGTCGGTCCGCCGCCCGTGCCGCAGCGCGGAGACGAACCCGGTGCCGAGGCCGAACACCAGCAGGACGGCGAGCGCCCCGGCGGTCAGCGAGAGGGTGACGGGCAGGTGGTCGGCCAGCGCCTCGGTGACCGGCTGGTGCAGTCGGTAGGAGTAGCCGAGGCACGGGGCGTCGCAGTGGATGGTCGAGCCGTCCACGTCGCCGATGTCCCGCCCGGCGACGACCCCGACCAGGTAGTCGGTGTACTGGGTGAGCAGCGGCTGGTCCAGGCCCATGCTCTGGCGGACCGCCGCGACCTGCCCGCTGTCGCAGCGCGGGCCGCAGGCGGCGCGGGCCGGGTCGGCGGGCGCGGCGTAGAAGAGGGCGAAGGCGGCGGCGGAGACCGCGACCAGGACCGTGAGGGCCTGGGCGGTCCGCCGCAGGACGAAGGAGAGCATGGCCGATCCGGGGTCGACGTGACGGGGGAGGCGTTAGAGGGGGACGGGCGGAAGAAGGGGACGGGCGGAAGAAGGTGGAAGAAGCGAAGAAGGGCGAAGAAGAGCGAAGAAGGGCGAAGAAGCGAGGACGAAGGGGCCCGCGCCCGTTCCACCGAGGAACCCGGGGCGGGAGCGGGCCCCGGCCGTCAGGACTTCAGGTACAGCCAGGCCAGCGAGACCGTCCCGTAGATCGGGTGGACGAACGCCCCGCCGACGTTGCTGCCGCGCAGCTGGTTGACGGTCGGGTAGGCGAACGGCAGCACCGGCACGTCCTTCATCACGGTCTGCTCCAGCGCGTACAGCTCCTTGGCCTTGGCACGCGGCTCGCCGATCTGGTTGATCCGGTCGATCTCCTTGTCGACCTCCGGGTTGCGGTAGCGCGCGGAGTTGATGTCGCTGCCGGCCCGGCCGTCGAAGGAGAACGGGACGAGGGTGGACGGGGTCGGCCAGTCGACCGAGCTGGTCTCCTCGAACAGGTCGTACGGGGAGTCGGCGCGGTGCACCTCGTCCAGGAAGGCCTTGGGGTCGACCGGCTTGGGCACGACGGTGATCCCGGCCCTGCCGAAGCCCTCGACCAGCACCTGCGCGACGCGCTGCCCGGTCGGGGTGTTCCGGTACGCGTAGGTCAGGCTGCCGGGCGCCTGCTTGGCCTTGGCGAGCGCGGCCTTCGCGGCCTCCGGGTCGCCCTCGGGCCTGGCCGGGTAGAGGTCGTACTTCTGGTAGTCGATCAGCGCGGGCGAGCTGAGCGTGGTGGCCAGCTCGCCGGTGCGGGCGCCGCCCTGTACCTGACGGGCCTGCTGGCGCGGGTAGGCCAGGTGCAGCGCCTTGCGGACCTCGACGTCCGGCACCCGCTCGTTGTTGATCATCAGCTGGGTGACGAAGGCGCCCTGCCGGCCGGAGACGACCAGTTCCCTGGCCTTCGGATCGGTGTCGGTGGTCTGGTACAGCTCGGCGGAGAGGGTGTCGGAGGCGGTGGTGGCGTTGGCGCCGCCGTCCCGGCCGGAGAGGATCTCCTGGTTGAGGTTGAGCGCCTCCTTGCCGTACGTGAAGACGAACTTCTCCGGGTACTGGCTGCGGATCGGGTCGGTCTCGGGCTTCCAGGCGGGGTTGCGCTCCAGCACCATGCGGGTGTTCTGGACGTGCTCGACGATCCGGTACGGGCCGGTCGCGAACGGCAGGCGGTCGTAGTCCGTCCCGGTGTCCTTGTCCCGGCGCACCGGCGAGGAGGAGGACTGTGCGGCCATGTACGGCACGTCGGCCTGCGGCTGCAGGAAGTGGAAGACGATGGTGCGCTCGTCCGGCGTCTCGATCGCGTCCAGGTCGCCGGCCTGCGGGCCCGCGTACTTGGCGCGCGCCGCCTCGTAGCTCGCCTCGCCGGTGAGCCACTGCGGCCAGTACGGCGGGCCGACCTCGTAGCCCTTGCCGAAGGTGCGCTCGATGCCGTACTTGACGTCCCCGGCGGTGATCGGCTGACCGTCCTCCCAGGCGACGCCCGCCTTGAGCCGGTACGTCCAGGTGCGCCCGCCGTCGGTCGGGGTGCCGGTGTCGGTGGCCAGGTCGCCGACCAGCTTGGCCTTGCCGTCCACGACCTGGTACTGGGTCAGCTGGCGGCCCCAGAGCAGCGAGGCGTTGTAGGTGGCGCCCGCGTAGACCTTCTGCGGGTCGAGGTGGCGGAACTCGACGCTGTTGTACACGTTCACCGTGCCGCCGGCGCGGGCGCCGGGGACGGCCGGGGCCGGGCCGGCGCTCTCCTGCTCGCTGCCGAGCACGGCGGTCAGCGGGGAGGTCTCCTTGGCGGAGGCCCCGGCGGCACCGCCGGATCCCGCGGTGCTGCCCGCGCCGGCCGAGCAGGAGGTCGCCAGCAGGACGGTGGCGACGACGGCGAGGGACGGTCTGGTCCAGCGCATGGCGAATCTCTCCTTGTCCCGGCGGATCGTGCCGGGACGGGCTCGGGTTGAACGAAAGAGGGGCGAATGGAAGAGGGGATCGAAAGGGGGGAACGGAAGGGGGGACGGAAGGGAGCGGACGAGGGGCTTCAGCGGGCGGCGCCCGGTGAGAGCCTTCAGCGGGCGCCGCCGATGCGCGGGTCCAGCGCGTCCCGGACGGCGTCGCCGAGCAGGTTGAAGGCGATGACGAACAGCAGCAGCGCCACCCCGGGGAACACCATGTAGGTGGGGTCGGCCCGGAAGACCTCGGAGCCGCGCGCGATCATCCGCCCCCAGTCCGGGATCGGCTCGGTGACGCCGACGCCGAGGAAGGACAGCGCGGCCTCGGACGCGACGAACGTCGGGACCGCCATGGTGGCGTGCACCAGCAGCTGCGAGCGGACATTCGGCAGCAGTTCGTGGACGACGACATGGAACCGGCTCGCACCCTGGGCCCGCGCGGACTGCACGAAATCCCTTTCCCGGAGCGAGCGGACGGTGGCCCGCAGGGAAAGCGCGAGCGGAATCCAGCCGAACGCCGAGAAAACCAGGACCAGTACCAGGAACTGCATCCACTCCGGTTCCGCGCTGCCCGGGTCGACCAGCCGGGACTGGATCACCGGGCTGAGCGCGAGCAGCAGGAGCAGCGTGGGAAAGGCCAGCAGCACATTGGCGAGGAATCCGAACAGCCGGTCCGTGACCCCGCCGAGGTAGCCCACCGCGACACCGGCGAGCACCCCCAGTGTGGTGGTCACCGCGGCGGCCGCGAAGGCGATCAGCAGCGAGGTGCGGATGCCGTACAGCAGCTGGGTGAACACGTCCCGGCCGAGACCGGGTTCCAGGCCGAACCAGAAGTCCCCGGAGATGCCGCCGTTCGGCAGCATCGGCAGGCCACCGTCGCTGAGCAGGCCGGGAACGTTCTGGCCGTAGTGGTCGACCGGGTTCTTCCCGTACAGCGCCGCGACCAGCGGGGCGCCGAGGGCGAGCAGCAGGAACAGCACCACCACCGCCAGGGCGGCGGCGCCGACCCGGTCCCGCAGGATCCGGCGGAGCGGCCCGGGGGCTGCGGGCGCAGGGCCTGCAGCCGTGGCCGGGGTGGTGCCCGCGCCGGTGCTTGGGCCGGTGCTTGGGCCGGTGTCGACCACTGCCATGAGGCGTAACCCCCGAATTCTCCGCCGCCCCATGGGTGAGGGTGCGCTGGTGTGCATTTCCGGTGCGGCCCTCGGAGGTTTCCCGAAAGCCGTTCGGGCGACATTTGATCGGATGCGTCCGAGGTTCCGCAAATCACCTCCGGGACTCGTTCGAGCCATTCCTGCGGAACTGTTTCGGGAAATGTGGCGGCTTCATTTCACCGAAACACCGGCGTTGCAATAGAACGGATGAAGCAGGACAAAACGGACTGCCCGTTCCGCATTCTGAGACCTCCGCCACAGTCCCTCGGAGGTTGATACGATCCCGGTGGGCCGCAACTGGCGCGTAGGGATGGAATCAACCATCGGGAAGCGGCCCCGTGAACCCTCACGTGAAGTTGCCGAGCGCCTGGGCCCCCGCAATCCCCACCAGGAGACCGCCATGGCCCAGCAGCCCCACACCACCGCCTCCGCCGCGGCCGACACCGCCTTCCGCAGCGCCCTCGACGTGGTCGCCGGCGTCGAACCGCGGATCGCCGCCGCCATCGGACAGGAACTCGCGGACCAGCGCGACTCGCTCAAGCTGATCGCCAGCGAGAACTACGCCTCCCCGGCCGTCCTGCTCACCATGGGCAACTGGCTCAGCGACAAGTACGCCGAGGGAACCGTCGGCCGCCGCTTCTACGCGGGCTGCCGCAACGTCGACACCGTCGAGAGCATCGCCGCCGAGCACGCCCGCGAGCTGTTCGGCGCCGACCACGCCTACGTCCAGCCGCACTCCGGCATCGACGCCAACCTCACCGCCTTCTGGGCCGTCCTCTCCCAGCGGGTCGAGAGCCCGGCCCTGGAGCGCGCCGCGGTGCGCAACGTCAACGACCTCACCGACGAGGACTGGGCGCGACTGCGCCAGGAGCTCGGCAACCAGCGGATGCTCGGCATGTCCCTGGACACCGGCGGCCACCTCACCCACGGCTTCCGGCCCAACATCTCGGGCAAGATGTTCGAGCAGCGCAGCTACGGCACCGACCCGGCCACCGGCCTGATCGACTACGACGCGCTGCGCGAGACCGCCCGCGAGTTCCGCCCGCTGATCATCGTGGCCGGCTACTCCGCCTACCCGCGGCTGGTGGACTTCCGCAGGATGCGCGAGATCGCGGACGAGGTCGGCGCGACCCTCATGGTCGACATGGCGCACTTCGCCGGCCTGGTCGCGGGCAAGGTGCTGACCGGTGACCACGACCCGGTCCCGCACGCCCACATCGTCACCACCACCACCCACAAGTCCCTGCGCGGACCGCGCGGCGGCATGGTGCTGTGCCAGTCCGAACTGGCCGAGCACGTCGACCGCGGCTGCCCGCTGGTGCTCGGCGGCCCGCTCTCGCACGTCATGGCCGCCAAGGCGGTCGCCCTCGCGGAGGCCCGCCGCCCCGAGTTCCAGGCGTACGCCCGCGCCGTCGTCGCCAACGCCCGGGCGCTGGCCGAGGGGCTGCTGCGCCGCGGCGGCAAGCTGGTCACCGGGGGCACCGACAACCACCTGGTCCTCGCCGACGTCTCCGGCTACGGCCTGACCGGCCGCCAGGCCGAGGCGGCCCTGCTCGACTCGGGCATCGTCACCAACCGCAACTCCGTCCCGCAGGACCCGAACGGCGCCTGGTACACCTCGGGCGTCCGCCTCGGCACCCCGGCCCTCACCACCCGCGGCCTCGGCACCGCGGAGATGGACGAGATCGCCGACCTGATCCACACCGTCCTGACCGCCACCACCCCCACCACCACCGCCAAGGGCTCCCCGTCCAAGGCCGCCTACACCCTGGACGCCGCCCTCCGCGACGCCACCGCCAAGCGTGCCGCCGACCTGCTCACCCCGTACCCGCTCTACCCGGGCGTCGACCTGGCCTGACGGCGAACGACAGGCGGCGGCCGGCCTGCCGAAGACAGCCGACAGCGAACAGATGACAGATTTCGAAATCTGTCATCTGTCATCTGTTCGCTGAAAGTCGTCGCTTGAAGGCCGTCAGCCGTCAGCCGTCAGCCGTGAGCCGTGAGCCGTCAGCTGCCGGCCGTCAGCGGGCCTCAGGTCACCGCAGCCGGACCAACGAGGCCCAGACGTCATCGCCGACCTGGGTGCCGTCGGGCAGGGCCAGTCGGTCGACCTGGCGGAAGAAGTCGATTCCGGCGTCCCGCGACGAGTGCCCGCCCAGCGCGGGCACGACCCGGTCCCGGACGGCGGCGTACGCCTCGGTGTCGGTCGCCGCGGCCTCGAACCACGCGCAGATGGCGGTGACCGCCCGGGGCTCGAACTGCGGGTCCGCCAGGAGGTCCCGCAGGCCTTCGTCGATCTCGGTACGAGCCTTCTCGTTGGCCGTACCGAGCAGCCAGGGCCACGGGCCGTCGAACTGCCCCATCAGCGCCAGCATGGCGATCTTCCCGGATCGGGCGGCCTTCTTCTCGCGCCAGCGCAGCACCTCGGAGAGCAGCAGGTTCCGTCCCTCCTCCCGGTGGCCGAGACGACGGAAGATGGCCAGGACACTGCCGAGGAGGGACTGGTCCCTCGAAGTCGAGGCGACCCGGCGCAGCCGCGTCATCGCCTTGCGGTGCCCCCTACCCCCGGGGTCCTCGGCGCTCAGGACGTGCTCCGCCACGTCGACCACCACGGACTGCGTCCCGTGGCGGCGGTCGTCGGCCCAGTCGTAGAGCCGGGCCCACGCGGCCCGCTCCATCCCCGCGTCCTCGAGCACGCGTGCCATGACGGCCGCGCACATGTCCGACCGCCCGGACTCGTGGGCGGTGTCGCGGATCTCGGTCAGAACCGTTGGCGCCCGGTGCCGGGCGGCCAGCGTGGTCAGGGCTGTGACGCTCTTGTCCGCCTCGCCCCGCTCGGTCGGGGCGGTCGCGATCAGCCACTCCAGCAGGACGGACCGCATGTCCTCGTAGTTGTCCCAGACGTAGGTGAGGACGGCCTGGCCGTAGCCAGGACGACTGAGCGAGACGATGTCCTGGGAACTCACCGTCGCGTGCAGCGCGGTGAGCCGCTGCCGCAGTCCGCGCCCGGCGAAGACCTGACCGAGGTTCGTCGGAGCGTGCGTCCGGTCCTTCTTGGCGATCAACTCCTCCAAGGCGCGGGCGTCCCGCGAGATCCTGGCGGCCGGCGCGACCCGGTGGAGGGCGAGGGAGAGCAACAGGCAGCGGTCGGGCAGGGACAGCGCACCACCGCTGTCGCCGCCGTGTGCGAAGACGCCGTCCAACTCGGTGCGCCAGTCGCCGAGGGCGTTCTCGACGCTCGTGCGGAGTTCGGGATGGCACGCGTCGTCGCCCGCCTCACCGGGCCGACCGAGTCCCTCCTCGATCCAGCCGGCCTCCTCCGGGTGGTCGCGCTTGAACTCCAGCCACTGCTCGGCCACGGCGCCGGCCGCGCGCACCGCCTCCACCGCGTTGCGCAGGGACGACAGATGGACCCGGGCGGTGTCCGACCGGAGGTACGGCACGAGCCAGGACATGCCGGCCGCCGTCAGATGGCGCGCCGCGACGGCGTACGGCTCCGGCGGGGAGCGGAGCTCGACCACCCGGACCCCGTGCGCGACGGGCCAGGTCCGCTGTTCGGTCCACAGATCCGCCGCGATGTTGAGGACCCAGAGCGAGCGGGCCTGCCGCAGCATCGGGACGCTTCCGGCGACGTCGTCGAGGAACGTCGTCGACGGTCGGTCGGTCTGCGGGTCCTTGAGGTCCAACTGGTAGGCCCGTCCGGGATCCCGGCGGATCCTCGAGACCCTCGGGCGCGGCCCGTCCGGTTCGAGCTCGACGAGTTCCATGTCGTCCGGCGCGTGGCTCGCAAGCAGGTGGTGGACGAAGGTGGTCGAGCCGTAGCCGCGCGGGGCCACCACGATGATCACCCGCACCCCGGGGTCCGCCAGCGCGTCGACCAGCTGCGTTCGGACGGTGTTCCAGGTGGACGGGAGGGCGAAGGTCCGGGATTCGAGCAGCTTGGTGCGGTCCAGCGTCCTGGCCTCGAGGAAGTCCTGACGGATCTCCTGGTACATCCTGTCGACCTGGCCGACGGCGATCCCGACGTCCGCCATGAACGTCAACGAGGGCGCAGCGCGCTCCGGCGTGACGGGTTTCCTGGTGGTACCGGCCGGGGCGGTGCGGACCGGCGCGGGCAGGAAGGCCTGAATCCGCTCCAAGTCGTCCATGGTCATGCGAAGTTGACGCCCCCCACGTTCAGGGTCTCGACTGATCCGACGGCTGTGCCGACGTTGCCGTTGAAGGTGAGCTGCGGACCGGCCGTGGGGCTCGGTGCGGGCTCCAGGGCAGGCTCCTCCCGGCCGAGGGCCGCCTTGACCGTCGCGGGTGCGAGCCGCGGTACGTGGACCCACGCGGCGCGCTGGAACCGCTTCTTCGGCACGGCCGCCGAGACGTCCAGGAAGTCCCGCTCGGACAGCGTGCGGGTGCGACCGGCGGCGACGGCCCGCCGGTGGACCTCGTCCGAGACGATCGCCGCGACGAACGAGTCGTGTTCCGCGGCCACCCCGGCCGCGGCACGGACCTCGTCACTGTCCACCAGACGGCACGCGTCGTTGACGGCATCGCCCCGGTGATCGGGGGAGAGCGGGCCGAGGTGGACGCTCAGCCGGGTCCGCAGGACCGGCTCGTGGGCGCGTCGCTCCCGGTCGTGGCGGTGCAACGCGTCCTCCAGGAGCGCGATGCCCGGGTCGACCAGCCGCACGACCTTCTCGGCGGGCACGATCCTGATCCAGCCGTCCCCCGTATCGCTGCCCCGGCGTTCGTCGGCCCAGAGAGCGGCCAGGCCGATGCGGGTGAAGGTCTCGGCGACGGCGGCGTCCAGTGCGGCCCGAAGGCCGGGCATCGCGGTCTCCGGCACCTTGCTGTAGCCGACGATGTCGACCACGAGGATGGCGAGGTCGGGCGGGAGGTCGTCCCAGTCGACGGGGGCGGGGAGCATGTCTGTCTGTCCTCCTGGTGCGGGTGCGGGTGCGGGTGCGAGTGCGGGTGCGACTGCGAGTGCGGGGCCGGGGTCCGCGCGCTCGGCAGCGATCATGCCTCCGAGCGGGCGGTCGGTGCTGCCCAACGGATGGCAGGACGGAAGTGAGCTGCGCCACTGCGCGGCCGACGTCCGCGGCCCTACCGTTCCGCGGCGTGCGCGCGCAGCGCCGGCAAGTCGGTCACCGTCACACCGCCGCCCGGAGCCGTGGTCAGCCAGCCGTGCCGGCTCCACTCCACCAAGACCTTGCCGACGGCGTTGCGCGAAGCGCCGATGAGCCTGGCGAGGTCCTCCTGCGGCAGCCGGATCCGGGACGGGCCGTCGGAGGTCGCCGGGCCGGAGAGCCGCATGAGGAGACCGGACAGCCGGAGTGCCACGGATCCGGTCGCGAGTTCCAGCCTGGTCTGGTCGGCCTCGCGGAGCCGGCTGTAGGAGTGCCTGAGCAACGGTCGCAGCAGGCCGTGCGATTCGACGAAGTCCGTGAAGTCCACGGCCGGGACCACGCGAACCCGGCAGGGTTCGAGGGTCCGTACGGTCGCGCTGCGCACGCCCTCCGCCAACACCGACATCTCGCCGAGGAGTTCGCCGTCGCCGCGGACCGCGAGCAACTGCTCACTGCCGAGCGGGCCGTCGGCGGTCACCATCACACTGCCGGTCTCCAGGAGCATGACGCAGGTGGCCGGTTCGTCCTGCCGCAGCAGGGTGGCGCGGGACGCGCGGTGGCGCACCGGCGCCAACTGCTGGAGGAGCGCCCACTTCTCGTCACTCAGGAACTCTCGGTGTGACTCCTGCACGTGGCGCCTCCGGTGGCCGGGTCCGCGGTCGGCGGACTGCCGGTTCGCCGGCCGGACACTGTGATCCGCTCAGTGTGCCGCAAGAACCAGAACCGCGGCCAGTGTGCCCAACACCAGCCCGCAGGACAGCAGATCGACCGCACGCCGAAGGAGGCGGTACTTCCGCAGGACCAGCCGGGAAAGCTCCACCAAACGCTGCGCGTGCGCCGTCGCGAGATCCCCGGAACTCCGCTCCGAGAATGACTCGACCAACTGTTCCGGCGTCAAACGGGCGAATTCCAGATAGGACAGGGCACGGTGGCCGTCGTGGCGGAGCTGGGGCCTGGCGGCCGCCAGCGACAGGGCGAGCGAGCCGACCAGGAGGGTGATGACGCCCAGGAGCATCGCCTTGGCCAGCGGGGAGAGCGGAGGCAGCGTGCTGCTCAGCGCGGTCGCCATGGTGATGCCTCCGACGGCCGCGGCTCCGATGCCGGTGGCCTTGGCGTCGCTCCGTTGCAGCTCTGCCAGGACCTCCTGGGTGGACGACGCCAGCCGGCCCGGGGCCTGAGGGCCGGTCGGACCGGTGGCAAGGTGGCGGATCGCTCGCATGACGGGGCCTTCCCTCGGTTGACGGGTCTCGGTGGCCCCAGTGTCCGCGCGATCCGCGTTCCGTACTGCCCAGTGGAGGGCCGATCCGCCGAGACGTGGGTCACCTCCCAGGCCGGGAAGGGCCCGTCGGTGCGCGGCGGACGGACGGAGACGCACAGCTGACGGCGAACAGAGAACAGCGAACGACGAACAGCGAACGACGAACGGCGAACGGCGGACAGATGACAGATTTCAAAATCTGTCATCTGTCCGCCGTCATCTGTTCGCCGAAGGCCGCCAGTCCCGCTAGTACTGCAGGGACTTGTACTGGAGGAACTCCTCCAGCCCGTGGCGGCCCAGCTCCCGGCCGAGGCCCGAGCTCTTGTAGCCGCCGAAGGGCGCGAGCGGGTTGAAGCGGCCGCCGTTGAGGTCGACCTGGCCGGAGTCGAGGCGGCGGGCGAAGACGGCGGCGGTGTCGGTGTCGCGGGCCCAGACGCCCCCGGACAGGCCGTACGGGGTGCCGTTGGCGAGTTCGGCGGCGTGGTCCTCGTCGCGGTAGCGCATGATCGCCAGGACGGGGCCGAAGACCTCCTCCTGGGCCACCGTCATCTCCGGGGTCACGTCGGCGAGCACCGTCGGGTGGACGTAGTAGCCCGCGGGCAGGTCGGCGACCGGCTCCGAGCCGCCGACGACCAGCCGGGCGCCCTCGGCCAGCGCGCCGTCGATGTAGCCGCGAACCCTGGCCAGCTGCCTGGCGTTGACCAGCGGGCCGATCCGGGTCTGCGGGTCGGTCGGGTCGCCCGGCCGGTACTGGGCGGCGACCTCCGCGGCCCGGGCGACCGCCTCCTCGTACTGGTCCCGGTGGACCAGCAGCCGGGTCAGCGCGCTGCAGGTCTGGCCCGAGTTGGCGAAGACGTTGGCGACGTTCGCCTTGACAGCGCGGGCCAGGTCGGCACCGGGCAGCACCACGTTGGCCGACTTGCCGCCCAGCTCCAGGGAGACCCGCTTCAGCCCCCGGCCGGCCGTCTCGGCGACCTGCCGGCCGACGGCGGTGGAGCCGGTGAACGAGACCAGGTCCACCTCCCGGTGCCCGACGAGCGCCGCGCCCGCCACCGCGCCGGTGCCGGTCACCAGGTTGAAGGCGCCCGCCGGGAACCCGGCCTCGTGCACCAGCCGGGCGAACAGCCGGGCCACCAGTGGGGTGTCCTCGGCCGGCTTGAGGACCACCGGGCAGCCGGCCGCCAGCGCCGGGACGGCCTTGGCCACGATCTGGTGCAGCGGGTAGTTCCACGGCGTGATCGCCGCGACCACCCCGGCCGGCTCGGCGTGCACCACCGAGTTGCCGATCCGCTCCTCGAAGGGGTGCTCGGCGAGCAGTGACAGGTAGGAGGTCGCCACGGCGAGCGGCAGCCCTGCGTGCACGGCGCCGGTGAAGCCGACCGGCGAGCCGAGCTCGGCGACGACCGTCTCGGTGATCTCGCCCTGCGCGGCGGCGATCCCGTCCCGCAGCCGGGTCAGCAGCGCCAGCCGCTCCTCGCGGGTGGTCGCGCCCCAGCCGCGGGCCGCCCGCCGGGCCGCCGTCACCGCCGCGTCGACGTCGATCGCGCCGCCGGCCGGCACCGTGGCCAGCACCTGCTCGGTCGCCGGGTTCAGCACGGTGATCGACCCGGTGTCCCCGGAGGGCCGCCACTCGCCGTCGATGTACTGGTCGCCGTGCTCCGGATACTCCGCGTCCTGCCGCACCGATCGTCCCCTCATCAGCTCATCCACTCGACCCGCCTTAACTAGCAGCGCTAGTCGGAGGTCAGTCAATGCGGCGCGGGCGGCCGCGCGCAAGAGTCAATCCGGATCGGCGGACCGGACGGTTACCTCCGAGCGGACCGAACGGTTACCTCGGGGCGAATTACCTCGGAGCGAACCGGACGGTTACCTCGGAGCGAACCGTGCGGTGTACTCGTCGAACGGCTCGATACCCACCTCCGCCCGCCGCTCGTCCAGCCGCTCCGGCTCCTCGCACGGCCACGGCACCGGGCGGCCCTCCGCCACCGCGCCGATCTGCGTTCCGTAGCGTTGCTCCCGCCCCTCGTTGACCGCCAGCCGGTCCTGGAGGAAGGCCAGGTCGCGGGCGCTCGCCTCGCCCCGGGCGACGGCCTCGCCCATCAGCGCCGCCGCCCGCCGCTGGACGTCGAGCTGCCGGTCCGCGTGCTGCGCCACCAGCCAGGCCGCCCGGGCGGCCTCGGGGCCGACGGACTGCTCGGTCGGCCAGCCGTGCGCCGCCATGATCTCCGCGAGCCGGTCCCCGTGCCGGACGGTGAGCCGCCGCCACGCCGCCTGCTCGGCCAGGTCGGGGCTGTTCGCGAACCGGGCGGCCGCGCCGTCCTCGGCCATCATCCCGGTCAGCTCCGCGGCCAGCCGCCCGGCCGCTCCCTCGACGGCCCTCGCGCCTGCCCCCTCGACGGCCCCCGCGCCTGCCCCCTCGACAGGCTCCCCGCCCGGAGCCGCCCCCGCCTCGCCGTCCCGCCGCCGTACGTCCGCCATGCCGATCCGCTCCTCCGGCCCGGGCCCTCCCACCGAGGGCCGCCCGCCACCACGCTAGGCGCGGACGTCGCGACGAAGATCATCCCCGAAGACGGTGACCCGGGGGTGCCGCCCGCGGCAGAATGGATCCACACCGGGAACGGAGCACACCGCGCACCCTCCCCAGGGACGCCGAAGGGCCGGTCGGACGAATCCGACCGGCCCTTCACCGTGAGCCGGCGCGTTCGTGCGCCCGCCCGTTTCCGTCTCAGACCCGCGAGGCCTCCGCGGCGTCGACCGGAGCGGCGCCCTCGGCCTGCGCGATCTCCTCGCGGACCGCGGCCAGCGAGGGGTTGGCCCAGGCGCTGGCGACGCCCCAGCGGTAGAACGCCAGCCCGATCGCGGCGACGATCAGCAGGTCCCAGCCCTCCGGCAGGTAGCCGTGCCCGCCGAAGTCGGCGCTGCCCGCCCAGGAGACGCCGGCCATCACGAACAGGTACGCGACCATCCAGGCGCCCGCCTTCAGGTGCGGCTTCAGCTCGGCGAACGGCTTGCGCAGCTCGTACCAGGCCCAGATCGGCAGACCGGCGGCCATCAGCAGGATGACCTTGCCGGTGAGCGGCCAGCGGGCCCAGTAGAGCACCAGGGAGCCGAACACCATCGCGACCGGGGCGATCACCGGCATGGCGCGCAGCCGCACCGGCCGGGGCAGGTCGGGGGCCAGGCGGCGCAGCGCCATCACGGCGACCGGGCCGGTGATGTACGAGATCACGGTGGCCACCGAGACGATCTCGGCCAGCGAGCCCCAGCCGCGGAAGACGGCGAGGAACATGAAGGCGACCACCAGGTTGAGCACCAGCGCCGGGCGCGGGATGCCGGTCTTGGCGTCGACCCGGCCGAAGATCTTCGGCAGGTGGCCGTTCTCCTGCACGCCGTGGATCATGCGCGAGGTGGTGGCGGCGTAGATCATGCCGGTGCCGGAGGGCGAGATGAAGGCGTCCGCGTACAGCGTGATCGCCAGCCAGTTGAGGCCCCAGGCGATGGCCAGGTCGGCCAGCGGCGAGGTGTAGGCGAGGTTGCTCCAGCCGTTCGCCAGGTCGCCGCCCGGGATGGCGCCGAGGAAGGCGATCTGCAGCGCGACGTAGATCACCAGGGCGATCAGGATCGAGCCGATGACGGCCTTCGGCAGCGACTTGCCGGGGTTGCGGGCCTCGCCGGCCATGTTGAGCGGGGACTGGAAGCCGTTGAAGGCCCAGACGATGCCGGAGACCGCGACGGCGGTGAACACCGCGCTCCAGCCGTTCGGCGCGAAGCCGCCGTGGTCGGTGAAGTGCGAGGTGTCGAAGTGCGCGAAGAGCAGCGCGCCGGCGGTCAGCGTCGGCACGACGACCTTGAAGACGGTGATCGCGGTGTTGGTCTTGGCGAACAGCGTGATCGCGAACCAGTTGAGGGCGAAGTAGACGAGCAGCAGCACGCTGGCGAGTGCCACGCCGCTGAGGGTCAACTCCTTGCCGTCGTACAACCCCTTCGCCCAGCCGAAGTCCCAGGAGCTCATGTACTGGACGGAGGCGGTGGCCTCACCCGGGATGACCGAGACGATGGCGATCCAGTTGGCCCAGGCGGCCAGGTAGCCGGCCAGCGAGCCGTGCGAGTACTGGCCGTACCGGACCATGCCGCCGGCCTTGGGGAACATCGAGCCCAGCTCGCTGTAGGTGAGCGCGATGGTCAGCGCCACCGCGGCGCCGATCACCCAGGCGAGGATCGAGGCGGGTCCGGCGAGCTTGGCGGCCCGCTCGGCACCGAACAACCAGCCGGATCCGATGATCGATCCCAGCCCGACCGCGGTCAGGCTGATCGTGCCGAGCGATCGGCGGTAGTTCTGGTGTGATGCCGTCGACGATTCGGGCTCACTCAACGTATCGGTCCTCTCGCTCGTGGTTCATCGGGTGGTGTCGTGTTTTTGCGATTTTGAGCCGTTATTTCGGCAAACGGAGAGCAGCCTATGTCCGAAAACGGGCGAAAACCTCAGAGGAAGCTCAGACCGTCCGATTGTTGCCATCTCGTGTCCGGCTTCCCGGGCCGGTGTGGACCGGCGAGGAGACGGACGCCACAACGCCCGGAAGGGGGCGGCGGTGGCCGGGAATGATGATCAGGCCGGCCCGACGAAATGGGGCGGGCCGGAAAAACGAAATTCCCCGTGGAGCCTCTCGGCTTCCACGGGGAATTTCGGCTGTGTCCGAGGGGGGACTTGAACCCCCACGCCCGATAAAGGGCACTAGCACCTCAAGCTAGCGCGTCTGCCATTCCGCCACCCGGACCGGGTGTGTGCTTCGGGGACTTTTTCCTCGCCCCCTCGGCGACAAAGAGAACATTACCAGGGTTCTGGAGTGCTTCTCACCAGCGCTTCCTCCGGACCACCCCGCCGGACGCCCCGGTGGGGGCAACCGGGGCCGCGACACCGCGCCACCGCCTGCCCCGCCACCGCCCGCCCCGCACGGCGCCCGCACAGGTTGGTACGCCCGGCCAACACGCTCGAATCCGGATCGAACCGGTGGTGTCCGCGAAGGAACCGGTCGACTCCCGTCCCGTCCGCGGTCGGTTGAGGCCGGAACCGATCCGACACGGGCAACTTGTCGACGGTGCCACGGCCGTGGCGGCGGCTCTCCTAGCCTCTGTGGACCGAGGGCGCCATGAAGCGGATCGCCTGATTCCCGGGTCGCGGACGAAGGGCGGCTGGACGTGGAGCAGATCAGCGGAACGGCGAAGGCCGAACCGAGACGCGGTGGGCGGGCGGAGGGCTCCGGCGGGACCCGGGCCTCCGCGGGCCTCGCCGAGGGCGTGTGGCGCTTCCCTGCGCCCGCCACCGAGGCCTCGGTGCCGGTGACCCGGCACGCGGTGCGCGACCGCCTGCTGGCGCAGGGCCTGAACGGGGTGCGCTACCAGGAGCTGGTGGACGACCTGCTGCTGATCGTCTCGGAGCTGGTGAGCAACGCGGTGACGCACGCCGCCGAGCTGTCGCCCGAGGTGGTCACCGAGCTGTCGGTGCACCGGGCCTGGGTGCGCGTGTCGGTCGAGGACGGCGATCCGTACCGGCCGAAGGCGCTGGAGAACGACACCGGAAGCACCGGCGGGCGCGGCCTGCTGCTGGTGAAGAGCGTCACCCTGCAGGCCGGCGGGGTGTGCGACGTCGAACACACGGGGGAGGGCGGCAAGGTCATCTGGGCCTCGCTGCCCGTCCCCCCGGAGCCCGGACACTGACCGGCCGGACGGCGGACCAGGCCGCCGACGGGAGCGGCCGGGCCGTCCACCGCGGGGGCCGGGCCGCCGACCGGAGCGGCCGGGCCGTCCACCGCGGGGGCCGGGCCGCCGACCGGAGCGGCCCCAACCGCCGGACGGCTACCGGACGACTACCAGTCCCGCCCGGCGATCTCCCGGATACCCGGCAGCGCGGCCTCGAAGACCGTCTCGAACCAGACCGAGAACGGCCGCTCCGCCCGCAGCTCCCGCAGTTCCTGCGCGGTGACGAAGGCGACGTCGTCCACCTCCTCCGGGGCCGGCTCGACCGGAGCGGTGACCAGTCCCACGAACAGGTGGTTCCACTCCCGCTCGATCAGCCCGGACGCCTCGTCCGGCAGGTCGTAGCGGACGGTGCCCGCCTCGCACAGCAGCGCCGGTGCGACGCCCAGTTCCTCGGCGGTGCGCCGGGCGGCGGCGACGAACGGCGGCTCGTCCGGGTACGGGTGGCCGCAGCAGGTGTTCGACCAGACGCCGGGGGAGTGGTACTTGCCCAGTGCCCGGCGCTGGAGCAGCAGCCGGCCCTGGCGGTCGAACAGGAAGACCGAGAAGGCCCGGTGCAGCCGGCCCGGCTGCTGGTGGGCCCAGAGCTTCTCGCCGGTGCCGATGGTGACGCCCTCGTCGTCGACCAGTTCCAGCAGGATCTCGGCGCCGGCCTGGGCGGAGCCGGTGGCCCGGGCGTCGACCGTCACATCGGTCTCCACGTCGAGACCGGTGTCGATGTCGGCGGCGAAGTGCGTCGGGTCGGTCGGCAGACTCTGGGGCATGGGGCCTCTTTCGGGAGCGGGAGCAACGGGAGCATCGGGCGTCTCCGACGCACCGGGTGGTGTGCGGCGGACACAGCTTGGGCACCGGCGCCGACGTCGGGGTCCAGTCTGCCGTATGGGTGGCACTCGGCAGGGGTACCACGCACAACCGGACGGATCATGACCTGGAGGCGTCGGAAACCGGCCGGAGAAGGGCCCGGGACGTCTCTGTAAGGGTCAGGAATTCGCAGAACCGTTCTATGTTCGTTCGGAGTCCGTTCGACCGCTCCGCGGCGTCCCGCGGCGCGCCCCGGGCGGGGCGCAGCGGTCCCGCGGCCGCCCCGCCACCGCTCCGTCCGTCGCCCCGCCCGCCCTCCTGCGGGCCGTCCGGCCTGCGGTCCGGGCCCGCGGGCGCGTTCTGGCCGGTCGCCCTGGTCGCCTACCATCACATACGACACGGTGCCCGGATCTGTGCCGGCACCGGCGCGCCGCCGCCCGGCCCGGTCGAACACCGGCTCGAGGACCAATGGCGCCGCCTTCCGGCACGGCCTTCCGGGCACAGCACGACGGATCAGGAGACCCGCATGATCGGCCTCGTTCTGGCAGCCGGCGCCGGCCGCCGACTGCGCCCGTACACCGACACCCTGCCCAAGGCGCTGGTGCCGGTCGACGGGGAGCGGACCGTCCTGGACCTCACGCTCGGCAACTTCGCCGAGGTCGGGCTGAGCGACGCCGCGATCGTCGTCGGCTACCGCAAGGAGGCGGTGTACGACCGCAAGGACGCCCTGGAGAGCAAGTACGGCGTCAAGCTCCACCTGGTCGAGAACGACAAGGCCGAGGAGTGGAACAACGCGTACTCGCTCTGGTGCGCCCGCGAGCTGTTCGCCGAGGGCCTGCTGCTCGCCAACGGCGACACCGTCCACCCGGCCTCCGTCCAGCGCACCATGCTGGAGGGCAACCGGCGACTGACCGAGGCCGGCACCGCCCCCGGCATCCTGCTCGCCCTCGACACGGTCAAGAAGCTCGCCGACGAGGAGATGAAGGTCGTCGTCGACCCGGCCTCCGGGATGCGCCGGATCACCAAGCTGATGGAGCCGGCCGAGGCGACCGGCGAGTACATCGGCGTCACCGTGATCAACCCGTCCGCCGCCGCCGACCTCACCGACGCGCTGCGCGCCACCTACGAGCGCGACCCTCAGCTGTACTACGAGGACGGCTACCAGGAGATGGTGAACCGCGGCCTGCGGATCGACGTGCAGCCGATCGGCGAGGTCTCCTGGGTCGAGGTGGACAACCACGACGACCTGGCGAAGGCGCGGGAGATCGCGTGCCGGTACTGACCCGACTGGTCCCGTCGCCGCTGTTCGTCGAGATCCGCCCGGGCGCGCTGGACGCGCTCGGCGGCATCCTCGCGGACCAGCGGCTGTCGGCCTCGGGCCGGATCGCGGTCGCGATCAGCAACGGCTCCGGCTCGGCCATGCGCCGCCGCCTGGAGCCGGCCCTGCCCGGCGCCGACTGGTACAACGTGGACGACGGCAGCCTGGACAGCGCGGTGCGGCTGGCCGAGGCGATGCGCGGCGGGCACTACGACGCGATCGTCGGCCTCGGGGGCGGCAAGATCATCGACGCCGCCAAGTACGCCGCGGCCCGGGTCGGCCTGCCGCTGGTCGCGGTGGCCACCAACCTGGCCCACGACGGCATCTGCTCGCCGGTCTCCACCCTGGACAACGACGCCGGCCGCGGCTCCTACGGGGTGCCCAGCCCGATCGGCATCGTGGTCGACCTGGACGTGATCCGGCAGGCCCCGCAGCGCTTCGTGGCGGCCGGCGTGGGCGACGTCGTCTCCAACATCTCCGCGTGCGCGGACTGGGAGCTGTCACACGCGGTGACCGGCGAGCCGGTGGACGGGCTGGCCGTGGCGATGGCCCGCTCGGCGGGCGAGAACCTGCTGCGGCACCCGGGGAGCACCCGGGACCAGGACCTCCTGACGGCGCTGGCCGAGGCCCTGGTACTGTCCGGCATCGCGATGAACATCGCGGGCAGCACCCGGCCCTCGTCGGGGGCCTGCCACGAGATCTCGCATGCCCTGGACGTGCTGTACCCCAAGCGGTCCGCCCAGCACGGCGAGCAGGTCGGCCTCGGCGCCGCCTTCGCCAGTTTCCTGCGGGGCGAGCGCGAGCTGACCGGTCTGATCGTGGAGCGCCTGGCGAGCCACGGACTGCCGGTGACCGCCGCTCAGATCGGCTTCAGCGAGGCGGAGTTCACCGAAGCGGTGCACTACGCTCCGAACACCCGACCGGGGCGCTTCACCATCCTCGAACACCTCGACCTCTCCCCTTCCGCAATCAGGGACGCGTACGCCGACTATGTCCAAGCCGTCAACAGCTGACCCCTCCACCGCGGGCGCCGGGCGTCCTCCGGTGGACCTGACCCGCCGGCCCTCGATCGAGGAGCTGCGCGCGGTGATCCACCCGGAGGGCATGCTCCAGCGCCGCAGCGCCGAGCACTGGGCCGGACGCCTGTACATGCGGAAGATCTCGCTGCGGATCACCCGCGTGCTGTCCACCATGACGGCGATCACGCCCAACGGCCTGACGTACCTGATGATGTTCACCGGCATCCTGGCCGGTGCCGCGTTGGTCGTGCCGGGCGTCGCGGGCGCCGTCCTGGGCGCCCTGCTGATCCAGGTCTACCTGCTGCTGGACTGCGTGGACGGCGAGGTGGCCCGCTGGCGCCGGCAGACCTCGCTCACCGGCGTCTACCTGGACCGGGTCGGCCACTACATGTCCGAGGCGGCGCTGCTGACCGGTCTCGGCCTGCGTGCCACCGACCTGCTGCACCGCGAGGGGGCCGGCTCGCACTGGGAGTGGGCCTTCCTCGGCACGCTGGCCGCGCTCGGCGCGATCCTGATCAAGTCCGAGACCGACCTGGTGGACGTGGCCCGGGCCCGCAGCGGCCTGACGGCCGTCGAGGACAGCGCCTCGGTGCCGCGCTCGTCCTCCGTCGCCAAGGCCCGCCGGGCGGCCTCCTTCCTGAAGTTCCACCGCCTGGTCGGCGCGGTCGAGGCCTCGCTGTTCATCCTGGCCGCCGGCGTCGCCGACGCCGTGCACGGCGGACTCCTCTTCACCCGGCTCGCGGTGGTCGTCCTGGCGGCGATCGCGATGCTCCAGACCGTGCTGCACCTGCTGAGCATCGTCCTCTCCAGCAGGCTCCGGTGAACGCGCGGACGGCCGCGGACGACTTCCGCCTCGGCGCCGTGATCATCACCATGGGCAACCGGCCCGCCGAGCTCAACGCCCTGATCGAAGCCGTCCGCGCCCAGGAGGGCCCGGCGGTCGAGCTGGCCGTGGTCGGCCAGGGCGTGACGCTGCCCCCGCTGCCGGAGGGCGTGCGCAGCGTCGAGCTGCCGGAGAACCTCGGCATCCCGGGCGGGCGCAACGTCGGCATCGAGCTGTTCGGCCGGGACGGTGCGGAGGTCGACGCCGTCCTCTTCCTGGACGACGACGGGAACCTGCCGCGCACCGACTCGGCCCGCCTGCTGCGCGAGGCCTTCACCGCCGATCCGGAGCTGGGCATCGTCTCCTTCCGGATCGCCGACCCGGACACCGGGGTCACCCAGCGCCGCCACGTCCCCCGGCTGCGCGCCAGCGACCCGCTGCGCTCGTCCCGGGTGACGACGTTCCTGGGCGGCGCGAGCGCGGTGCGCTGCAAGGTGTTCGAGCAGGCCGGGCAGCTGCCCGCCGAGTTCTTCTACGCCCACGAGGAGACCGACCTCGCGTGGCGCGCGCTGGACGCCGGCTGGGCCATCGACTACCGGGCGGACGTGGTGCTGCACCATCCCACGACCTCGCCCGCCCGTCACGCGAGCTACTTCCACAACGTGGCCCGCAACCGGGTCTGGCTCGCGAGGCGGAACCTTCCGGCCCTGTTGGTGCCTCTCTATCTGGGAACCTGGTTCCTGCTGACCCTGGCCCGCCGCCCCTCCCCGGAGGCGCTGAAGGCCTGGTGGGGCGGATTCCGGGCGGGCTGGCGCGAACCCTGTGGTCCGCGGCGGCCCATGCGGTGGCGTACCGTCTGGCGACTGACCAGGCTGGGCCGACCACCGATCATCTGATCGCATCTGATGACATATGCATCGAATGATCGATCGCTGCGGCCGGTGTCCCCACACCGGCCGGCTCTCCCGAGACCCCAGTGGATCCCCATCGGCGCAGACCGGCGGACCCCGCCGACCGGCCGCCCCGACCGATCCCGCGTGAAGGACGAATGTGTCGACAGTGAGTGAACCCGTCAGCCTCTCGGCCCCCAGGGGGGCGGACGCGGGCCTGACCCCCAAGCAGCTTGCGGACAAGTACGGTCTGAAGGTGAGCGGCGCCCGTCCCGGCCTGTTCGCCTACTCCAAGCAGCTCTGGGCCCGGCGCCACTTCATCTGGGCCTTCGCCACCGCCCGCCTGGTGGCCCAGTACACCAACGCCAAGCTCGGCCAGCTGTGGCAGGTGGTGACCCCGCTGCTCAACTGCGCGGTGTTCTACCTGGTCTTCGGCGTGATCCTGGCGGGCAAGCAGGGCTTCCCGGACAACACCTACATCGCCTGGCTCTGCATCGGCGTGTTCGTCTTCCAGTTCACCCAGAACGCGGTGCAGACCGGCACCCGGGCGATCTCCGACAGCCTCGGGCTGATCCGGGCGCTGCACTTCCCCCGGGCCAGCCTCCCGATCGCCTTCACCGTGATCCAGCTCCAGCAGCTGCTGATCTCCATGGTGGTCCTGGTCGTCACCGTGCTCGCCGCCGGCGTCACCCCGGGCCGGACCTGGCTGCTGATCATCCCGGCGCTTCTCCTGCAGACGCTCTTCAACACCGGCATCTCCCTGGTGATGGCCCGGATCGGCTCCAAGACCAGCGACATCTCCCAGCTCATCCCGTTCGTGATGCGCGCCTGGATGTTCCTGTCCGGTGTGATGTTCAGCATCCAGGACAAGATCACCCACTGGCCGCACTACATCCAGACGCTGATGTCGGCGAACCCGGCGTCGGTCTACATGGACCTGCTGCGGCACGCCTTCGCGCCGGTCATCTACAACCCGCACCAGCCGGTGCACCAGACCCTCCCGCCGCACCAGTGGGCGTACGGCATCGCCTGGGGCGTGGGCATGTTCGTCGTCGGATACGTCTTCTTCTGGAAGGCAGAGGAGGAGTACGGCCGTGGCTGACATCGACCTGAGCACGAGCGCCGCCGTTGCGGACGCGGACGTGGCCCGCGAGCCCACCGTCGTCGTCGACGACGTGCACATCGTCTACAAGGTGCACGGCGCCGGCTCCGGCAAGGGCAGCGCCACCTCGGCGCTGAGCCGCATCATCAGCCGCAAGCGCGCCTCCGGCGTGCGCGAGGTGCACGCGGTCAGGGGCATCAGCTTCACCGCCTACAAGGGCGAGGCGATCGGCCTGATCGGCTCCAACGGCTCCGGCAAGTCGACCATGCTGGCCGCCATCGCGGGCCTGCTGCCGACCGAGAAGGGCGGCATCTACACCAACGGCCAGCCCTCGCTGCTGGGCGTCAACGCCGCGCTGATGAACGAGCTCACCGGTGAGCGCAACGTCATCCTCGGCTGCCTGGCGATGGGCATGACCCCGGCCCAGGTGAAGGCCCGCTACCAGGACATCGTCGACTTCTCGGGCATCAACGACAAGGGCGACTTCATCTCCCTGCCGATGCGCACCTACTCCTCCGGCATGGGCGCCCGGCTGCGCTTCTCGATCGCCGCCGCCAAGACCCACGACGTGCTGCTGATCGACGAGGCCCTCGCCACCGGCGACCAGGCCTTCCAGCAGCGCAGCAAGCGGCGGATCGACGAGCTGCGCGCGTCCGCCGGTACGGTCTTCCTGGTCAGCCACGACAACAACTCGATCCGCGAGGTCTGCGAGCGGACGATATGGATCGAGGCCGGCGAGCTGGTCATGGACGGGCCGACCGAGGAGGTCGTCCAGCGCTACGAGCGCGGCGAGCGGCCGTAGCTCCGGCACTCCCGCAGGGGCCGGTCCCGGATCCTCCGGGGCCGGCCCTTCGTCCTGCGCGCCCTCGCGCGCCCTCGTGTGCGCCGGGCGGCCCGCCGCCGCGGCGCGAGCGCCCCGTGCCCCTGGCGGGGCGGTCTTCTCCCGCGCGGCCCGGCGTGTCAGCCTGGTGGTGTCGGGGACGGTGTGCCCTGCGTGACGCCCGCGCTCGGACGCGTGTCCGAGTCGGGCCGGTCCTGCCACGCGGTGTAGAACGGGGGAGTGACAGCAGTGTCGGCTTCGGCCCAGCTCAGAGATACGCCGGTGAACGGTTCCGCGGGAGACACCCTCGACAAGGCGGGCGCGGAGAACTTCCCCGTCGCCCCGTTCTTCCTGCCCGCGGCCTGGCGCGACGACCTGATGGCGGTGTACGGCTTCGCCCGCCTGGTCGACGACGCCGGCGACGGCGACCTGGCCGACCCGGCCGCCACCGCCCGCCTGCTCGGGGTCGAGCAGACGCCCCCGGCCACCCCTTCGGACCACTCCGCCCCGCCCACCGCGCAGGAGACCGCCTTCCGGCTCGCCCTGCTCGACGGACTGGAGCAGGACCTCGACCGGGTGTTCGAGGCGGCCCTGCGCACCGCCGGCGGCTCCGCGGCCGCCACGGACCGCCCCCGTCACCCGCTGCTGAGCGCGCTCGTCCCGCTGGTCGACCGGCACGGCCTGACCCCCGAGCCGTTCCGCCGTCTGATCGAGGCCAACCGGGTGGACCAGACCACCTCCCGCTACGCCACCTTCGAGGACCTGCTCGGCTACTGCACCCTGTCCGCCGACCCGGTCGGCCGCCTCGTGCTGGCCATCGCCGGCGTCTCCACCCCCGAGCGGATCGAGCTGTCGGACGCCGTGTGCAGCGGCCTCCAGGTGGTCGAACACATCCAGGACGTGGCCGAGGACCTGGCCCACGGCCGGATCTACCTGCCCGCCGAGGACCTGGCCCGCTTCGGCGTCACCGAGGCGGACCTGGCCGCCCCCCGCGCCTCCGGCGCGGTCCGCGAGCTGATCGCCTTCGAGGTCGAGCGGGCCCGCACCCTGCTCGACCGCGGCGCACCATTGGTAGGTACGGTTCGGGGGAGGCTTCGACTGCTCCTCGCGGGATTCACCGCAGGCGGCTACGCGGCCCTGGCGGCCGTCGAGGACGCCGGGTACGACGTACTCGCCCGGCAGGCGAGGCCGGACAAGCGCCGCCTCGCAGCGAAGGCGGCGGCCATCTTCGCGAAGGGAAGGTGAACGCCCGCGTGGCGGCATCACCACTGGCGTCGGCCCAGGTCATGGCGGCGTACCGGTACTGCGAGGCAGTCACCGGACTGCAGGCGCGCAACTTCAGCTACGGCATCCGGCTGCTGCCCGAACCCAAGCGGCTGGCCATGTCGGCCCTGTACGCCCTGGCCCGCCGGGTGGACGACATCGGCGACGGCGACCTTCCGGACGACCGCAAGGCCGAGGCGCTGCTGCGCACCCGGGAACTGGTGGACGAGGTCCGCTCCGGGATGGTCGCCGAGGACGACACCGACCCGATCAAGGTCGCCCTGGCCGACGCGGCCCGGCGCTTCCCGATCCCGCTCGGCGGTTTCGACGAGCTGATCGACGGCGTCGAGATGGACCTCAAGGGCGCCGAGTACCAGACCTACGAGGAGCTGAAGGTCTACTGCCGCTGCGTGGCGGGCGCGATCGGCCGGCTCTCGCTGGGCGTCTACGGCTGCGACGACCCCGAGCTCGGGGCGCGCCACGCGGACACCCTGGGCCTGGCGCTGCAGCTCACCAACATCCTGCGCGACCTGCGCGAGGACGCCCTCAACGGCCGTACCTACCTGCCGAGCGAGGACCTGGTCCGGTTCGGCTGCGAGCAGGGCTTCGCCCTGCCCGAGCCGCCGGTCGGCGCGGACTTCACCGGCCTGGTGGCCTTCGAGGCCGCCCGCGCCCAGGCCGCCTTCGAGGAGGGCCTGCGGCTGCTGCCGATGCTCGACCGCCGCAGCCGCGCCTGCACCGCCGCGATGGCCGGGATCTACCACCGCCTGCTCGGCCGGATCGCCGCCGATCCGGAGTCCGTGCTGCGCGGCCGGGTCTCGCTGCCGGGCTGGGAGAAGGCGTACGTGGCGCTTTCCGGGCTCGCCGGGGGGCGTTCTTGATTCTCGCGAGAGTTCTGTCACGCTGTGTCAGCGCGGATCCACCTGCGGATAGTTTTGTGTTGAACGAACGAGGACCGGCTTCAGCGACCGCCCGCGGGCGGTCCACCGACTGCGAGGGGGAGGACCGATGACCGGGCGAGCCGATGCCGCGCGCCCGGCCGCGGTCGTGGTCGGCGGCGGGCTGGCCGGGATCACCACCGCACTGCGCCTCGCCGAGGCGGGCCACCGGGTCACCCTCGCCGAGGCGCGGCCCCGGCTCGGCGGACTGGCCTTCTCCTTCCGGCGCGGCGAGCTGACCGTCGACAACGGCCAGCACGTCTACCTGCGCTGCTGCACCGCCTACCGCGGCCTGCTGGAGCGCCTCGGCGCCACCCGGCTGGTCCACCTCCAGGACCGCCTCGACATCCCGGTGCTCTCCGTCACCGGGCCGCCGGCCGCCCCCGTGCGCACCCTCGGCCGGCTGCGCCGGGCCGGCCTGCCCGTCCCGCTGCACCTGGCCGGCAGCCTGGCCCGCTACCCGCACCTGTCCCCGGCCGACCGCGCCCGGGTGGTCCGCGGCGCGCTCGCCCTGCGGGGCCTGGACCTCGCCGACCCGGCGCTGGACGAGGTCTCCTTCGGCGAGTGGCTGCGCCGCAACGGGCAGAACGCCGCCACCCAGGCCGCCCTGTGGGACCTGGTCGGCGTCGCCACCCTGAACGCCCGGGCCGACCGGGTGTCGCTGGCGCTCGCCGGGATGGTCTTCAAGACCGGCCTGCTCTCCGACCCGGGCGCCTCGGACATCGGCGTCGCCGCCGTCCCGCTCGGCACGATCCACCACGACCGGGCGCTCGCCGAGCTGGAGCGGGCCGACGTCCGGGTGCTGCTGCGGGCCCGGGTGGCCGAGCTGAAGCCGGCCGTCCCGCAGCACGCCGTCCGGCTGGAGGGCGGGGAACTGCTCACCGCCGACACCGTCGTGCTGGCCGGCGCCCAGGACAGCGCGGCCGCGCTGCTGCCGCCGAACGCGGTCCCCGGGCAGGAGCGGCTGGCCGGCTTCGGCACCGCGCCGATCCTCAACGTGCACGTGATCTACGACCGCAAGGTGCTGCGCCGGCCGTTCTTCGCCGCGCTCGGCTCCCCGGTCCAGTGGGTCTTCGACCGCACCGCGCACTCCGGCCTGGCCGCCACCGCGCTGGGCCACGCCCACCCGGGCGCCCAGTACCTGGCGCTGTCCCAGTCCGCCGCGCAGGACGAGATCGACCTGCCGGTCGCCGAGCTGCGCCGGCGCTACCTGCCCGAGCTGGGCCGGCTGCTGCCGGCCGCGGCCCGCGCCGAGGTGCTGGACTTCTTCGTCACCCGGGAACGCACCGCGACCTTCGACCCGGCCCCGGGCAACGGGGCACTGCGCCCCTCCGCCCGCACCGACGTCCCCGGCCTGCTGCTGGCCGGCTCGTGGACGGCCACCGGCTGGCCCGCGACCATGGAGGGGGCCGTGCGCAGCGGCCACGCCGCGGCCGACGCCGCGCTCGCCGCGGCCGGCACCCGGGTGCCGGTGGACCGCGGCGACGGGAGGTGGCCCAGGTGACGGCGGGCCCCGACACCGGAGAGCCCGCCAGAACCGACGGGCGTACCGTCGAGCGCATCGGCGCAACCACCGGCAACGGCCCGTACGGCCGCCCCGGTACCACTGGCACTGGCACTCGGTTCGACACCAGCCGCACCGACAGCACCCGGCCGCCCCGTGCGGTCCGGCACCACGAGGGAGAGGGAACGCACGTGGAGTCACGCACCGGCTTCGCCGTCGGAGGCACGGCGCACGCCGAACCGGTCTCGGTGCCGGAGCTGCTCGCCCGCAGCCGTACGCTCTGCACCCCGCCGCTACGGGCCGCCGTCGCCCGTTTGGCCGCACCCATGGACACCGTCGCCGCCTACCACTTCGGCTGGATCGACCGCGACGGCACCCCGGTGACGGGGGACGGCGGCAAGGCCGTGCGCCCGGCGCTGGCGCTGCTGTCCGCCCGGGCCGCGGGCGCGCCGGCCGAGGTGGGGGTGCCCGGCGGGGTCGCGGTTGAACTGGTGCACAACTTCTCCCTCCTGCATGATGATCTGATGGACGGTGACGAGACCCGACGGCACCGGGCCACTGCCTGGACGGTCTTCGGGCCGGCCCAGGCGATCCTGGTCGGCGACGCCCTGGCGACGCTCGGCACGGAGGTGCTGCTCGACGCCGTGGTGACCGGCGGCACGAGCGCCACCGACGCCGCGCGGGCCGTGCGGCTGCTCACCACGGCGACCCGCCGGCTGATCGACGGCCAGGCGATGGACGTCGCCTTCGAACAGCGCGACAGCGTCACGGTCGCCGAGTGCCTGGAGATGGAGGGCGGCAAGACGGCGGCACTGCTGGCCGCCGCCTCGGCGATCGGCGCCGTCCTGGCCGGCGCCGACGACAAGGTCTCCGACGCGCTCCAGCGCTACGGCCACCACCTGGGCCTGGCCTTCCAGGCGGTGGACGACCTGCTCGGCATCTGGGGCGCCACCGAGGTCACCGGCAAGCCGCACTGGGGGGACCTGCGCCAGCGCAAGAAGTCCCTGCCGGTGGCCGCCGCGCTGGCCGAGGGCGGAGCGGCCTCGCGCCGGCTCGCCGAGCAGCTGGCCGACCCGAAGGGACGTGGAGAGGAGAGCGAGCCCGAGCTCGCCGCCCGGGCCGCGCTGATCGAGGAGGCCGGCGGCCGTGCCTGGACCCAGGAGGAGGCCCGCCGCCAGCACACGACTGCCCTCGCCGCCCTGGACGAGGTGCCCATGACCGACGAGGTGCGGGAGCACTTCGTCGCACTCGCCGAATTCGTGGTGGTACGAGAGAGGTGACGTTACGTTGACAGCAACCGCGGACGGCCGGCTCGACCCTGAGTACGATTCCGAGCCGGTCGCGGTGGGCGACCGCCCCCCGACCCTGCTGGGTACGGGGCGGTGGCAGCCCGAGGACACCGACCGGCTACGGCCGGCCGGTGAGGCGGAGCTCCGACCGGCCGACGCGCGGGAGGCCCTGGCCCGCGCCACCACCCACCTGCTCTCCCTGCAGTCGTCCGAGGGCTGGTGGAAGGGTGACCTGGAGACCAACGTCACCATGGACGCCGAGGACTTACTGCTCCGCCAGTTCCTGGGGATCCGCACCGAGGAGCAGACCCGCGCCACCGCCGAGTGGATCCGCTCCCAGCAGCGCGAGGACGGCACCTGGTCCACCTTCCACGGCGGGCCGCCCGAACTGTCCACCACCGTCGAGGCCTACGTCGCCCTCAAACTGGCCGGCGACGACCCGGACGCCCCGCACATGCTGGCCGCCGCGCGCTACGTCCGCTCCGCCGGGGGCATCGCGGCCTCCCGGGTGTTCACCCGGATCTGGCTCGCCCTGTTCGGCTGGTGGCCCTGGGAGCGGCTGCCCGAGATGCCGCCCGAGATCATCTTCCTGCCCAAGTGGCTGCCGCTGAACATCTACGCCTTCGGCTGCTGGGCCCGTCAGACGATCGTCCCGCTGACCGTCGTCTCCTCCCACCGCCCGGTCCGTCCGGCCCCCTTCGCGCTCACCGAGCTGCACACCGACCCGGACGACCCGTACCCCCACCGGCCGCTCGCCCCCGCCACCACCTGGGACGGCCTCTTCGAGCGCCTCGACAAGGTGCTGCACGCCTACCACCGCCGGGCCTTCCGCCCGCTGCGCCGACTGGCCGTCTCGCAGGCCTGCCGCTGGATCGTCGAACGCCAGGAGGCCGACGGCTGCTGGGGCGGCATCCAGCCGCCCGCCGTCTACTCGCTGATCGCCCTGCACCTGGAGGGCTACGAGCTGGAGCACCCGGTGATGAAGGCCGGGCTCTCCTCCTTCGACCGCTTCACCGTGCACACCGAGGACGGCAAGCGCTGGCTGGAGGCCTGCCAGTCCCCGGTCTGGGACACCTGCCTGGCCACCATCGCCCTGGTCGACGCAGGGGTGCCGGCCGACCACCCGGCGCTGGTCTCCGCCGTCGACTGGATGCTCGGCGAGGAGATCCGCAAGCCCGGCGACTGGGCCGTCCAGCGGCCCGCGCTCGCCCCCGGCGGCTGGGCCTTCGAGTTCGAGAACGACACCTACCCCGACATCGACGACACCGCCGAGGTGGTGCTCGCGCTGCGCCGGGTCGCCCACCCCGACCAGGGCAAGGTCGACGCGGCGATGGACCGGGGCGTGCTGTGGAACCTCGGCATGCAGTCCAAGAACGGCGCCTGGGGCGCCTTCGACGTGGACAACACCAGCACGCTGCCCAACAAGCTGCCGTTCTGCGACTTCGGCGAGGTGGTCGACCCGCCGTCCGCCGACGTCACCGCGCACGTGGTGGAGATGCTCGCCGAGACCGGCCGCGCCCGCGACCCCCGGACCCGGCGCGGCATCGAGTGGCTGCTGCGCAACCAGGAGGCGGACGGCTCCTGGTTCGGCCGCTGGGGCACCAACTACATCTACGGCACCGGCTCGGTGCTGCCCGCGCTGGTCGCTGCCGGCGTCCCCGACGAGCACCCGGCGATCCGCCGGGCGGTGCGCTGGCTGGAGGACCGGCAGAACACCGACGGCGGCTGGGGCGAGGACATGCGCTCCTACGACGACCCGGCGCGCTGGGCCGGGCGCGGCGACTCCACCGCCTCGCAGACCGCCTGGGCGCTGATGGCGCTGCTCGCGGCCGGCGAGGGGCCGCGGGAGCGGGCCAACCCGGCGGTGGAGCGCGGCGTGGAGTGGCTGGTGCGCACCCAGCTGCCCGAGGGCACCTGGGACGAGCCGCAGTTCACCGGTACCGGCTTCCCGTGGGACTTCTCCATCAACTACCACCTGTACCGGCTGGTGTTCCCGGTCACCGCGCTCGGCCGCTACCTCCACGGCACCCCGGGCACGAGCCGGGCCGACGGGGCACCGGCGATCGGAGCGGCGCGGTGACCACCGCGCCCCTGCTGGTGCTGTGCGCCTTGGGCCCCGAGGTCTGGGCCCTGCGCGGCGGTGACTGGCGGGGCGCGGCCGGCGGGCCCCCGGTGCTGGTGCGCACCGGGGTCGGCCGGCGCCGCGCCGGGCTGGCCGTCCGGCGGCTGCTCGGCTCCGCCCCCACCGGCTACGGCGCCGTGGTGGTGGCCGGCTTCGGCGCGGCGCTCGGCCCCGGCGTGCTGCCCGGCGACGTGGTCGCCGCCGACGGCGTGCGCGACGCCGAGGGCCACCTGTACCCGCTCGACTCCGGGGCGGAGCTCACCCGGGCGCTGAAGGAGCGCGGGCTGACCGTGCACACCGGGGTCCACCACACCGCCGACCACGTGGTGCGCGGCATCGAGCGGCGGGCGCTGCACGTCCAGGGCGCGCTCGCGGTCGACATGGAGGCCGCCGCCGTCCTGGCCGCGCTGTGCGAGGTGCGGCCCGCGCTGCCGACGGCCGTCCTGCGGGTGGTGGTGGACACGCCCGAGCACGAACTGCTGCGGCCCGGCACCCTCCCGGCCGGGGTGCGCGCCTGGCGGACCCTGCGGGCGACGGTACCCGCCCTCGTCGACTGGTACCGGCACGAGCGCGCGCCGGGCTCCGTACGCCTGAACTGCTCCACAGATTCGAACGGCTCAACGGGTTCGAACGGTTCGACAGATCTGAACGGCTCCACAGACCTGAACCACCCCACATCCTCGACGCTCCCCCAGGAGGCGAGCTAGCCATGGCCATGCCGTTGCGCCAGACCGTGCGGGTCGGCACCTACCTCATGCAGCAGAAGCTGCTCAAGCGCCGGGACAAGTTCCCGCTGATCGTGGAGCTGGAGCCGCTCTTCGCCTGCAACCTCGCCTGCGAGGGCTGCGGCAAGATCCAGCACCCGGCGGGCGTGCTGAAGCAGCGGATGCCCGTCGCCCAGGCGGTCGGCGCGGTCCTGGAGTCGGGTGCCCCGATGGTCTCGATCGCCGGCGGCGAGCCGCTGATGCACCCGCAGATCGACGAGATCGTCCGGCAGCTGGTCGAACGCCGCAAGTACGTGTTCCTCTGCACCAACGCGCTACTGCTGCGCAAGAAGATCGACAAGTTCAAGCCGTCGCCGTACTTCACCTTCGCCGTGCACATCGACGGCATGCGCGAACGGCACGACGAGTCGGTGGCCAAGGAGGGCACCTTCGACGAGGCGGTGGCCGCGATCAAGGAGGCCAAGCGGCGGGGCTTCCGGGTCACCACCAACAGCACCTTCTTCAACACCGACACCCCGCAGACCGTCATCGAGGTGCTGGACTACCTCAACGACGAGCTCAAGGTGGACGAGATGATGATCTCGCCCGCCTACGCCTACGAGAAGGCCCCCGACCAGGAGCACTTCCTCGGCGTCGAGCAGACCAGGGAGCTCTTCCGCAAGGCCTTCGCCGGCGGCAACCGCAACCGCTGGCGGCTCAACCACAGCCCGCTCTTCCTGGACTTCCTGGAGGGCAAGGCCGACTTCGAGTGCACCCCCTGGGGCATCCCCAACTACTCGCTGTTCGGCTGGCAGCGGCCCTGCTACCTGATGGCCGACGGCTACGTGCCGACCTACCGCGAGCTGGTCGAGAAGACCGACTGGAGCAAGTACGGCCGCGGCAGGGACCCACGCTGCGAGAACTGCATGGCCCACTGCGGCTACGAGCCGACCGCCGTCCTCGCGACGATGGGCTCGCTCCAGCAGTCGCTGCGCGCCATCACCGAGACCGTCAGCGGCAACAAGGGCCGCTGAGCGGGGAGTTGACCCCAAGGTCGGCGCTCCGGCCCGGGCCCCGCGCCCGGGCCGGCTCCGCCCCGAACCAGGTCCGGCCCCGAGCCCGGGCCGGGTGGAGGCACCACCGCACCGCTCCGAGTCGTGAGGTGTACCCATGTCACTGCTCTCCCGCGTCACGTCCCCGGCCGAGCTGCGCAAGCTCCCGGCGGTCGAACTCCCGCTGCTCGCCGACGAGATCCGCGACTTCCTGATCGACGCCGTCACCCGCACCGGCGGCCACCTCGGGCCCAACCTCGGAGTGGTGGAGCTCACCATCGCGCTGCACCGGGTCTTCGACTCGCCGTACGACCGGATCGTCTTCGACACCGGCCACCAGAGCTACGTCCACAAACTGCTCACCGGCCGCCAGGACTTCAGCCGGCTGCGGATGCGCGGCGGACTCTCCGGGTACCCCTCGCGGGGCGAGTCCGAGCACGACCTGGTCGAGAACTCGCACGCCTCCACCGCGCTCTCCTACGCCGACGGCCTGGCCAAGGCCGCCCGACTGCTCGGCCAGCACGACCGGCACACCGTCGCCGTGATCGGCGACGGCGCGCTCACCGGCGGCCTCGCCTGGGAGGCGCTCAACAACATCGCCGAGGCGCGCGACCGGCCGCTGGTCATCGTCGTCAACGACAACGAGCGCTCCTACGCCAGGACCATAGGCGGCCTCGCCAACCACCTGGCCACCCTGCGCACCACCCAGGGCTACGAGCGCTTCCTCGCCCTCGGCAAGGAGGCCCTGCAGCGCACCCCGCTGGTCGGCCAGCCGATCTTCGACGCGCTGCACGGCGCCAAGAAGGGCTTCAAGGACGCCTTCGCCCCACAGGGCATGTTCGAGGACCTCGGCCTCAAGTACCTCGGACCGATCGACGGCCACGACCTGGGCGCGGTCGAACAGGCGCTGCGCCAGGCCCGCAACTTCGGCGGGCCGGTCATCGTGCACTGCCTGACCGTCAAGGGGCGCGGCTACCGGCCGGCCGAGCAGGACGAGGCCGACCGCTTCCACGCCGTCAACCCGATCGACCCGTACACCTGCCTGCCGGTCTCGCCCAGCGGCGGCGTCTCCTGGACCTCGGTGTTCGGGGACGAGCTGCTCACCCTCGGCGCCGAGCGGCCGGACCTGGTGGCGATCACCGCGGCCATGCTCCAGCCGGTGGGCCTGGCCCCGTTCGCCAAGGCCTACCCGGAGCGGACCTTCGACGTCGGGATCGCCGAGCAGCACGCCGTCACCAGCGCGGCGGGGCTGGCCACCGGCGGACTGCACCCGGTGGTCGCGGTGTACGCCACCTTCCTGAACCGGGCCTTCGACCAGGTGCTGATGGACGTCGCCCTGCACGGGCTGGGCGTCACCTTCGTCCTCGACCGCTCCGGGGTGACCGGGCCGGACGGCGCCTCCCACAACGGCATGTGGGACATGTCGATCCTCCAGGTCGTCCCCGGCCTGCGGCTCGCCGCGCCGCGCGACGCCGAACAGCTGCGCGCCCAGCTGCGCGAGGCCGTCGAGGTCAAGGACGCCCCGACCGTGGTGCGCTTCCCCAAGGGGAACATCGGGCCCGCGGTGCCGGCCGTCGAACGGATCGGCGCGGTGGACGTACTGCTGCGCACCGGGCGGGCGCCGGAGATCCTGCTGGTCGCGGTCGGCACCACCGCCCCCGCCTGCCTGGACGCGGCCCGGCTGCTGCTCGCCGAGGGCTTCACCGCGACCGTGGTCGACCCGCGCTGGGTCAAACCCGTCGACCCGGTGCTGCCCGAACTGGCCGCCGCCCACCGGCTGGTGGTCACCGTCGAGGACAACGGCCGTACCGGGGGCGTCGGCTCGGCCGTCGCCCAGGCGCTGCGCGACGCCGACGTGGACGTGCCGGTGCGAGTGCTCGGCCTGCCCCAGGAGTTCCTCGACCACGCCTCGCGCGGGGAGATCCTGGAGGAGGCCGGGCTGACCGGGACCGGGGTCGCCGCCCAGACCGCCGTCTTCGCCAAGAACCTGCTACCGACCCGAGGAGCGAACCCGCGCCATGCCGGCTGAACCAGACCGCCCCGCCTTCGACCTCGCCGCGCTGATCGCCGAACGCGGCGGCGAGCGTTACGAACTGCACGGCCGCTACCTCAACCCGCAGCTGCCGCGGATGCTGCACACCATCGGCTTCGACAAGTACTACGAGCGCGCCCGGGGCCAGTACTTCTACGACGCCGAGGGCAACGAGTACCTCGACATGCTGGCCGGCTTCGGCATCTTCGCGCTCGGCCGCCACCATCCCGTGGTGCGCTCGGCGGTCCAGCAGGTGATGGACCTCGACCTGCCCGACCTGGTCCGCTTCGACTGCTCGCCGCTGCCCGGGCTGCTGGCCGAGCGGCTGCTGTCGTACGCGCCCGGGCTGGACCGGGTGTTCTTCGGCAACAGCGGCACCGAGGCGGTGGAGACCGCGCTCAAGTTCGCCCGCTACGCCACCGGACGCCGGCGGATCCTCTACGCCGACCACGCCTTCCACGGGCTGACCACCGGCTCGCTCTCGGTCAACGGGGAGAGCGGCTTCCGCAAGGGCTTCGACCCGCTGCTGCCGGACACCGCCATCCCGCTCGGCGATCTCGGCGCGCTGGCCAAGGAGCTGAAGCGCGGCGACGTCGCGGGGCTGATCGTCGAGCCGATCCAGGGCAAGGGCGTCCAGGCGCCGCCGCCCGGCTGGCTGCGGGCCGCCCAGGCGCTGCTGCACGAGCACCGGGCACTGCTGATCTGCGACGAGGTGCAGACCGGCATCGGCCGCACCGGCGAGTTCTTCGCCTACCAGCACGAGGACGGCGTGCTGCCCGACCTGGTCTGCGCGGCCAAGGCGCTGTCCGGCGGGTACGTGCCGGTCGGGGCCACGCTCGGCAAGAGCTGGATCTTCGAGAAGGTGTACTCCTCGATGGACCGGGTGCTGGTGCACTCGGCCAGCTTCGGGTCCAACGCCCAGGCCATGGCGGCCGGGCTGGCGACCCTGGAGGTGATGCGCGACGAGCAGGTGGTGGAGAACGCCCGCAAGGTCGGCGACCACTTCCGCGAACGGCTGGCCGCGCTGGTCGACGAGTACGAGCTGCTCGCCGAGGTGCGCGGACGCGGGCTGATGATCGGGATCGAGTTCGGCCGGCCCAAGTCGCTCAAGCTGCGCACCGGTTGGACCGCGCTCCAGGCGGCGCGCAAGGGGCTGTTCGCGCAGATGGTGGTGGTGCCGCTGCTGCAGCGGCACCGCATCCTGACCCAGGTCTCCGGGGACCACCTGGAAGTGATCAAACTGATCCCGCCGCTGATCATCACCGAGCACGACGTGGACCGGTTCGTGGACGCATTCACCGCGATCATGGACGAGGCCCACCGGGGGAGCGGACTGATGTGGGACTTCGGGCGCACCCTGGTCAAGCAGGCCGTCGCCGGCCGCTGAGGCGGGGGCCGCGGGTGGCGCGGAGCGGGAAGCCGGCCCGGCCGGCTTCCCACTCCGTGGGAGACACCGCGTCAGAGCTCGGTCCGGCGACGCCGGATGACCACCACGAGATCGACGACGGCGAACAGGGTGAGCAGGCCGCAGGCCACCGCGAACCCCGTGAGGGTGCCCCGGCTGGGTGCGCCGGAGGCGGGCGAGGCCGCCGCCCAGAGCGCGAAGCCCACCGTGGCCAGCGCGAACAGCGGCGTGAAGGTGAGCGAGAGCAGGTAGCGGAGCTTGAGGTCGCTGCGGGCGGTGGCCGGCTCGGTGCCGCTGCGCCACCGGCGCGGGGTGGTGGTGCGCATGCCTTCACCTCCGGACCGCACGGTCGGGCTACGATTCCAGCGTACGTCCGAGGGACCAGCCGGGGAGGCGCCATGTCGGGTTCGGACGCGGGTCCGGACGAGGGTTCGGACGCGGCGGGCTCCGGCCCGGGCTCGGGCCCGGGCGCGGGTTCCGGCTCGGGTGAGGTCGGCCCGGACGGCGAGGGGTACGCGGGGCTGCGGATCGAGCGGGCCCGGGAGCTGGCCCGGCGGCACGGCTGGGCTTCGGTCCGGGTACTGGAGCCGGGGGACCTGATGACCATGGAGTACCGGCGCGGGCGGCTCAACCTCGCGGTGCGTGACGGGGTGGTCGAGCGCAGCTGGGAGGGGTAGGTCCGGGGGCGCCGGGCCGGCTGCCGTCCGGGTCGGTGCGGGCCGCTCGGGCGTAGGTCGGTGCGGGTTCGGGCGGCTCGGGCGGTTCGGGTTCGGGCGGTTCGGGTTCGGGGTGGCCGGGGTTCAGCAGGGCAGGTGGCGGCGGGCGAAGCGCCGGTGGAGCCGCTGTTCGGCGGCGGCGACCAGGGGTTCCAGCAGTGGCAGGGAGAGCAGGACGAGCAGTCCGGCGGCCCAGCCGGCCAGGACGTCGGTGACCCAGTGGGTGCCCAGGTAGACCGTGGTCAGGCCGATCGAGCAGGCGGTGGCGGCGGCGATCAGCGCGCCGGTGCGCCGCCAGCGGACGGCGAGGTAGGCGAGCACCCCCCAGGTGACCACCGCGTTGGCGGTGTGGCCGGAGGGGAAGATGGTGCCGCCGGAGAAGAGCTCGGGTGAGCCGACGTACTGGGCGTAGTGCGGGCCGAGCCGGCCGGTGACGATCTTGACCGCGCCGACGGTGACGTTGAGCAACAGCAGTGCGATGCCCATGACCAGCAGCGGGCGCACCCGGCCGAGGCGGTGGGCCCGCCAGCCGAGCCAGATGAAGGCGGCGATCGCCGAGGGGCCGCGCTGCCCGGCGACCACCCAGGTGTCGAGCAGCGGCTCCAGCCGGGGCCACCGCTCGTAGGGGCGCAGCAGCCGGACCGACCAGTCGAGGTCGACCAGCGCGGTGTTGAGCAGCACCCCGGCCAGCACCAGCAGGTAGCCGGCGAGGGTGACGGCGAGCAGGGCGGCCCGGCGGCGGCTCATCGGGGGCCAGCCGGGCTCCCGGGGCTCGGGGTGGACCGGGGCGAGGGGCCGCGAGGGGGTGGTGGGGCGTTCCCGGCGGCCGGTTTCCGCGGTGGGACGCCCCGGCCCCTGGCGCGGAATGGGAGCGGGGGTACTTCTGGATTGCACGGGGTGACCTTACCCAGCCGGACAGGGCTATTCCGGTGGTAATTGTCATTTTCCCGGGAAATCGACAATCGGGTCGAATCGGGGCGGCTCGGGGGGTGATTTCCGCTATTCCGGGATCGAATGTCAGTGTGGCCGTCGAATGCTTCTGCAAAAGCGCCGGTAAAGCAAGCGGAGTGGGAGGCCGGTGCGCCCGGCTTCCCACTCCGTGGTAACCCTGTGTAGGTTCCGTGCTCAGTCGAGGGGGCCGCCCGCGACGTAGATCACCTGGCCGGAGACGAAGCCGGCGTCCTCGCTCGCGAGGAACGAGATGGTGTGGGCGACGTCCTCAGGCCGACCGACCCGCTGGACCGGGATCTGGGAGGCCGCAGCCCGCTTGAAGTCTTCGAAGTCCATGCCGACCCGGGCGGCGGTGGCGGCTGTCATGTCCGTGGCGATGAAGCCGGGGGCGACCGCGTTGGCCGTGATGCCGAACTTGCCCAGCTCGATGGCCAAAGTCTTGGTGAAGCCCTGGAGACCGGCCTTGGCGGCCGAGTAGTTGGCCTGGCCGCGGTTGCCCTGGGCCGAGGAGGAGGACAGGTTGACGATGCGGCCGAAACCGGCGTCGACCATGTGCTTCTGCACCGCGCGGGTCATCAGGAAGGCGCCGCGGAGGTGAACGTTCATCACCGTGTCCCAGTCGGACTCGGACATCTTGAAGAGCAGGTTGTCGCGGAGCACGCCCGCGTTGTTCACCAGGACGACCGGGGCGCCGAGCTCGGCGGCCACCCGGTCGACGGCGGCCTGGACCTGCTCGGCGTCCGAGACGTCGGCGCCGACGGCCAGTGCCCGGCCGCCGGCGGCGGTGATCCGGTCGACGGTCTCCTTGCCCGCCGTCTCGTCCAGGTCCAGGACGGCGACCGCGTAGCCGTCGGCGGCCAGCCGGACGGCGGTGGCGGCGCCCAGACCGCGGGCGGCACCGGTGACGACGGCGACCCGGGGGGCGGTGCTCTGCTCGGTCATGCTCGCTCTCGTCTCTCTCGGGGTTGCCTCCCGGGGAGAGCCCCCGGAGAGGGGTGGCCACACCCTACCGGCGGGTAGGGGACACGGCCAGGGTGGAGAGACGCAGGTGACGGTGGGTAAGGACCGACCGGTCGGCTTTCTGCTGAGAACGGGTTACTGCAAGGCCTTCGCAGCCCGTAAATATGCCAATGTTGCCGAACCTGCGTCTACTATCCGCCCCTGCCTGCCAGCAAGGGCCCGCCGTTTGTATAGTGTCCGCCAGCAGCCACCGGCTGCACGGCTGGAGCGCCCTCCCTCATAGCTGGACGCCCACTCGCCGTTACTGCCCCACCCGGGTGTCCCACACACGCCGGGTGTGACATCGGGACGGATACATGGTGCTGGGGGAGATCCCGACAACCCGCGTGTCTGCGCGACTTCAGCAGTCGCCCGGACACCTCATTCGCGTGGCACAGCAGGTTCACACCCGCTTGTGGTCCGAACACGTCGGAGCCGATCTCACGGCTCCGCAGTTCGCCGTGCTGCTGGTCCTGGCCCTGGAGCCGGGTGCGGACCAGCGGACGGTCGGCGAGCGTGCCTCGCTGGACAAGGCCACGATGGCCGAGATGGTCGCGCGGCTGGTCCGCCGCGGCCTGGTGCTGCGCAGGCGCGACCCGGCCGACGGCCGGCGCAAGCTGCTGGCGCTCTCGCAGAGCGGAGCCCAGGCGGTGCGCGAGGCCACCGGTGGTGTGGTCCGCGTGCAGCGCGTCCTGTTCGAGCCGCTCACGGCGGAGGAACAGGTCGAGATCGTCCGGGTGATGGCCAAGATAGCCAGGCTGGAGCCCGCGGCGGTCGCCGTCATCACCGACGCGCGGCCGATACTGGACGCCCAACGGGCGATCGGCTACCTGATCAGGGTGAGCCAGCAGGTGCACACCAAGCTCTGGTCGGAGCACGTGGGCGTCGAGCTCACGGCTCCGCAGTACGCGGTGCTGGACGCGCTGGAGCTGGAACCGGGCGCCGACCAGCGCACGGTCGGCGAGCTCGCCTCGCTGGACAAGGCCACGATGGCCGAGATGGTCAGCCGGCTGGTGCGCCGCGGTCTGGTGCAGCGTCGGCGCGACCCCTCGGACGGACGGCGCAACCTGCTCTCGCTCTCACCAGCGGGACAGGACCTGCTGCACCGCTCGGCCGCCGGGGTGGCCGAGGTCCAGCGGCTGCTGCTGGCGCCGCTGGAGGAGGGCGAGCACGAGGCCGCGCTCGCGCTCGTCGCGAAGGCGGCCAGGCTCTAGGTCAAAACTTCGCCGCAGTAGCCAAAACGATTCGCCAAAACGCTGAGGGTCCATGTCATGGGCTTTGGCGGATCGGGGCACACCGAAGGCCGCCCGCTCCCATAGGGGTGCGGGCGGTCTTCGCGTGACCGGGCGTCAGGCGGTTCGGGGACCCGGCTGCCGGGCCCCCGGGCCGGGCGTCAGTTCCAGTCGAACTCCTGCGGGTCCGGGCCGATCCGCTTGCCGGTGGCCACGGCGGCGATCGCCGTGAGGTCCTCGGCGTCCAGCTCGAAGCCGGCGACGTCCAGGTTCTCGCGGATCCGGGACGGGGTGACCGACTTCGGGATGGCGATCACGCCGTTCTGGAGGTGCCAGCGCAGCACCACCTGGGCGACGGTGCGGCCGTGCTTCTCGGCGATCCTCACCAGCGCGGGCTCGGCGAGCAGCTCCTTGCCCTGGCCCAGCGGGCTCCACGCCTCGGTGGCGATGCCGTGCTCGGCGTGGAAGGCGCGCAGCTCCGTCTGCGGGAAGTACGGGTGCAGCTCGACCTGGTTCAGGACCGGGGCGACGGTGGCCTCGTCGAGCAGGCGGGTCAGCTGCTCGGTGCCGAAGTTGGAGACGCCGATCGACCTGACCCGGCCGTCCGCCTTCAGCTGCTCGAACGCCTTCCAGATGTTCAGGTAGCTGTCGCCGTGCATCGGGCGCGGCCAGTGGATCAGGTAGAGGTCGAGCTGCTCGAGGCCGAGCTTGGCCAGCGAGGCGTCGAACTCGCGCAGCACCGCGTCGCGGCCCTGCTCGCCGGACCAGTCGCGGGTGCCCGAGTTCCACAGCTTGGTGGTGACGTAGAGGTCCTCGCGGGCCACGCCGCCCGCCAGTGCCTCGGCGATCGCCGCGCCGGTGCCGGCCTCGTTCTCGTAGATGGCCGCCGTGTCGATGGAGCGGTAGCCCGCCTCGATCGCGGCGCGGACGGCCGGGGTGGCCTCGGCGTCCGGGACCTGCCACACGCCGAAGCCGAGCTGCGGGATCTGCGCGCCGTCGTTGAGGGTGACGGTGGGGATGGTGCTCACGGGAAGGGGTGCCCTCCTGATTGTCCTGTGGTTCCAGTGGGGGCAACTGGTGTCCCGGTGTGATTGTTCCCGTGGAACGGGCGAAACTTGAGTGAAGCTTTGCGAGGGTTTGCCCTGGGTGGCGGCCCCCGCCGGTGGCGGGGCGGAGACCGCCCTGGTGGGGGACCGTCGGGGAGCCGTGAGGACCTCCGGGGGCGTGTGGGGGCTTGTGGACTCGCGTGCGCGGAGCGTGCGGAGACTGTGCGCGGGGGCGTGCGGCCCGGCGTGCAGGGGGCGTGCGGGCCGTGGGGTGCGGCGGTGTGCGGGGTGTGGCGTGCGGGGGTTGCGCGGGCCGTGGAGTGCGGGGGTGCGGGGGTGCGGGGGTGGGAGGCCGCGGTGGAAAAACCTGTTGCGCGGATCACACGGAGCTTGGCAGGCTCGCGGGCATGACCTCCTGACTTCCGGGCCCTTCGTGCCCATTCCATCTCCGTCCGGTGTCTCCTCCGGGCGCATCGCCGATGTCGCGCCGCCGCCGTGCCGCCGCGCCGCGCATCATCCGTCCGTCGGCTCCGGCCGCCTGCCGTTCGGCCGCCGCCCGCGCTGCGCGCACGTCACCGAGGCGTTCCGCGCGCCCTGTTCCCCCGAACTCCCCGTACCCCGTGCGCCCGTGCACACCCGCACCCGCGCACCGCTCGCATCGGAGTGTCATGCTGCTCACCCCTCTGCCGCTGGCCGACCCCGGCAGTCCCGACCTCTCCTCACCCCTGGCCTTCCTGCGCTGGCTGCAGCGCAGCCAGCGGCGCGGGCAACTGCTCGCCACCTTCTGGGCGCTGATCGAGACGGGGTGCCAGGCCGCCCTGCCGGTACCGCTCGGGTTCGGCGTGCAGGCCGCCGTGGACGGCGACGCCGGCGGGATCTGGCGCTCCGGCGGGCTCCTGCTGCTGCTGGGCGCGGGTGCCTCGCTCGGGACGGTGCTGCTGCACCGTCAGGCGGTCTGGAACTGGATCCACGCGGCCACCCACGTCCGGCAGTTGGTGGCCCGGCAGGCCTCGCACCTGGGGGCCGGACTGTCCCGCCGGATCGCCACCGGCGAGGTCGTCGCGGTCGGCAGCGGGGACGTCGAGCGGATCGGCTGGTACGTCGAGCTGGTCGCCCGGGTCCGGGCCGCGGTGATCGTCTGGCTGGCCGTGAGCGTGGCGGTGCTGACGGTCGATCCGGTGCTCGGGATCGGGGTGCTGCTCGGCGTCCCGGTGCTGGCGGCCTCCGTCTGGCCGCTGATCGGCCCGTTCGAGCGGCGCTACGAGCAGCAGCGCGACCTCGGCGGCAAGGCCACCGAGTTGGCGGCCGACACCGTCGCGGGGCTGCGGGTGCTGCGCGGCATCGGCGGCGAGGAGCTGTTCCTGGAGCGGTACCGCGCCGCCTCCCAGAAGGTCCGCGCGGCGGCCGTCCGCTCGTCCCGGATCTGGTCGCTGATGCAGGCGCAGCAGGTGCTGCTGCCCGGGCTGTTCGTGGTCGGCGTCACCTGGTACGGCGCCCGGCTGGTGGCCGACGGCGAGCTCGCCGTCGGCACCCTGATCGCGGTGTACGGCGCGACGGCCTTCCTGGCCGCTCCGCTGCGCGTCCTGGGCGAGGCGGCGCACGCCTGGAGCGTGGCCCGGGTCTCCGCCGGGCGGGCCGTGCGGGTGCTCTCGCTGGCCCGGACCGCCGGCACCGCCGAGGCCTCGCTGGCCAGGCCGGACAAGGCGGACCTGCACGACCCGGCGAGCGGGCTGACCGCGCGGGCCGGCGAGCTGACCGCGGTGGTCTGCGGGGACCCGGACTTCGCCGGGTCGCTGGCCGAACGGCTGGGCGGGCACGTCCCGCTGGCCGAGGGCGAACGGGCGCAGGCCTCGGTGCGGCTCGGCGGCACGGAGCTGGACTCGGTGCCGCTGGCCGAGGCCAGGGCGGCGGTGCTGGTCCACGACAAGGAGCCGGTGCTGCTCTCCGGCACGCTGGCCGAGCTGTTCGACATCCCGTCCTCGGGGCGGGTCCCGGCCGCCGCGGCCCTGGCGGCGGCCCGGTCCGACGACGTGCTGGAAGCCCTGGTGGACGGCTCGCCCGAGTGCGGGGGCGACCCGATGCGCGCCCGGATCACCGAGCGCGGACGCTCGCTCTCCGGCGGGCAGCGCCAGCGGCTCGCGCTGGCCCGCGCCCTGCTGGCGGACCCGCCGGTGCTGGTGCTCGACGAGCCCACCAGCGCGGTGGACGCGCACACCGAGTCGCGGATCGCCACCGGGCTGCGGGACACCAGGGCGGGCCGCACCACCGTGGTGTTCGCGACCAGTCCGCTGCTGCTCGACCAGGCGGACCGGGTGGTGCTGCTGCAGGAGGGCCGGGCCGTCGCGGCCGGGCGGCACCGCGAGCTGATGCGGACCGAGCCGGCCTACCGGGCCGTGGTCACCCGCGAGGAGGAAGCGGCCCGTCCGGTGGGCGGGGCCGTATGAGGACCGCCGTCAAAATCCCTGCCACACACGCGAGGAGTACGTCATGAAGCCCCCCGTCCAGGAGGAACAGGGGCCCGTCGCCACCCTGCCGGTCGGTTCCCCGGCCGCCGTGCGCGAGTACCTGCTGCTGCTCGCGCGGCGGCACCGCGCCGGGTTCTCCGCCGTGGTGGTGCTGCACTCGACGGCCACCCTGGCCGGGCTGGTCGGGCCCTGGGTGCTCGGCCGCCTGGTCGAGTCGTTGGCCACCGGCACCGCCGGGTCCACCATCGCGGTGGCGGTCACCTGGTACCTGCTGGCACTGGTGGCCCAGGCGGCGTTCACCGGCTGGTCGCGGATGCGCGGCGCGGTGCTCGGCGAGCGGGTGCTGGCCGACCTGCGGGAGGACTTCCTGGTCCGCTCGGTGGCTCTGCCGACCGGCGTGCTGGAGCGGGCCGGCACCGGGGACCTGGTCTCCCGGGGCACCACCGACGTCGACCGGCTGGACAAGTCGGTACGCGAGGCGGTGCCCGAACTCGCCGTCGCCGTGGTGTCGTTGCTGCTGGTGCTCGGTGCGCTGCTGGTCACCTCGCCACTGCTCGCGCTGACCGCGCTGATCGGGCTGCCACTGCTGCTGGCCAGCTCCCGCTGGTACTTCCGGCGCGCGCCGCAGTCCTACCGCAGCGAGGCGGCCGGGTACGCGGCGGTGAGCAACGTGCTGGCCGAGACGGTCGACGCCGGGCGGACGGTCGAGGCGCTGCGGCTGGGCGACCAGCGGGTCCGGTTGACGGACCGCAAGCTGCGCGAGTGGCTGGCCTGGGAGCGCTACACCCTGTGGCTGCGCTCGGTCTGGTTCCCGACCATCGACGCGGTCTACACCACGGCGGTGCTCGCCACCCTGGTGCTCGGCGGGCTGTTCACCCTCCGAGGCTGGATCACCGTGGGCCAGTTGACCACCGGCGTGCTCTACGCGCAGATGCTGACCGGCCCGGTGGACCTGATCCTGCGCTGGTACGACGAGCTCCAGATCGGCCAGGCCTCGCTGGCCCGGCTGGTCGGCGTGCGCGAGGTGCCCGAGCACGAGGGGGACGAGTCCGCCCGGCCGGACGGCCGTCGGGTCGAGGCCAGGGACGTCCGCTTCGGCTACCGCGAGGGCGCCGACGTCCTGCACGGGATCAGCCTGGACGTCGCCCCGGGCAGCCGGGTCGCGCTGGTCGGGCCGTCCGGGGCGGGCAAGTCCACCCTCGGCCGGCTGCTCGCCGGGATCTACGCCCCCGGCCGCGGCAGCGTGACCCTCGGCGGGGCGGCGCTGGCGAGGATGCCGGCCGAGCGGGTGCGCGCGGAGGTCGCGCTGGTGAACCAGGAGCACCACGTCTTCGTCGGCACCCTGCGGGACAACCTGCGGCTGGCCGCGCCCGACGCGGACGACACCGAGCTGCGGGCAGCGCTGGAAGCGGTGGACGCCGGGGCCTGGGTGGACGCCCTGCCGGAGGGGCTGGACACCGAGGTCGGCTCCGGCGGCACCTCGCTGACCCCGCCGCAGGCCCAGCAGCTGGCGCTGGCCCGGCTGGTGCTGGCCGATCCGCACACCCTGGTGCTGGACGAGGCCACCTCCCTGCTGGACCCGCGGGCCGCCCGCCACCTGGAGCGCTCGCTCTCCCGGGTGCTGGAGGGCCGGACGGTCATCGCCATCGCCCACCGGCTGCACACCGCGCACGACGCGGACGTGATCGCGGTGGTCGAGGACGGGCGGATCAGCGAGTACGGCAGCCACCCGGACCTGGTCGCGGCGGGCGGTCCGTACGCGGCGCTCTGGCGGTCCTGGCGGGACGAGCGGTAGTGGGAGGTCCGGGCCGGGGAGCTTCAGGAGAGGTTCCGGGGAGCTTCCCGGGAGCTTCCCGGGAGCTTCCAAACCCGTACGGGGCTCGATTACCCCGTACGGGTTACTCCCCGGCCCGGAATGGCGCGTAATCGGGCAAATCGGCCGTACGGCCCGCAGACTGCTCCGGTGACCAAGATTTCAGACGGCTCGTCCCGCTCCTCCCGCGGTGAGATCGGTGGGATTCCCACGCGCTACATCGGGATCGGCGTCATCGTCGTCCTCGCCGTGTGGTTCCTGTTCGCCAACCTCGACAGGGTGCAGATCCAGTTCTGGGTCTTCACCGTCACCGCGCCGCTCTGGATCGCGCTGCTGGCCACGCTGATCGCGGGCGTCGTGCTGGGCTGGCTGTTGAAGGGGCGGCGCAGCAAGTGACCGCGGCCCCCGGGTCGGCCCCGACCGGTGCCTCGGCCTTCACCCCGCTGATCGAGGTGCGCGGGGTCAACAAGCACTTCGGGGACCTGCACGTCCTCCAGGACATCGACCTGACGGTCGGGCGCGGCGAGGTCGTCGTGGTCATCGGGCCGTCCGGCTCCGGCAAGTCCACCCTCTGCCGGGCGATCAACCGGCTGGAGCCGATCGAGGACGGCACCATCCTGATCGACGGCGAGCCGCTGCCCGAGGAGGGCAAGGGCCTGGCCAGGCTGCGCGCCGAGGTCGGCATGGTGTTCCAGTCCTTCAACCTGTTCGCGCACAAGACCGTGCTGCAGAACGTCTCACTCGCGCAGATCAAGGTCCGCGGGCGGCCCCGGGCCGAAGCGGACGAGAAGTCCCGCGCGCTGCTGGAGCGGGTGGGCCTCGCCTCGCACGCCGCCAAGTACCCGGCGCAGCTCTCCGGCGGGCAGCAGCAGCGGGTCGCGATCGCCCGCGCGCTGGCGATGGAGCCCAAGGCGCTGCTGTTCGACGAGCCCACCTCGGCACTCGACCCCGAGATGATCAACGAGGTGCTGGACGTCATGCGCCAGCTCGCGAGCGAGGGCATGACGATGGTCGTGGTCACCCACGAGATGGGCTTCGCCCGGGCCTCCGCCAACCGGGTGGTGTTCATGGCCGACGGCCGGATCGTCGAGGACCGCGCCCCGGAGGACTTCTTCAGCGCTCCCGAGAGCGATCGCGCCCGGGACTTCCTGTCCAAGATCCTGAAGCACTGAGGCGGCGCCGTGAACCGTGAGACGACGCCCGCGGCTCGGCCCCTGACGACGTCCGTGGCTCGGCCTCTGACGACGTCCGCGGCGCCGCCGGTCGCGAGGCCCGTGACGACGTCGGTGGCGAGGCCGATGGCGCGGGCGGGGAGACCGGTGGCGAGGCCCGCCGCGCGGGCGGGGAGGCGGGTGCTCGCCGCCGTCCTGCTGCTCACCGCGCTGCTGGCGGGCTGCGGCAAGCCCGGCACCCCGCCGCCCAAGGGCCCGCAACCCAGTGCGCTGCCCACCTACCAGGTGCAGGACGCCTCCGCGATCACCGGCTCGCCGACCCTGGACGCCGCCCGCAGCCGGGGCCACCTGGTGGTCGGCGCGAAGGAGGACCAGCCGTACCTGGGCCAGAAGAACCCGGCCACCGGCGAGTACTCCGGCTTCGACATCGAGATCGCCAAGATGGTCGGCGCCTCGCTGGGCTTCCCGCCGGACCGGATCCGGTTCAGGACCATCGCCTCTGCCAACCGCGAGACCGCCCTGCAGAACGGCCAGGTGGACTACTACGTCGGCACCTACACCATCAACGAGAACCGGAAGAAGCTGGTCGGCTTCGCCGGCCCGTACTTCATCGCCGGGCAGTCGCTGCTGGTGCGCAGGAACAACGACACCATCCACGGTCCGGAGGACCTGGACGGCAAGAAGGTCTGCTCTGCGGCCGGTTCGACGCCGTACCAGCGGATCCAGTCGCAGTTCCCGAAGGCCAAGCTGATCGGCTACGACACCTACTCGGCCTGCGTCGACAACCTGATCACCGACCAGGTCGACGCGGTGACCACGGACAACGCGATCCTGCTCGGCTACGCGGCCAAGGTGCCCGACGAGCTCAAGGTGGTCGGACCGCTGTTCTCCACCGAGCCGTACGGGATCGGGGTGCCGAAGGAGGACACCGTGCTGCGCGGCGCGATCAACGACGCACTGGAGCACCACATGCAGAACGGCGACTGGCAGAGGGCCTTCGAGGCGACCCTCGGCCTCTCCGGGGAGCCGGCGCCGACCCCGCCGAAGATCGACCGGTACTGAGAGGCCACGCCGTGAAGACGCTGACCGACAACTGGTCGACCTACTGGGAGGGCTTCCTCGGCACGCTCTCGCTGTTCGTGGTGAGCGCCGTGCTGGCGCTGGTGCTAGGCGTGCTGGTCGCGGGCTTCCGGGTCTCACCGGTCAAGCCGCTGCGGGTGTTCGGGACGCTGTGGGTGACGGTGCTGCGCAACACGCCGCTGACGCTGCTGTTCTTCATCGTGGTGCTGGGGCTGCCCCGGTTCAACATCACCCTGCCCTTCTACACCTTCGCGGTGCTGGCGCTGGGCTGCTACACCTCGGCCTTCGTCTGCGAGTCGATGCGCTCGGGCATCAACACGGTGCCGGCCGGGCAGGGCGAGGCGGCCCGCAGTCTCGGCATGAGCTTCGGGCAGACGATGGGCCAGGTGGTGCTGCCGCAGGCGTACCGCTCGGTGGTGGCACCACTCGGCAGTGTGATGATCGCACTGGCGAAGAACACGGCGATCGCCGGTTCGTTCAGCGTCACCGAACTGCTGGGCACCTACCGGACCATCAACGAGCTGGGCTACAGCATCGTCTGGACCTTCGTCTGGATCGCCGTCGGTTACCTGATCATCACCCTGGCCATCAGCGCCGTCTTCAACCTGCTGGAACGACGAGTGGCGGTGTCCCGATGACCGTTGAATCCTCGGCGCTGTACGACATCCCCGGTCCGAAGGCGCTCGCCCGGCACCGGCTGTACGGCGGGATCGCGCTGCTGCTGATCGCGGCGCTGATCGGCTGGGTCGTCTACATGATGTTCCACACACAGCAGTTCACGTACGAGAAGTGGATGGCCTTCGAGTACCGGGGCGTGCAGGAACTGCTGCTGCGCGGGCTCGGCAACACCCTCAAGGCCTTCGGCTGGACGGTGCTGTTCGCGCTGCCCTTCGGCGCGCTGTTCGCGGCCGGGCGGCTCTCCGACCACCGGGTGGTGCGCTGGTTCGCCACCCTGGTGGTGGAGTTCTTCCGGGCCATGCCGGTGCTGGTGATGATCTTCTTCATCTTCGTCGCGCTCAAGGTGCAGCCGCTCTGGGCGCTGGTGGCCGGCCTGGTGCTCTACAACGGCTCCGTGCTGGCCGAGGTGTTCCGGGCCGGTGTGCTCGCCGTGCCCAAGGGGCAGCGGGAGGCGGCGTACGCGCTCGGCATGCGCAAGACCCAGGTGATGTCCTACGTCCTGGTGCCGCAGGCCAACCGGGCGATGCTGCCGGCCATCATCAGCCAGCTGGTGGTCGCGCTCAAGGACACCTCGCTGGGGTTCCTGATCACCTACGAGGAGTTCCTGCACGCGGGCAAGCTGATCGCCACCAACCTGGACTACGACCTGCCGTTCATCCCGGTGGTCATGGTGATCGCGCCGATCTACATCGGCATGTGTCTGCTGCTCTCCTGGCTCGCCCGCTTCGTGGAGCGGCGCAGCCGGCGCAGCCCGAGCGTGCGCGGCGGGGCGCCGGTGGTCGAGGCCGGGGTGGCGATGGGGCTGCCGCCCTCGGTGCAGCAGTGACGGTGCGGTACGAGACGGTGCGGCACTGAGAACGGTGCGGTATCGGGGCGGTGCGGCACTGAGAACGGTGCGGTACCGGGGTGGTGCGGTACCGAGAAAGAGCGGTCCTGAGCAGGCCGGTTCGAGGCTGAACCATAGGTGCGGGTGGGGTCGGGGCCGATACCTCCAAATTCCTCTTATGATTCTCGGGCGCCCGGACGCGGCCGAAGCACGGCTGCGGCACAGCCGGGGCACGGCCGAAGTGCGGTATCGGCACGGCCGGAATGTGGTCGACGCGTGGCCGGAGCGGGCTGCCGAAGGTGACGAGCGGGTGGGAGGGATCATGGAGCCGGTGTTCGATTCGCGGCACATCAGGACGTTCCACGAGGTCGTCCGGGCCGGCTCCTACTCGGCCGCCGCCCGCGAACTCGGCTACACCCAGCCCGCCGTCACCCAGCAGATGAAGGCGCTCGAACGCACCGTCGGCGTTCCGCTCTTCACCCGGGCGGGGCGCGGACTGCGGCTCACCGAGGCCGGCGAGGCGCTCTCCCGGCACGCCGAGCTGATCCTCGGCAGCATGTCGGCCGCCCAACAGCAGCTCGCCGCGCTCGCCCGGCTGCGCGCCGGGCGGGTGCGGGTCTGCGCCTTCCCCAGCGCCAACGCCACCCTGATACCCCAGGCGATGGCCCGGCTGCTGGCCGAGCACCCCGGCGTGCGGGTGGAACTGCTGGAGGCCGAGCCGCCGGACTCCGTCCAGCGACTGCTGCGCGGGGAGTGCGACATCGCGCTGGCCTTCCGCTACCCGGGCGGGGCCACCGAGGTGCCGGAGGGCCTGGACGAGATCCCGCTGATGGAGGACCTGCTCACGGTGCTGCTGCCGGTCGGGCACCCGCTCGGCCGCCGGCACGCCGTACGGCTGGCCGACCTCGGCGGCGAACGCTGGATCGCCGGCTGCCCGCGCTGCCGGGCCAACCTGCTGCACGTCTGCGCGGAGGAGGGTTTCGCGCCGGACATCGTGTTCTCCACCGACGACAACCTCGCGGTGCAGTCGCTCGTCGCCGCCGGGGTCGGGATCGCGCTGATGCCGGCGCTGGTGCTCTCCTTCATGTGCCACCGCAAGGTCACCGGACGGGCCGCCGAACCGCACCTGCGGCGGCAGGTGAGCGCGTACGTGCTGCGCGAGCACCGCCGGATCCCGGCCACCGGACTGGTGCTGGACCACCTGCGGCAGGCGGCGGCGAGCCGGGTCGGGTGCTGAGCAGCCCGACCGACATATAAGCGTTGATGGGGAGGTTGCTTACAAACCCTCCTTGGACGTGATAGGTCGATCCGTTCGAACCTGTGGGGATGACACCCTCAGCCACGGTCGGCAGCGGCCGACTCACCGAGCGGATGACCGCGCTGATCAGTGAGATCCGCGCCGTCGTGGACCGCGGGCTCCCGCCGGAGCTCACCGCCTACCTGGTCGGCGAACGCCTCGCCCCGCACCTGCACGCCGACCCGGACGGGCCGGACGCGCTGCTCACCGCCGCCCAGCGCGAGGGCGACCCGCAGCGCTACCGCCAGCACGTCCTGCACGCCGAGGAGGACGGCAGCTTCTCCGTCGTCGCCCTGGTCTGGCTGCCCGGACAGCAGACCCCGATCCACGACCACGTCTCCTGGTGCGTGGCCGGCGTCCACCAGGGACAGGAGAGCGAGACCCGCTACCGGCTGGTCTCCGAGGGCCCCACCGCCCGACTGGTCGAGACCGAGCACGTGGCCGGCCCGGCCGGCACCGTGGCCGCCTTCGCCCCGCCCGGCGACATCCACCTGGTGCGCAACTCCTGTAGCAGCACGGCGATCTCCATCCACGTCTACGGCGCGGACGTCTCACGGCTCGGCACCAGCATCCGGCGGGTCTACCGGCTGCCCGCCGACCGGCAGCAGTGAGCGCGGCGTGGCACTGACTCTTCGGCAGACGCTCCGGCATCGCGCCGCCCGTACCCGTTCGCTGCCCCCGATGCGCGGGGACGCCCCCGGGCTGCTGCTCGCGGCGCTCGGAGTGGCCGCCGCTCTGGGCGTCCACGCGCTGGTACCGGCCGTGCCCGAGCTCACCGCCGCCGTCGTGCTCGGCATGGTGGCGGCGCACCTGCCGGGATTGCGCCCGGTGGTCCGCGGGATCGCCCGGCCCGGGCTGTCCATGGCCGGGAAGCGGCTGATGCGGCTCGGGATCGTCCTGCTCGGGCTCAAGCTCAGCCTGGACGACGTGCTCGGCCTCGGCTGGGCCACCGTCGCCATGGTGCTCGCCGTCGTCGCGGCCACCTTCGCGGGGACGCTCTGGCTGGGCCGGCGGCTCGGCCTGCCGGGGGACCAGCCGCTGCTGGTCGCCACCGGCTACTCGATCTGCGGGGCCTCGGCGATCGGCGCGGTCAGCCAGGCGGCGGGCAGCGAGGAGGAGGACGTCGCGGCCTCGGTGGCGCTGGTCACCCTGTGCGGGACGCTGGCGATCGCCGTGCTGCCACTGCTCCAGCATCCGCTCGGGCTCGGCGAGTTGGAGTTCGGGCGCTGGGTCGGGGCGAGCGTGCACGACGTCGGGCAGGTTGTCGCCACCGCGCAGACCGGCGGGCCGGGGGCGCTGCGGGAGGCGGTGCTGGTCAAGCTGATGCGTGTGGTGCTGCTGGCGCCGCTGGTCGCGGGGGTCGCCGTGGTGGTGCGGCGGAACCTGCGGGCGGCGCGGGTGGCGGCTTCGGTTTCGGCTTCGGCGGAGGTTCCGGTGGGGGCCTCGGTGGGGGCCCCGGCGGGGGCTTCCGCGGTCGGCGGGGCGGGCGACGGTGTGGGCGACGGCGCGGGCGGGAAGTCGGGTGAGAAGCCGGGTGGGAAGTCGGTGAAGGCCGGCAGCCGTCCGCCGATCGTGCCGCTGTTCGTGGCGGGGTTCCTCGCGATGATCGTCCTGCGGACCACCGGAGTACTGCCCGAGCGGGCGCTCGGCCTGGCCGCGGACGCCCAGGAACTGCTGCTGGCCGCCGCGCTGTTCGGTCTCGGCAGCGCGGTCCACCTGCCGACCATGGCCCGCACCGGCGGGCGGATCGCCCTGCTCGGGCTCGGATCCTGGGTGGTCGTCGCGGGCGTCTCGTACGCGGGGGTGCTGGTCACGAACTGACGGGCCCGGATGCGGACTCGGCTATTGTCGGGCGGGTGACCGCCCCGCCCCGTAACGGGGCGGCCCCGCAGCCGAGTTCACCCGAGTCCGCCAAGGAGGACGGATGACCACCGCACTGCCCGAACGCGACGGCCACGAGGCCGTTGTCACGCTCGACCGACGGGAGGGCCCGTACGGCGAGGTGGTGCTCCGGCAACGCGGTCGGGACTTCGAGATCATCGCCAACGGCTGCTTCCTGATGGACACCGCCGATGGGCGCTCGGAGCGGCTGCTCATCCAGGCGGCGCTGGACGAGCTGGACCGTACGGGCCGCGCGGCCGAGCGTCCGTCGGTGCTGATCGGGGGCCTCGGGGTCGGCTTCTCGCTGGCATACGCGGCGGCCGAGCCGCGCTGGGGGCGGATCGCCGTCGTCGAGCGGGAGACCGCGATCATCGACTGGCACCGGACCGGCCCGCTCGGCGCCTTCTCGGACGGTGCCCTGGACGACGAGCGGGTCGAGGTGCTCCACACCGACCTGCTGGAGTACCTCGCGGCGGCGGACGGCGAGCGCTACGACGCGCTGTGCCTGGACATCGACAACGGACCGGACTGGACCGTCACCGAATCCAACGACGGGCTGTACGGCGCGGACGGACTCGCGGTGCTGTGGCACCGCCTGCGGTCGGGCGGGGTGCTGGCCGTGTGGAGCGCACAGCCCTCGCCGGCCTTCGAGGATGCGCTGCGGGCGGTGGGGTTCACGGATGTGGTGACGCATGAGATTCCGGTGGCCCGGGGGGTGCCGGACGTGGTGCACCTGGCCCGGCGGGCGGCTTGAGGGTGGAGGACCACTGGTAGGTAACGGGTGACAGCTGACAGCTGACAGGTAACAGATTTCAGATTTCGTTCGCTGAAATCTGAAATCTGAACCTTGTCAGCTGTCGCCTGTCACGTGTCACCTGTCACCCGTTCGTCGCGGCGGCGCGCAGCGGCTCCCCCGCACCAGCAGCTCCCGTACCCTCCGGCTCAGCCGAACGGGCGGTTCTCCGGTGCGGCGTTGGTTTCGTCCGTCTCGTCCGCCGGCTCCGGTTCGGCCGCCGACGCGTCCGCGAAGCCGTCCATGGCGAAGGGGTTGAAGTCCGGCGGTGGGACCATCACCGGGGTGCCCTTGCGCGGGGTCGGTTCCTGGGTGTCCGCGGGCTGCCCCGAACCCTGGTCCGTCGTTTCCGCTGCGACGGGCGGGGCCTGGGCCGGGATGACGGGCGGGGTCGAGGGCGGTGGCGGGACGGCCGGGCCCTGGGCGGGCAGGGTGGTGCCGAACGGATCGGCCTTCTGCTCGGCCGCGACCGTGGTGCCGAACGGGTCGGCGATCGGAGCGGCAGCGGAGGGCTGGGTGGCGGGCGGGTCGCTCGCCACGTCCAGGCTGCCGTCCATGGCGAAGGGGTTGAAGTCCGGTGGTGGGACCATCACCGGGGTGCCCTTCGGCCTGTCCGCGGCATCCTGCGCCGTCTCGTCCCCACCGGCGGCGGGGGCCTCCGCCACCGGCGCGAAGGGGTTGAAGTCCGCGGGAGGCACCCGTACCGGCGTGCCGCGCAGGTGCACGGGCTTCTCCGCCGACTCCTCCTCGACGGCGGCGGGCTCAGGAACGGGCGCAGGAACAGGCGCGGGCTCAGGCTCGGGAAGGGGAGCCGGAGCAGGCGCCTGGGTCGGCACGGTGCCCACCGCGGTCGGCACGCCGTCCCAGCCGAACTGGATACTCTTCAGCAGCTCCGCGAACGCCTCCGTGTACAGCTCCCAGTCCTCCGGCCGCGCCGTGGACAGCTGGGCGCACAGCACCGTCCCACCGTCCGGCAGCGGGACGAAGGCCTGGACGGCCGAGGTGACCACCCAGCGACGCTGCCCGTCGGCGGCCAGCGGGCCTGGCACCGGGACGGTCCGGCCCTCGACCAGGACGGCGGCCGGCCCGGCCGGCAGCAGGACGGTCCACACCTCGGCGTGCCGCCGGACGGTGGCCAGCTCGGTGGCGAGCGCGGTGATCGGCAGCGGGTGCCGGGCGAGCGAGACGACGAGGGTGGCGTCCGAGTTGCGGCCGTCCAGCTCCAGGGCGCAGACGCCGGCGTAGACGACGCCCGCGTCGCGGATCAGGTCGGCCAGGGTGGCGGAGATCACCGCGAAGTCGCGCCGGGGCTCCGGGCCGGTGGCGCTGAACAGTTCCTCGGCGACCTCGGCCAGGTGCCGGGCCAGTTCGTCGGCGGCCGCCACGGTGGCCGGGGCGGCGCCGGTCCGGTCCGTGCCGTCGGGCAGCGGGGGCACCGCCCGGGCGGAGACGCCGGGCGGACCGTCCGGGGAGGTCAGCGAGTGGAAGCCGGGTGGCACGACCAGCCGGACCTCGGCGCCCGCGCCGGTGGGCAGTTCGACCGGCTGACGGGTCTGCTGCCCGGCCGCCAGCGCGGCCAGCGCGGGGGCGAACGGCGGACGCAGCTTGGCGTCGGCGAACTCGCCGGTGACCGGCAGCTGGAACAGCGCGGCCGAGGTGGTGCCCCGGTCGGCGATGGCGCCGCGCACCGCGCCGCCGCCGTAGCGGGTCTGGAGCGCGGCGACCACCCGGTCGGTGAGCCGTGCGCCGGTGCCGGGACGGGCGGTGCCCGCGGTGGTCACCGTGCCGAGCCGGTCGACGGCGGTGTGCACCGGGCCGTTGGGGGCGAGCGGCAGGCCGAACAGCGCCTCGCCGGCCGGGTGTTCGCCCGTCCGCAGGGCGCTCAGTGAGGCCGCCGGGTGGCGCGAGGTGTGCTCGTCGAAGAGGGCGTCGGTGAGGGTGCCGAGGGTCGCGCAGACCTGCTCCGCTGCCGCGAAGGGGTTGGCCTCCACACTGAACTGGACGTCCTGGGTCAACTGGTGAGCCCCCCGCTCTGCTCCGTCTGCTGTCGGTGGTTCGAGTGGGACCGGGCGCGCCGCGGCGGCGTGCCGTCAGATCCCTGCTCATTCCTATCAGAGCCCACCGTCAGGACCGAACCGCAGGATGACCCGATGATCACGCGGACGGCCGTCGCGGAGACGACCTCGGCCTCTCCCCGGTAACCGACCCCGCGACTGACCCGGCGACCGACCGGCGACTGCTCCGGTCACTCCGCGGCGGCTCCGGCGGCCTGCGCGGACCCGTCGTCGGGGGTGCCGGCGGCGAGCGCGGTGACCGCCTCGACGATCCCGGGCACGGCGAACAGTCCCGCGAGGTCCCGCACCAGGCGCCCGGTCGGGCCGTCCGGGCGCTCGTCGGCGAAGAAGGAGGCCAGTTCGGCGGCGAGAGCCGGCTCGCGGGCGGCGGTGAGGGTGAGCGCCGCGACGAACTCCTGCACCAGGTGCAGTTGGAGCTCCTCCAGCGGCACCGAGCGTTCGGCCAGCCACTCCAGCGACGTGATCTCGGCGTTGGCGATCCAGGCCCGGACGGTCAGCCGCAGCCCGACACTCGGCGCGGGGATCGCCAGGTGGGCCAGGATCTGCTCCTGCGCGGCCCGGCGCACCTCGTCGATCACCGCCGAGGTGCCCGCGCTGGCCGCCACCGAGCCGCCGCGCAGCAGCGCGGCGAAGCCCGGCCCGTGGCTCTGCACGAAGTCCAGGTAGCGGCCCATCACCCGGTGCAGCCGCTCCGACAACGGCCCTTCCATCGGCTCCTCGAACCGGGCCGACAGCTCCTTCCCGGCCCGCCGCAGCGACTCCTCGTACAGTGCCTGCTTGCCGGGGAAGTAGTGGTACACCAGCGGCCGGGAGGCGCCCGCGGCGGCGGCGATGTCGTCGATCGACACCTCCTCCGGCGGCCGCCGGGCGAACAGTTCCAGCGCCACGGCGATCAGTTGCTCCCGCCGCTCGTCCACGCTCAGCCGCCGGCGCGGCCGCTCGCCCGCCGGCCGGGCGGAGCCGCCGGCGCCGGCGGCTGCGGAGGTCCGTGCTGCGTGGTCGGCCGTCGGCGACGGCGTACGGGAGGCCATGAGCGCCACCCTAGTTCGTCGAGGGCCGTCCGGTGGAGCCAGGGGCCCGGCGCGACCGGCCCGGGCACGGCTCCCGGGTCCCGCGGTCGCCGGGATCAGGCGGAGCGGAGGCCCAGATAGCGGCGGTAGGCCTCGACGCCGTCGGGGACGAACGGGTCACGGGTGAGGCGGTCGGCGAGTTCGGCGGGGGTGAGCCAGGCGTGCCAGGCGACCTCGGACTCCTGGGGGGAGACCGGGCCGTCCCACTCGGCCTCGTACATGTCGCACCACCAGGAGAGCCGGTCCTGGTCGAACCCGTCCTGCTCGAACCGGTCCTGCTCGAAGAGGAACTTGAACAGCGGGCGCGGGGCGATGCCGTGGACGCCGAGCTCCTCCTCGGCCTCCCGGACGGCGGCCTCGGCGTAGGTCTCGCCGGAGCCGACCACGCCGCCGACGAACATGTCGTACGCGCCGGGGGCGAACAGCTTGGTGTCGGTGCGGCGGTGGACGAAGATCCGTCCGGCCGGGTCACGGACCAGGATGAAGACGCAGCGGTGGGTGAGCCCGCGCCGGTACACCTCGCCGCGCGCGGCGGTCCCGATCACGCGGTCGTGCTCGTCGACGACGTCCAGCAGTTCCTCGGCAGGGTTGGTCATGGGGGACAGGTTAGGGTTTCCGGGCTCGGTTCGAACGAGTTCGGTCGAATACGGTCGAATGACATCGAGAACGAGCGTGAGTGGCACGGGAAACAACGGAACTGGTCGAGGGCGGCGCGCGGTGGTGGAGATCTGGGGCGAGACGGCCGAGGGGTTCGAGCCCGTACGGGCGGCCTTCGCCCGCAACTTCGCCGACTACGGCGAGCTCGGCGCGGCCTTCGCGCTGTACGTGCGCGGCCGCAAGGTGGTCGACCTGTGGGGCGGCGACGCCCGGCCCGAGGTCGGCGGCCGTCCGGCGCCCGCGGTGCCGTGGACGGCGGACACCGCACAGGTGCTGCGCTCGGTCACCAAGGGCCTGACCGCCACCACCGCGCTGCTGCTGGCCGAGCGCGGCCTGCTCGACCTGGACGCCCCGGTCGCCTCGTACTGGCCGGAGTTCGCGGCGGCCGGCAAGGGCCGGGTACCGGTGAGCTGGCTGCTCTCGCACCAGGCCGGAGTGCCCGCGCTGGACGTGCCGCTGCGGCTGGAGGACGTGCTCACCTGGGAGCGCGCGGCCGCCGCCGTCGCCGCGCAGGCGCCCGCCTGGGAGCCCGGCACCGCGCACGGCTACCACCCGTACACCTTCGGCTGGCTGGTCGGCGAGGTGGTGCGCCGGGTGAGCGGCCGGACGATAGGCCGGTACTTCGCCGAGGAGGTCGCCCGGCCGCTGGGGCTGGACATGTGGATCGGGCTGCCGGCCGGCGCCGCGCCCAGGGTCGGCAAGCTGGTCGACCTGCCGGCCCCGGAGGCGGCCAGGACCGGTCCGAGCGGGCTGCGGCTGCGGCCCAAGCAGTCCGTCCGGGACGCCTACCAGGACCCGGCCTCGCTGACCGCCCGCTCCTTCGCCTCGGTGCTCCCCGGCGTGAACCTCAACGACCCGGCGGTGCAGGCCGCCGAGATCCCCGGCGCCGGCGGCATCGGCACGGCCCGGTCGCTGGCCCGGTTCTACGCGGCGCTGATCGGTGCGGCCGACCGCCCGGACGGCTCCGGCGCGCTGCTGCCGCCGCTGCTCGGCCCCGGGGTGCTGGCGCGCGCGGTCGGCCCGGCGGTGAGCGGTCCGGACCGGGTGCTGATCGTCAACTCCACCTTCGGCATGGGCTTCTGGCGGCACGGCCCGACCGCGCCGATGGCCTCCCCGGCGAGCTTCGGCCACCCGGGCCGGGGCGGGTCGCTCGGCTTCGCCGACCCCGACCTGGGGCTGGGCTTCGGCTACGTCACCAACGGCATGCAGCCGGGTGTCACCGGGGACGTCCGCTCGCGGAACCTGATCCGCGCGGTGCGGGGGTGCCTGGGGCTGGACCGGTAGGGCGCGTCGGACGGTCGGCGTCGCGCGCCCGGCGTCGCGCGCCCGGCGTCGGGCGCCCCGCGGGAACCGTCGGGCGCGCCTGGGGCTCAGGCCTGGCCGGTCTCGAAGCGGCTGACCTTCCCGCCGTCCACGGTGAAGCGCCAGGCGGTGCGCATCTCGCCCCAGGTGTCGTTGGTGAAGTTGGCGACCAGCGCGCGGCCGCCGTCGGACTCGGTCTGGACGTCCATCCGACCGTGGGTGGTGAAGATCTCGCGGTCGATCCAGTCCGCCAGGTTCCGGTCGGAGCCGTCGTCGGACATGGTCGCGTCCTCGGCGAGCAGCCCGACGAAGGCCTCGCGGTCGCCCGCGTTGATCGCGGTGACGGCGGCGCGGACGACGGGGTCGCTGAGCTTGGCGGTGGCGATGGTCACGGGGACTCCCGGGAGGGTGAGGGGTTGGGGGGAGTCCTGTCTACGGCGTTCGCGCGGGCTGTCCGGGCATGTCGGCGGCGCGTCGGTGAATCGGCCGCGTTCCTGTGCTTTGATCCCCTGAACAGGCGATCCGCCCCGGAGCCCGCCACGGGGAGTGGCGAGGGAGCGGGAGGCTCCGGTGGGCCTCCCGCTCCGCTTTCCCGCCTGAGCGGTCCTCCCCGGTGCGCTGTTCCTCCCGGGTCCGCTGTTCCTCCCGGGCGTACGGGCCTGAGCGTTGTCGTACGAGCCTTCCGGGGTGTCCGGGCCCCGGCCTAGAAGAAGCCGACCGCGTCGGGGGAGTAGCTGACCAGCAGGTTCTTGGTCTGCTGGTAGTGCTCCAGGAGCGCCTTGTGGTTCTCCCGCCCGATGCCCGAGTTCTTGTAGCCGCCGAAGGCCGCGTGGGCCGGGTAGGCGTGGTAGCAGTTCGTCCAGACCCGGCCCGCCTGGATGGCGCGCCCGGCCCGGTGGGCGGTGTTGAGGCTGCGGGTCCAGACGCCCGCGCCGAGCCCGTACTGGGTGTCGTTGGCGAGCGCGACGGCGTGGTCGAAGCCGTCGAAGCGGGTGACCGAGACGACCGGCCCGAAGATCTCCTCCTGGAAGACCCGCATCGAGTTGTCGCCCTCGAAGACCGTCGGCGTCACGTAGTAGCCGCCGGCCAGCGCGCCGCCGAGGTCGGCCCGCTCGCCGCCCACCAGGACCTTGGCGCCCTCGTCCCGGCCGATCTCGAAGTAGGAGAGGATCTTCTTCAGCTGCTCGACGCTGGCCTGGGCGCCGACCTGGGTCTCGGTGTCCAGCGGGTTGCCCTGGCGCATCGCGCGCACCCGCGCCAGTCCGTCGCCGAGCAGCCGCTCGTAGACCGGGGACTCGATCAGCGCGCGGCTGGGGCAGGTGCAGACCTCGCCCTGGTTGAGGGCGAACATCGCGAAGCCCTCGACGGCCTTGTCGTAGAAGGCGTCGTCGGCGGCGGCGACGTCCGAGAAGAACACGTTGGGGCTCTTGCCGCCGAGCTCCAGCGTGACCGGGATCAGATTGTCGGCCGCGGAGCGGGCGATCAGCCGGCCGGTGGTGGTCTCGCCGGTGAAGGAGATCTTGCGGACCCGGGTGCTGGCGGACAGCGGGGCGCCGGCCTCCTCGCCGAAGCCGGTGACGATGTTGACCACGCCGGGCGGCAGCAGGTCGGCGGTCAGCTCGGCGAGCAGCAGCACCGAGGCCGGAGTCTGCTCGGCGGGCTTGAGGACGACCGTGTTGCCGGCCGCGAGCGCCGGGGCGAGCTTCCAGATCGCCATCAGGATCGGGAAGTTCCACGGGATGATCTGGCCGACCACGCCCAGCGGCTCGTGGAAGTGGTACGCCACGGTGTCCTCGTCCAGCTGGGAGAGGCTGCCCTCCTGGGCGCGCAGCGCACCGGCGAAGTAGCGCAGGTGGTCGACGGCGAGCGGGAGGTCGGCGGCCAGCGTCTCGCGCACCGGCTTGCCGTTCTCCCAGCTCTCCGCGACGGCGAGCTGCTCCAGGTTCGCCTCCATCCGGTCGGCGATCCGCAGCAGGACCTGCGCGCGCTCGGCGGCCGGGGTGCGGCCCCAGGAGGGGGCGGCGGCGTGGGCCGCGTCCAGGGCGGCCTCGATGTCCTCGGCGGTGCCGCGGGCGACCTCGGTGAACACCTCGCCGGTGACCGGGGTCGGGTTGTCGAAGTACTCGCCGCGCAGCGGGGGCGTCCATCCGCCGCCGATCCAGTGCTCGTACCGGGACCGGTAGGCGACGATGCTGCCGGGGGTGCCGGGGGGTTGGTAGACCGTCATGCTGGGTGTCTCCTCGCTGCGTCGGGCACCGCCCGGTGCGGCTCGGGCCACGGGCGGTGCGCCGGGCCGCCCGGCAGGGGCGGTCCGGCGGAGGGTGCGGACACGCAATGGGACCGGCGCTCCGTCGGGGGCGCCCGTCGCGGAGCACGATAGCCGCCGGGCGCCCGGCACGGCTACGGTCCGTGCGCCGGGCGGGTACGGAGGGTGCGCCTTCCGGTCGCTCTCGGAGGTGCGCGGGCGGGAGGGGCCGGAACGGGATCACCGGGGATGCCCGGGGAGGGATCACTGCGGCTGCCCGGGGACGGATCACCGCCGCTGCCCGGGGAGGGATCACTGCGGCCGTCCCGGAACGGATCACTGCGGGGGCGCGTGTCCCGGTCGCGCCCCCGCATGCGCTGTCGCGCGCCGCCGCGTGAAGGCGGGGCCGCCCCCGTGGCGTACCGCCGCACGCCGCCGTGCGTCGGGGGGACCACCCCCGTGGCGTGCCGCCGCACGCCTCCGCGTGGCCGGGGCGGCACCCTCGGGGCGCGCCACCGCACGCCCGTCGGACGGCTCCGGGCGCGTGCCGGTCAGACCGCCTGGTACCGGCCGGTGCGGGCCTCCCAGCTGAGGTAGCCGGCCAGCCAGGTGAGCAGCCCGTCCGCGTATCGTTGGGCGATCGCCCCTTCGATCCGGGAGAGGCCCAACTCGCGGTGCACGTCCGGCAGTCTGTCGCGCAGCTCGGCGCAGCGGTCGACCATCAGCTGGGCCTCGGCGATGACCACGGCGCAGGCCTCCTCGGCCGAGCAGCGCCGCTCCCGCTGGACGATCATGACCAGGTTGTTCACGTCCCCGCGCGGCGCCTCCAGCGGGTAGGAGCGCACGTCGTTGCTGAGTGACGGTATGTCGGCCGCCAGTTGGCGGATTTGACGCAGCACCGGGTGGTGCAGGACGGCGGCCGGGACCTCGAACTGGCCCAGGCGCTCGACCATGTCGAAGATGGTCTCCATGGCCGCGGTGCCCCGTCGGAGCTCCAGGTAGCCGTCGCGGTCCGGTGGCCGGGTGGAGATCCGGCCGGCCGCCTCGGCCGGGTGACTGGCCAGGTAGTACTCCCAGTTGTAGGCGGCGCGGGCCTGCCAGCGGGCCGGCATGCCCTGCACGCTGCGGTTCCACAGGTCGGCGAAGGCGGTCTCGACCGGGGACCCCTGGTCGGGGCGGGCGCCGTGCAGGACGGCGATCAGCCGCTCGCAGATCGGGGCCACCTCGGCGGGGCGGCGGCCGAGCGGGCCGTCGAACTGGTCGTCGAAGAGGAAGTAGAAACCCATCAGGTCGGCGGCCAGGGCGAGTTCGTCCGGACCGGCGTCCGGGTAGCCGAGCGCGGCGAGGTCCACCACCTCCCAGTGCGCGTAGCCGGGGTGGTCGACGTCGGGCAGCAGCGGATGGCGGATCAGCCAGTCCCGGTGCAGTTCGGTGGCGCGCTGGCCGTGCGGACTGCGGCGGTGCGGGAACGGAATCTGAAGTGAAGTGTCGTCAGACATCGGACTCCCGGTGCAGCGGAGGGTGGGGGCGCTTCTTATTCGAGCACTGTCGGTGTGGGGAGTTGACGCGGAGGGGCGCGAGTGCTGGGGGCGGATTTCGCAAGATCATCTGCGCCTCGAAGGCCGTAGGGTATCTGATGCAATGATCGGACGTTAGGGATATAGGGCGATTGCCCTCGACGGTACGCCCGAACCCCCACCGTCCGCCCCAGCCTGCACGAATGCCCCACGGGAAGGTCCGTGCGGCGCTAACCTCGGCTCCACGCAGTGATGGAGCTGTGACGCGAGCGGGCGAGGCGGAGGCGCGAGGGTGACCGAGCAGGAGAACGCAATTGGGGCGGGTGCTGGTTCCGCCCCCGACGGCGACGTCACCGCGCCCCGGGTCCGGCTGCGAGACCGCGACGCCGAACTGCGCTCGGTGGAGGCCGCCGTCGACCGGCTCTGCCGCGGCTTCGCCGCCGGCGGCACCGAGATCGGTGACCTGCTCACCTTCTCCGGCCGCCCCGGCATCGGCAAGACCAGTCTGCTGCACGAGGTCCGGCGGCTCGCCAAGGTCCGCGACGGCGCCACCGTGCTGTTCGCCCGAGGCGGCGAACGGCAGTTCAAGGAGCCGTACCACGTGCTGCGCCAGCTGCTCCAGCCCGTGCTCACCGACCTGAAGCCCGACGTGTTCAGCCAGGTCATGGGCACCTGGGAGGAGGTCGTCGGGCCGGCCATGGGTCTGAAGCAGCCCAAGGTCGGCGCCCGCCGCCTCGACCCGCAGGGCGTGCGCGACGGCCTCGACTACGTCATCACCCAGCTCGCGCCGCGCCGCGCCCCGATGGTGATGATCGTCGACGACCTGCACTGGGCGGACGGGGAGTCACTCTCCTGGCTGACCAAGTTCGCCATCCGATCGAGTGAACTTCCCGTCCTGCTCGTCTTCGCCTTCCGGGAGGACGAGAACGACTGGCCCGCCGAGACCCAGGACTTCCGCCGGGACGTCCTCGCGCTCAAGGGCCGCAAGCACGAACTCAACCGGCTCTCCCTCAACTCCGTCACCGACATGATCCGCGCCGAGCTCGGCGACAAGGCCGAGGACGCCTTCTGCTACGAGTTCTGGAACGTCGTCAACGGCAACCCGTTCGAGGCCAACACCCTGCTCGACCAGGTCCGCGAGCAGGAGCTCGAACCCGTCGAGGAGAACTCCCGGCAGCTGCGCGAACTCGCCGTCGACGCCGCCGGGATGACCCTCAAGAGCTGGCTGGACCGGCTCGGCGCCAGCACCCTGCGCTTCGCCTGGGCCTGCGCGATGCTGGGCACCGACATCCGGGTCGACCTCGCCACCCGGATCTCCACCCTGAGCACCGAGGGCGCCCGCGAGGCCATCAAGCAACTGCGCAAGCAGCGCGTGCTGACCCAGACCCCCAACGGGAACCTGGAGTTCGTCCACCCGCTGATCGCCAGCTCCATCTACAACACCATGCCGGACGCCACCCGCCTCGGGATGCACGGCATCGCCGCCGCCGAGATCGAGAACGCCGGACTCGGCCTGCTCGCCGCCTCCCGCCACCTGGTCGAGACCCACTCCGGCGAGGGCGACGACCGGATCGTCAAGAAGCTCCGCCGCGCCGCCGTCGAACACCAGCTGATCGGCGCCCCCGAGGCCGCCCAGCGCTGTCTGCACCGCGCGCTCAACGAGCCGCCCGCCGACGAGATCAAGGCCGAGGTGCTGTACGAACTCGGCTGCTCCGCACTGCTCACCGACCCCGTCGCCACCGTGAACCAGCTCAAGCTGGCCCTCGACCCCGACGAGGTGCCGCTGCGCCCCGCACTGCGCGTGGACGCCACCTTCCGGCTCTCCGAGGTGCTCGCCCACGCCGGTGAGCTGGGCCAGGCCGCCGTGGTCTGCCAGGACGAGGCCGAGCGCACCGCCGACCCGGCCGCGCGCCAGCGGCTCCAGGCCGCCTCGTTCATGTGGCACGCCTTCCGCAAGTCCGAGGAGGACGGCCCCGGCCGCTCCGCCCGGCTCGGCGAGATGTGCCGCAACCTGGGCGGCCGGGAGGCGGCCGACCGGGCCGTGCTCGCCATGCGCGCCTGGGACCTCACCCTGCGCGGCGCCCCCTCCGCCGAGGCGCTCGCGCTCGCCGACGAGGTCCTCGACGTCGGCCGACTCCCCAAGGGCCTCGGCTGGACCGACACCACCTGGGGCTTCGAACTGCCCTCGATGCTCGGCCTGACGTACATCTACAACGACCGCATCGCCCAGGCCGAGAGGCTGGCCGCGGACGCCATCATCCAGTTCGAGATCGCCGGTTGGAGCGGTGCCCACCGGGGCTTCGCCTACTTCCTGATGGGCCTGGCCCGGTTCCGCCGCGGCCTGCTCGCCGAGGCCGAGGACTTCCTGCGCCGGGCGTACCGCATCTCCGAGCGGATCGGGGAGAAGCTTCCGCTGGCCTGGGACGCGATCGGTGTGCTGGTCGACACCCTGATCGCCCGCGGCCGGGTCGACGAGGCCTGGAACCTGGCCAACGAGTTCGGCTTCCACCCGCCGTACCACTCGACGGCCATGGTGCTGCCGGACGCCGCCTCGCTGTACGGCAAGCTGCTGGTCGCCAAGGACAAGTACGCGGGCGCGGCCGCCGCGCTCACCGAGGCCGGCGCCCAACTGGAGGTCCGCGGCTGGCGCAACACCGTCTGGGCGCCCTGGGCCGGCCACCTCGCCATCGCGATCGCGCGCGACGAGCCCGAGCGGGCCCGCGAGTACGCCCAACAGGCGGTCATGGACGCCCGCGCCTTCGGCACCGCCTCGGCGATCGGCAGCGCGCTGCGCCTGCAGGCCAGGATCGAGGACGGCCAGGCGGCGGTCGAGCTGCTGGAGGACGCCGTGACGTACCTCGGGCAGTCCCCGGCCGGCTACGAGCACGCCGTCGCGCTGGTCGACCTCGGCGCCGCGCTGCGCCGGGTCGGACGGTTGGACGACGCCCAGGAGTACCTGTACCAGGGCATCGAACTGGCCCAGCACTGCTCCGCGGAGGGGCTGGTCGACCGGGCCCGGCGGGAGCTGGCCAACTACGGCCTGCGGCCCAACCGGCTGGGGCTGCGCGACTTCCGGGAGACCATCGACACGCTCAGCAGCGCGGAGTGGGAGGTCGCCAAGCGGGCCGTGCAGGGCGTGCCGCCGCAGCGGATCGCCGACGAGCTCGGGGTGCCGATCGGCCTGGTCAACCGTCGGCTGGCGGCGGTCTACCGCAAGGCGGGCAGCGGGCCGGACGGGCTGGCCTCGGCGCTCGGGCTGCCGCAGCAGCAGCGGGACGCGGGCTGGTTGGAGGACCTGGACGACTAGGAGCGGGTGGCGCGTGGCGGTCGGTGGCGGGCGAGGTCTCGAGCGGCGGGGTCTCGGGCGGCGGTGCCTGACGGGTCGTAGCCGGTGCCTGACGGGTGCCCAGGGGCCCAAGTGGTGGACGGTGGCGCGCGCGGCGGCGCGTGGGCGCGCGGAAGCGCCTGCGCCGCGCCCGCCGTCGCTAGGCTGACCGAGACGGGGCTGCCGCGGTGCCCCCTCGACGGACCCGGAACCGGGCGGCCGCGGTGCGACCGGGCCGCCAGTGAGGAGCAGGCCAATGGCGAGCGAGGCCACCAGCGTGCGGCAGGAACCCCTGGAGCCCTCGGGCGCCGGCGCCGCGATCGGGCGCTGGACGCTCACGGCCGGCCCGTACGAGGCGAGCGTGCTCACCCTCGGCGCGACGCTGCACACCCTGAGCGCGCCGGACCGTGCCGGCCGCTCCGCCCAACTACTGCTGTCCACCGACCGGTTGGCCGAGATCCTCGGCCCGGCCCGGCACTACGGCACGGTGGTGGGCCGGTACGCCAACCGGATCGACCGCTCGTCGGTCACCATCGACGGCGAGGAGCACCAGCTCGCCGGGACCGGTGGCGGCATGACCATCCACGGCGGTCCGGACGGCTTCGCGCACCGGATGTGGGAGGCCGAGCAGGTCGAGGGCGGGGTGCGGCTGGCACTTCACAGCCCGGACGGGGACCAGGGCTTCCCGGGGGCGATGGACGTCACCGTCACGTACACCCTGGCCGCCTCCGGTGAGCTGGTGATCGCCTACCGCGCCGTCACCGGCAAGCCGACCGTCGTCAACCTGACCAACCACGCGTACTTCAACCTCTCGGGTGAAGGCAGCGGCGACGTCCTCGGCCACCTGCTCACCCTGGACGCCGACGCCTACACCCCGGCCGACGAGCGGCAGATCCCGTACGGCAGGACCGAGCCGGTGGCCGGCACGCCGTTCGACTTCACGCTGGCCACGCCGGTCGGCAAGTCGGTGCACGACGAGCACCCCCAGCTGACCGGGCCGGGGGGCTACGACCACAACTGGGTGTTGCGCGCCCGGCCGGCGGACGGCAGCCCGGCGCGGGCGGCGCGACTGGAGGACCCGGTCAGCGGCCGCACCCTGGAGGTGCTGACCACCGAGCCGGGCATCCAGGTCTACACGGCGAACAAGTTCCAGGGCACGGTCACCGGCGCGAGGGGCGTCCCGTACGGGCCGTTCGCCGGGATCGCGCTGGAGACCCAGCACTTCCCGGACTCCCCGCACCACCCGGCGTTCCCCAGTACGGAGCTGCGGCCGGGGGAGGAGTTCCGTTCGACGACCGTGCTCCGGCTGGGGACCGACCGGTAGGGGCCGATCGGTGGGGGCGGACCGGGTGGGGGCCGATCGGTGGGTCGGGCCCTATCGGTCGACCGGTGGTTCGGTCCTACGACCGCAGGTCCCGGCGCATGCAGAGCCGGGGCCAGCGGTCCAGACCGTGCTCGGCCTCCTTGCGGCGGATCTCGCGCAGGCCGGGGGTGAGTTCCTCCCCGGCCAGCGGGCGGAAGCCGCAGCGGGCGTAGTAGGGGGCGTTCCAGGGCACCTCGGCGAAGGTGGTGAGGGTGAGCGCGGGGGCGTCGGCGGTCTCGGCGAGGTGCTCGATCAGCGCCCGGCCGATGCCGCGGCGGGCGTGGTCGGGGTGTACTGAGACCTGTTCGATGTGGAGCGCGCCGTCCACCGGCTCGGCCAGCAGGTAGGCGGCGACGGTTCCGTCGGGGGCCTCGGCGACCAGGGCGACGCCCCGGTCCAGATAGTGCGCCAGCTCCTGCGGCGCGGGGGGTTCGTCCTCGGCGATCTCGGGCATGCCGATCGCGGCGAAGGGTGCGCCGGCGGCCCGCTCCAGCTCGGTGAGCAGCGGAAGTTCGTCCCTGGTGACGGCTCTGATTCGCATGCGTCCAGTCTGCTGCAGGCCGCTTTCGGCCACGGACGGTGGTTTCGTCAGCCAGTCCACAGCGGGGCGAATCGGACGAATTCGGGCAATCGGTGCTGCCATCAACTACCGTGCGGCAACGTCAAGGACACGCGGGCGTAACGATCGCGGTTTCTTGCAGAAACTTGCTGCAAGGACTTTCCGTCCTTCTTGTGCCGCTGTTAACTTCCTTCCCGAGCCCGACGGCAGCAACGGTGCGGTCGGTACGAGGCAGCCACATTATGCGCCTGTCTCCGAACATCTCGGGCACCCCCACCCTCCCAAGGAGTTCTCATGCGGCGTGGCATCGCGGCCTCTGCCCTCGTTGTGGCCCTCGCGGTCTCGATGGCTGCCTGTAGCAGCAGCGGCTCCAGCTCCGACGGCAAGGCCGACGGGCCGGTCACCCTCACGTACTGGGACACGTCGAACGCCACCAACGAGGCGCCGAACTACCAGGAGCTCGTCAAGAAGTTCGAGGCTGCGAACCCGAACATCAAGGTCGACTTCGTCAACGTCCCGTTCGACCAGGCGCAGAACAAGCTGCAGACCGCCATGGGGGCCAAGGGCGCTCCGGACGTGTTCCGCTCCGAGGTCGGCTGGACCGCCGCCTTCGCCAAGGCCGGCTACCTCGAGCCGCTGGACGGCACCCCGGCCGCCGCCGACACCTCCGCCTTCCAGCCGAGCCTGGTCCAGCAGGCCAAGTACGAGGGCAAGCTGTACGGCGTCCCGCTGGTGACCGACACCCTCGGCCTGATGTACAACAAGGAGCTGTTCGCCAAGGCGGGCATCACCGAGGCGCCGAAGACCTGGGACGAGCTGAAGACCGACGCCGCCGCCGTCAAGGACAAGGCCGGCGTGGACGGCTTCTGGCTGAAGGCCGCGGACGGCTACTACGCGCTGCCGTTCCTGTTCGGCGAGGGCACCGACACCGTCGACGCCGCCGGCAAGAAGATCACCATCACCTCGCCGGAGGCCGTCAAGGCCGTCGAGACCTACAAGACGATGTTCACCTCGCCCGGCACCGCCAAGGCCGACGTGACCACCGACGCCTACGCGCACATGATGGACGCCTTCAACAGCGGCAAGGTCGCGGCGATCATCCAGGGCCCCTGGGAGATCACCAACGTCTACAAGGGCTCGGCCTTCGCGGACAAGAGCAACCTCGGCATCGCAGCCGTCCCGGGCGGCTCCGCCGGCAAGAGCGGCGCCCCGACCGGTGGCCACAACATCTCCGTCTACGCGGGCGCCGACAAGGCCCACAAGGCCGCCGCGGAGAAGTTCGCCGCCTTCATGACCTCGGCCGAGAGCCAGGCGTTCATCGCGCAGAAGAACGCCACCCTGCCGACCCGCTCCGACGCCTTCACCGCCGACGTCAAGGCCGACCCGGGCATCGCCGGCTTCCAGGCCGTGCTGAGCAGCGCCAAGCCGCGCCCCGAACTGCCCGAGTACAGCTCGCTGCTGGCCTCGCTGAACACCAACCTGGGCAAGGTCGTCCAGGGCACGAGCACCCAGGACGCGCTGAACACCGTCGCCACCGACTACGCCAAGCTCCTGCCGGGCTTCGCCAAGTAGTCCCTGCGCCCGGCCCGCCGGCCGACGGGTGACGGGTGACCGTGGACGGGTGACGGCGGACGCGGGACGGCGAACGAACAACAGAGAACAGATTTCATCATCTGTCAGTTGTCATCTGTTCGCTGTCCGTCGTCCGCTGTCTCCCGCCACCGCCACCGCCACCCGTCACCCCTCCGGCGGGCCGGGCCGTCGGCTCCCCCGAGAATCCCCCCGAGAAGGTGCAAACGATGTCAGTCGCCGTGCAGGGCGCCACCGACAAGGGCAGCCGGGAGCGCGAGCAGCGTCCGGGCCTGCTGGAACGCGTGAAGCGCTCCTACTCCAAGCACTGGTACGCCTACGCGATGATCGCGCCGGTCGTGCTGGTGCTCGGCGTGCTGGTGCTCTACCCGCTCGCCGAGGGCATCTGGCTCACGCTCACCGACGCCAACAGCCTCAACGTGGCCCGCAAGATCGGCGTCAACGAGATCCCGGCGAGCTACGAGTTCGTCGGCTTCCACAACTACGCCGACATCCTGTGGGGTCCCGGCTCGTACGACCGCTTCTGGTCGCACTTCGTCTGGACCATCGCCTGGACGGCGGTCTGCGTCTTCCTGCACTACACCCTCGGCCTCGGTCTCGCGCTGCTGCTCAACCAGAAGATGCGCGGCCGCGCCGCCTACCGGATGCTGCTCATCCTGCCCTGGGCCGTACCGACCTTCGTGACCGTCTTCTCCTGGCGCCTGATGCTCGCCGACGGCGGCGTCGTCAACGGCATCCTCTCCTTCCTGCACCTGCCCGAGCCGGGCTGGCTCACCGATCCGTGGGCGCAGAAGGCGGCCGCGATCATGGTGAACACCTGGGCCGGCGTGCCGTTCATGATGATCTCGCTGCTCGGCGGCCTCCAGTCGATCCCGGCCGAGCTGTACGAGGCCGCCGAGATGGACGGCGCCAGCGCCTGGCAGCGCTTCCGGTACGTCACCCTGCCCGGGCTGCGCTCCGTCTCCTCCACGGTCGTGCTGCTCGGCGTGATCTGGACGTTCAACCAGTTCAACGTGATCTTCCTGCTGTTCGGCACCGGCGCCCCCGACGCCCAGCTGCTGGTCACCTGGGCGTACCGGCTCGGCTTCGGCCAGATCCCCCGGGACTACGCGCAGTCCGCCGCCTACGGCGTGATCCTGCTGTCCATCCTGATCGTCTTCACCGCCTTCTACCGGCGTTGGCTCGCTCGCAACGAGCAGGCCAACGGCTGAGGCCCCGGACCCAGTTGACCCACGAAGGCAGGTAACCCGATGAGCACCACCACCGAACTCCCGGCCCGCGCTGGGGCCCCGGCCCCGGCCGCCCGGCCCGCCAAGGCCCGCCGCCGCGGCGAGCGCAGCCCGCTGGCCCGGGCGCTGTCCCACGGCACCCTGATCCTGGCCGGCCTGATCGCGCTGTTCCCGGTCGCGTGGATCCTGTTCGTCTCGCTCGGCCCGGACAAGACCGACTACCTCCACCCCGGCCAGATCTTCGACAAGCTGACGCTGTCGAACTACCAGCACGTGCTGTCCGACACCGACTTCTTCACCTGGTTCGGCAACGCCCTGCTGGTCTCCGGCATCACCACCGTGTTCGGCGTGATGCTCGCCGCCACCACCGGCTACGCCGTGTCCCGGATGAAGTTCCCCGGGCACAAGCCGCTGATGTGGTCGCTGCTGGTCACCCAGATGTTCCCGATCGCGGTGCTGATCGTGCCGATGTACACGATGCTCTCCGAACTCGGCCTGCTGGACAGCTACACCGGCCTGATCCTGGTCTACTCGACCACCACCGTGCCGTACTGCGCCTGGCTGCTGAAGGGCTACTTCGACACCATCCCGGTCGAGATCGACGAGGCCGGCCGGGTCGACGGGCTCAGCCCGTTCGGCACCTTCTGGCGCCTGGTGCTGCCGCTCGCCCGCCCGGGCCTGGCGGTGGCGGCCTTCTACTCCTTCCTCACCTACTGGGCCGAGGTGCCGTTCGCCTCCACGTTCATGCTCAGCTCCGACAAGTACACGTTGGCCGTGGGCCTCCAGACCTTCGTCAGCGAGCACGACGCCCAGTGGAACCTGATGGCCGCGACCGCCGTGCTGATCGCGATCCCCTCCGCGGCCTTCTTCTACCTGGTGCAGCGCCACCTGGTCACCGGACTGACCGCCGGTGCCTCCAAGTCGTAGCGCGCCGCCGCGTCGTCACGCGCCTCCACATCCCAGCGCCTTCCGCTCCTCTAGTCCCCAAGGGATACCGTCCATGACCCAGAACCTGGCCGACACCTCCCGGCCTGCCGCCGACACCGCTCACGAGGCGAACGTCAGCGCGTCCAGAGGCTGGTGGCGGGACGCGGTCATCTACCAGGTGTACCCGCGCAGCTTCGCCGACTCCAACGGCGACGGCATGGGCGACCTGCCCGGCATCCGCAGCCGCCTGCCCTACCTGCGCAACCTCGGGGTGGACGCGGTCTGGCTCTCGCCGTTCTACGCCTCGCCGCAGGCGGACGCCGGCTACGACGTCGCCGACTACCGCGCGGTGGACCCGATGTTCGGCACCCTGCTGGACGCCGACGCCCTTATCCGGGACGCCCACGACCTGGGCCTGCGGATCATCGTCGACCTCGTCCCCAACCACTCCTCGGACCAGCACGAGTGGTTCCAGCGCGCGCTGCGCGAGGGCCCCGGATCCCCGCTGCGCGAGCGCTACCACTTCCGCCCCGGCAAGGGCGAGCAGGGCGAACTGCCGCCCAACGACTGGGAGTCCATCTTCGGCGGCCCGGCCTGGACCCGCACCGAGAACCCGGACGGCACCCCCGGCGACTGGTACCTGCACCTGTTCGCCCCGGAACAGCCCGACTTCAACTGGGAGAACCCGGCCGTCGCCGACGAGTTCCGCTCGATCCTGCGGTTCTGGCTCGACATGGGCGTGGACGGCTTCCGCATCGACGTCGCCCACGGCCTGGTCAAGGCCCCCGGCCTGCCCGACCTCGGCGGCTCCGACCAGCTCAAGCTGCTCGGCAACGACGTCATGCCGTTCTTCGACCAGGACGGCGTGCACGAGATCTACCGCAGCTGGCGCAGGATCCTCGACGAGTACCCGGGCCAGCGGATCGGCGTCGCCGAGGCCTGGACCCCGACCGTCCAGCGCACCGCCAACTACGTCCGCCCGGACGAGCTGCACCAGGCCTTCAACTTCCAGTACCTGGGCACCGACTGGGACGCCGCCGCGCTGCGCGAGGTGATCGACCTCTCGCTCGACTCGATGCGCCCGGTCGACGCCCCCACCACCTGGGTGCTGTCCAACCACGACGTCACCCGGCACGCCACCCGGTTCGCCAACGAGCCCGGCCTGGGCACCCAGATCCGCACCCCCGGCGACCGCGAACTCGGCCTGCGCCGCGCCCGCGCCGCCACCCTGCTGATGCTCGCGCTGCCCGGCTCGGCGTACGTCTACCAGGGCGAGGAGCTCGGCCTGCCGGACGTCACCGACCTGCCCGACGAGGTCCGCCAGGACCCGTCGTTCTTCCGCCAGGCCGGCCAGGACGGCTACCGCGACGGCTGCCGCGTCCCGATCCCGTGGTCCGGCACCGAGGCCCCGTACGGCTTCGGCCCGGTGGCCGGCGGACCGTCCTGGCTGCCGCAGCCGGCCGAGTGGGCCGGGCTGAGCGTCGAGGCGCAGACCGGCGACCCGACCTCCACCCTGGAGCTCTACCGCAGTGCGCTGGCCGTCCGCCGGGCCCAGCCCGACCTCGGCGCCGGCACCGGGGTCGAGTGGCTGGAGAGCCCCGAGGGCACCCTGGCGTTCCGCCGCGGCGCCTTCGTCTGCACCGTGAACACCACCGGCGAGCCGGTGCGGATCGCGGCCCCGGGCGCGCTGCTGCTCGCCTCGGCCGACCTCGTGGTGGACGGCGGCGAGACGGTGCTCGCACCGGACAGCACCGGCTGGTGGGCGGTCTGACGTGGTTGGAATAGGCTCTGGGACCGTGACTACGGCGCGACTCTCAGACATCGCGGCGCAGGCGGGGGTCAGCGAAGCCACCGTCTCCCGCGTGCTCAACGGCAAGGCGAACGTTTCCGCCGCCACCCGGCAGACCGTTCTGGCGGCGCTGGACGTGCTCGGGTACGAGCGGCCGACCCGCCTGCGCCAGCGCAGCGCCGGGCTGATCGGTCTGATCACGCCGGAGCTGAGCAACCCGATCTTCCCGGCGCTGGCCCAGGTGATCGAGCAGGTGCTCAGCCGGCACGGCTACACCCCGGTGCTGTGCACCCAGACGCCGGGCGGGTCCACCGAGGACGAACTCGTGGACATGCTGGTGGACCGGGGAGTGGCGGGCATCGTCTTCGTCTCCGGGCTGCACGCCGACAGCACCGCCGACCACGACCGCTACGCCCGGCTGGCCGGGCGCGGGGTGCCGTTCGTGCTGATCAACGGCTACAGCGAGAAGATCGACGCGCCGTTCATCTCGCCGGACGACCGGGCCGCGATGTGGATGGCCGTCCAGCACCTGGCCGAACTCGGGCACGAGCGGATCGGGTTGGCCGTCGGGCAGCGCCGGTACGTGCCGGTGCTGCGCAAGATCGAGGGCTTCACGGCGGCGATGCGCGAGGTACTCGGGCACAGCGGGGAGGCGGCCGAGAACCTCGTCCACCACACGCTGTTCAGCGTGGAGGGCGGGCACGCGGCGGCCGGTGCGCTGCTCGACAAGGGCTGCACGGCGATCGTCTGCGGGAGCGACATGATGGCGCTCGGGGCGATCCGGGCGGTGCGCCAGCGCGGGCTGTCGGTGCCGCAGGACGTGTCGGTGGTCGGGTTCGACGACTCGCCGCTGATCGCCTTCACCGAGCCGCCGCTGACCACGATCCGCCAGCCGGTCGAGGCGATGGCCACGGCGGCGGTCGACGCGCTGCTGGAGGAGGTCGGCGGAAACGCCGTCCAGCGGGGCGAGTTCATGTTCCAGCCGGAGCTGGTGATGCGCGGGTCCACCGGGGCCTGCGCGCGCTGAGCCCCGGCGGCCGCGGCCGACGCGCGGGCCCCGGAGGGCGGTTGCCCTCCGGGGCCCTTCGGCGTGCGCGCGGCCGGTCGTGGCGGCCGGGGGTGGTCAGCCCTCCTGGGTGGTCGGCCGGTCGGCGGTCAGGCGGTGCCCGTCGGCCGCGTCGCCGGTCCGGGTCTCGGTGCGGCGGCCGCGGGCCAGGTAGTCGCGCAGGACCAGTTCGACGGCGTCCTGGGGGTTCTTGGTGCCGGAGAGCATCATCACGTCGATCGCGAGGTTCGCGTCGAGGGTGACGGTGACCTGGGCCATGTGGACTCCTCCTCGGGTGTCCTCGGGTGCAGAGCAGCAGCATGCCCGTCGGAGCGGGGATCCACCACGGGGATATGGCCGGAGGTACGCCGGAACCCCCGGGGAGAGCGACCAGACTCTCCCCGGGGGCGGTGGGTGGTCAGCGTTCGGGCGACAGCTGACAGATGATGAAATCTGTTACCTGTCACCTGTCACCTGAGGCCCGTCGGCTGTCCGACTGCGCGCCGTTCTCAGACCCGGCCGGCGAAGTCCGGGGCCCAGTTGGCGATGCTCTGCTCGCGGACGCCCGAGCTCGGGTTGGCGGCCTCGACATACTTGCCGTTGCCGACGTAGATCGCGACGTGGTAGACGCCGGAGTCCTTGCCGTTGTTGGACCAGAACAGCAGGTCGCCCGGCTTGAGGCTGTCCAGCGAGACGTGGGTGCTGGCGGCGGCCTGGTCGGCGGCGACGCGCGGGACGGAGATGCCCGCGGCGCGCAGCGCGGCCTGGGTGAGGCCGGAGCAGTCCCAGCCGCCGTTGCCGGTGCCGCCGTAGACGTACGCCTGACCGACCTTCGACTCGGCGAAGGCGACCGCGGCGGCCATGCTGCCGGTGGCGGCCGGAGCCTGGGTCTGGGTCTGGGCCTGCGGCGCGGGCTTGGCGGCGGGCTTGGCGGCCGGGGCCGGGGTCTGCGCGGTCGGCTGGGCGTTCACGGCACCGCCGTTCGCGGACTGGCCGGACTTCTGGGAGCGGTCGGACCCGGTGGAGTCCGAGCCGGTCGCACCGCTGAAGGACAGCTGCTGGCCCGGGTAGATGGTGTCCGGGCCCTCGGTCAGGGTGCCGCGGTTGAGCTCGTACAGCCGCTGCCAGCCGCCCTGCACGTTGTGCTGGTCGGCGATCGAGGACAGCCAGTCGCCCTCGACCACGGTGTAGTCGCCGCCCTGGGCCTGCTGCTGACGCTTCTGGACCCAGTCGCCGCGGCTGCCGGAGGCGGTGGAGCCGGCGGTGGCCTGCGCGCCGTCCTGGGCGGGCGCGGCGGGCTTCGTGGCGGGGGCCTGGGGCGTCGCGGCCGGAGTGGCCGGCTTGGCGCTCTGGACGGGCGCGGCGGGCTTGGAGGCGGTCGAGCCCGTGGCCGAGCCCGCCGAGGTGTCGACGGCGGCCGGGGTGCCGCCCTTGGTCAGGCCGGCCTTGACGGAGCAGACGGGCCAGGCGCCCGGGCCCTGCGAGGCGAGGACCTTCTCGGCGATCGCGATCTGCTGGTCCTTGGTGGCCAGGTCGGCGCGCGCCGCGTAGGCGGTGCCGCCGAAGGCGGACCAGGTGCTGGAGGTGAACTGGAGGCCGCCGTAGAAGCCGTTGCCGGTGTTGATGCTCCAGTTGCCGCCGCTCTCGCACTGGGCGACCTTGTCCCAGGTGGCGACGGAGGCGGCCGAGGCGGTGCCCGAGGTGAGGCAGGGGACGGTGAGGCCGACGCCCGCGACGCCGAGGGCGGCGATCACGCGGCGGGTGCGGCTGGGCAGGCTGGTGCCGTTGGTGGGCAGCATGAAGACGGAGTCCTCTCCCACGCCTGCGAGGTGAGCTGTCGGATTCGGGCTGGAGTTGCCCGGCCGCGCTGGTGGGCGCGGCTTCACCCCTAGCCCTGGACCGTTCCGCAGACCGGTCCGGGGCGACTTACCTGTGGGTCCCCCGCTCCTGCCGTGGTGCGTTTTCGCGCTGCCAGGACATCCGACGGCAGGACTCGGCGTTGCGGATGAACCGGGTTCGTGTGGTCACGAACGGGGAGCACGTTAATCAGACTCTAGTTCAAACTGCAAACCACTGTGATGCGCATCACGGTTTAGTGGGAACTGCCAAAATTGCCGCCACCCATGATCGTGAATGATCGTTTTCTGGCAATGTCGTTGCTGAAGTCGACAACTGGCTCCACCTCAGGGCTGATGTGACGGTGCGCCGAGTCGCGGAGTCGGCGCACCCTGGCGGTGGGGGAGTAGTCGCGATTCGAACACCTGGGCCCGCGCTCCCTATTTCCTTTCAAATGCCGCCAGAACGGACATTCCGCGCTATTTTTCGCGTCATCGTCGTCATTGCCGTCCGCATCCGGGCGGGAGGGTGACGCGGGAGGGGCGATCCGGGAGGGACGACGCGCGGGCAGTGGGGAGGGGCGATGCGCGGGCAGTGGGGAGGGACGACGCGCGGGCAGTGGGGAGGGACGACGCACGGGCAGTGGGGAGGGGGTAGAGCGAAGGGCCCGGAACGCAAGCCGTTCCGGGCCCTTCGGAGCGCGCTGAGCGGCGCGCGGAGTCGAACTACTGCCCGGCGGGCGCCTCGGCGGCCGCGTGAGCGCCGCGAGCACCCTCCACGACCCCCTCGGCCTCGGCGGCGGCAGCCGCCTCCGCCTCGGCCCGCGCCAGGTCCTCCGGGGACGGCGTGGGCAGCGCGGCCAGGTACGTGGAGGCGATCAGCTGGCCGACCGACGGGTACGAGCCCAGCGGCGCGGCCGACGGGCAGCCGGTCTCCTCGGCGGCGGTGGCGAGCAGCTCGGAGTCCGCCTCCGGGCCGATCACCAGCGGGGCCAGCGCCGGGCGCTGCGAGCCGGTTTCCTTGAGGTGGTTGACGGCCGCGGCCACCGAGCCGGGCACGTCGAGCGCGGCGGCGACCACCGGCACGGCCAGTCGCGCGGCCAGCAGCACGCCGGTGATGCCGGCCGCGGCGGCAGCGTCCTCGCCGCCGACGGTGGTCAGCACCACGCCGTCCGCGGCGGTCGCGATGGCGAACAGCCGGGCGCGGTCGGCCCGGGCCAGCCCGGCCTCGGACAGCCGGACGTGCACGGCCTCGGCCAGCAGCGGGTGCGGGCCCAGCGGGTCGGTGACGGGCGCGCCGTACTCGGCGGCGAGCGCGTGAAGCTCGGTCAGGAAGGTGTGCGGGCCGGGCACCAGCGGCACCAGGACGGGCATCGGCAGCCCGGCCTCGGCGGCCAGGGTCAGCAGCTCGGCCACGGTGCGGTCCTCGCCGTCCGCGCCCTCGGTGCCGTCACCCGGGAGGTAGCCGACCGCGGTCTGGACGCCGTTCTGCTCGGTGCGGACGATCGAGAGCAGCTCCTCGACGACCGAGCGGGACTCGGGCCCGGCGGTCGCGGGCACGGCGAGCACCAGGGCCGGGGCGCCGGCCGGGATCTCGGGGCGCTCGGGACGACGGTGGCGCCCCCGCGCACGGGAGCCTGGAGTGCGGACGGGCAGTGGCGCGCCCGGGATGGCTGCGGTGCTCATGCCGGAGATCGTAGGACATCTGCCCGTCAGGCTTGCAGTCGGCTGCCGTGCGGGATTCACGCGAGCGCGGTGCGGACCCGGCGCGTCCTCGGCGCCGGTCCGGGCGCTTTGCCTACAATCCGGACATTCTTCACCCAACCCCCGTACGGTCGCCGGTGGTTGCCTCGACGTGATCCGAGGGGCGGGCGTTGCACCCGGGGCGCGTGAGATGTCTCACAGCATGGGGGTGGTTTGACTGAGGGTCACGGGCGTGCGACTCCCGGCATTCGAAGATCAACATTCGGCGGGGAAGCGCTCACGGCCGGTTATCGCTAACTCGGCGATTCCATCGGCTATGTCCGTTTACGTACCGTCAGGAGAAGGGTCCGTGAAGAGTTCGCGCCTGCGAATAAAAGGCCTCGTGCACCTGCAATGTCTCGTGCTGATGCACGTGCACTGCAGCTATCATCGCGTCAAGTGAGGCGTTGTGCCGGACCGGTACGGGGCCGGTCCGTTCGTTTCGGCGGTGCCGGGGGCGCCGCGCTGGACGACAACTCCGGAGCTCTTCGGGAGACTTCTATGCACGACTCGCAGGACACGCACGGTTCGTACGACACCTACAACGGGATGGCCGCCGCCGATCTCCAGGGGGTGGTCTGGCAGAAGAGCCTGCACAGCAACTCCCAGGGCAACTGCGTCGAATTCGCGGCCCTCCCGGGCGGCGACGTGGCGATGCGCAACTCGCGCTTCCCGGACGGACCGGCCCTCATCTACACCCGGGCCGAGATCGCCGCCCTGCTGCTGGGGGCGAAGGACGGGGAGTTCGACCACCTGGCGGTCTGACCGGCCGCAGTGCTCCACCATCGGGGGGCCGTCGTGGGTGCCGACACCACGACGGCCTTTGTCTTTGCCCTCTCCGGGTGACCCCTTCTCCGGAAGGCCCCTTCTACGAACGACCCCCTCTGCGAAGCCCTCGTCCGGCGGCGTCCCAAGGAGCCGTGCGGCCGTCCCGCCGCCCCGGGCCGCTCGCGGGTCGGCGGCTCCGGAAGGTCTCGGCGGAGCCTGGTGGAAGGGCCCGGGGTGTGGTCCTCCCGGGGCTTCCCGCGACCGGCCACATGCCGTCAGGCGCAGGGGCCCGTCCCGGGTGGCGGGGCCCGTCCCGGGTGCACGGGTCCGTTCCGCCTGCGCGGGCCGTCCTAGGCCGAGCGCCGATGCCGTCCGCCGACCTCGACGGGCCCGTCGAGCGGTGAGCGGCCGCCGAGCCCGGGGTGTCCGTCCAGCGGACAGCCGCCGACCGTCTCCGCCTCGAACATCGCCCAGACCACCTTGCCGCTGCCCAGCGGGTGCCAGCCCCAGGAGCGGCTGAACGACTCCACCAGGTGCAGCCCGCGGCCCGACTCGGCGACGAAGTCGGCCTCCCGGGCGACCGGGCCGGTGCTGCTCGGATCGCTCACCGCGCAGACCACCTGGGGTGCGCGGTGCACGAGGCTTATTCGGATCGGGAGCCGGCCGTCCGCGGTCGGCTGTATGGGAAAGTCGTACTCGCCCTGGGCGCCGCCCGACGGGTCGGGCCGTGCGCCGATCGCATGCCGGAGCGCGTTGGTCACGAGTTCCGAGGCCACCAGCGCGACGTCGTCGAACAGCTCCGTCAGGCCCCAGCGCTGGAGCGTGGTCCGAGCGAAGTCGCGCGCGGTTCTGACGGCTTCGAAGCGAGGAGCGAGCGTGCAGGTGACCACAAGGGGGTCAACCGCCAAGGCCGTACCGGTGCTCATGAAGAGCTCCTCCCATAAGGGGGCGGACACGGCTGGACCCGCCGGGGTCATGCCGGTCACCTCCGACTCGCTCGGCCGCTCGGCCGCCCCCTCGACCAGGCGCGCGCGCACTCGAACGCCCGATGACGCGGGGGACGCCGTCGGGTCGGTGCACGGAGTCGCGCGTGGGGTCGACGCGGAGCCCGCGGGATTGCCAGGGATGTGCAGGTGCACGTGCACCATGGTGGTGTGCGCTCACTGCAGATGCAAGAGTCGATTCACGTGCAGTCGCACTATTGGCATATGCAAGCGCCGAATGCACGTGCATCCTGGTGTGTGGAGCGTAGAACTGATAGGAACATCCGTCAGTATCGGCACCGTGAGCGCTCAACTGATGGCAGACTGTGCGCTGTTTGCCCTAGGTGGAGGTTTCGACCGCATGACCACAGTTCAGCCGGGCGGCGGCTCGATGGTCCGCCGGATCCTCCTCGGCTCGCAGCTGCGCCGCCTGCGCGAGGCGCGCGGCATCACCCGCGAGGACGCGGGCTACGCGATCCGGGCCTCCGAGTCCAAGATCAGCCGCATGGAACTCGGCCGCGTCAGCTTCAAGGAGCGCGACGTCGCCGACCTGCTCAGCCTGTACGGCGTGGACGACGGCATCGAGCGGGAAGCCCTGCTCGGCCTCGTCCGCGAGGCCAACAAGTCCGGCTGGTGGCACAGCTTCAACGACGTGCTGCCGGGCTGGTTCCAGACCTACGTCGGCCTGGAGGAGGCCGCCCAGCTGATCCGCACCTACGAGGTGCAGTTCATCCCCGGGCTACTCCAGTCCGAGGAGTACGCACGGGCGGTTTTCGGCCAGAGTCGGCCGGTCATCAGCGAGGAGGAGGTCGAACGGCGGGTCAGCCTCCGGCTGCGCCGCCAGAAGCTGCTGGCCGAGGGCGCCAGCCCGCGCCTGTGGGCGGTCATCGACGAGGCCGCGCTGCGCCGGCCGGTCGGCGGGCCCAAGGTGATGCGCGGTCAGGTGCAGTACCTGATCGACGTCGCCGAGCAGGCCAACGTGGTGATCCAGGTCATGCCGTTCCGGTTCGGCGCGCACGCGGGTGAGTCCGGGGCTTTCACGATCCTGCGCTTCCCGGAGCAGGACCTCGCGGACGTGGTCTACCTGGAGCAGCTCACCAGCGCGCTCTACCTGGACAAGCGCGACGACGTCGACGCCTACATCCAGGTCATGGAACGGCTCTGCGTGGACAGTCTCACGCCGGAGCGCACGATCGACCTGCTCGCCTCGATCCTGAAGGAACGCTGAGTCGCTGCCGTCCGGGGCCTGGGAACCCCCTCTCTCACGAGGCCCCCCGGCAGTCGGTCGCCAGGCCGCCCACCCGCGGTCAGCCGCGGGCCGGCGGCCGTTCGCGTTCCGGCGGCGACGGCTGCGGAGGGCGGCCCAGCTCCCAGAGCAGGTCGTAGCGGCGAAAGAGGTCGGCCCGGATCGGTGCCAGCGGGATCTCGGCGCCCGGCAGCAGCACCCCGATGCAACCGCCCATCAGCGCGCTGCGCAGCACCGCGTGCTCGGCGACCGGGTCGGGTGCGCCCCAGTCCCGCAGCAGCCCCTGGAGGATCGCGCCGAGCTGTTGCTGCTCGGGGTCCTGGACGAAGGCGCCGGTGTCCGGGTCGAGGATCAGTGCCAGGTGGGAGCGCATCACCCGGGGGTGGTCCAGTGCCAGTCCGAGCACGGCGTCGATCGCCCGGGCCAGCCGGGCGTCGGGGGAGGAGTCGGGGGCCAGTTCCGCCAGCGCGCCGGCCAGCGCCTGGTGCATCATCCGGTGCGTCGCGGACTGCATCAGCAGCCGTTTTCCGTCGAAGTAGTAGGAGAGCAGCCCGCGGGCGAGCCCGGCCCGCTCGGCGATGTCGGTCAGCGTGGTGCCCGCGTAGCCGCGCTGGTCGACCAGCTCGACGGTGGCCCGCATGATGCGGCGGCGGGAGCGCTGCCGCATCTCCTCATTGACCGAATCCCCGCGAGGTGCCATCGTGTCTGCTCCGAACGTTCATTGGTTTCGAGCCAATATACTTGCGGAGCCGAAAGCCGCACCGAGGAACCGTGCCCCGAGGGGCGTGGTCCGGGCGGCCGCCACGAAGACGGCCGGCTCCACCGACACGGGGGTTTGGTGGAGCCGGCTCCATGGCCCCGCGGCCCGGATGCCGACCGCGCGGGGCCGGGGGGTCAGTGCCCGGTCAGGGGTCAGTGCCCGGTCAGGACTTCGGTCCTGGCCTCGGTCGACCCGACCGGCGCGCTCACGGGGTCAAGGGCGCTCGCGGGGTCAGGCGCGGTCACGGGGTTCGGCTTGGTCACGGTGTTCGGCTCGGTCACGGGAGTCGACGCGCGGCGCCGGTCGACCACGGCGCCCACCGCCGCGACCACCAGGCCGAGGAGTGCGACCGCCGTGACGAACAGCAGCGCCGGCCGGTAGCCGTCCAGCTGGGCCTGCGGACTGTCGCCGCCCGCGCTGCCGGCCGTGATCATCGCCGTCGCTCCGGCCAGCACCACCGCGGTGCCGACCTGGATGGCGGTGTTCACCAGGCCCGAGGCCAGGCCCTGCTCCTCGTCGGCCACGCCGGCGGTGGCGGCGATGTTCACCGAGGGGAAGGCGAACGCGAAGCCCACGCCGAGCAGCAGCATCGAGGGCAGCACCAGGCCCGGGTACGAGCTGTGCTCGTCCAGCCGCAGGAACAGCGCGAACGCGGCGACCAGCGAGAACACGCCGATCGGCAGCAGCCGCCCGGTGCCGAAGCGGTCCATGATCGGGCCCATGAAGGGGGCCGAGAGCGCGATGATGGCCCCGGCGGGGAGCAACCCGAGGGCCATCTCCAGGGCCGACCAGCCGAGCAGGTGCTGGAGGTAGAGGGTGACCACGAACTGGAACCCGCCGTACGCGCCGGTCATCGCGAAGGCGACCACGTTGGCCCGGGCGACCGAGCCGTTGCGGAAGATGCCGAGCCGGACCAGCGGGTGCGCGGTGCGGCTCTCCACCCGGAGGAAGGCGGCGGCCAGCACGGCGACGACGAGCAGCGAGCCGAGGGTGCGCGGGCTCAGCCAGCCGGCGCCCTGGGCCTCGGTGACGGTGAAGACCAGCAGCAGAACGGTCGCGGTGCCGGTGATCGCGCCCAGCGCGTCGTAGCCGCCCTTGGCGCGCTCCTCGACCGGCCGGGGGAGCAGCCGGACGGCGAAGAGCAGGGCGAGCAGCGCGACCGGGACGGGCATCAGGAAGGTCCAGCGCCAGCCGACCGAGGTGAGCAGGCCGCTGAGCACCAGTCCGAGCGAGAAGCCGCTGGCGCCGCAGGTTGTGTAGATCGACAGCGCGCGGTTGCGGGCCGGGCCCTCCGCGAAGGTCGTGGTGATGATCGACAGGCCGGCCGGGGCGGTGAAGGCGGCGCTGACGCCCTTGAGGAAGCGGGCCGCGATCAGGAGGCCGCCGTCGTCGACCAGGCCGCCGACCGAGCGAGGCGGCGGCGAACACGCCCAGGGCCACCAGGAACACCCGGCGGCGGCCGAGCAGGTCGGCGGCGCGGCCGCCGAGCAGCAGCAGGCCGCCGTAGCCGAGTACGTAGCCGGAGACCACCCACTGCAGGGCGGAGGTGGACAGGTGCAGGTCGGCGCCGATGGACGGCAGGGCGACGCCCACCATGGAGACGTCCAGGGCGTCCAGGAACATGGCGGCGCAGAGCACGATCAGGGTGCCCCAGAGGCGGGGAGTCCAGTGTGGCCCGCTGGTTGACGGGGCGTCGGGTGACGTGACGGTCGCGGTGGTCATGGGGAGGACAGTACATGCACATGCATTGAATGCAAGAGCATTAAATGTAGCTGCAACAATTGCCTGTGCATGCTAAAGTGGCGGGGTGGCTGAACTCGACTCCCCGGCGGAGGCCGGTCTCGTCGCGCAGTGGCGCGAGCTGCTGGCCCGGCAGGCCGCCACGGCCTGCGCGCTCGACCGCGAGCTGGGCGACCGGTACGGGCTGGGCATGAGTGAGTTCGAGGTGCTGGAGCGCCTCGTCGAGGAGTGCGGCGGCGGCAGGCCCGCGGTGCGGGTGAGCGAGCTCGCCCACACCGTCCACCTGAGTCAGAGCGCGCTCTCTCGGCTGATCGCCCGCCTGGAGAAGGCCGGGCTGGTCACCAGGGCGATGTGCGAACGCGACCGGCGAGGTGTCCTGCTCACCCTCACGGAGGCCGGTCGGGAGCGCTACGAGCAGGCCAGGCCGTTCCACCGCCGGGTGCTGGAGCAGACCCTCGGTGATGGGCCAGGCACCTCCTGCGCGCCACCCCCTGCTGGCTGACTGCCCGTCAGGGATGCTTCGCCGGGGCGGAGTCGGCCCCGAGGCCCCGCGGCGGCGCTCGGCGCCTCAGAGCAGTGAGTGAAGTCCCGGCGCCGCGGCCAGCAGGAGAACCACGGCGGGCGCGGCGAGTGCCGCCAGGGTGAGCCGCAGCCGGTGCGGGACGGAGAGCCGCGGACGGCCCGCGAGCAGCCGGTCCACCCGCTTCGGGGACTGCGCCAGGCCGGGCGGGCAGGAGCCGAACACCCCGCGGTCCAGGTTGAGTTCGGCCAGCGCGAGGGCGGTGGTGTGCCGGCCGTGCCGACGGGCGGCCCGGTCGTCGGCGGCCAGCTCGACCAGCTCCGCGACCTGGTCCCGGAACGCCCTGAACACGCCGACCCCGGGGAAACCGGAGGCGAGCGCCTGGGCGAACTGCTGGAGCCAGTGGTGCCGCGCCCGGACGTGGCCCCGCTCATGGCTCAGCACCGCCGCCAGCTCCCGGTCGGTCAGCTGCTGGAGGGCGCCGGTGGTGACCACCAGCCGGGAGTCCGGCCCGGGCAGCGACCACGCCTCCGGGCGGACGTTCTCCAGCACCACCAGCCGCTCCCGGCGGCTCCGCGCGGCCTCGATGGTGTCCGGCAACTCCGGTGAACGGGTCGACAGTTGGGCGTGCCGGCGATCGCGCAGCGCCTTGGCCGTACGGACCTCCCGGGTGAGCGCCAGCACCGTCTGCACCCCGCCCGCGGCCAGTACCGCGGCGCAGAGCCGTCCCCAGCCCTCGCCGTCCTGGAGGGCGTACGCGGCTTCCACGCCGTGCGGTGCGCCCGCGAACACCAGCGCGCGCAGTTCCGGCAGGGCGGCGGAGGCGGCCAGCAGCAGGCCCAGCGCGCAGCAGAGCAGCACGGCCACCACCAGGCACTGCCACACCAGCAGGGCCAGCACCGGTTCGCGCTCCGCCCAGCGGGCCCGGGACAACAGCCGGGGCGCGACGGTCGAGAGCAGCAGGCCGAGCAGCAGCAGGCCGATCAGGGCAGGCATCGATGGGCTCCCCGAGTACGCACGGAACGCGACAACGCGCTCCCTGCCAACCTATGCGCTGGCGACGCCCGGTGGAACGGCTTTCGACGGGCCAGTGACCAACGCCACGCCAGCGCGGGGGCCTTGGGGTGTCGGCGACAGGGGCGGCGGGCGGGGCGGCGGGCCTGGTGTGCGGTCGTCACATGGTCAGGAGCATGGCGAACATGCCGATCCCCATGGTGAGTCGACAGGCCTGCGGGAGTCCGGAGGTGCCGACCGCGAGGGTGCCCGCCGGCGTGCGCAGCAACCGGCTTCCGGTCCAGATCGTGTAGCCGCCGAAGTAGAGGAGGAGCGCGCCGGTCAGCACCGGAAGGCCCAGGGTGGCGGCGTGCCGGTGGCCGTGGCCGGAGGCGGTCGCCATCGCGAGGCCCATGTATGTCATGGCGAGCGCGCCGACCGCGTGGTGCAGCCGGTGTGCCCGGCCGGCCGGGGCGTGGGCGGCGGCGAGCAGGAAGGCGGCGGTGGGGAGGCCGAAGAGTCCGGCCCAGACGGCGGGCGGGACGGTGGTGCCGGTGATGGCCATCGCGGCCATGCCGAGCCCCATCAGGGCCTCGGCGGCGTCGGACTCCCGGGCGAGCGGTCGGTGCGTGCCGCCCGGGGCACAGGGGGAGTGGCGCAGCCGGGTCAGGCAGGAGGTGCCAGCCCCGGCGGCGAGGAGGGCGAGGAGCCAGTTGACCAGGGTGGGTCCGTGCAACGGCGGCCTCCCGGGGCGGTGGGCGACGGGGGCGGCGTACAGACGGCAGCGGACAGATGACAGACGACAGACGACAGCCGACGACGAGCAGCGTTCAGCGAACAGATGATGAAATCTGTCAGCTGTCACTTGTCATCTGTCATCCGTCGTCCGTCAGCTGTCGACTGTTCGCCGACCCCCGTGCGCGGCGACGGACGTCCGGTCCACGATCACCGCATCCGGCAGCGCGCGGCCAGAGCGCGTACGGGGCGCACAGTGGTACCCACCGTTGTGAAAGCCCCGGCCGCACACCTGCCGCACACCCGGCCGCACCCCAAGGCCGCCTCCGGCGCGAGGGGGCTCAGCCCTGGAGCCGCCCCGAGGCGACCACCCGGCTGAGGAACCGCCGGGTCCGCTCCTCCTGTGGATCGCCGAACACCTGCTCCGGCGGCCCCTGTTCGAGCACCACCCCGCCGTCCAGGAAACAGACCTGGTCGGCGACCTCGCGGGCGAACCCCATCTCGTGGGTGGAGAGGACCATCGTCATCCCCTGGTCCTTGAGGTCCCGCACCACCGACAGCACCTCGCCGACCAGCACCGGGTCGAGCGCCGCGGTGATCTCGTCCAGGAGCAGCAGCCGCGGCCCGGTGGCCAGCGCGCGCACGATGGCGACGCGCTGCTGCTGCCCGCCCGAGAGCCGGTCCGGGTACTCCTTGGCCTTGGCCGCCAGCCCGAGCCGGTCGAGCAGTTCCAGCGCCCGCGTCTGCGCCTCGGCCCGGGCGACCCGGTGCACCCGGCGCGGCGCGAGCGTGATGTTCTCCAGCACTGTCAGATGGGGGAAGAGGTTGTACGACTGGAACACCACGCCGATCCGGCGCCGCACGGCGTCCTCGTCCGTGCGCGGATCGGTGATCTCCTCGCCGTCCAGGAAGATCGCCCCGTCGTCGATCCCCTCCAGCAGGTTGACGCAGCGCATCAGCGTGGACTTGCCGGAGCCGGAGGCCCCGATCAGCGCCGTCACCGAGTGCTCGGCCACGGTGATGTCCACGTCGCGCAGCACCACCTGACCGCCGAAGGTCTTGCGCACCGACTCCAGCCGGAGCACCTCGCTCGACGTCACACCGCACCTCCCTGCGTCTGGCGGCGGTTCATCCGGGCGGTCAGCCAGTCGGCGAACCGGGTCAGCGGAATGGTCAGCACGATGAACACCAGCCCCGCCACCAGGTACGGCGTGAAGTTGAACGACCGGGCCGCGATGATCTTCGCCGCGTACACCGCGTCGATCGCGCCGCCGATCGAGACCAGCCCGGTGTCCTTCTGGAGGCTCACCAGGTTGTTGAGCAGCGGCGGCACCACGCGCCGGACGGCCTGCGGCAGCACCACGTACCGCATCGTCTGCGCGTTGGTCAGCCCGAGCGACCGGGCCGCGGCCCGCTGGCTGGAGTGCACCGACTCGATGCCGGAGCGGAACACCTCCGACACGTACGCCGAGTACGTCAGCACCAGCGCCGCACCGCCCAGCAGCAGCGGATCGGTGGTCACCCCGGTCAGCCGCAGCGCCGGCACCCCGGTGATCATCACCAGCAGGCAGATGATCATCGGCAGCCCGAGGAAGAAGTCCACGTACGCGGTGGCCAGCAGCCGCACCGGCAGGAAGACCGGCCCGCGCAGCGTCCGCAGCACCGCCAGCAGCAGCCCGAACAGCAGGATCAGCGCCCCGCAGCCGAGCATCAGCTCCAGGTTCAGCCGCAGCCCGCGCAACACCTCGGGCAGCGCCTGGCGAGCGTAGTCGAGGTTGAAGAAGGTCCGCCGAGTCACCTCCCAGCCGGGGGAGTTGACGACCAGCAGGTACAGCACCACGGCCGTCACCAGGGTCGACGCGGTGGCGATCAACGCCGAGCGGCGGGCCCGGGAACGCCGGTACGCCTCGTGCGCCAGCCGGCGCTCGGACGGGCGGTAGCCGTCCTCGACGGCCGGCGCCTTGGCGAGCTTCACCGAACCCGCGCCGCCCGAACCCGCGCCGCCCGAACCCGCGCCGCCCGAACTCGCACCACCGGAGGCCGAGCCGCCGGAACCTGCGCGGCCGGAGGACCCCCCGCCCAGTTCGGGGCTCAGATCAGCGCTCACTTCAGCACCGGTGCCGAGACGGCGTCGGAGAGCCACTGCTTCTCCAGCTTCGCCAGCGTGCCGTCGGCGCGCAGCGCATCCACCGCCTGCGAGACGCAGCCGGTCAGCCTGGAGCCCTTGTCCAGCACCAGGCCGAACTGCTCGGCCTTCGCGGTCGCCTCGAACTGGCCGACCACCTGGGCCTCGGGCACCTCGGCACCGGTGATGTAGAAGGCCGTCGGCAGGTCCACCACGAGGGCCTCGATCTGGCCGTTCTTGAGCGCGGCCTTGGCCAGGTCGTTGGAGTCGAAGACGGCCGGCTGGATGCTCGGCTTGATGGTGTCGGTGATGGTTTCCAGGCTCGTGGTGCCGACCTGCGCGCCCAGCTTGGTGCCCTTGAGGTCGGCGATGCTCTTCGCGCCCGCCGCCTTGGAGTTCTTCAGCGCGATGACGGTCTGGCGCACGTCGTAGTAGCCGGAGGAGAAGTCCACCGCCTGCTTGCGCTCGTCGCTGACGGACACCTGGTTGATGTCGAAGTCGAAGTCCTTGGCGCCCGGCGCGGTCGCCTTGTTGAACGGCGCGACCACCCAGCTGACCTTCTCCTTCGGGTAGCCGAGCTTCTCGGCGACCGCGTAGGCCACGGCGGACTCGAAGCCCTTGCCGTTCTCCGGCTTGTCCTCGGAGAACCACGGGTCGTACGCGGGCTTGTCGGTGCCGACGGTCAGCGTCCCGGCGGTGCGCGTCGCCAGCGCCCCCGGCGCGCAGCCCGCCGCGGAACCGGCCGCGCCCGAGGCACCGGAGGCGGTGTCGGACTTCGAGTCCTGCGGCGCGCAGGCGGTCAGCACGGCCGCGGCGGCGACCAGCGCGGCGACGGGCAGTACGGCGGACGGCTTGCGGAGGGTCATGACGGGGCTCCAGGGACGGACCAGCGGGGGGACGGGAACGAGGAGGGCACGGGAGGGCGCGACGGGCGGCCCGCATCCCGGCGGGTCACTTCCCCCCGGTGGCGGCGCCGGAACACACGCGGCATGGTCGGCGTACGGGCGCGCGTCCGCGGCGCCCCCCGAGCCGGACCGGCGGCAGCCGGGTCGGCGGCAAACCGGTCAACAACAGCGGCGACAGCGGCAGCGCAGGCCGCGCGCGCGACGGCGACGGCAGACGTGCCGACCGAGGACGTGCCGACGGGAGGGCGCCCGGAAGGGGCCGTCGTGGCTTTCGGCCACCGTGATCACCGCCGGGAGCATGCCGGGAGGTTCGCATCAGATCGGCACGTCTGTCCAGAACATCCAGATCACAGTCCACATTCCGGACAACCCGCTTCCCGCCGAAGGTTTCGACGCCGGAGCGGCAGTGCACCGGAGTTTTGTCGGTCCTGCCCCCCTTGAACAGGAGAACCTTTCGTACTTATGGTGTGCTCGTTGAAATAACTCCTGTCGAAGTGAGTCCACGATGCAGAATCTTTCGCCAAGGCTCGCTGTGGCGGCCGACGCCCCGGTCTCGACTCTCGCCGGCCACCCGGCCTGGCTGCGCCTGAAGGAGGCGGTCGAGACGCTGCGCCCGCTCCAGTCGAAGGACGGCTCGATCGACCTGTCCGCCGTCCAGCGGCACACGGTCGACCCGCTGGTCGCCACCGTCCGCGCCGCCGTCGAGGAGCTCGCCCCGAACTTCCCGCACGACGCCGCCTACCTCGCCGCCGTCGACGCGGACCTCGCCAAGTGGGCCGACACCGGCTACCGCGAGCCCGACTTCCTGGACTCGCTGCTCGCCTTCCACCCCGCGGACCAGCGCGAGGACGGGCTCGAGCACCTGGTCGTCTTCCCGATGTACACCCAGAACGGCAACCCGGACCGCAACCTGGAAGCCGTCCTGCTGCGCGTCGTGTGGCCCGACTGGCTGGCCGAGCTGGAGCGCACCCGCTTCGACAACCCGATGTTCGTGCCGATCACCTTCACGGACTTCACCGCCGGCTACGACACCAACTCCGCCGTGCTCTTCCCCGAGACGGTCGCCGTGCGCAAGGCGCCGGAACGTTTCACCTGGGGTGGCATCTTCTGCGACCGCGAGGCGGCCCGCTTCCGCGCCGTCTCCACCAGCGCCGTCCAGCAGCTCGGCCTGGAGATCCCGGCCGACGCCGAGGGCCTGCTCGAGGACCAGCAGCGCGCGCAGGAGACCTTCGTCCTGTGGGACCTCATCCACGACCGCACCCACAGCCACGGCGACCTGCCGTTCGACCCCTTCATGATCAAGCAGCGCAGCCCGTTCTGGATGTACGGCCTGGAGGAGCTCCGCTGCGACCTCACCACCTTCAAGGAGGCGGTGCAGCTGGAGGCCGAGGGCAACCCGCACGCCCGCGACGTCCAGTACGCGGTCCTCTTCGACCGCCTGTTCCGCTTCCCGGTCTCCGGCGACCGGGTGCGCAACTACGACGGCATGGGCGGCCAGCTGCTCTTCGCCTACCTGCACAAGCACGACGCGCTGAGCTGGCGCGACAACCGCCTCAGCATCGACTGGGAGCGCGCCCAGCAGGTCACCAACGCGCTCTGCGCCGAGATCGAGACCCTCTACCGCGACGGCATCGACCGGCCCAAGTCGGCCCACTGGATCGCCGCCTACGAGCTGGTCTCCCGCTACCTCACCCCGCACCCGGCCTCCACCTGGGCGAAGGGTACCGAGGCCCTGCCGCTCGACATCACCGATGGCAAGGCCCTCAACAAGGCCCTGTGCGACGCCGTGCTCCCGGACGAGTTCCCGCTGAGCATGTTCTACGAGGCCCTCAACAAGAAGCTGAGCGGCATCATCGCCGCCACCGCCGGCATCACCGGCGCCGGGATCCAGGGAGCCGCCGCGTGACCACCTCCACCAACGCCCCGCTGGCCGGCAAGGTCATCGCCGTCGCCGGAGCCAGTGGCCCGGCCGGCCGCGCGGTGCTGCGCCGCCTCACCGCCGACGGCGCCACCGTCATCGGCGCCGACATCGACGCCCAGCGGCTGGAGTCCGCCCTGGACGCCACCCGGGTGGCCGTCCGCGGAGCCAAGGTCAGCGGCCAGGTGATCGACCTGCTCGACCCGCAGGAGGTCCACGACTGGGCCGACCACCTCGAGTCCGAGCACGGCCACGTCGACGGCCTGTTCCACCTGGTCGGCGGCTGGCGCGGCAGCAAGACCTTCTTCGACACCCGGCTGGACGACTGGGACTTCCTGCACGACACCGTCGTGCGCACCCTCCAGCACACCTCGCTGGCCTTCCAGCCCGCGCTGGTCCGCAGCACCGCCGGCCGCTACGCCATGATCTCCGCCTCGGCCGCGCACAAGCCCACCGCCGGTGGCGCCGCCTACGCGGCCGCCAAGGCCGCCACCGAGGCGTGGACCCTCGCCATGGCCGACTCCTTCAAGAAGGAGACCACCGACCCCGACGGCGAGCCCACCGCGGCGGCTGCGATCCTGGTCATCAAGGCGCTGGTCAGCCCCGAGATGCGGGCCGAGAAGCCGGAGGCGAAGTTCGCCGGCTTCACCGACACCGCCGACCTCGCCGGACACCTCGCGGGCCTCTGGGACCGCCCCGCAGCAGAACTGAACGGACAGCACCTGTGGTTGACCCCACGATGACCGACCCCACCCGTACGGACGCGGTACGGCGGCACGACCCCGCCGTCCGGGGCTTCGCCAGCGACAACTACGCCGGCGTCCACCCGGAGATCCTCGCCGCGATCGCCCTCGCCAACGGCGGCCACCAGGTCGCCTACGGCGAGGACGACTACACGGAGCACCTCCAGGAGGTCTTCCGCCGCCACTTCGGCGAGAAGGCCGAGGCCTACCCCGTCTTCAACGGCACCGGTGCCAACGTGGTCGCCCTCCAGTCGCTGCTCCCGCGCTGGGGCGCGGTGATCTGTGCCGAGACCGCCCACATCAACGTGGACGAGGGCGGCGCGCCGGAGAAGATGGGCGGCATCAAGCTGCTCACCGTCCCCACCCCGGACGGCAAGCTCACCCCCGAGCTGCTCGACCAGCAGGCCTGGGGCTTCGGCGACGAGCACCGCGCGCAGCCGCTCGCGGTCTCCATCACCCAGAGCACCGAGCTCGGCACCCTCTACACCGCCGACGAGATCCGCGCGATCACCGAGCACGCCCACCAGCTGGGCATGCTCGTCCACGTGGACGGCTCCCGCCTGGCCAACGCCGCCGCCTCGCTCGACCTGCCGCTGCGCGCCTTCACCACGGACGTGGGCGTCGACGTGCTCTCCTTCGGCGGGACGAAGAACGGTCTGCTGTTCGGCGAGGTCGTGGTGGTGCTCAACCCGGAGCGGGTGCGCAACATCAAGTACCTGCGCAAGACCTCGATGCAGCTCGCCTCGAAGATGCGCTTCGTCTCCGTCCAGTTCGAGGCGCTGCTCTCCGGCGACCTCTACCTCCGCAACGCCGGCCACGCCAACGCGATGGCCCGCCGCCTGGAGGCCGCGGTCCGGAAGATCGACGGCGTCGAGGTCGTCCGCCCGGTCCAGGCGAACGCGGTGTACGCGATCCTCCCGCGTGAGGTGAGCGAGCGGCTCCAGAAGCGCTACCGCTTCTACTTCTGGAACGAGCACACCGGCGAGGTCCGCTGGATGTGCGCCTTCGACACCACGGAGGCCGACATCGATGCCTTCGCGGCGGCCATCGTCGAGGAGATGGGCCGCGCCTGACGGCGCTCGAACGACGGATCGTCCCGTCCCGCGACAGCGGGGCGGGACGATTTGCATGTGGCGGGCCCGTCCCCGTACAGTTCCGGAGTCGCCGCGGGAGACCGGGGCGGCAAAGCGGAAAGCGAATCCGATGAATGAAACTCCGGAAAATGGAGCGGAAAACATCTGATAAGCTGGAAACACGAAAGAACGAAGCCCGGAGGGCCCGCTGGAAGGCGGTCCGAAGGAAGCGTCCGTTCCTTGAGAACTCAACAGCGTGCCAAA
>NZ_JBVILX010000009.1:290912-329044 GCF_055580145.1 Kitasatospora sp. NPDC032121 | reverse complement strand
GATCTGCGCATTCCTTTGCGGAAATAAGGGGGCCCCCCCGAATTTGGGCGGACTGGGGTTTTTTGTTGTTTGTGGGGGGGGGGGGGGGGGGGGGGGCCACCCCCCCCCCCCCCCCCCCCCCCCCACGCCGGGCGCGCGACCGCTCGGAGCGCACGCGTTCGAGGGGGGGCTCAGCGCGCCAGGGGCCTGATCGCCGTCGGGGCGTGCTCCGGGAGGGTGGCCGGCTCCTCGGACTCGTGGACCTCGTCGATGTCGGCGGCGGCCATCGGGATGTCGGTGACCCGCTCCAGGATCGCCTCGACCACGACCGGGACGCGGAACTCGGCGGCCAGCTTCCCGGCCTTCAGGAAGGCGGGCAGCAGGCCCTCCGGCTCGGTGACCCGGATCGCCTTGCAGCCCAGGCCCTCGACGACCTTGACGTGGTCCACGCCGTAGCCGGCCGGCTCCGTCGCGTTGACGTTCTCGAACCCCAGACTGACCTGGAAGTCGATGCCGAAGGCCCGCTGCGCCTGGCGGATCAGCCCCAGGTAGGAGTTGTTCAGCAGCACGTGGACGTACGGGATGCGGTGCTGGGCGCCGACCGCCAACTCCTCGATCATGAACTGGAAGTCGTAGTCGCCGGAGAGCGCGACGACCTGCCCGTCGGGGTCGGCGGTGGCGACGCCGAGCGCGGCCGGGACGGTCCAGCCGAGCGGCCCGGCCTGACCGCAGTTGATCCAGTGCCGCGGCCGGTGGACGTGCAGCAGCTGGGCGCCGGCGATCTGGGACAGGCCGATGGCGGTGACGTAGCGGGTCTCCGGGCCGAACGCCCGGTTCATCTCCTCGTACACGCGCTGCGGCTTGAGCGGCACGTCGTCGAAGTGGGTGCGCTGCTGGAGCCGGGCCTTGCGCTCCTGGGCGGAGGCGGCCCAGGCGCTGCGGTCCCTGAGGGTACCGGCGTCCCGCAGCTCGCGGGCCACCTCGACGAACAGTTCCAGCGCGGCCCCGGCGTCGGAGGAGATCCCGAGGTCGGGGGCGAAGATCCGGCCGAGCTGGGTGGGCTCGACGTCGACGTGGACGAAGGTGCGGCCCGCGGTGTAGACGTCCAGGCCGCCGGTGTGGCGGTTGGCCCAGCGGTTGCCGATCCCGAGGACAAAGTCGGAGGCGAGGAAGGTCTCGTTGCCGTAGCGGTGGGAGGTCTGCAGGCCGACCATGCCGGCGTTCAGCTCGTGGTCGTCCGGGATGGTGCCCCAGCCCATCAGGGTCGGGATCACCGGGACGCCGGTGAGTTCGGCGAACTCCAGCAGCAGCCCGGCGGCGTCGGCGTTGACGACGCCGCCGCCGGCGACGATCAGCGGGCGCTCGGAGCGCTGGAGCAGGGCGACGGCCTTCTCGATCTGGGTGCGGTTGGCGGCCGGCCGGTAGACCGGCAGTGGCTGGTAGGCCTCCGGGTCGAAGTCGATCTCGGTCAGCTGGACGTCGACCGGCAGGTCGATCAGGACCGGGCCGGGGCGGCCGGAGCGCATCAGGTGGAAGGCCTGCTGGAACACGCCGGGGACCTGAGCGGCCTCCAGCACGGTGGTGGCGGCCTTGGTGACGGGCCGGGCGATCGAGGCGATGTCGACGGCCTGGAAGTCCTCCTTGTGCAGCCGGGCGACGGGCGCCTGGCCGGTGATGCAGAGGATCGGGACGGAGTCGGCGATCGCCGAGTACAGGCCGGTGATCATGTCGGTGCCGGCCGGGCCGGAGGTGCCGACGCAGACCCCGATGTTGCCGGCCTTGGCGCGGGTGTAGCCCTCGGCCATGTGGGAGGCGCCCTCGACGTGCCGGGCCAGCGTGTGTCCGATCGCGCCGGAGGCCTCGAGCGCGGCGTAGAACGGGTTGATGGCCGCGCCGGGCACGCCGAACGCGGCCCTGACGCCTTCGAGTTCGAGGATCTCCACGGCCGCGCGGGCGGCTGTCATACGGGGCATCGGATCTCTCCTGGGTCGGCCCGCTGTGGCTCGGAGGGCTCATCTCTCGAATTCCACCATACGGAAGAGTTATTTCTGTATGTGGAAGCAAAGTAGGGCGGGTCCGGCGGGGCGTCAAGGGGACTTCAACAGGATGTGGCAGCGCCGGACGGCTGCTCCGAGGGCGGGGATTCGTACGCCAGCACGGCTGTCGCGCTGGTGTGCCCGTGGAACCGGACGCTCCGCGCCGGAAAGCGCAGCCGGTGTGCAGCGGTGGTGAAGAGGCGGTGGCGCCGGTGGGCCCGCCCCGCCGTGCTGGGTACCGTCGGTGGCACGCCGGGCCCGTGACGTCCAACTGAGGCCGCGGCAAGGGGGTTTGGGAGCGCCGCGGAGCGGGGGAACTCCGGCGGCGGCCCCGTCCAGGACCAGCGCGCCCGGTCCGCCGCACCCGAGCGAGGGACGCACCCCCTGGCCGCACCGACCCGACACCCGCCGCCGCGCTCTGGTCCCGCCCGGACCCGCGGCCGTACCGCTCTCGCCGCCCTCCGCGGTGCCCTTCCCCGCCATCCTGCTCCCCGCCCTTGCAACGGCGCGCCCGCTGCGTCGGGTGCGCGGAAGGAACACCCCCATGTGCTGCTGCACCCCTGCCCGGTCCCTGGCGGTGACCGGGTGAACCCGCCGCCCCACCGGAGCGACAGCCCGCCGGGCCGCCTCCGCAAGCACGGCCCGCCGGGCCGGCCCCGCACCCCGGCCGCCCTGCTGCGCGCCGTCCCCTGGCGCCATGACCTGCCCGCCTCGCTGGTGGTGTTCCTGGTCGCCCTCCCACTCTGCGTCGGCGTGGCCGTCGCCTCCGGCGTCCCGGCCGAACTCGGGCTGGTCACCGGGATCGTCGGCGGCCTGGTGGCCGGCCTGCTGCCCGGCAGCAGCCTCCAGGTCAGCGGGCCCGCGGCCGGGCTGACCGTCCTGGTCGCCGACGCCGTCCAGCGCTTCGGCACCGGCGCGCTCGGCCTCCTGGTGCTCGGCACCGGCCTGCTCCAACTGGCGATGGGCGCCCTGCGGCTCGGCCGCTGGTTCCGCGCGATGTCCGCCTCGGTGGTGCACGGCATGCTGGCCGGCATCGGACTGACCCTGGTGTTCGGCCAGCTGTACGCGCTCGCCGACCGCCGCGCCCCCGCCACCGGGCCGGAGAAGATCGCCGGACTGCCCGCGCTGCTGGGCGACGTGCTGACCGCCACGGCCAACCCCTGCGCCGTCGCCCTGGGCCTCGGCACCCTGCTGGTCCTGGTCGGCTGGAAGTACCTGCCGGAACGCGCCGCCCGCGCCGTCCCCGCCCCGCTGGCCGCCGTCGGGCTGGCCGCCGCCGTCACCGCGGCCGCCGACCTGCCGGTGGCCCGGGTCCGGGTGGCCGGACTGCTCGACGTGGTGCACCTGCCCGACCGCGACGCGCTGACCGCCCTGGCGGGCACCGCCGGGCTCGGCACGATCGTCGCCCTCACCCTGATCGCCTCCGCCGAGACGCTGTTCAGCGCCGCCGCCGTCGACCGGATGCACCACGGCCCGCGCACCGACTACGACCGCGAACTCACCGCCCAGGGCGTCGGCAACGCCGTCTGCGGGCTGCTCGGCGCGCTGCCGATGACCGCGGTGATCGTGCGCAGCGCGACCAACGTCCAGGCCGGCGCCCGGAGCAAGGCCTCCCGGGTGCTGCACGGCGGCTGGCTGCTGCTGTTCACCGCGCTGCTGCCCGGCGCGCTCGGGCTCGTCCCGCTCACCGCTCTGGCCGCCGTCCTGGTGCATGCCGGCGCCAAGCTGGTGCCGCTGCGCCGGATCGTCGCGCTCTGCCGCGGCCACCTGGGCGAGGCGCTGGTGCTGGTGGTGACGGCGGCGGCGATCATCGTCACCGACCTGTTCGACGGGGTGCTGATCGGCGTCGGCCTGGCGGTGGCCAAGTCCGCCTGGCAGACCTCGCACCTGCAGATCACGGTGGAGGAGCAGGAGGGGGAGAGCGGAGCGCCGGTGCACCGGGTGCGGCTGAGCGGCAACGCCACCTTCCTGCGGCTGCCCCGGCTGCTGGACACCCTGGAACGGCTGCCGGGGGACCGGCCGGTGGAACTGGACTGGTCCGGGCTGCGCCATCTGGACCACGCCTGTACGGTGGCCCTGGTCTCCTGGGCGGCCCAGCACCGCGCCCGCTCCAGCGCGCCGCTGGCGGTCGAACCGCCGCTGCCGTCCGTGGCCTGACGGGTCAGAACATCTAGCCTGGTCGCTGGTTCTAGCCTGGTCGCTGGTTCGGGCCGACCCGAACCGGCGACCAGTGCCGTCGACACGCAAGGAGCGCAGAGCCGTGATCGCAGCCTTTTCGGTGACCCCGCTGGGGATCGGCGAGGACGTGGGGGAGGCGGTGGCCGCCGCCGTCCGGGTGGTCCGGGAGAGCGGACTCCCGAACCGCACGGACGCCATGTTCACCAGCATCGAGGGGGAGTGGGACGAGGTGATGCCGGTGATCAAGGCGGCGATCGAGGCGGTGAAGACTTACAGCAACCGGGTCAGCACGGTCATCAAGATCGACGACCGGGCCGGGGTCACCGACGGCCTCACCGCCAAGGTCGCCTCGGTGGAGCGCCACCTGGCCGCGGGCGACCCGTCGGGCCGGTGACGTCGGAGCCGGTCAGCCCGGCGGGTCAGTCAGACCGTTGACGTCGGCCGGACCGTTGGCGTCGGTCAGACCGTTGACGTCGGCCGGGCCGCTGGTTCGGCCGACGCGGCCCGGGGTCGGCGGGTGAGCAGGCGGTCCAGGGCGTACGGGCCGGAGCCGAGCACCGCGATGGCCAGGAAGGCCCAGCAGAACATCACCGCGAGTTCGCCCCCGTTCTGCAGGGGCACCAGGGCGTGCTCCTGGTGGACGGTGAAGTAGGCGTACGCCATCGAGCCGGAGCAGAGCAGGGCGGCCACCCTGGTGCCGGCGCCGAGCAGCACCAGGGCGCCGCCGACCAGCTGGATCAGCGCGGCCCACCAGCCGGGCCACTGGCCGAGCGGGACGGTGCCGCCGCCGCCCTTGGCGCCGCCGAGCACGCCGAACAGCGAGGACGCGCCGCGGCAGATGAACAACAGGCCGACGACGATCCGGAACGCCGTCAGCACGGCGGGTCTGGCGGCGTCGACGGCCTGCCGGGTGTGGGTGGAACGGTGTGCGGGCATGCGAAGCGCCTCCTGTGGGGGGAGGAGGTGGATGGGATCGGTAGGGTAGCTATGGTCTAGTCCACTTGGCAATGCTCCGTCAGAGATCAGGTCTGGACCAATAATTGGCCTTTCTTGACCGATCGATCCGGAAAGGACTACCGTTCCCGGCATGGCGCGAACGAAGGAATTCGACCCGGACGCGGCGCTGCAGGCGGCTCTGGAGCTGTTCTGGCAGCGCGGCTACGAGGCGACCTCGATGGCCGATCTGGTCGAACGGCTCGGTATCGCCCGGGCCAGCGTCTACGCGACCTTCGGCAGCAAGCGAGAGCTGTACCTGCGGGCGCTAGAGCGCTACTGCGAGCAGAGCGACTCGGCGCGGATGCTCGAACTCTCCCAGCCCGGCCCGGCGCTGCCCGCGGTCAGGGCGCTGGTCCGCCAGTACGCCGAGGTGGGCGAGGGGGAGAGGCGGCGCGGCTGCTTCGTCACCAACACGGCGGTCGAGCTGGCCCCGCACGACCCGGACGCGTCCCGCCGGGTGGAGGCGAGCCTGGACCGCCTGGAGACGCTGCTCACCGCGGCCCTGCTGCGGGCCGAGGCGCAGGGCGAACTGCCCGCCGGGCGGGAGCCCCGGGCACTCGCCCGGATGCTGGTGGTGCTGCTCCAGGGCATCCGGGTGGTGGGCAAGACCGCCGACGGCGGGGCCCGGGCGCGGGCCGCCGCCGAGCAGGCGCTGGCGCTGCTGGACTGACGGCCGGCCGATGTGGGCCTGCGTCTTCTGCTGTGCTCATTCTGAACCGAATGGTCTATATAGGGGGGAGGGTTTTACATGGCCGCCATCACTACCGGCCGGTACGGCTTCGCGCTGCTCGGCGTCGTCCAGGCGGTGCTGATCTTCACCATCACGATCCTGACCGTGCCACTGCCGCTGGTGGCACGGGAGTTCGGGCTCGGCCCGTCCGGAGTGCTGCTGCTCAGCGCCGCCTACGGGCTCTCCTTCAGCTCCCTGTTACTGCTCGGCGGAAGACTGGCGGACCGGCACGGCGGGCGCCCGGTGCTCCGCGCGGGCCTGGCACTGCTCGCCGCCGCCTCGATCGCCTGCGCCCTCGCGCCCGGCTACCCCGTTCTGCTGGCCAGCCGCTTCGTGCAGGGCGCGGGCGCCGCCCTGGCCGCCCCGGCCGCCGTCGCGGTGGTCCGGGTGCTGCATCCCGAACCGGCCGCCTACCGCCGGGCGATGGCCACCTGGGGAGGCCTGTCGGTGCTCGGCGCCACCGCCGGCAGCGTGGTCTCGGGCGCGGTCGCCGCCGCCGTCTCCTGGCGCTGGCTGTTCGCGGTGCCCGTGCTCGTCGCCCTGGTCGGCCTCGCCCGCTCCGCCGCCCTGCCCGCCCCCGCGCCCGCCGGTACCCGCCCCGCACTGGACCTGCGCGGGGCGGTCCTCGCCACCGCCGGTGTCTGCGCGACGAGTCACGCCCTGGTCGGCTCCACCGAGCACGGCTGGCACAGCCCCGGGACGTACGGCCCGCTGGCCGCCGGGCTCGCCCTGCTGATCGCCTTCGCCGCCGCCGAGCGCCGCACCGCCGACCCGCTGCTGCCGCCCGGCTTCCTCGCCGACCGGCGCCGCGCCACCGCACTCGCCGCCGTCATGGCCACCGCCGCCGGCACCGCGCTCACCTTCGTCCTGCTCTCGCTCTACCTCCAGCAGCTGCGCGGCTGGAGCGCCGCGGCCACCTCCGCCGCCTTCCTGCCGTACGCGGCGGTCCTGCTGCTCTCCGGCCGGCTGGCGGGCCGGCTGACCGTCCGGTACGGGCCGGTGGCGGTCACCGCCGGCGGCCTCGCCGTGGCGGCCGCCGGACTCGGCCTGCTCGCCGGGCTCGCCCCCGACAGCGGATACGCCCCCGGCCTGCTGCCCGGACTGCTCCTGCTGCCCGTCGGCGCCGCCGCGGCCTTCGCCGGTGCGGCCGTGCTCGCCACCGGCGGGGTGCCGCCCGAGCGCACCGGGCTGGCCGCAGGGGTGTTCAACACGGCCATGGAACTCGGGCCCACCGCGGGGTTGGCCGCCCTGATGGCGCTCGCCGCCACCCGCCCGAGCGCCGTCGGCGGCTACGCCGCGGCCTTCGCGGCGGCCGCGGCGGGGCTGGCGCTCACCGCCGTCGCGGTCGCCGCCCTGCCCCGCAGCGCCGTCCCCGATCCGACCACCATGCCCAACGGGACCACCGTCCCCGATCCGACCACCATCCCCAGCGCAACCGAACACGCCAACCACATCGAGGAGTTCACCCCATGACCACGCGTTTCGCCGACAAGTCCGTCCTGGTCACCGGCGCCGGCAGCGGCATCGGCCGGGCCATCGCGCTCGCCTTCGCGGGCGAGGGCGCCCGGGTGGCGGTCGCCGGCCGCACCGCCGGGCCGCTCACCGAGACCGTCGAGCTGATCGAGCGGGCCGGCGGCAAGGCGGTCGCGCTCACCGGCGACGTGACCGACTCCCAGGACGCCGCCCGGCTGGTCCGGGAGACCGTCGAGCTGTTCGGCGGCCTGGACGTCGCCGTCAACAACGCCGGAGTGTTCGGTGCGGCCGGCCCGGTCGCCGAGATCGACGAGGCCGAGTGGCAGCGGGTGATCGGCACCAATGTCACCGGCACCCTGCTCGCCATGCAGGCGCAGATCGCCCACATGCGGGCCCACGGCGGCGGCGCGATCGTCAACGTCTCGGCCAATCTGGGTATTCACCGGCGGGTCGCGGGCGTCGGCGCCTACGCCGCCAGCAAGGCCGCGGTCACCGTGCTGACCAGGGCCGCCGCCCTCGACCACATCGCCGAGGGCGTGCGGATCAACACCGTCAGCCCCGGCGCGGTGGACACCCCGATGTCCTCCCTGCCGGGCGAGGACGCCGGGGCCAAGGCCGAGCGGATGAGGGCCGAGGTCCCGGTCGGCCGGGTCGGCGCGACCGAGGAGGTGGCCGCCGCGGTGCTGTACCTGGCCTCGCCGGAGGCGGGCTACACCGTCGGCAGCGACCTGGTGCTGGACGGCGGCTCCTCCGCCTGACCGGCTCCTCCGCCGCGATCGTCGCCGCGATCGCCGCAGGGCTCACTCGCCCAGCCACTCCCCGGGCACCGCCTCGTAGAGCGCCTCCAGCGCCTGCGGGGTGCGTGCCCGGGCCGCCACCCAGGCCCCCTCGGTCACCCCGATCAGCGTTTCCGGCCCCTGGTACCAGCGGAAGTTGCGGCCGAGCGCGGGCAACTCCCGCAGACCGACCGGCAGTTCGTCCGCCAGGTCGAGGAAGTCGGTCAGCTCGTGGTCCTCCAGCAGCTTCTCCATCAGCGCCATCGCCGCGGCCGCCGTCGAGAAGTTCTCCTCCCAGGGCTCCCACCGCTCCCGCGACTTGTCCGCCAGGTCGAGCCGGCCCACCGTCGGTGGGTCCTCCCGGTCGAGGTCGTCCAGCAGCACGCCCCAGTACGCGCAGCCCTGGTTCTCCGCCCGGTACACCAGCGCGCCGTCCAGCACGTACAGCTCCGTCGGGGTCAGCAGCACGTCCTGGCTGCTGGTCAGGTCCGCCCGGCGGCCGAACAACCGGTACGCCTCGCGCAGCGCCGCCGGCAGCCGCAGGCCGAGGCGCAGCTCGGCGGCGTCCAACTCCGCGTCCGTGAAGCCGTCGTCCGGGCCCAGTGGCTCGCCCCAGTACGCGGCGAAGCCCCTGACGAGTTCCCAGGCACCCGCGCGGGAGCGCACACTTTCGGCCATTGCAGCCGGGATGTCGAATTCCGTTTCGTCCACCCGCGCACCGTACGCCACCCCTCCGACAGCGCGGTGAACCGCCGGACCGCCCGCCCAACTGGCGCTCCGCCGCCCGTTCGCCGCCCGTCCGCGCACGACCGGCCGGATCTGACGCGAACGCGTAATCCCGGTGACACCCGTTGATCACCACGAGGTTTCCGGGCCGTCGTTCGGGCAAGACACGGTTTCGGCCTGAACCGACATCACGAAAGGCGGACGCGCGAAAGATGCCGACCGCACCGCACACCGCGGCCCTCCCGGGCCGCCGCCCACGAGCGCACCGGGGAGGACGCTGGGGCGAACACGGGCTCGCCTGGGCCTTCCTGCTGCCGTCCCTGGTGGTCTTCGTCCTCTTCATCGGCTACCCGCTGGGGCGGACCGTCTACCTCAGTGGGCACGCCAACGACCTCTTCGGTGCGCCCTCGCGCTACGTGGGGACGAAGCACTACACCGACCTGTTCGCCTCGGCCGACTTCGGCCGCACCCTGACGACCACGGCGCTGTTCACGCTGATCACCGTGGTTCCCGGGGTGCTCGGCGCGCTGGCGCTGGTCCTGCTCCTGGAGAACCGGATCCGCGGTGTGCGGCTGCTGCGCTCGGCCTTCGCACTGCCCTTCGCGTTCTCGGTGGCCAGTGCCTCGGTGGTGTTCGCGGTGTTCTTCAACCCCGCCAGCGGGGTGCTCAACGGCCTGCTCTCGCACGTCGGCCTCGGCCCGGTCGGCTGGCTGACCGACTCCCGTTACGCGCTGTTCTCGGTGGCCGTCACCACGGTGTGGATGAACCTCGGCTACAACGTGCTGGTGCTCTCCGCGGGTATCGGGTCGATCCCGGGCGAGGTCGTCGAGGCGGCCCGCATCGACGGCGCCTCCGGCCTGCGGCTGGCCCGTTCGATCACCATCCCGATGCTCGGTCCGAACCTGTTCTTCCTGACCGTGGTCTCCACCGTCCACGCGCTCCAGAGCTTCGGCCAGATCCACATCCTCACCAAGGGCGGGCCGGACGGCTCCACCCGGACCCTCGTCTACTCCGTCTACGAGAAGGCCTTCGCCTACGGCTCCAGCGACTTCGGCACCGCGAGTGCCCAGGCCGTGGTGCTGCTCGTGGTCGTCCTCGCCTGCACCGCCGTCCAGTTCGGCGTCCTGGAGCGGAAGGTGCACTACGCGTGACCACCCTGACCACCGAGGCCGAGAAGGCGGCGGCCGAGGCGCCCCGCGCGCGCGCCCGCGCCCTCGCCGGGCGCTCCCCGCGCGACCTGCTCGGCCGTGCCGCCGTCTACCTGCTGCTCGCCGTCGCCGTCGTCACCGTGGCCTTCCCGGTCTACTACGCGATCGCCGGCGCCTTCATGGGCCCGTCCGAACTCTCCTCCTACCCGCCTGCCCTGGTGCCGCACTCGGTCACCGGCCGGAACTTCTCCGGCGCCGTGGAGGCCATCCCGCTGGCCCGCCAGTACGCCAACTCGGCGATCGTGGCGACGGTCATCACCCTCGCCCAGCTGTTCACCTCGATCCTCGCCGCGTACGCCTTCGTCTTCCTGCCGATGAAGGCGCGGGCCGTGGTGTTCGGGGTGTTCCTGGCCACGCTGATGGTCCCCTGGGAGGCCATCATCATCCCCAACTACCTGACGTTGTCCGGCTGGGGGCTCGGCAACACCTACTTCGGCCTGGTGCTGCCCTTCCTGGCCTCCGGCTTCGGCACCTTCATGCTGCGCCAGGCCTTCCGGCAGCTGCCCGGCGAGCTGCGCGACGCGGCCCGGATCGACGGGGCCGGCCACTGGCGCTTCCTGTGGCGGATCGTCGTCCCGCTCAACAAGCCGGCCCTCGCGGCGCTGTCGATCTACGTCTTCCTGTCGGCCTGGAACCAGTACTTCTGGCCGCTGATCATCACCCGCACGGCGAACATGCAGACCCTCCAGATCGGTCTGACCTCGCTGCGCGACTCCGAGATGGCCGACCCCGGGCTGATCCTGGCCGGCGTCGTGCTCTCCCTGCTGCCCACCCTCGCCCTGGTGGTCTTCGGCCAGCGCTTCATCGTCCGCGGCCTGACCGCGGGCGCCGTCCGCTGACCCGCTTCCCGTCCACGACCCGCTTTCCCGGATAGAGAGAGAACCCTCGTGAAGAAGAGTGCGCGTGCGCTCGCGGCCCTGCTGGTGGCCGGCCTGTCCCTGACCGCCTGCAGCTCCAGCGGCTCCGGTTCCGGCTCCGGCGGCTCCTCCGACGCCGGCGCGCCCGACGCCCAGGCCCTCGACCAGGCCTCCGGCGTCACCACCGTCGAGTTCTGGCACTCGATGACCGGCAAGAACGCCGACGTGCTGAACGGCCTGGTCAGCCAGTTCAACGCCGCCCACCAGGGCAAGATCGAGGTCAAGGCGGAGTTCCAGGGCAAGTACGACGAGCTGGTCACCAAGTACAAGGCCGCGGTGCAGCAGAAGGGCACCCCCGCCCTGGCGCAGGTCTACGACATCGGCACCCGGTTCATGATCGACTCCAGGCAGACCGTCCCGGCCCAGGCCTTCGCCGACAAGGACGGCTACGCGCTGGACGACCTGGACGCCAACATCCGCAACTACTACTCGGTCGGCGGCAAGCTCCAGTCGATGCCGTTCAACTCCTCGATGCCGCTGCTCTACCTGAACACCGACGCCTTCAAGGAGGCCGGCCTCGACCCGGCCCAGGCGCCCAAGGACCTCGACGGGCTGGGCGAGCTGGCCAAGAAGCTCACCAAGAAGGACGCCGACGGCAAGACCGTCCGGTACGGCTTCGGCGCCGCCATCTACGGCTGGTTCGTCGAGCAGCTGCTCGCCGAGTCCGGCGCCATGTACTGCGACAACGACAACGGCCGCGGCAACAAGGCCGGCAAGGTCGTCTTCGACTCCGCCCAGGGCGCCCGGATCGTCCAGTGGTGGGCCGACCTGGTCAAGGGCGGGTACGCCGCCAACACCGGCCGCACCACCGACGACGCCCAGGCCGCGTTCAAGGCCGGCACGGTCGCGATGCACCTGGAGTCCACCGGCGTGCTGCGCGGCTACACCGAGGCCGCGAAGTTCGGCGTCGGCACCGCGGCCTTCCCGAAGGTCACCGCCGCCGACCAGGGCGGTCCGGTGATCGGAGGCGCCTCGCTGTGGATCAGCGGCCCCGGCCACTCGGACGCCGAGAAGCGCGCCGCCTGGGAGTTCGAGAAGTTCGTCTCCGCCCCCGAGCAGCAGGCCGTCTGGCACACCGGCACCGGCTACTTCCCGGTCAACACCAAGTCCCTGGACGACCCCAAGGACAAGGAGTGGGTGGCCAAGTACCCGCAGTTCCAGACCGCGATCGACCAGCTGAAGGCCACCAAGCCGACCCCGGCCACGGCCGGCTGCCTGCTCGGCGTGATGCCGCAGGCCCGTAAGGGCGTGGAGACCGCGATCGAGCAGACCATCGCGGGCACCAAGCCGGCCCAGCAGGCTCTGGCCGACGCCGCGAAGGAGCTGCAGCCGGCGATCGAGAGCTACAACAGCTCGGTCGGCTGAACCCGCCACGGCTGAACCCGCCACGGCTCAGCGCCGCCACCGGGCGCCGCCACGACGACGGCCCGCCCCGCGCACCGCGCGCGGGGCGGGCCGCCGCCGTTCAGGCGGAGAGCGCCTCGCCGTCCTCCGGGGGCGCGCAGGCGGCCGCCAGTTCGTCCAGCGAGAGGTCGAGCGCGAAGGCCAGCGCGGCGATGGTGAAGAAGGACGGTGTCGGTGCCCGGCCCGTCTCGATCTTCCGCAGCGTCTCCGCCGAGACGCCCGCCACCGCCGCCACCTCGACCATGCTGCGCTCGCCGCGCGCCTCGCGCAGCAGCGCCCCGAAGCGCTCGCCGCGCTCGCGCTCCCACGGGGTCAGCGGAGTCCTCACCATGCCGACGAGTCTAGGGCCTGTCTCCCGGATCCTTCCCGGGACGGTCCTGCGGCACCGTCAGGCGGTGCCGTCCCGCCCATCGATCGACCGTGATACAAATACCGGTATAAGAATTGGATCCAGGAGGGATGCGCCATGGTCGAACTCAAGTCGGACGCCGGGCTGGCCGCGATGCGCGAGGCCGGACGCGTGGTGGCGGACGCGCTGGCGGCCGTCCGGGAACAGGCCGCGGTCGGCGTGAGCCTGCTGGAGCTGGACGAGGTGGCGCGCGGGGTGCTCAAGGCCGCCGGAGCCTCCTCGCCGTTCCTCGGCTACCGCCCCGCCTTCGCGCCCGTCCCGTTCCCGGCCGTCATCTGCGCCTCGGTGAACGACGCCGTGGTGCACGGCATCCCGGACGGCTACCGGCTGCGCGACGGCGACCTGGTGAGCATCGACTGCGGCGCCGTCCTGGACGGCTGGGCCGGGGACTCGGCGGTCAGCTTCACCGTCGGAACCGCCCGCCCCGAGGACACCGCCCTGATCGAGACCACCCGGCGCGCCCTGGAGGCGGGCATCGCCGCCGCCGTGGTCGGCAACCGGACCGGGGACATCGCCCACGCCATCGGCACCGTCGCCCGCGCCGGCCGGTACGGCCTGCTGGACGGCTACGGCGGCCACGGCATCGGCCGCCGGATGCACGAGGACCCGCACGTGCCCAACGAGGGCCGCCCGGGCCGGGGTTACCCGTTGCGCCCCGGTCTGGTGCTGGCGATCGAGCCGATGCTGCTGGCCGGCGGGCGCGACGACCACCGCACCGATCCGGACGGCTGGACCCTGCGCACCGTCGACGGCCGCCGGGCCGCCCACATCGAGCACACCGTCGCCGTCACCGAGGACGGCCCGCGCGTCCTCACCCTGCCCTGATCCGACCGGGCACCGCCGTCGACCACCACCCTGTCCGGGTGGGCCCGGAGGCCGTCCGGCCGGGGTGACGGAGGACACGCGGTGGTGCCCCGGTGGCCCGGAGTACCGTGCGGGGCATGAGTGATCAGGCCTTCAGCACACGCATCACCGTCCGCGGCTACGAGACGGACGCACAGGGTCACCTCAACCAGGCGGTCTACCTCCAGTACGCCGAGCACGCCCGCTGGGAGTACCTCCGGGCGGCCGGGATCCGCCAGACGGACCTGGTGGAAGAGGGCGTCGGCCCGGTGGTCCTGGAGACCACGGTCAAGTACCTGCGGGAGCTGCGCGCGGGCGACTCGGTGGAGGTCGGCTGCTCGTTCACCTGGCGAGACGGCAAGACCTTCCAGGTGGTCCAGCGGCTGGTCCGCGAGGACGGCGTGCTGGCCGCCGAGATCACCGGCGTCGGCGGCATCCTCGACCTGAAGGAGCGCAGGCTGGTCGCCGACCCGCGCGAACCGCTGCGCGCCCTGGCCGCCGACCCGGGCCTGCTCGGCCTCTGAGTCGACACCCGGTTCCGCCCCCACCATCCTCCGCGGCCGGAGACCGCCCCTGCAGCGGTCTCCACCCCTTCCCGGAGGCTTTCCCCACCCCCGGCCGGCCCGCTGCCCGGAAGGGCCCAAGTTCCCGGCCGCGGCAGGCGCTTGGACAACGCCTGTGCCGACGGGGTGGTGACGGACTGCCTGACCACCGGCCGCCGCCCGGCCGGGGACGTCCTCTGCCGGGCAAGCTGAGCGACCGGTAGGGGGAGCGGGGAGCGGCGCGCGGGGGGCAACGAGCCGTGGACGAACGGCCCTTGCCCCGGCGTGCACGCCCGTTCGACGCTCGGGAATGAGTCGAATCCGTCGCGATTTTGTGACAATCCTTCGCCAACACCCGTCCCCCAGCACCTGTTCACGGCCGTAGTGTTCGATCTATGTCACCGAAGAGCCGCATACCCGCCGCCTCGGACCCGGGCGACACCTGGGTGCCCCGCCCGAGGCGCCGCGAGACCCCGCTCGGCATCCTGGGCCACGCGGCCACCTTCCTCGGCGCCAGCGTGCTGGGCGGCATCCTGGTGGCGGGCCTGATCCTCCCGGCGGCCGGGGCGGTCGGACTCGGCGCGAAGAACGGCGCCGAGGGCTTCGAGAGCATCCCCGACGACTTCAAGACCCCGCCGCTGAGCCAGGCCACGCAGATCTTCGACGCCGGCGGCGGCCTGATCGCCAAGGTCTACGAGCGCGACCGCACCGTCATATCCGCCGACCAGATGTCCCCGCTGATCCGCACGGCGCAGGTGGACATCGAGGACGCCCGCTTCTACGAGCACGGCGCCGTCGACCTCAAGGGCGTCCTGCGCGCGATCACCAAGAACGCGGAGAGCGGAGCCGCCGTCCAGGGCGCCTCCACGCTCACCCAGCAGTACGTGAAGAACGTCAACGTGGAGAAGGCCGGCGACGACGCGGACGCCGTGCGCGAGGCGCAGCGCAAGACCCTCGGCCGCAAGATCCAGGAACTCCGGTACGCCATCAAGCTGGAGGAGGACCTGACCAAGGAGCAGATCCTCACCAACTACCTCAACATCACCTTCTACGGCCACCAGGCGTACGGTATCCAGGCCGCCTCCCAGCGCTACTTCGGCAAGGACGCCAAGGACCTCGACCTGCCCGAGGCGGCGATGCTCGCCGGGCTGGTGCAGAACCCGTCCCAGTACGACCCGAAGCTGCACCCGGTGGCCGCCCAGAAGCGCCGCGACACCGTGATCGACAAGATGGTGGAGAACAAGCACATCACCGCCGACCAGGCCAGGGAGGCGAAGGCGGCCCCGCTCGGCCTCAACTACCAGGACCCGCGCAACGGCTGCATCACCGCGCAGGCCGGCATGGGCTTCTTCTGCGACTACGTCCGCCACGTCGTCAAGCAGGACCCGGCCTTCGGCAAGAGCGCGGCCGAGCGCAAGCGGCTCTGGGACACCGGCGGCCTGAACATCTACACCACCCTGGACCCGGAGAAGCAGGCCGCCGCCCAGAAGGCCGTCTCCACCAAGGTGTACGTCACCGACCCGGTCTCGGCCGCGATGACGATGGTCGAGCCCGGCAGCGGCAAGATCCTGGCGATGGCCCAGACCCGCCCGTACGGCCTGGCCAGGGAGAAGAACGAGACCGTCGTCAACTACAACGTCGACGCGGCGATGGGCGGCGGCATCGGCTTCCAGCCCGGCTCCAACTTCAAGCCGATCGTGGCCGCCGCCGCCCTGGAGGCCGGTCTGCCGCCCACCCAGCGGTACGACTCGCCCAACCGGATGGACTGGCCGACGATGCGGACCTGCGACGGCACCTGGAAGAACCTCAGCAAGGGCAAGAAGGAGGGGACCATCCCCAACGAGAGCGCCTCCGAGGTGGGCCCGTACGAGCTCAAGCAGGCCATGGCGCTCTCCGTGAACACCTACTTCGTGCAGATGGAGCAGGAGATCGGCCTCTGCGCGGTCAAGCAGATGGCCAACAAGCTGGGCGTGGCCGGAAAGGCCGACGGCTCGCCGCTGTCGGAGGTGCCCGGGCTCGGCCTCGGCACCGAGGAGGTCACCCCGCTGACCATGGCGAACGTGTACGCGACCTTCGCCGCCCGGGGCACCTACTGCGCGCCGCTGGCGATCAACCGGATCACCACGGTGGGCGGCACCGACGTCCCGGTGCCCCCGGCCCGGTGCACCCCGGCGATGTCCGAGGACACCGCGGACGTGATCAACAGCGTGCTGCTCGGGGTGACGGAGAAGGGCGGCACCGCACGGGACCTCGGCCTGGACGACCGCCGCCAGATCGCCGGCAAGACCGGGACCACGGACGAGAAGAAGTCGGCCTGGTTCACCGGCTACACGGGCAACCTGGCAGGCTCGGTCTGGCTGGGCAGCCCGGGTACCAAGGTGCCCATGCGCAACATCCGGATCGGCGGCACCTACCAGGCGGAGGTCTTCGGCGCCACCGGCCCCGGGCCGATCTGGCAGAAGGCGATGAGCGACGCGGTGCGGAACATGCCGGAGAAGGACTTCACCACCGTCTACATCCCCGACCCGGTCCGACGGGACCCCAACTGCACCACCTCCAGCGGCTCGCCGGGCTCGGTCACCTGCACCGGCGCCCCCGCCACCGGCAGCCCGACGAACGGCGGCCGGCCGCGCGGCGTCAACCCGGCCCCCGGCCGTACCGGGTCGCCCGTACCGCCCGGTGCCACCGACCCCGAGGAGCAGTGAACCGCCGGCCCCGCGCGAGTACGGGTGCTCGCGCGGGGCCGCGGCCCACCCGTCGGCCTGCCGCGCCTCGATCGCCGGCTACCGCGCCCCACCCGCCGGCCTCCGACACCTCGATCGCCGGCTACCGCGCCTCGACGGGCTCGCCGCTGTCCTGGTCGAGGTTGAACACCCGCCGGTAGGAGTCCGTCACCACGGTGATCTGCGAGCGCCCGGTCCAGCGGGCCTCCACCAGCCGGGCGTCGCCCCGGCCCCGGCCGACGTCCGCCAGCGACCAGCGCCGGGCCGACCAGCCCTCACCGCTCTCCAGCAGCACCTGCCAGTGCTCGTCAGCCTCCGGCCCGGTGGCGTACGAGCGGTGCACCACCACCAGGGCGTTCTCGGCCCCGGCCGGGGCGTCCTCCCGGCTGCGGGTCTCGGCCGCCGACACCTTGTGCACGGCCAGCACGCCGAGCAGGAACACCACCCCGGCGGTCACCGTGACCGCCCGGGTGGCCGTCCGCACGGCGGTGCGCAGGTCGCTCAGCCAGGCGGCGGCGATCAGCGCCGCCAGCGCCCCGCCGAGCAGCAGCCCCGGCCGGTTGAGCAGGTCGGCCACCGCCATCCGCCCGCCCGACCGGCTCTCCCACTGCCCCTCGGTGTAGAGCAGCACGGCGGCCAGCCCGCCGAGCACCAGCATCCGGACCAGCACGCGCCTGGCCCGGGACGTCCGTCGGTCCGTCGTCCGTCGGTTCATCGTTCCCCCGTTTCCCCCGTCCGCCGTCGTGGCGGTCACAGCTCGGCGAGCAGCTTTCGGCCCTGAGGCCAGTCGCCCAGCCCGGAGTCGGAGTTGAGGTGTCCGTACGCGCCCGGCTCGACGTAGCGGGCTCCCCAGGCGGCCGCGAACGCGCGGGCCCGCTCCGCGGAGACCCACGGGTCGTCGGTCGAGGCGACCACGATGGTCGGGAACGGGAACCGCTCCAGCGCCACCGGGCGGAAGTTCACCAGCTCCGGGACCTCGGCGGTGTCGACGTCCGCCGGGGCGACCAGCAGCGCGCCCCGGACGGCGGCGGTCCGCTCGGCGGAGGCGGTGGCCGCCCAGTGGGCCGCCGTGACGCAGCCCAGGCTGTGGGCGACCAGCACCACCGGGCCCTCGGCGGCGGCCGCGGCCACCGCCGCGTCCACCCGGGCCACCCAGTCCGTCCGCTCCGGGTGGTCCCAGTCCGCCTGCTCGACCCGGCGGAAGGACTCCGGCTCGGCCGCCTCCCAGCGGGTCTGCCAGTGCTCGGGGCCGGAATTCTGGTAGCCGGGAAGGACGAGGTGGGTGGTGCGGTCCGGCATGGGCTCCTCCGGAGAAGGACGGTCGTGGGCAGCAGGAGTCTAGGCCGCGGGCGTCAGGCCCCCGCATCCGGGCGGCCGACCCGGCGCGCACCCCCGGCAACAGGCGCGCGCACCTCCGTTCTGCGCCGTCGTACGCCCGGTGCGCCCCGTTGCCAACGGTGCCGCCGGTACGGGAGGTTGGACCGGGCCCTGGCCGGCCGCCACGGCCCGGCGCCCGTACCCGACCTGAGGCTCGACCACGTGGAGGGATGTCGGCGATGACATCGAAGATCCTGCTCGTCACCGGGGACGCCGCCGAGTCACTGGAGGTGTTCTACCCCTACCAGCGGCTGCGCGAGGAGGGCTACCAGGTCGACATCGCGGCCCCGACGAAGAAGCGCCTCCAGTTCGTGGTGCACGACTTCGTCGAGGGGTTCGACACCTACACCGAGAAGCCCGGCTACACCTGGCCCGCCGACCTGGCCTTCGCCGACGTCGACCCGGCCGACTACGTGGCCCTGGTCATCCCCGGCGGCCGCGCCCCCGAGTACCTGCGCAACGACCCGGAGGTGCAGCGGATCGCCCGGCACTTCTTCGACGAGGACAAGCCCGTCGCCCAGATCTGCCACGGCCCGCTGATCACCGCCGCCGCCGGCCTGCTGGACGGCCGCCGAACCTCGGCCTACCCGGCGCTGGCCCCGGACGTGAAGGCGTCGGGCGCCGAGTTCGTGGACGGCGAGGCGGTGGTGGACGGCGTGGTCGTCTCGGCCCGCGCCTGGCCCGACCACCCGGCGTGGCTGCGCGCCTTCATCGAGGTCCTGCGCACCAAGGCGCCGCTCGGCTGACCCGTACCGCCGGCGCCTGACCCGCACCGCCGCTCACCGGACCCGCACCGCCGGAGCCGGAGCCGGACCGCCGGAGCCGGACCCCGAGACGCGTCGGGGTCCGGCTCCGGGGTTCCTCGGGGTCGGAGCCCGTCCCCAGGTGGACGACCCGCTCCCGGTCGGCGCGACATGGTGTCAAGTGAGCACCCGCCACTCGGAGTTGACCACTCCTCCGACCCCGGACCAGGGAGGACGGCATGACCGCCGACCCGACCGCCCCCGCCCCAGGTCGCCGCCGGAAGGCCCTGCGCGTCGCCGTCGCCGCCGCCGTGGGCGTCGGCCTGCTCACCGCCCTCGCCCCGGCCGCCGTCGCCGGACCCGTCGACTTCCTGCCGACCCCCGGCTGCCACGGCGCCGTGCACCTCGCCGTCCCCGGTGCCGAGGGCACCCCCATCGAGGGCACCCCCACCGAGGGCACCACCGCCGAGCGCGCCGCCGCCGAGCGCCGGGGCGACTGGACGGCCGCCGACGCCGCCCTCGCCGGGATGACCGACCCCGGCTACTCGACCTCCGCCCTCGCCGCCGTCCGCGAACGGGGCCGGCTGGTCTGGCGGAACGCCACCGGCGTCGCCGAACTCGCCACCGGCGAGCCCGCCGACCCCGAGGGCGCGTTCCGGATCGGCAGCGCCACCAAGACCTTCGTCGCCACCACCCTGCTCCAACTCGTCGGCGAGCACCGGCTGGGCCTCGACGACCGCCTGGAGTGCCTGCTGCCGGGCGTCGTCCCGAACAGCACCGCGATCACCGTGCGGCAACTGCTCGACCACACCAGCGGCGTCGCCGACTACACCCAGGACCCGGCCTTCCGGTTCGACGACCCGGACTGGCTGAGCGACCGCCGCTACACGTCCTACCGGCTGCGGGACCTGGTGGACCTCGCCAACAGGTACCCGCCGGCCTTCACCCCCGGCCAGGACTGGCAGTACTCCAACACCAACTACATCCTGGTCGGGATGATCATCGAGAAGCTCACCGGCCACAGCTGGAACGACGAGGTCACCCGCCGGATCATCCGCCCGCTGGGCCTCGTCGACACCTGGATGCCCGGCGACCTCCCGTTCATCCCGGGCCCGCACGCCCACGGCTACGTCAAGGCGGCCACCGGCCCGGTCGACGTCACCGTGCTCAACCCCTCCATGGCCGGCTCCGCCGGCGGCGGCATCTCCACCACCGCCGACCTGACCGCCTTCCTCGACGCCCTGCTCGGCGGCCGCCTGCTGCGCCCGGCCGAACTCGCCGCGATGAAGGAGACCACCGCCCACGGGGAGGGCCGGACGTACGGCCTCGGGCTCCAGCGCCTGGACGCCCCCTGCGGCCCCTTCTGGGGCCACGCCGGCGGCATCCCCGGCTACAGCACGATGATGCTCGCCTCCCCGGACGGACGGCGCGCGTTCGCCGCGAACACCACCGTCTACGACATCCCGGACCCGGACGCCGCCAACGCGGCCTGGCACAGGGTGACCACGACCGCCCTCTGCGGCGCCCGGCCCACCGCCGCCGTACCCGACCTCGCCCGCATGGCGCCGTGACCGACCCCCTACGCTGACCGGCGACCCAACGGCCCACACCGTCACCAGGAGGACGCGCCATGGCAGAGCCGCTGATCGCCGCAGTCGGGGGCAGGGAGCCCGCCGTCGACCCGGGCGCCTTCGTGGCCCCGAACGCCGTCGTGATCGGGGACGTGACCGTCGCCGCCGGCGCGAGCGTCTGGTACGGCGCGGTGCTGCGCGGCGACGCCGAGTCGATCACCGTCGGCGCGGGCAGCAACATCCAGGACAACTGCACCCTGCACGCCGACCCCGGCTTCCCGCTGGTGGTCGGCGAGCGGATCTCGGTCGGCCACAACGCCGTGCTGCACGGCTGCACGGTCGAGGACGACGTGCTGGTGGGCATGAGCGCCACCGTGCTCAACGGCGCCCGGATCGGCACCGGCTCGCTGGTCGCGGCCGGCGCGGTGGTGCCGCAGGGCATGGTCGTCCCGCCCGGCTCGCTGGTCGCCGGCGTCCCGGCCAAGGTCCGCCGCGAGCTGACCGAGGACGAGAAGTCGGGCATCAGGGACAACGGCGCCGGCTACCGGCTCCTCGCCGAGGCCCACCGGGAGATCTAGGCCGATCTAGACCGTGGTCATCGCGGCCGCCGCCGGTTCCGTCGGAACGGGCGCCGGCCGGCGCCGGTCGACCGCCCAGGCGAGCACCGCGACCAGCGTTCCCGAGGCGGCCAGGACCGCGCCGACCAGCGTCGGCGCGGTCCAGCCGAGCCCGGCGTCCAGGGCGAGCCCGCCGAAGTACGCGCCCTGGGCGTTGGCCAGGTTGAAGGCGCCCTGCACCGTCGCCGAGGCCAGGGTCGGCGCGCTGCGCGCCTTCTGCAGCACCAGGGTCTGCACGGCCGGCACGATCGCGAAGCCGAACAGCCCGATCAGCACCACCGTGACGGCCGCCGACCAGCGGGCGTGCGCGGTCACCGCGAACAGCGCCAGGGTGGCGGAGAGCAGCACGAAGGCCGCGCAGACGGTCGGGCGCAGCGCCCGGTCGGCGGCGAACCCGCCCAGCACGTTGCCGATCGTCATGCCGACCCCGAACAGTGCCAGCACCAGCGTGACCGAGCCGGTGGCGTACCCGGAGACCTCGGTGAGCAGCGGCGTGATGTAGCTGTAGCAGGCGAAGAAGCCGCCGCAGCCGAACACCACGGTGGCCAGCGCCAGCCAGAGCTGCCCGCTGCGGAAGGCCCGCAGCTCGTGCCGGAGCCCGGACTGGCCGGGGGAGGGCAGCGCGGGCACCAGCCGGGCGATGGCGAGCGTCCCGGCGGCCGCGATCAGCACGACCACCAGCATGGTCGCCCGCCAGCCCAGGTGCTGGCCGAGCAGGGTCGCGGCCGGGACGCCGACGATGTTGGCGACGGTCAGCCCGGAGAACATCACGGCCACCGCCCGGGCCCGCCGGTCCGGTGCCACCAGTTCGGCCGCCGCCACCGCGCCCGCGCCGAAGAACGCGCCGTGCGGCAGCCCGGTGACCAGCCGGGCGGCGGCCAGCGTCCAGAAGTCCGGGGCCACCGCGCAGAGCAGGTTGCCGGTCGCGAACAGCCCGGCCAGCGCCACCAGCACCGCCTTGCGCGGCCGCCCGGCGGCGAGCGCGGTCAGCAGCGGCGCACCGACCACCACCCCCAGCGCGTACGCCGAGATCAGCCAGCCCGCCTGCGGGATGGAGACGTGGAGGCTGTCGGCGACCTGGGGGAGCAGCCCCATGGCGGCGAATTCGGTGGTTCCGATGGCGAACGCGGTGACGGCCAGCGCGAGCAGCGCGAGAGGCAAGGGGTGACTCCGGGGTGATGCCGACGGACCGGGAGAGCGCGCGGCGGGACGAGAAAGGGGCGAAGGTGGGATGAATTCGTTCGTCCGGCATCCTAATCAGGCCGGATGACGGCGCCGTGAGGTGCGTGTGACGAAAGGGGGTCGCCGCCGCGGCCCCCGCGCGCGAGACTGGGAGCATGTGCCGCAACATCAAGACCCTGCGACCCCCCGTCACGCCCGACGCCGACGAGGAGGACTTCCACGCGGCGGCTCTCCAGTACGTTCGCAAGGTCTCCGGGTTCCGCGCCCCCGCGGCGCACAACCGGGAGGCCTTCGACCGGGCCGTGGAGGCGGTCGCCGAGGCCACCGCCCGGCTGCTCGCGGAACTGGAGGTCTGCGGCTCGCACATTCGGGCCGCCGTGCCGGTCGAGGCCGCCGGGTAGGCAGGAGCAGCCGTGATGAACCCCGCCGAGCGCTACGCACTCACCTTCCCCGGCACCCCGGGGACCCAGGCCCCGCAGGACGTCGTGGTGGTCGCCCGCACCGACGCGACCGGCCCGGGCGGTCACCCGGTGTACGAGGACGAGAGCGGGATCGTCCGGGCCGAGATCAGCGACGCGGGCGAGGTCCGGATGCTCGCCAGCGGCGGCCACCAGAGCCCGCACGTGCCGGTGCACGCCCACCCGCTGTCCTGACCGCCCCGGCCGCCCGGGCGGGTGCCGGGAACCCTGGGCGCGACGCCCGCCCGTCGGGCACAATCGCGGTATGACCACAGCGAGTTGGCAGGGCGTCGTCATCGCCGAGAGTGACGACACCGTCGTCGTCGAGGGCAACCACTACTTCCCGGTCGCGGCGGTGCGCACCGAGTACCTGCGCCCCTCGGACACCACCACGGTGTGCGGCTGGAAGGGCACCGCCGGCTACTACACCCTGGAGGTGGACGGGCGGACCAACCCGGACGCCGCCTGGTTCTACGCCGATCCGAAGCCCGAGGCCGAGCACGTGCGCGACCGGGTGGCCTTCTGGAACGGGGTGGAGATCGTCGAGTAGCCGGCCCGGGCCGGCCGTGCTGTCGCCGCCGCGAAAGGGGTACCGGATTCCCATGGCAGTCTTCCGCAGACCGGTCCGCTTCCCCGGGCCGGGCCGCCCCCGGCCGCCCGCCGGGCCCGACCGGGCCGAGGCCGAACTGACCGAGCAACTCGCCGAACTGGTCGAGGAGTCCGAGCAACCCGTCGGCGAGGGCCCGGTCGCCGAGTACACGGCGAAGCAGCGCGGCCGCGGCCGGGCGCTGGTGCTGCAGACCGTCCGGCTGCTCGGTCGCGGTGGCCGCGCCGCCGCCCGGGGAGCCGCCAAGGGCGCCGCGTACGGGGGCAGGGCGCTGACCGAACAGCTGGTGCACACCGCGCCGCGGATCCCGGTGCGCGACCTCGCCACCCTGCGGGCGCAGCACCCGGAGGCGGCCTTCCCGGAGCAACTGGCCGACCTGCTGGTCACCGGCGCCGTCCGGGCCTCCGGCACGCTCGGGGCGGGCGTCGGCGCGGCGGCGATGCTGCCGGTGCCACCCGCGATGCCGGTGGAGATCGCGGCCGAGACGCTCGCGGTGGCGGCCGTGGAGATCAAGCTGATCGCCGAGCTGCACGAGGTCTACGGCACCCCGGCGCAGGGCACCGCCAGCCAGCGGGCCGGCGCCTACCTCGGCGCCTGGGCCAACCGCCGCGGGATCGACGCGAGCCTGCTGGTGCGGCCCGCCGGCTTCGCCGCGCTGGCGATCGGCTCGGAGGTGCGCCAGAAGGTCCGCCGCCGGTTGACCCGCAGCTCGCTGCGGCACCTGCCGGCGGTGATCCCGCTGCTGGTCGGCGCCGGCATCGGCGCCACCATGAACCGCCGCGACACCCGCCGGCTGGCCGACGAGGTGCGCAGGGACCTGCGCGGGCGCCGCCCGGCGGACCGTAGCTACTGGACCGTGGCCGCGCCCGTCCTGAAGGGCGAGACGGTGGCGCGCGGCGGGGCGGTGGAGACGGACGGGAGCGTGGAGGCGGACGGGGGCGTGGAGACGGACGGCACGGCCCCGTAGGGCGGGGGAGCAGCGGCACGGCGCGCCGCTGCTCCCTCCCGGAGGTTCCTAGGCCTTCGGCGGAGCCGGTGCGCCCGCGCCCTGGCCGGCCTTGACGCCGTTCACCATCGCCTGGTGGATCGCGCGTGCGGTGGTCTCGTCGGCCGCCGGAACCGGGCTCCCGACGACGGTGTACCAGTCCAGCGCGCCGGTGTACTGGACGGTCAGCCTCGCCTCGCCGTCGACCCAGGTGGTGTGCACGGTGAGGTCGCCGGAGATCGGACCGACCTCGGTGGTGGTCACCCCACCGGGGCCGCTGATGATCGATTGAGTGGTCCAGGTCGCCCACGACGTGCGCGGGTCCGCGGGCGGTCGGGCCTGGCGGTTGCCTTGGTCGTGTTCGGTCATGCGCCTATCCTCCCCCGCGGGTGGCTCGCCGCCGGAGCGGCGACACCCGCGGTCGCGGCGACCGCCCGGTCCCACCGGGCGGTCGGGTCGGCACGGCGGACGGTCAGCCGGGCTGGCCGGGTTCGTCCAGCATGGGGGCGCCCTCCGCCTGGGAGGTGTCCTGCGCGTGCAGGTTCTGCATCGAGGGGATGCCCTCCTCGGGGTCCGCGGCGCGGACGTCCTCGTCTTCCTCGGTGCTCACCGTGGACCGGTCGCTCATGTCGGTCATCGCGGGCTCCGTCTCCTCGGCCGGTCCCGGCGCGCGGGGTCGCGCGCGGGGTGGGGCCGGTGGTGTCTCTTCGCCCTTCCAGCCTGCCTCCGCCCCGGCGCCGGGGCCAGCCGGGTGCCCGGCCGGCCCCCGCGGACGTCTGCGGAACCTCGCGGACCCCGCCCGGCCGTCAGCAGGGAGTCACCGGTCCGTCACCATGCGACGGGCAGCGAGTGCATGCCGTAGATGAACGAGTCGGTGCGGAACGACAGCTCCTCGCGCGGGACGGCCAGCCGCAGTCCGGGCAGTCGCCGGAACAGCGTGGCCAGCGCGATCTGCAGCTCGGCGCGGGCCAGCGGCTGGCCGAGGCACTGGTGCACGCCGAAGCCGAAGGCCAGGTGGCGCCGGGCGTCCCGGTCCAGGTCCAGCTCCTCCACCGGCCGCCGGCCGGTGCTGCCGAACAGCTCCTCGTCCCGGTTGGCGGTGGAGAGCATCGCCATCACGCCCTCACCGGCCCTGATCGTCGTGCCGCCCAGCTCCACGTCCTCCAACGCCACCCGGGCCACCCCGGTGTGGATGATCGTGAGGTGGCGCAGCAGCTCCTCCACCGCTCCGGGCAGTGTGGCCGGGTCGGCCAGCCTGTCGATCTGCTCCGGCTGCTCCAGCAGCAGGGCGGTGGAGAGCGAGATCATGTTCGCGGTCGTCTCGTGCCCGCCGACCAGCAGCAGGAAGCCGGTGCTGGCGATCTGGCGCGTGGTGAGGTCGTCCCGGACGGCGAGCCGGCTGAGGATGTCGTCCTGCGGCTGCGCCCGCTTGCGGGCCGCCAGCTCCGTCAGGTACTCCAGCATCTCGTCCCGGGCGTCCAGGAGCTGCTGCGGCGAGCTGCTCTGGGTGAGCAGCGCCCGGCTGACGCGCTGGAAGAACTCGTGGTCCTCGTACGGGACGCCGAGCAGCAGGCAGATCACCAGCGACGGGATGGGCAGCGCGAAGTCGGCGACCAGGTCGGCTTCGGTGCGGCCGCCGGTCATCGTGTCCAGCGCCTCGTCCGTGATCCGCTGGATGTCCGGGCGCATCGCCTGGATCCGCTTGACCAGGAAGTCCCCGGTGACCATGCGGCGCAGCCGGGCGTGCTCGGGGTCGTCGAGGTTCAGGAAGCTCGGGTGCTCGGTGATCCGCTCCCGGCTGCCGGCGACCAGCAGCGGGAAGGACGGGTGGCGGATGTCCGAGCTGAACCGGCGGTCGGACAGGATGGCGCGGACCTCGGTGTAGCCGGTGGCGAGCCAACAGGGCTCGCCCCCGGGCATGGTGGCCCGGGTCAGCCGGGCGGTGGCGGCGGCCTCGACGTACGCGGGCGGCGGGCCGAACGGGCAGCCGGCCGAGTGCTTGGCTGGGAGGGAGATGGCGGGGGCGGTGGACGAGCTCGTCAAGGCGGGGTCTCCTTGCGTCGCGATGGTTCTCCGGTGGGGACTTGGTCGCTGAGGATGGGTCGGTCACGTTGCGTCCGGGGGGTTGCCCGCTTCCGGCCGAGGATTGCCTAGGTCTGCGCCGGCTCGTCCTCGATCACGGTGATCGCGCCGCCCGGGCAGAGCTGGGAGGCCAGTCTGATGTCACCGAACTGGTCGGGCCGGAACGAGGTCTGGCGGAGCCTCACCAGGCTGTCGTCTTCGTCCTGGTCGAAGACCTCGGGAACGTTCAGGACGCACATTCCGGAGCTGCAGCAGCGGTCCCGGTCGACACTCACCCGCATGGTCGGGCACCTCTCGCCAGTGCGCCGCCGGCTGCCCGGCGGCCGCCTCTCGTTGTCATTGCCAACCTAACCGCCGTTGATCCGTCCACGGCGGGTGCGGCGGCGGGATCGTCGAGAATGGCCGATTAGGTTCACGCCGGAGCCGCCGGACGGCGAGGCAGGTTTGAACTGACGTTCCCCTGACAAGAGTTGGTGCCACAGCCCGGGCTCCGGCCGGCACTCCAGGGAGTTCACAGTCCCTCCGCGGCGGCGATCTCCCGTACGGTCGCGACGGTGTCGGCCTCGGCGGCGGCCTTGTCCGGCCGGTAGCGCACCACCCGGGCGAACCGCAGGGCGAGGCCGGCCGGATAGCGGGGGCTGCGCTGCACCCCGTCGAAGGCGATCTCGACGACCAGTTCCGGCCGGACCCGCACCGTCCAGGCGTCCCGCCCGGTCTCCCGGGCCAGCAGCTCGGCGGTCTGCCAGGCGAGCGTCTCGTCGGTCAGGCCCTTGAAGGTCTTGCCGAGCATCACCCACGGGCCCAGCCCCGGCTCGCCCGCCGCCCGGGCGCCCAGGTGCAGGTTGCTGAGGAAGCCGTGGCGCCGCCCGCTGCCCCACTCGGCGGCCAGCACCACCAGGTCCAGGGTGTGCCGGGGCTTCACCTTGATCCAGCCCGCGCCGCGCCGCCCGGCCGCGTACGGGGCCGCCGGGTCCTTCACCAGCACGCCCTCGTGGCCGAGCGCCAGCGTCTCGCGGAAGAAGGCCAGCGCCCGTTCGCGGTCCCCGGTCTCGACCCGGGCCGGCCGCAGGACGTCCGGCACCGCCCCGGCCAGTGCCGCCCAGCGCTCCCGCCCGGGACGGTCCACCAGGTCCTCGCCGTCCCGGTGCAGCAGGTCGAAGAAGTAGGCGTCGAGCGGAGCCCCGGCGCGCAACCGGGCCGGGTCCTGCCGGGAGGCGATGCGAGCGGCGGTCTCCTGGAACGGGCGCGGCCGGCCGTCCGGACCGAGCGTGATCGCCTCGCCGTCCAGCACGGCCGAGCGCACCGGCAGGGCCAGCGCGGCCTCGACCACCTCGGGGACGCGGGCGGTGACGTCCTCCAGGCCGCGGGTGAACACCGCGACCTCCCCGCCCTCCCGGTGCACCTGCACCCGGACGCCGTCCAGCTTCCACTCCACCGCGGCCGGACCGGTGCGCTCCAGCGCCGTGGCCACGTCCGGCGCGGAGGCGGCGAGCATCGGCCGCACCGCCCGCCCCACCTCCAGCCGGAAGGCCGCCAGCGCCGCCTCCCCACCGGTCAGCGCCGCCTGCGTCACCGCGCGGGCCGACCCCCGGAACATCAACGCCCGCCGCACCGCCGCCGCCGGCACCCCGGCCGCCTGCGCCACGGCGTCCCCGAGCACCGCGTCCAGCGCCCCCTGCCGCAGGTCCCCGACCAGCACCGCCCGCAGGAACGCCTGCTCCACGGCGGTCGCGCGTGCGAACAACCCGTGCAGCAGCCGCAGCCGCTCCGCCTGCGCCCCCGCGCCGTGCACCCCGGCGATCCGCTCCAGCTCCCGCTCCACCTCCGGCACCCCGAGCGAGGCCTCCACCGCCGGCTCCGGCAGTCCCCGCAGCGCCGCCGGACCGATCCCGGTCCGCAGTCGCTGCGACTCCCCGGACAGCAGCGCCACCGCCACCGCCCCCTCCAGCGGCGCCGACTCCCGCAGATAGGCGGCCAGCAACCCCGTCTTCGTCCGCCGCCCCGGCTCCGCCGCCACCTCCCGCGACACCGAAGCCAACCGCATCAACCCCGTCACGTCGGCACCACCTCCACGTCCCTCAGCATCCGCCCGCACTCCCACCCCCGCACGACGGCCGCGGCGGGCGCCCCGACTCGGCCCCGGGCTCTTCCCGGCCCGGACCTTTCCCGCCCCCGGGCCGCAAGGCTCCGCAGTGGCGCGCAGGGGGCACGGTCTTGGCCGGGACGGTGATCACCGGCGGGGCGGCGGGGCGTCATGCTGGGAGCTCCCGCCACCCCCTGAGTGATGGAGACCGAGATGAGCGACACCCCCACGACCCGTTGGAGCGTCGGCGCGCCCGAGGCCGGTGACTACGCCGCCTGGCGCGAGCTCTTCCGTGGGTACTGCGAGTTCTACCGGGTGCCGATCCCGGAGGAGAAGGCCGAGCTGGTCTGGTCCTGGTTGATGGATCCGGCGCACGAGCTGGCCGGGCTGCTGGCGCGGGACGGGGAGGGCCGGCCGGTCGGGCTCGCGCACTACCGCCCGTTCTCGCGGCCGCTGCACGGGGCCGTCGGGTGCTTCCTGGACGATCTGTTCGTGGCGCCGGAGGTCCGGGGCGGCGGGGCGGTGGACGCGCTGTTGGGCCGGCTGCGGGAAATCGCGGCGGAACGCGGGTGGGTCACCGTCCGCTGGATCACCTCCGAGGACAATTACCGGGCCCGTGGCAAGTACGACCAGGTCGCCACCCGGACCAGGTTCGTCACCTACGACATGGCTCCGGAGGAGCCGGCCGGCTGAGGCCGCGGCCCGGCCGCCGGACATCCGTTCGGAATTTCTGTTATCGACGTCCCGCGGGGAGGTCTCCCAAGTGTCGACACCCGACCAGTCGACCCGGAACAGAAAGCGTGGCCACCGTGAACAGCGACGACAGGACGACCATCCTCCCGGCGAGCGGGGGAGGCACGGGCAGCGACAGCGGGAGTGCTGCCCGTGGCCGCTCCGGCGGCCGGGCGGCGCGGCGCGCTGCCGAGCGGCACGCCGGCCGGGGACGCCGGGCGCGGCGTCGCGGCGGGATCGTGCCGGTCACGGCGGTCGTCGCCGCCGTGGCCGGCACCGGGCTGTTCGCCGCCCTGGCCGGGGCAGGCTACGCGGCGTACGGCGGCAAGCAGGCCGACCGCGACCTGGCGGGCCAGTCGCTGACCGCCGACGCGCTGATCTCCGCGGAGCTGGGCACCCGCGAGGGCATCCAGGTGCCCGGCACCGGGGGGACGAACCCGGACGTCCCGTCGCCCGCCACCCCCACCGCCACCCCCACCGCCGCCGACCCGGCGGCCACCCCGAGCGCCGCGGCCACGTCGACGGCCGCGACCGCTCCGGCCTCGCCGACGGCTTCGGCCGCCGCCACGCCGAGCACCGTCCCCACTCCCTCGGCCGCCGCGGTCAAGGCGACCCCGAGCACGACCCGCACCGCAGCCGCCGGTCAGACCGCCGCCGGTCAGACCGTCGCCGCCCGGGCCGCCGCGGCCCGGCCGGCGGGCGGGGGCGCGTCCCCGTCGTACGCCCAGCAGGTCGTGGACCTGGTCAACGTCGAGCGCGGCAAGGCCGGCTGCGGGCCGGTCGGCAACGAGCCCAGGCTGGCGAGCGCGGCCCAGTCGCACAGCGACGACATGGCCGACCGCAGCTACTTCGACCACGCCAGCCCCGAGGGCAACCACGCCGACCACCGGATCGAGGCGGCCGGCTACAGCTGGAGCACCTGGGGCGAGAACATCGCCCGAGGCCAGAAGGATCCGGCCGCGGTGATGGAGTCCTGGATGAACAGCCCCGGCCACCGGGCCAACATCCTCAACTGCTCGTTCAAGCAGCTCGGCGTGGGGGTGCGGACCGGTGCCAACGGTCCGTGGTGGACCCAGGTGTTCGCCGCCCCGGCGTGAACCGGCCCTCGTTCGGCCCGGTCTGACCATCGGACCGGGCCGAACGATCCGGTCCGTACGCCCCCGGTCCGCCTGGTCCGGCCGGTCCGATTTTCCGATTCCGTGCACATTGTTGTTATCTGATCACTCCCCACGGGTCTCCGAGGAGGCAGCGGCGGACGGATAGACGGCAAGACGGAGTGCGGACCATGAACGCTGATGTGCAGAACAGGAGCGGGACCACCCTGGTACTCGCGGCGCAGGCAGGCGACCGGCAGGCCCGGGAGGCGCTGGTCGCCGCCTGGCTGCCGCTCGTCTACAACGTGGCCGGCCGCGCCCTCGGCGGCCACGCCGACGTGGACGACGTCGCGCAGGAGACCATGATCCGGGCCCTGGACGGCCTGGACGGGCTCCGCGACCCGGAGGCCTTCCGCTCCTGGCTGGTCGCCATCACCATGAACCAGGTGCGCCGTCGGCACACCGCCGGCCAGCAGCAGCCGACCGTCGGCGGCCTGGACGAGACCTGGGAGGTCGCCGACCCCCGGGCCGACTTCACCGACCTGACCATCCTGCGCCTCGGCCTCTCCGGCCAGCGCCGCGAGGTGGCCGAGGCCACCCGCTGGCTGGACCCGGACGACCGCGAACTGCTCGCCCTCTGGTGGCTGGAGGCCGCCGGCGAACTGACCCGCGCCGAACTCGCCGAGGCCCTCGACCTGAGCCCGCAGCACACCGCGGTGCGGGTGCAGCGGATGAAGAAGCAGCTCGAAGCGGGCCGCATCGTCGTCCGCGCGCTCTGCGCCTACCCCCGCTGCCCCGGGCTGACCGAGCTCACCGCGGGCTTCGACGGCACCCCGAACTCGGTCTGGCGCAAGCGCATCGCCCGTCACATCCGGGACTGCGCCGACTGCGGCGGGCTCGGCCGGGACCTGTTCCCGGCCGAAGGGCTGCTGGCCGGCCTCGCCCTGGTGCCGATCCCGCTCGACGCGCCCGTGCTGCTGCACTTCCAGCACACCGCCGCCTCCGTCGCCTCCGCGACGGCCGCCACCGGTGCGGGCTCCGGCGCGGGAGCGGGCACGGGCGCCGGAGCGCACGCCGGAGCGGGAGGCCACGGCGGTTGGGCCGGCACCGCGGCCCGCAAGGCCGTGCTGGTGAGCGGTGCGGCCGCGGCCGTCGCCGTGACCACCCTCGCCCTGGTCTGGCCGCAGGCCGGTGAGCCGCCGCGGCCGACGCCACCGGAGCCCACCGCCCCGGCCGCGGCCCAGGACGCCCCGACGGCCGCAGCCGCACCCGCCGCCGCCACGCCGGTGCCGGCCCCGGTACCCGCGGAGAGCCCGTCACCGACGGCGACGCCCACACCGACGCCGACCGCGACCCGAACCGCCTCCGCGACACCGCTGCCCAACCCGGAGCGCCAACTGGTGGACCTGGTCAACGCCGAACGCGCGAAGGCCGGTTGCGCCCCGCTGCGGATCGACCCCAGGCTGCACGGCTCGGCCCAGAAGCACGCGGACGACATGGCCATCCGCGGCTTCTTCGACCACGTCACCCCGGACGGCGTCCGGACCGAGGCCCGGATCACCGCCGCCGGCTACCGCTGGTCGCAGTGGGGCGAGAACCTCGACCGGGGTCCGACCACCCCGGCCGCCGTCCTCGCCCGCTGGATGGACGGCGGAATCCACCAGTCCAACATGCTCGACTGCGGATTCAAGGACGTCGGCGTCGGCTTCGCCACGAACTCCGCCGGCACGCCCTACTGGACCCAGGACCTCGGAGCCCCGATGTCCTGAGCCCCACGCGGGGCTACGCGTGCGGGTTACGCGTGGGGCGCGACCGCCACCAGGCCGTCCGCCGACCCGGTCACGTAGCCCGTGGCCTCCCCGAGGACACCACCCGCGTCGCCGACCTGCCCGGGCACCACGTCCGGGGCACTGCTCAGCGGGCCGGGCAGCCCTTCCTGCCCGCCCAGGGCACTGGCGTGCGCACTCGGCGCGGTGAGGGAGGCGACGACACCCACGGCGATCGAGGCCACGGCAAGCATGCTGCGCTTCTTCATGGCCGGTCCAACGACGCTGCGCCGGAAGGGTTACGGCCGGTCCGTGCGCGCCTGCTCACGGGCGGGCGCTCACGGGCGGGCGCACACGGGAACGTCTGGACGGCCCGCGAGCCGACCGGGACTCTGCCGGGCGGCGGGCGGGCCGTGGGAACCACCATGGCCCCACCCGCCCCTGCCGGTCAGGGGCGCGCGACGCGCGACCGGACGCACGGCGGCGCGCCGGGCGTGCACCAGCGGCCCCAGCCGCGCCGTCAGAGCGTTCCGGAGCCCCGCGCCCCCACGGGCCCGCCCGCCCCTGCGGCCCCACCCTCCGGAGCCGGCGCCCCGGGGACGGGCGCCGCAGAGACGGGCGCTCCGGGGACGGGCGCCGCGGGCACCTGGTCCCCCGGAACCGCCCCCGCCTGCCCCACCGGGCCCACCGGGCTCACCGGGCCCACCACCCAGTCCGGATGCCCGGGCATCGGCGGCGTCCGCAGCCCGTACAGCCAGTCGTCGAGGAAGCCCCCCAGGTCCTGCCCGGAGACCGCCGAGGCCGTCCGCACGTAGTCCCCGGTGGTCGCGTTGCCGTACCGGTGGGTGTCCAGGAAGACGCGCTCGATCCGCTCGAAGGCCGCCGCCCCGACTTTCTCCCGCAGCGCGAACAGCACCAGCGCGCCGCCCTTGTACCGCTGGCCGCCGAAGAGGTCGGCGGCGGTGGGGGAGGCGACCGGCCCGGAGTCGTGCCGCCATTGGTCGCCCAGCCCGTAGAGCAGGCGCATCCGGTCGGTCAGCGTGGTGCTGCCGTCCGCCTCCGGCCACCCGTGCTCGTAGCGGTACACCAGTTCGTAGAACTCGGCGTGGCCCTCGCTCAGCCAGAGGTCGGACCAGCGGGCGGGGGAGACGCTGTTGCCGAACCAGGAGTGGACCACCTCGTGCATCATGTGCGAGGCGATCGCCGGCTCCGCCTGCCGCAGGAAGTTCGGCTTGTAGAGGGTGAGCGTCTGGGTCTCCAGTCCGGTGAAGGCGAACGCGGCCGGATCGTCCGAGTTGGCCGGCAGGAGCCCGTACGTCTCGAACGGGAACGGCCCCAGGTGGGCCTCCGCCCAGGCGAGTTGGCCGGGGGTGAGGGCGAGCGCGGGTTCCAGTTCGGCGGCGCGGGCGGTCGGCACGACGTCGCGCAGCGGCAGGTCGTGCGGGCCGGTGCGCTCGCGCACCGTGTAGTCGCCCACGGAGACCTGGACCAGCTCGGTGGCCATCGGTTCGCGGGAGACGTACCGGCGGGTGGTGCGGCCGTCGCCGAGTCGCTCGGTGGCCGTCAACTCCCCGTTGGCGACGCCCAGGAGGGCATCGGGGGCGGTCACCGCGATGGTGAACCGGGCCTTGTCGCTCGGGTGGTCGTCGCACGGGAAGACGGTGTGCGCGCTCTTCGGCTGGCCGGCCACCGCGAAGCCGTCCGGGGTGGGGACCCAGCCGGTGTGCGGCAGCCGGGCCCGCGGGTCGGCGGTGTACTCGACGGTCAGCCGGGTGACGGCGCCCGGGAGGAACGGCCTGGCCGGGGTGACCGTCAGCTTCTCGTCGTGGGTCGCGAAGCCCGCCGCCCGCCCGTCGACCCGGACGGCGCGCACGGTCAGTCCGAGCGCGTCCAGCTCCAGCCGGGCGAGGACGCGGTCCGGCCGTACGGTGAGCACGGCCGTGCCGTCCACCGTCCGGGTGTCGGCCCGGTAGTCGAAGGCCAGGTCGTACCGGAGCGCCCGGTACCCGGTGTTCCCGAGCGAGGGGAAGACCGGATCGCCCAGCCCGCTGGTGGCGCCGGCCGTCGGCGCGCTCGCGGACAGCAGCACCGCGCCGAGCGCGAGCGACAGCGCGAGACTGGTGCAGGTCCCGAACGAACGGGTCCCGAACGAACGGGACCCGAACAGGCGGGACTTGAGCGAGCGGAGCCTGGGCAGGCGGACCTTGGGCAAGGGTGATCACCGCGCTTCACGGCCGGGAGCGGAGGCGGGGAGCCGCCGGGACGGTAGAGCCTGGCCACGGATGCTAGTGGAGCCCCGGGCGTGATCGGGGCGGTGCCGGCGACACACCGTGGTCCCCCGGACGGCGTACGGTGATGGCGGCGTCCCCGGTCCGCGGTCTAAGGTCAGTAGTGCATCGTCCCCTGACGGACGAGCCACGGCCGTCGGAAAACCTGGCCAGGTCCGGCGGCCGTACTTCTCTGCCCTGACGCCCTTCCCCCTGACGCAGCCCGTAGGCTGGCTGTCCGAGGATGCCCGCGCACCGGATGTCAGGAGCCGCCGTGACCAGCCCCGCTTCGCCCGTTCTGGTGATCGGCGAGTGCGTCGCCGACATCGTCCGATCGGGTGCGGCCCCGGACCGGGTGCACCCCGGCGGCAGCCCCGCGAACGTCGCCTACGGCCTGGCCCGGCTCGGCCGCCCGGCCACGCTGCTCACCGAGCTGGGGCCGGACGCCAACGGCCGGCTGATCCGGCGGCACCTGGAGTCGGCGGGCGTGCGGGTGCTGGCGGCCGAGGTCGACCGGACGCCCTCGGCGGTGGTGGAACTGGACGGGCAGGGGCGGGCCCACTACACCTTCGACATCCGCTGGACGCTCCCGCCCACCGAACCCGCCGAGCCGCCCGCCGCGATCCACCTCGGCTCGATCGCGGCCGTCACCGAGCCCGGCGCCGCTTCGGTGCGGGCGCTGGTGGAACGCTGGCGCGGGCGGGCGCAGATCAGTTACGACCCGAACGTGCGTCCGGCGCTGATGGGCGACAGGGCCGAGGCCGTCCGCCGGGTCGAGCGCTGGGTGGCGCTGAGCGACCTGGTCAAGGCCGGCGACGAGGACCTGGCCTGGCTCTACCCGGGTGAGCGGCCCGAGGCGGTCGCCGAGCGCTGGCTGGCGCTCGGCCCCGCCACCGTCGCGGTGACCCTGGGCGCCGAGGGCGCGTTCGCCCGCACCGCCGACGGGGGCCGCGCCGAGGCCGCGGCCCGCCCGGTGCCGGTCGCGGACACCGTCGGTGCCGGCGACTCCTTCATGGCCGCCTTCCTGCACGCCCGCGCGGCCGGCGCCGGCCTGGCGGCCTGTCTCACCCACGCGGTGACGGCGGCCGCGCTGACCGTCGCCCGCCCGGGCGCCAACCCGCCCTCGGCGGCCGAACTCGCGGCCGCGCTGACGGCCGGGCCGCAGCCCCGGTCCGAGGCGGGTGTCGACTAAGGGCCTGTCTCAACCTCCCTGCTGGGCAACGGCGGTGAGCTCCTTCCCGTACCAGACCTGGGCGTACGGGCCGCTACTGTAGGCCGGGATCTCCCGGTAGCCGTTCCGCAGGTAGAGCGCGCGGGCCTCGACCAGGTCGAGGCGGGTGTCGAGGACGATCCGGTCCGCACCCAGGGAGCGGGCGGCCCGGTCGACGGCGGTCAGCAGTGCGGTGCCGCCGCCGGTGCCGCGCAGGCCGGGGCGGACGAAGACCCGGGTGAGTTCGGCAGTGGTGGCGTCGAGTCGCCGCAGGCCGGCGCAGGAGTGGGCGACGCCGTCGTGGCGGCCGATCAGGAAGAGGCCGCTCGGGGCGGCGAGGTCGTCGCTGGGGGAGCCGGCGAGGCCGGACTCCAACTCCTCGGGAGTGCCCTCCCGGTCGAAGTGCAGGCGGTAGTAGCGGTTGGCCACGTCGAAGTAGTACTCGCGCAGCAGGTCCAGGGCCTCGGGAGTGGTCACGTCGGCCGTGGCGACGGTCCAGGAGCCTGAGCGGTGCTGCGCGCTGTTCGTCATGCGCGCATGATCCACTTCACGGCGCCGTCGTCGCAATCGGTTTTTCCCGGCGGCCCCATCCGTTCGTCCACCCCGTCTGCCCCGTCTGCCCCGTCCGCCCCGTCCGCGCGCCCTGCCACCCGCCACCCGATCGCCCGCCGCCCGGGCAAAGGAACGGCAAGGCCCCCGGTGCGTCGTTGCCCCGTGCGAGTGACGAGGGGGTTGGCGGTGGTGCGCGTCGGGGGAGCAGTGCAGCCATGAACAGACCATCAGTTTGTCGTACTAGAGGGGATTTGAGGGGAAGTCGGCGGGGCCGGACCGGCGCACGGACCGGACTGCTGGCCGCCGTCTGCCTCTCCGCCGTCCTCGCCGGCTGCGCCGCTCCGGCCGGACCGAAGCCGGCCCCGGCCGTCGACGGGAACGCGAACGCGGGGCCCGTCGCCGAGATCGCCGGCCAGGGCCCCGACCACGCGGGCGCCCCGCCCGTGGCGCCGCCCCGGCTGCCCGGCGTGGCCGGCAAGGAGGAGGAGAACAGCGGCGAGGCCATGGCCCGTCAGGAGGCGGCCGCCCAGGCCGCCCAGGCTGAGCAGGAGGCCGCCCGGCGCTGGGGCCTGGAGCGCCCGCCGCTGAAGGCCCCGCCCCGCCCGACGACCAGGGTCGAGCTCACCCAGGGGCAGGGCGTCAAGCTCGCGGACGGCCGCCCGCCCGTCGTCTACCGGGTCCCGACCAATGACAAGGTGGTCTTCCTGACCGTCGACGACGGGGACGAGAAGGACCCCGAGTTCTCCCGGATGGCCCGGGAGCTGGGCATCCCGCTCAGCACCTACGTCTCCGACTACCTCGTCCGCGAGAACTACGGCTACTTCCGCGACCTCCACGCCCAGGGCGTGGAGATCAACAACCACACGATCAACCACCGCAACCTGAAGGTCCTGGACTACGAGACCCAGCACGAGGAGATCTGCAACCAGCAGGACCAGCTGGAGCAGCAGATCGGCGTCCGCCCCCGGCTGTTCCGGCCGCCGTACGGCGAGTACAACGACGACACCCTGCGCGCGGCGGCCTCCTGCGGGGTGCAGGCGGTGCCGCTGTGGAACGAGGAGGCCTTCCCGGACCACATGGAGTGGCGCTACGACGACCAGAAGCTGCACCCGGGCGACATCATCCTGACCCACTTCCGGGGCGTCGACATCTGGAACGCCTCCATGCCGGACCTGCTGCGCAAGGTCGTCGACGACGCCACCGCGCAGGGGTTCGCGCTGGCGCGGCTGGACGACTACCTGTAGCGGCCGCCGGTCGCGGGGCGGCTCAGCCGAGCGAGAGGGCGTCGAGGTACACCCAGGCGCCCTCGTGCCGCACGAAGCGGCTGTTCTCGGTGAGCACGCCCTGCTCCCCGCCCTCGGTCCAGTGCGCCCGGAAGGCGACCGTGCCCTCCGCGTGGAACGCGCCGCCCTCGGTGGTGGCGACCACCTCCAGCCCGGTCCAGCGCAGCCCCGGGTCGAAGTCGACCTCGGCGGGCCGGGTGTCCGGGTGCCAGGTGCGCAGCAGGTACGCCTCGTCCTGTGCGGCGAAGGCGCTGAACCGGGAGCGCATCAGGGACTCGGCGGTGGTGGCCGCCGTCTGGCCCCGGTGCAGTCGGCCGCAGCAGTCGCCGTAGGTGGCGGGCAGGCCGCACGGGCAGGGGGAGGAGGGCAGCAGCCGGGGCGCGGCGGTGCGGGGCGCGGAACGACGTCGGGACATGCCGCCCATTGTCCCCCACGCGTCGGGCGGCTCCCCGGCCGCCCCGTGCACGACGGGAACGGGCCTGGGGCTCTGTCAGCTGAGGAACAAGCCCGCCCTCCCTCTGCGGGGGGAGGGCAGGGCCGCGGGGGAGGTGGGGTCGAAACAGGGGAGTAAAGGGCATTGCGG